>CAYUGH010000001.1:0-17255 GCA_964444195.1 uncultured Chitinophagaceae bacterium
CCGTGAATTGCTGGAAGCTACTTTGTTTGGAAGTGGTAAACAATTTGATCAGGCCGAAGACCATGAAATAATGGAACGCCCCGAATTTTATGAACTGCCTTTGCTGAAAAACCTGCATGGGAGGGCGTGGAAACAGTTGGGTACTTCGGGTTCGGGAAACCATTTTGCCGAGTTTGGACTGGTGGAAATTGGGGAGAAGGATGCGGTATTGGGTTTGGAGCCTGGCACTTACGTTGGTTTGCTTACCCATTCAGGTTCGCGGGCCTTGGGCGCCAATATTGCGCAGCATTATACCCTGCTGGCTAAAAAACTACGGCGTTTGCCGGGCGAAGCCTCCAACCTGGCCTGGCTGAACCTTGACGAAGATGCGGGTCGGGAATACTGGATGGCCATGAACCTGGCAGGTGATTACGCCTCGGCCTGCCACCATGTGATTCATGCGCGAATTGCAAAGCAATTGGGCCAAAAGCCCTTGCGAATGGTGGAGAACCACCACAATTTTGCCTGGAAGGAAACCTGGGAGGGCAGTGAGGTAATTGTTCACCGGAAAGGCGCTACCCCGGCGGGCAAGGATTTGCTGGGTATTATCCCGGGAAGCATGACCGCACCCGGCTATATCGTAAAAGGAAAGGGGCTCGAAGCATCCGTGTTTTCCGCCTCGCATGGGGCCGGGCGAAAAATGAGCCGGACCAAAGCTATGCAAAGCATTACCCAGGCCATGCTGAAAGATGAATTGAAAAAGCATGGGGTAAAACTGTTGGGTGCGGGGCTGGATGAAGCGCCTTTTGCCTACAAGAACATTGAAACGGTGATGCAAAGCCAGCAAAACCTGGTGGATGTGGTGGGTAAATTCACGCCGAAAATTGTAAAAATGGACGGGACGCCGCCAAGGCATTATAAAAAATCGGCAGAAATCATGGGGGAGTGACCAACACTTCCCCATTTTTATGTTTGTTCCCGCTATTTTTGCACCAATACTAATCTGATAAAACAGGCCTCCTATGAAGTTCCCATTTTTTGCCACAACCATCCTGATAACCATCGTTTGTTTCATGCTTTTTATAAAAAGCCTTGATTACGGACAAGCCTGGGCCATTGTTCTCAGTATTCTTGGAATGGTCACCTTTAGCATTCTGAGCATTATTAGTCTTCAGTACCAAATGCGTCAGCACGAAGGCGATAAGGGTCACCATTGATTTCTTTTGTTTGTTGTTTAGTATTTATTGTTAGTGCGTGTGTGGGTTTTTGTTTGGGTCTAATTCTTGTCAGGGAAGGCTTCAAACCCAAACATTATACTCAATTCCCAAACCAACAATAAATAAAAAACCATAAACCATAAACAACAAACCATAAACAAAAAACAAAAAAACATGTCCACCGCCTCCTCCTTTATTGCCCGCAGTACGGTAAAATCGCCCGATATTGAACACCGGAGGAAGATCAATTTTAATATTGGTAAATACAATGCCGCTGTTCCAAAAGGTAAACTACAGTTTGCCGACCTGGAAAGGGCGCGCATGGTTGCCAAAAACCTGAAATGGCAGGGCATTGAAAACCTCGATAAAAACCTGCTCCAGTTTGAGGAAAAGCTTACGGCAAGAGGAGGAAAAGTGATCTGGGCCGAAAATGCAGAACAGGCGCTTGCCGAAGTACTCTCCATATGCCAACGGGTAAACTGCAAGACCCTCGTAAAAAGCAAAAGCATGGTGACCGAAGAAATTCATCTGAATGCTTTTTTGGAAAAAAACAGTATCGCCAGCATTGAAACCGATCTTGGCGAATACATACAGCAGCTTGACGGCGAAAGCCCCTACCATATTGTAACCCCGGCCATGCACAAAAGCAAGGAAGATGTGGCGCGGGTTTTTGCCAAACACCTTGGCACAGATCCAAATTTAACTCCCGAACAACTTACCAAAGTGGCACGGCAAAAGCTGCGTACCAAATATGTGCAGGCCGAAGTGGGTGTAACGGGCGCCAATTTTTTACTGGCCGACACCGGTTCCATCTGCATCACCGAAAACGAAGGCAATGGCCGGTTGAGCTGCGCCTTTCCCAAAGTGCATATTGTAATTGCCGGTATCGAAAAGGTAATTCCATCCATCAGCAACCTTCAACTTTTCTGGCCGCTGCTGTCAACCTATGGTACCGGTCAGCAGGTAACGGTGTACAATAGCATTGTTAGCGGACCGCGTCAACCCGGCGAAACCGACGGCCCCGAAGAAATGTATGTGATATTGCTCGACAATGGCCGTACCGAATTGCTGCAACATGCTGCCAGCCGCGAAGCGCTGTATTGCATCCGTTGCGGCAGTTGCCTGAATGCCTGCCCTGTATATAAAAACATTGGCGGTCACAGCTACGAAACCACCTACAGCGGCCCCATTGGAAAAGTGATCACGCCCTGGCTGAAAGGCATGCACGATTACAAGCACCTGAGCTATGCCAGTTCGCTTTGCGGAAACTGTACTGCGGTTTGCCCGGTACGCATCAACCTGCACGAACTGTTGCTCGATAACCGGCAGGAAGCGGTGGCCTCGGGCGAAAGCAGCCTTGCCGAAAGGCTTGCCTGGAAGGGGTGGAAGGCTGCTATGCTCAACAAACCGCTTATGGGTTTAGCCGGCGCCAAAACCAAGAATTGGGTAGTGAACAAAGTTTTCAGCGCCTGGACCAACGGACATGCACCGCTGGAGTTTGCACCGAAAAATTTTGCGGAGTTGTGGAAAGAGCAGGGAGGTGAATGAGGGAATGGGGGTTAGGAGGTAAGTGAGCATATTAGTAGGTTGCTAACCCTCAATGGAATTTGGAATTTGGGCACCCTATGATAATTTCATGGGGGCAATCATCTGAAAATCAGGAATATCGGCCCTGAATGTTTTTTTGGTGGAAAGGTCGGCAAAAGTGTAAAACCCCCACATTTTACCCATTTCGCTTTTCAGGTTGCAGCCGCTTACATATTGATAAGTTTCGCCGGGTTTCAGTACAGGTTGCTGGCCTACCACACCTTCCCCTTCTACCTGCCGGTAATCGCCGTTGCTGTCAAAAATATACCACTGCCTGCGGAGCAACTGAATAGTAAAAGCGTTATGGTTTTCAAGCGTTATCCGGTAGGCAAACATATGCTCATGCTGGTACGGCTGACTTTGCTCATGCTGGTAAAAAGTCTCTACCGTAACCTCAACCCCTTGTGTTGTTTGTGATTGCATACCTGTTTTAGCGAAGGGTACGAAATTAAGTTAATCTGGTCTTTTCTTTAATAGTTTGTGGATGAGACCATTATTAAACTGAATAATATTCAACAATATTTTTTTAGTAGCGGCTATTTCCAATCGTACCGGCCCTACCTTTGCACCGCCTTCTCAGGCAAATTTTCCAACTTAAAATATATAGATCATGATAAATATTGCCGTTGCCAAGGGGGATGGTATAGGCCCCGAAATCATGGATGCGGTGATCAGCATCTTTCAGTCGGCTGGTGTGCCGCTGGAATATAATGTGGTGGATATGGGGAAATGGGTTTTCGACAAGGGATACCCAACAGGAATGACCCCCGAAGCCACAGAAACGATTGAGAAATTGGGCATCCTGTTTAAAGGGCCCATGGAAACGCCGAAAGGAAAGGGGGTAAAAAGTATCAATGTTACCGCGCGGAAAACCTGGAACACCTATGCCAATAAGCGCACTTTTCAAACCCTGCATGGGGTTGAAACTGTATTCAGCAAGGCCGGAATACCCATTGATATTACCATTGTTCGCGAAAATATTGAGGATACATACGGTGGCATAGAGCACATGCTTACGCATGATGTGGCGCTTAGCCGCCGCTTTATTACCCGCCCCGGTAGCAAGCAGGTCATTAAATATGCTTTTGAAATGGCCCGTCAAAAAGGCGCGCGCCGCATTACCTGCGGTCACAAGGCCAATATCATGAAGCTGACCGATGGGCTTTTTCTTGAATCATTTTACGAAGTAGCACGTGAGTTTCCTGAATTGCAGGCCGATGATGTAATTGTGGATGACCTTTGCATGAAACTGGTTACCCGCCCCGATCTGTTTGATACTGTGGTACTTACAAACCTGCAGGGCGATATTGTAAGCGATCTTTGTGCCGGGCTTGTGGGTGGCCTTGGGTTTGCACCAAGTGCTAATATTGGCGATCATATCAGCATATTTGAGGCTGTGCATGGTACCGCTCCTGATATTGCGGGTAAAAATGTGGCCAATCCTACCGCGCTTTTACTGAGTGGCATTGGTATGCTTCGCCATCTCGGACTGCTGGAAAGTGCGGCCAATATTGAAAATGCGTTATTGTACACGCTTGAACAGGGGACACATACCGGTGATTTTGGCGATAAGTCCATTCCATCGGTAAACACTACAAAGTTTGCAGAAACCATAGTGGCCAATTTGGGCAAGCAACCTTCCATGAACCCCAAACCGATGCAAATTGATCAGCCTACTTATTGTACGGTGATGATGCTCGATGAAAACCCCATGATGGTTTCCGAAGAGCTTGAAAACGAGAAGATTGTGGGGGTGGATATGTTTATTGAATGCAATGAGCAACCTGAATTTATTGCTACTAAATGTAAGCGTCACGGGGGGGTAAAGTTTGATTTGTTGTCTATCAGCAACCGCGGTACACAGGTTTGGCCATCGGGAAGCCGGTTTACCAACCTCATTAATATGTACGGCGTTCGTTTTGAAAGCATTGGCCTTGAACCGCTGAACCAGCAGGATGTAATAGGGCTGTACGTTAGTTTGAGCGGTGACTTTAAGATATGTTCACTTGAATTGCTGAATAGTTGGGGCGATAAAAAAGCTTATAGTTTAGCCCAGGGGCAATAGATAATGGGTTGATAATTAACCACGTATTTTAATAAACTCCCGTTCGGACTGCCAATCTGAACGGGAGTTCTTTTTTGTCCGAAAATTTGGCAGTTTACCAGAATATGGCCTGAATTTTGGACATGCCGAACCAAATAACCAACATCATTTAATTAAATAATAGAAGCTTATGGCAACAGGAAGCATCAGGGTTCAGACTGAGAACATCTTTCCGATCATTAAAAAGTTTTTGTACAGCGATCACGAAATCTTCGTTCGCGAATTGGTTAGTAATGCTGTGGATGCTACTCAAAAACTCCGTACACTTTCAGGAGTAGGGGAGTACAAAGGCGAAGTTGGAGAACCTAAAATTGAAGTGGTTTTGGATGCAAAAAAGAAAACCATCAGTATTATTGACCAGGGTATTGGCATGACCGGCGAAGAGGTTGATAAGTACCTTAACCAGGTAGCTTTTAGCAGTGCCGAGGAATTTTTGGCCAAATACAAGGGGCAAAATGAAAACAATATTATCGGGCATTTCGGGCTTGGTTTTTACAGCTCATTCATGATTGCCGATAAAGTGGAGGTTTTCACTAAAAGCTGGCGTGATGGCGCCGAAGCTGTTCGTTGGGAATGTGACGGCAGCCCGGAGTATATTCTTGAAAATACCACGGAGAAAACCGAAAGGGGAACAGAGATCAGGCTTCATGTAAATAAGGAAAGCGAAGAGTTCCTCGAGGAATATCGTCTTCGTGGCATCCTAACCAAATTCTGCAAGTTTTTGCCCGTACCTATTTATTTCCGCGATGCAAATGCAAAAGAGGAAAAGCCTAAAGACGGTGAGGAGCCTGTAGCACCAAAACCAATCAATAATACAAACCCGGCATGGACCAAAAAGCCGAGTGAACTGAGCAAAGAGGATTATGAAGGTTTTTACAAGGAATTATATCCCATGTCGGAAACTCCGCTGTTCTGGATTCACCTGAACGTGGATTATCCGTTTAACCTCACCGGTATTTTATATTTTCCCAAAATCAAGCATTCCTACGAAATTCAAAAGGACAAAATAAACCTGTACAGCAACCAGGTATTTGTTACCGATGAGGTGAAGGATGTTGTGCCCGAGTTCCTGATGCTATTGCATGGGGTGATTGATAGTCCCGATATTCCTTTGAATGTAAGCCGCAGCTACCTCCAGGGTGATCCGAATGTTAAGAAGATCAACGCGCATATCACTAAAAAAGTGGCTGATAAGCTCGAAGAGATTTTCCGCAACGATCGTGCTGATTTTGAAAGCAAGTGGGAAAGCCTTGGCCTCTTTGTAAAATATGGTATGCTTACCGATGATAAGTTTTATGAAAAGGCAAAATCATTCTGCGTTTTACATGAAGCAACCGGCGGAAAGTATATGACCATCGATGAATATATGATGGCTGCTGAAACCCTCCAGACCAATAAAGATAAAAAGACCGTAATTATTTATACTACCGATGAGGTGCAACAGGATGCTTACATTAAAGCAGCCAAGGCGAAAGGATATTATGTAGTTAAGTTGAATGACCTGATTGATGCAAGTTGGATCGGCCAAATGGAAATGAAGCTTGAAAAGGTTCAGTTTGTAAGGGTGGATGCAGATATTGCCGACAACCTGGTAGATAAAGATGAAAATAACGATAGCGTATTAACGCTTGAACAAGCAAACCAATTGGTTGATCTATTTAAGACCAAAGTAGCCAATTCTACTGCAGTGGTAGAGGTTAAAGGGTTAAGCTCCGAAGCTGCACCGGTAGTGGCGACCAGGCCGGAATGGAGCAGGCGTATGAAGGATATGGCACAGGCAAGCGGCGGTGGCGGTATGATGGGTTTTTATGCCAGCATGCCCGATGAAGTGAACTTTACTTTGAATGGCAACCATCCCATCCATGGCCAGATTTTGGAAGAAGCTGATGAAGCCAAAAAGGGAAAGTTGGTACGCAACCTGCTCGACCTTGCCTTGCTGAGCCAGGGAATGCTGAAAGGCAGCGACCTCACTGATTTTATCAGCCGAAGCGTTGACCTGATGGAGCAGCCTAAAGCTTCCATCATCGTTGAAGCTTAATATTTCAGATTAATATGTTTTTCAGAAGCCGGGTGATATTGCCCGGCTTTTGTTTTCAGGGTCTATTTGTAAAAACCATTCCCTGGAGCCATTTGAGTTTTCTTACTTCTGAAACCTTTTCAAAACCTGCATCTTCCCAGGTTTGCCTGCATTCAGGGTTGGCATATAAAACCTTTATTTTCCGCGGCTTCCGCTCAATGCTTTTTTGTACGCCGGCCACAAAATATTTCATGATCTCATTGTCGAAAGGATTGAACAGAAAGATGATCCCGGTATCATCAGGAATGTCGTAGTATTTCGCATCTTCCTGTAGCACTTCGAAATGAGTTTCTGGATAGGCATCCATCAGGTTATCTACAGTTTGAATGGCTTCATAACAAAGTTTGGGTGAAATGTCAAACCCGGTAACCTGTTTAAAACCATGATAAGCGGCCATTGCCAACACCCTTCCTCTGCCGCAACCCGCATCAAGGAACCTGTTATTCTCAATTTCACCGGGTTCAATCTGGCTGAACAGCCATTCCGCCACATAATAATTTATGGGCTGGTAAATGCTGGCATGTTCCCGGTCGTCTTCAGCTACCGATGTAGTTAATTTATCAATGCCGGTTGTTTGTACTCCGTACTTTTTTTCACCCCTTATTTCATGCCCGGTAATAATGAATGCCAGCCGGAAGTTCCAGTTCCAGCCGAGGTAGAAAAAATATTTTAAATATGCTAAAAATTTTTTCAATGTCCGTTATCCAGATAGGTTTGTGACAGCCTGAGGTCCAATACCCGGATTTGGATCTTTTTAACGCCGTTCCAATCATTTTCATCAAGGGTAAAAACAATATCTAATGGTTGGTTGGGGCTTAATAAAGAAAACTTTTCTGCCAGCCCAAACCCGATTCCCTCCATCGTTATGCCGTTTTGAACCAGTTCGAATTTAAGATGAGATTCTTTTACGATGCGGCTTTTCCCGCTTTCATATACATTGCGTGCCATAAAAACAGGTCGCATATTCTCAGGCCCGAATGGTTCCATTTGGCAAAGTATGTCGTAAAACTTCCGGGTAATATCTTTGAAAGTGATGATGGTATCAATCGTAATTTCAGGCACCATCATTTCATCGGTAATGGAGGAGGACACAACTTCTTCAAACCGGTCGCTGAAAGCTTCCATATTTTCCTTCCTCATGGTAAGCCCGGCTGCATAAAAGTGCCCACCGTAGTTTTCCAGCAGGTCTTTGCATTGATGGATAGCTTCATATACATTAAACCCAAGCACACTCCGCGCCGATCCAGCAACTTTATCGCCACTGTCCGTCAGTATAATGGTTGGGCGATAGTATTTTTCTATCAGCCGTGATGCCACAATGCCAACCACGCCCTTGTGCCAGCCCGAATTATGCAATACGGTTGATTTTCTGCTTCGCAACAACTCATTATTGTCAATCATGGCAAATGCCTGTTCGGTAATGGTCAGGTCAACCTCCCTGCGATCTGTATTGTCGCTATGCAATTGTTCGGCAAGTCCCATTGCCTCATCTTCGTCTTCAGCAATAAACAATTGAACGGCTTTCCTGGCATCATCCATCCTGCCTGCAGCATTTACCCTCGGGGCAATTACAAATACCAGGTTGTTTACATGGATTTGCCCCTCCATTTCGGCCAGCTTCATCAAAGCTTTTACACCGGTTGATGGGTTGGTATTTACTTTTTGCAGCCCAAAAAAGGTCAAAATCCTGTTTTCGCCGGTTATGGGAACAATGTCGGCCGCAATAGCTATGGCCGCCAGGTCAAGAAAGCGCGTCCATCGTTCATCAGGAAATTCTAACCGGGTGCAAAGCGCCTGGATAAGTTTAATGCCTACCCCGCATCCGCAAAGTTCTTTAAACGGGTATGGGCAACCGGGTTGTTTGGTATTGAGGATAGCAACTGCCGGGGGCAATTCCTCATCGGGTAAATGGTGATCGCATATTATGAAATCTATATTTAAAGTGGCGGCATATTTTACCAGTTCAATTGATTTTATCCCGCAATCCAGTGAAATGATCAGGGAAAACCCGTTTTCCGCAGCAAAATCAATACCCTGGCGGCTGATGCCATATCCCTCACGGTAACGGTGGGGAATATAAAAGTCACATTCGGTGTGAATTTGTTTTAGAAAATTAAATACCGCCGCAACGGCTGTTGTGCCGTCCACATCATAATCTCCATAAATCAATATTTTTTCCTGGCGCTGCACGGCCGAAATGATCCTTTCCACGGCTTTGGCCATGTCCTTCATAAGAAAAGGATCATGCAGGCCATCTAACGAAGGCCTGAAATAGGCTTTTGCTTCATTGAATGTATGAACACCTCTTTGTACCAGGATTCTGCAAAATACAGGGTTGATATTCAGGGCTTTTTGAAGCGCCGATGCTTCCTTGTCATCAAATTCCTTTATGTTCCACCTTTTCTCCATTCACGGTAAAAATAAGCATATCGAACGCAAACCCATATTTTGTTGACCTAGTAATTGCGGTCGGTTGTATATCGTACCAATGCTTCCAATGCAAGATTGGCTTCGGTTTGGGGCATTTCCTGCAAAATTTGCAAAGCTTTATCGCGGTATTCAAACATTTTTTGCGAAGCATATTCTATGCCCCCCGAAAATTTGACCTGTTCAATAATCTCTGCAACCTTCTCTTTGTTCTTATTTTCGTTCTTAAGGGTATAAATCATCTTCCTGCGACCGGGTTTGTCCATTTTGTTCAGGGTAAAAATCAATGGCAGGGTTAGCTTTTTCTCCTTGATATCATTTCCCGTGGGTTTCCCAATGTCAGTGTTACCATAATCAAACAAGTCGTCCTTAATTTGGAAGGCAATGCCTGTGTACTCGCCAAAAAGCATCATTTTTTTGGTAATTTCCTCATTTTTCGAGGTGCTCCAGGCCCCTGCTCCGCAGGCGGATGCAAGCAGGGAGGCGGTTTTGCTCCTGATTATCTCGAAATAGATATCTTCATCAAGATTAAGTTTTCTTGATTTTTCAATTTGGAGCAGTTCCCCTTCGCTCATCCTGCGCACGGCATCGCTCAATATCTGGAGAACTTTATGCTCGTTATTGTCAAGCGATAACAGCAGCCCTTTTGAAAGCAGGTAATCTCCTACCAATACTGCTACTTTATTTTTCCAAATGGCATTAATGGAGAAAAAACCTCTTCTTTCCATGGATTCGTCCACCACATCATCATGCACCAAAGTGGCGGTATGTAGCAATTCAACCAGGGAGGCAGCATTAAAGGTGCTGGCAGTGGCTTCACCAAAAAGCCTGGCAGATAGAATAACAAATTTTGGGCGAAGCTGCTTTCCTTTTCGGTTTATTATGTAGTGTGTAATTCTGTCCAGCAGGGGGGCGCTGCTTTTAACAGCCTCTTTAAACCGTTTCTCAAACAGTTGCAAATCTTTATCAATGAGTGAAAAATCGGGTAGAGAAGCCATTTGGGGTGCAAAGTAACCATTTGATTGTCTTATTTTTACAATGGAATCTTTCATTTTTAAACCGTGGGAATAAAAAATCAATATTTATCGCTTTTTTTTTTTTTAATCGGCTCCATATATTACTTTTGTCCTGATTTACCCTTGGAAATAAACAATTTAACTCACTCCTATGGCAAGTAAAAAAAATCTGATTTTGGCCTTTTTTGTATGCTTTTTAAGCATCGGGGCTTTCGCACAAATGGCAGGAACCATTGACTTTCTTGATTCCTCCAAGTACAATTCAAAGAAAATGGCCCAATACAATGAATGGGCCAATGGGTTGCCAAGCGCTCCCTTTGCACCCAAACCGCGAGATGCATGGCAGCTTGGGGTGTTAGGTGGGTACTATGGTGTTTTTGGTGATGTAAATACCGCAGCCGGTTTCCAGTTTGGTGTTTCTGCCAGAAAAGCTTTGGGCTATATGGTATCCGTTCGTCCTGCTGTTACTTACGGGAAATCTTTGGCTATTGGTTATGAAAAGGGTTATAGTCTTAGAAATCTTCCTCAAGATATTCAGGAAAAGTATAGGGCAGCGGGCTTAACTTCTTATGTTCACCAGGCGAAGATTGAAATGATTACCCCTTCCGTAGATCTGCTTTTTAGTTTGAACAATATTATGTTTCACAAAAAGCAGAGCAACACCAATGTTTACTTATTGCTGGGTTATGCTGCCGTTATTTACAATACTCATGTCGAAGCTCTTGATGGGAACGGTAATCCTCACACATATACTGGCGTTGATTTTTCTGCTAAAAGATCTGACATTATTGATCAGTTGAAAAGTTATTATGATGCAAACGGTGGAAGGGATTATGAAACCAAAGGTTATGTTCGTCCCAGGAGAAATAACTTTAATGATCCTAACAGTAAATATAACTTACGCCATTCGTGGAATATGGGCGCCGGTTTGGAGCGTCGCCTTGGTGATATTGTTAGTCTTGGTGCAGAATTCAAATATACTAATATATCAGATGACTGGGTAGATGGCTATGCCGTCGGAGCAGGCGGGGTGCCCACTCCTGAAAATGATAAAATATTCGCCGGAAATCTTTATATAAACTTCAACCTGGGTCTCAAGTCACGCAAAAAAGCTATGCAAGCATCCGGTAAGGACGAAAGCAAAAGCAATCAGGACCTTGGTCAGTTCCCCGGAAAGCGTGTAGCGCCTTTATGGATGCACAATCCTCTCGGACATCCTTATGGCGAATTGGCCAACCCTACCCGCATGAATATGCCTAAAGGATGGTTGGAAGATTCAGATAGCGATGGAGTTCCTGATCAGTTTGACCTTGAGCCAAATACTCCTGCCGGCGCCCCTGTTGACAGCCGTGGCCGTACAAGGGATACAGATGGTGACGGTGTTCCTGATTACCTCGATAAAGAACTTATCACTCCTTCTTACTGCCAGCCTGTAAATGCTGATGGTATTGGCAAGTGCCCCGATCCGGCTTGTTGCACTGCAGTAGTGGCTCCTCCATCGTCACCATGCAATATCGGTAGTCTTCCAAGCGTACAATTTGCAAGCGGCAAAAGCGGTCTTACTTCAAGCGCAACAGCTATACTGGATGCAGCTGCTGAGCAAATAAAGGCGAACCCTAATTGCAAGATTTGCGTTGTTGGTCATGGTGGTTCAAGCAAGCGCGAACAGCAGCTTAGCTGGGATAGGGTAAACTCTGTAATCAACTACCTCAACGAAAGTAAAGGTATCAGCCGCGACAGGTTCGTATTCAAATACGGTGAAGCAGGTGATCCTAACACAGTTGATCTGCAGGATTGCACGGGCGAAGAAGGTCCTAACAATGTACCTCCTCCGCACCCACAATACCGTACTACTAAATAAGAACAGTGTTTAAATACGTTCTCCAAATTCAAGGAACCCCTTCGGGGGTTCTTTGAGTTTTAGGAATCTGTAAAAATTTTCCTTAAAGAGATTTTGAAGAAAATTTAACGGGTGGTTTTTAACCGCCTTCACGTTATTTCTCCATTTTTGAATTTATATTATTAACTTTGCGCTCCTTTATGTTGAAAATTTTCGGTTTTTTCCTGGCGATTGGATTGATAGCAGCTTGTTCGCCTGTAAATAAAATCCTGAAAAGTAATGATTATGAGTATAAATTAAAGAAGGCCGATGAGTTATATGTTAAGAAAAAGTACTCTCAGGCAGTTTTAATTTATGAAGATATTTTTCCGGTTTTAAAGGGCACGGCGCATTTTGAGGATCTTTACTGGCATTATGCATTCAGTCATTATTACATGCATGACTACCTGAATGCGGAGAACCTTTTCAAAGGATTTGTAGAGAGTTTTCCAACCAGCGGCAGGGTAGAGGAAGCTTCATTTTTGAGGGCATATTGTCACTATAAGCAATCCCCAAAGCCCGATTTGGATCAAACGGCCACCATGAAAGCGATAACTTTCCTTCAAACTTTCATGCAACGCAACCCAAATTCTGAAAAGAATAAGGAGGCCATGGAAATTATCCAATCGCTCAGGGTAAAATTGGAAGCAAAGGAAAAAAGAAATGCAGATCTTTATTATAATCTTGGATATTACAAAGCATCTGCTACCTCTTATTCGGAAATGATGTTGAATTTCCCTGACTCGGAAAGTGGCGATTTATATAAGTTAATGATTATCAAGTCTTACTATGAATACGCTAAAAAGAGTATCCCTGTAAAGCAACTTGAACGATTTGAAAAAGTACTGGATGAATGCGCTGATTTTACCGATAGATTCCCGGATAGCAAGTTGGTAAGTGATGTAAAAAAATTTAAAAGTCAAACTGAGAATCAACTTAAAATTCTTAAAAATGAGCAAGATAAGGAGACAACTTAATCCGTCCACTTCCAATACGGTGGAGACTAAAAATATCCTCGATATAAAGAACCGGACCGGTAATCTTTACGAGTCTATTGCAATTATTGCCAAGCGGGCAAACCAGATTAATATTGCCATCCGCGAGGAATTGCACAGCAAGTTGGAAGAATTTGCCAACCATACCGACAGCCTTGAAGAAATTCACGAGAATAAGGAGCAAATCGAAATCAGCAGGGCTTATGAGCGCATGCCTAATCCTGCCTTGCTTGCTACCAGTGAATTTTTCGAAGATAAAATCTACCACAGAAAGAACGATCAGGATCTTTTTGGTTAATCGTTTGATAAGACCGAATGAGCGATAGTTGAATTCAACTATCGTTTTTTATTTTAGCCATTATGCATTTACGCGGAAAGAAGGTTTTGCTTTGTATTACCGGCTCTATTGCAGCGTATAAGTCTATTCTTTTGCTACGGCTTTTGGTGAAGAATGGGGCCGAAGTAAAGGTTATTATGACCGATTCAGCAGGGGATTTTGTTTCACCATTGGTTCTTTCAACTTTAAGTAAGAATCCTGTTTTAATTGGATTGTCTGACAAGGATGGCTGGGCAAACCATGTAATGCTGGGAAGATGGGCCGATCTGATGGTAGTAGCCCCATTGTCGTGCAATACGCTAGCCAAAATGGCTAATGGTTTGTGCGACAACCTGTTAACTGCTGTGTACCTTTCTGCTACCTGCGCGGTATTGGTATGTCCTGCCATGGATGAGGACATGTGGCTCCATAAAAGCACCCAAAGAAATTTATTGCGCCTTAAAGAAGATGGTGTGCAGGTAATGCCGGTAGGATTTGGCGAATTGGGAAGTGGTCTTGTGGGCGAGGGGCGCATGGCTGAACCGGAACTGATTTTTAATAGGGTTTCCTCTTTTTTGGCCTACCCTGGTAAACCACTACTGGGAAAAGCTGCCATTGTTACGGCAGGGCCCACTTACGAGCCGATTGACCCTGTGAGGTTTATCGGCAATCATTCAAGTGGAAGGATGGGCATAGCCATTGCCGATGAATTGGCTTTGGCAGGGGCAAAAGTTCAATTGATTTTAGGGCCATCTTCAAGACTTCCCGTTCAGGAGATGGAGATTATAAAGGTTAATTCAGCCGCTGAAATGTTTGATGCGACGGTATCAAGGTTTAATAACGCGGAAATAGGCGTTTTTGCCGCTGCGGTTGCTGATTTTCGTCCCAAGTTGGTTTATGATGAAAAATTGAAAAAGAACCCCGGGTTTACTCCACCGGCTATAGAATTAACTGAAAACCCTGATATCCTGAAACATTGCGGACTTCATAAGCATGAAGGGCAAACTGTGGTTGGATTTGCTCTTGAGACTGAAAACGAGGAAGCAAATGCACTTAAAAAGCTTGAAACCAAGCGTGCATCCATGATCGTCCTGAACTCCCTGAAGGATGAGGGTGTAGGATTTGGCGCCAAAACCAATAAAGTAACTATTTTTAATGAAGATGGCCGCAGGCAGGAGCTTCCCTTGCAATTAAAGGAGGAAATTGCCGTTCATATTGTTCAGGCAATTATTAAACAGATACATACATGAGGCGGTTTTTATTAGTCATTATTGCGGTCTTTACTGTACATTTTTTAAAGGCGCAGGAATTAAAAGCAAAAGTTACCGTAATAGCCACCAGGATTAGTACAAATGTTGATAAAAGAACTTTTGTTACCCTTCAAACACAATTGAACAACCTGCTGAATAACAGGAAATGGACCGATCAGAATTTTAAACCAAATGAAAAGATCGAATGCAATTTTGTCCTGAATCTTGACAAGCAGATTGAAACCAATGTTTATGGGGGAACCCTTACCATTCAGGCAGCCCGCCCGGTATATAATTCAAGCTACAACTCGCCTCTGGTAAACTGGCAGGATAATGATGTAGTTTTCCGTTACGTGGAATATCAGCCGGTTGAATTTAATGAAAACAGGATTGGAGGATCTGATATGACAGCCTCAAACCTCACAGCCATATTTGCCTATTATATCAATATTATCCTCGGGATGGATTTTGACAGTTTTGCTCCCGCTGCCGGGGATCCCTATTTTAAAAAGGCCTTGTACATTGTAAACAATGCCCCGCAGGCAAGAAATATTGCCGGATGGACTCAATTTGACGGGCTCAGAAACAGGTGGTGGCTAACCGAAAACCTGCTGAACACAAGGTACACGCTTATGCATGATGCTATTTACCAGTATTACCGTAAAAGCCTTGATTTTTATTATGAAAATGAAGCGAACGCGAGAAAAGAAATGCTGAACACCCTGAACACCCTGTACACTTTCAACACAAATTTTCCTAATACAATGGTCATGCAGTTCTTTATGCAAAGTAAATCCGATGAGCTGATCCAGATATTTCAAAAAGCTACCCCCGACCAAAAATCACGTGTGGTTGAAATCTGTCAGAAAATTGATTTAACCAATGCTTCAAAGTATAAAGATCAGCTTAAGTAAATCTTATGTACTTTTTTAAGCATATTATTGTAGCGGCGATTATTTGTCTAACCATTTGTTTTTTCTCCTGCAGCAACAAGCCCGGTGGGTTGATCAAGCAGGACAAAATGAAACAGGTATTGCTTCATTTGATGATGGTGGATGAATACGTGAACTACTACCTTACTGATGACTCCCTGAACACCAGGGATTCAATAAGGGCGCAGATGTATCTTGATGTGCTGAACCTTCATCACACTGACTCAGTGAGTTTTTCGGAAAGCCTCTCCTACTATAAGCAGAATGTAAAAGAGTTCCGGGAATTAATTGATTCGGTAAATACATTAGCGACCCGTGAAAGGGAAATGCGAATGGAGGCAATAACAAAGGCAACCAATGATAGCCTGATGAAGGCAGCAAAAATTGACAGCTTGAAAAATGCTGCAATAACTGACAGTTTGAAGAAAGCAGCCAGGATTGACAGTATAAAAATGGCAGAGAGGACCGATAGCTTGAAAAATGCTAAAAGAGTGGATAGCCTGAAAAATGCGGCAAAGCCTAAAAAAATGAAATTACCCCCCAAACCCAAAAAATGATCCATATTTTTTCTGCAGAGTTTCGTCTCAGGGGCTGATTCTTCTTTACTTTGCCTGTTATATAATTTGCCTGCTACATGAAAAAGGTTGTTTCGGACGCTCATGCGGCCCTTAAAGATATTCAGGACGGCGCTGTAATAATGCTGGGTGGCTTTGGTCTATGCGGAATCCCTGAAAATTGTATAAACGCGTTGGTTTTAAAAGCTGTCAAAAATCTCACCTGTATCAGCAATAATGCAGGGGTGGACGATTTTGGTATAGGATTGATGCTGAAACAGCGCCAGGTAAAAAAGATGATATCTTCTTACGTAGGCGAGAATGCCGAATTTGAACGGCAACTCCTGAGCGGGGAACTTGAAGTAGAGCTGATCCCACAGGGAACATTGGCCACAAGATGCATGGCTGCGGGATATGGAATGCCGGTTGTATTTACCCCTGCAGGAGTTGGCACCGAAGTGGCAGCAGGAAAAGAATCCAGGAAATTTTATTTTAACGGCGAGGAAAAGGAATACCTGATGGAGTATGCCTTTGAGGCTGATTTTGCATTGGTAAAAGCCTGGAAAGGAGATACGCTTGGTAACCTGGTGTATAAGGACACTGCCCGAAATTTCAACCCCATGATGGCTATGGCCGGAAAAATTACCATTGCCGAAGTGGAAGAACTGGTTCCTGCCGGTGCTTTGGATCCAAACTTTATTCATACCCCCGGTATTTATGTGCACCGGATTTTCCAGGGAAGTAATTATGAAAAAAGGATTGAACAGAGGACGGTGAGGAAAGTGAATAGCGAATAGTGAATAGTGAGTGGGGTTTGGGTTTGTAAGTGTGGGGGGCTGTCAGCTAATTTCAAATCTCGAATCTTCAAATCTAAAATCTTCAAATTTCGAAATCTAATCATGCTCGATAAAAATCAGATAGC
>CAYUGH010000001.1:17355-29027 GCA_964444195.1 uncultured Chitinophagaceae bacterium
AATCTAAAATCTTCAAATTTCGAAATCTAATCATGCTCGATAAAAATCAGATAGCTCAAAGGATTGCCCGCGAATTGAAGGATGGTTATTATGTAAACCTGGGCATTGGTATTCCTACATTGGTGGCAAATTATATTCCCGAAGGGGTGAGTGTTGTTTTGCAAAGTGAAAACGGCTTGCTTGGCATGGGGCCGTTTCCTTTTGAAGGTGAAGAAGACCCTGACCTGATCAATGCCGGTAAGCAAACCATTACCACCCTCCCCGGTTCCAGTATTTTCGACAGTGCCATGAGCTTTGGAATGATACGTGCAGGTAAAGTTGACCTGACCGTTTTGGGCGCCATGGAAGTAGCTGATAACGGAGATATAGCCAACTGGAAAATACCCGGTAAAATGGTAAAGGGCATGGGTGGCGCGATGGACCTGGTGGCAAGCGCCAAAAACATTATTGTTGCTATGCAGCATACAAACAAGGCAGGTGAAAGTAAGTTGCTTAAAAAGTGTACCTTGCCTATTACGGGAATAGGCTGTGTAAAAAAGGTGGTGACTGAATTAGGCATGTTCGATATTACAGAACGCGGTTTTGAACTTCGTGAATTAGCACCTGGTGTAACTGTGGAAGAAGTGGTTGCTAAAACAGAGGGCAGATTGGTAGTGGAAGCTGATATTCCCGTGATGCAATTTTAAATTATGACAAAGGTTTACCTGGATGGAAAATGGTTGAATGCCGATAAAGCCGGTATCAGCATTGATAACCGTTCATTCAGGTATGGAGATGGTTTTTTTGAAACCATAAAATGTTGCCATGATAATCTTCCCTTATGGGAATATCATAAACACAGATTATTTTCTACCTTGAAAAAATTGCAATTTGAAAAACCAACTTATTTCAGTGGTGATTTAATAAAGGATGCCATCCTTGAACTGGTTCAGCAAAACCAACATGGTAAACTGGCAAGGGTGCGGCTTACCATTTTTCGCGGGGAGGGGGGTATTTACGACCCCATAAATCCCAGGCCGCATTTGCTTATCCAATCATGGCCACTGAATGCAGAGAATAATCACCTGAATGAAAATGGATTGGTGACGGGTAATTTTACTGGGGGCTTTAAAGCTGCGGATGCTTATGCAAACCTAAAAACCAACAATTTTCTTTTATATGCCCTGGCGGCTATGCATGCCAAATCGCAACACTGGAATGATGCTTTGCTTTTCAACCATAAAGAAACATATTGTGATGCCACAATTGCTAACCTTTGGATGGTTAAAAATGGATTGGTGTTTACTCCACCCTTAACTGATGGCCCGGTAGCCGGTACCATGCGCCAATACCTGCTTGACAATCTTGCAGATGAAGGATTTACTGTGGGAGAAAAATCAATTTCCCGCGAAGATATAAGGACTGCAGATGAGGTTTTTCTTAGTAATGCCATCTATGGTATCAAGTGGGTTAAGCAACATGAAGACGCCATTTTTGCCTGCAACATTTCCTCAAACATCCATGCAAAATTGATTGCCCCGCTTTGGGTTGCAACTCATTAATACTGCCTGATTCATGTGTGTATGAATGTGTGAAAAATGAGGGGGTTACGCGAAAACTTCCGCAGCCTGCCATGCACGGCCCTCCAACACTTTCAACATTTCAAGAACAGCCTGCCGGCCATCCTCTTTCATGTCATACGAAAAATCATTTACATACAGTTCTATGTGTTGCTTCATAACCGGAACTTCAAGTTCCTGTGAGTGGCATGTAACATATTCAGGCAACACCGGATAATTTTTCCAGGCATATTCCAAACTCCTTTGGATTGCGGTGTTCAATTGGAAAATTGTATCCGGTGGAAGGTTTTTCTGTACTACAATACCTCCAAGCGGAATAGGTAACGCGGTTTTTTGTTCCCATATTTCGCCAAGATCGGCCCATTTATGCAAACCTTTTGCCTGGTAAGTAAACCTGTTTTCATGAATAATAACCCCAAGCCCCTTGCCTGAAACCACCCAATCCTCAATTTCATCAAACCTTAAAAAGACTTTGTTTTTGGCAAAAGGAAAAGCCTGGGTAAAAAGGAAATGCGCAGTAGTATTCTCCCCGGGAATGGCGACAAATGAATCAGAAACTAAATCAGCAATATTTAAATTATGGGCACCCTTCTCCCCATCGGGGAGAGGGGAAGGGGGTGAGGGGGCAATCAGCAGCGGCCCAACACCCATGCCAAGCGCCCCCCCGCTGCTGATTACTCGGTAATTTGGTAAGATTTCAGGCAATACTCCGTAACTAATCTTGCTTGCATTCAGCCTGCCCTGAATGGCCCATTCATTCAGGGTTTGCACGTCTTCCAGATACACCTCAAATTCAAGACCACCGGTATCAACTTTTTGATTTACCAGCGCATCGAAAATGAAGGTATCATTGGGGCAGGGTGAAAACCCTAAACTTAATTTCAAGTGTTCATTTTTAGTGCGCCCCGCACGTGCGGGGCTGGTTTTTAATTGCCACCTGGAATCCCCTGATTATCATTCGTAAGAAGCATAATTCAGTTCCAGGGGATTTCATGCGATTACCGGGTGGGATTTCATCTTTTTTACTATCGAAGCCAGTGCATTGTTCAGGTTACTGATGGCTTCGCCCGTATGCCAGAAACTTTTGTCACGCGTTCCAACTGTATTGCTGATGGCCCTGATTTGCACAAAAGGAACCTGTTTTTGCTGGCAAACATAGGATGCGGCCGCCCCTTCCATGGATTCGACATCGGCTTTCCATTTTGAAGCAAGTGCGGAAAGAACAATCCGGTCGTTGGTAACGGTTTGAACCGTAATACCTTTTACTTCGGGCAAATCGGTTTTTATACTGCCGTCATTCATCCAGATAGGGTCAAAATTGAGTTCCATTTGCTGGAGGTCAACAAATTGCCCGTTTTCAAATGCCCCCAGGTCGCCAAAAGCTTCTTTGGTAACCTGAACTACATGGCCCGGCTTGGCAAAAGAGTTTTCAAAAGCCCCGGCAATGCCTGCCTGGATAACCATATCGTAATGGTGGTGTGCCAACTGGCGGGTCAACCGGAAAACGGTAGAGGGGATTCCAACACCTGTTATCAGCACATCGTGGTGATGACTCATTTGCAGGTAAGGAAGAATTTCTTGTTGGGTGGCGGCAATCAGTAAGATTCGTTGAGACATATATGTGTTTGATTAATTTAGTTTCTGCTGTAGTTCGGGGCTTCCTTGGTGATCTCAATATCGTGGGCGTGGCTTTCGCGCATACCTGCGTTGGTGATTCGTACAAATTGTGCATGGCTCTGAAGGTCCGCAATATTATGCGCGCCTACATAGCCCATACCTGCGCGAAGACCGCCGGTAAACTGGTGTACGGTTTCGCTTAATGTGCCTTTAAATGCCACGCGGCCTTCAATGCCTTCGGGTACAAGTTTTTTTATACCGTCTTCCACATCCTGGAAATAACGGTCGCTGCTGCCCTGTTGCATGGCGCCAATGCTGCCCATGCCGCGGTATTGCTTAAATTTCCTGCCTTCGTAAATAATGGTTTCGCCGGGGCTTTCTTCTGTTCCTGCAAAAACGCTTCCCATCATTACGGTGCCGGCGCCTGCGGCCAGCGCTTTCACCATATCGCCTGTGTAGCGGATGCCTCCATCTGCAATACAGGGAACACCCAGGGGTTTTAATGTGGCGGCGGCTTCCATAATGGCGGTGATCTGCGGTACACCTGCACCGGCTACAATGCGGGTAGTGCAAATTGACCCCGGACCAATACCCACTTTTACGCAATCGGCGCCTGCCTGTGCCAATGCTTTGGCGCCTGCGGCTGTTCCAATATTCCCGGCTATTACCTGCAGGTTTTTGAAATTCTTTTTGAGGTCTTTGAGCGCTAAAATAACACCCTGACTGTGGCCATGAGCGCTATCGAGGGTAACCACATCAACACCTATTTTCATCAGCGCTTCGGCGCGTTCCAGCATATCGCCGGTAATGCCCAAAGCGGCCCCAACCAACAACCTTCCAAACGGGTCTTTCACGGCATGGGGAAAGTTCTGAACCTTCTGGATATCGCGGTAAGTGATAAGCCCTACAAGGGTTCCGTCCTTTTTTACCACCGGAAGTTTTTCAACTTTGTACTGGCTTAGTATTTTCCGGGCGCCTTTCAGGTTGGTGCCCTCGGGGGCCGTTATCAGGTTTTGACTGGTCATTACCTGGCTCACTTTTTTACGGGGGTTATCTTCAAACCGAAGGTCGCGGTTGGTGAGTATGCCTACGAGTTTGTTGGAGGTATCTACAATAGGAATGCCACCTATTTTATTTTCAGCCATCAGCTTCAGCGCATCGCCAATGGTGGCGTTGTCGTGCAGGGTAACCGGGTCAATAATCAGCCCGCTTTCGCTCCTTTTTACTTTTCGAACCTGCTCCACCTGCTGCTCAATGGTCATGTTTTTGTGCAAAATGCCAATACCCCCCTCGCGGGCCAATGCTATGGCCAGTTGCCATTCGGTAACGGTATCCATAGCTGCACTGAGCAGCGGTATTTTTAATTCTATTGATTTGGTAAGCCTGGTGGTGGTATCCACTTCGCGGGGCAATACCTCGCTGAATGCGGGTACCAGCAAAACATCATCGAAGGTGAGGCCTTCGCCATAAAATTTTGGAACAGACTTGGTAGCGGGAGATTTTTTGATTGCCATGTGCAAAATTAGGGTGGCGGATTGGATTGGGCAAATTGTTAGTTGAATAGTTGAATAGTTGACGGGTTGATTGGTTGGTTGGTTGACGAGTTAACAAGTTGATAAGTTGACAGTCTTTGCGTGGAATAAAACAAAATCGAATGTGTAACTACTCTACACCAACTTATACATCTTCCCCGGCATCCTGCTCACCACTCCCTGCAATTCAAGGCTAAGAAGCGCGCCGGCAGCGGCGGAAGCATTCAGCCCGCTTTTGTAATTCAGTTCATCAATATGTAATTGGTCGTGGGTATTCAGCAGGTCAACAATGGTTTTTTCCTGCGGTGTTAAATCTATGAACAGGCTCCGCTGCACTTTGGGCTTTTTTTCGGGTTGCGGCAACCAGTTCATGGCTTCCAGCAATTCTTCGCCATTGCTTATGAGCGCTGCTTTGTTTTGGCGGATCAGCCAGTTGCAGCCCCTGCTCTTGGGGTCGTTTACTTTTCCGGGAAAAGCAAACACATCGCGGTTATACCCGATGGCCAGTTCGGCAGTTATCATACTGCCTCCTTTAATGTCTGTTTCAACCACAATGGTAGCATCACAAAGTCCTGCCACTACACGGTTCCTTGTAGGGAAGTTATGTTTGTCGGGTTTGGCGCCTCTTGGAAATTCAGATAGCAGCCCACCTCCCTGTTCCAGCATATTTCGTGCAAGTTTAGCGTTTTCAGGTGGGTACAGGGTATCGAGCCCATGCGCCAAAACCCCCACCGTTGGCAGGTTGTGACGTACACAAGCTTTGTGGGCCTGTGTATCTACCCCGAAAGCCATGCCGCTAACCACCATAATATTGTGCGGGGCAAGTGTTTCAACCAGTTTATCGGTAAGTTGCCTGCCATAATCGGTTTGGTTTCGGGTACCGATTATGTTTACAATTTTTCCCGCATTCAAATCAGCAGATCCCTTGTAAAACAGCACGGTAGGCGGATCATAGCAATTCAAAAGTCTTTTAGGGTATCCTTCATCGGTAAGAAAAAGCAGTTGAATGTTATTTTTTTGAAGAAACTCCCATTCTGCTTCGGAGGGTTCAAAGTCATGAAAGGATTTAATGCTACCTGCTTTTATTTCCGAAATACCTTCTACTTCGCAGAGGGCTTTTTTAGGCGCTTTGAAAATGGCTTCGGCACTTCCAAATTTGTCGGTTAAAGCCCGGGCAAGTACAGATCCAATCTGCGGAACCCGGGTAAGGGCAAGTCGGTAGATGGATTCGGGATGGTTCAAAACATTCAGAATTTTGGAATATCCAATTGTTTGCAAATGCTATGGCAGGTAATTTTATCTAATATAGCATGCCTGGGAACAGTTGACTTCTTATTATTCAGGTCATTGAGAAATACATCGTGTTTTGCTCCGTGACGGTTTATGAAGCAATTGTTTTTGTTAAGATGTTTAATAAATTCGTTTCTTTTTATGGACATCAACCAATTTTTAGGGGTTCTTCCATGACGATATTTAAAGGTTTAGATTCCTCCTGCATGCTTTCGAGGTAAATTTGCAAAGCATCTAAAATATTTTCCTTTGTTTCTTCAATGGTTTTTCCCTGGGTAATTACCTCAGGAATCTCCCTAATTGTTCCAATGTAAAATTCATCTCCTTTCGATATGCGAAGAGTCATATTCATGTTCTGTGGATTTGCAAATGCAATGTACATCAATATCCAATCACTTTCATCTCGGTTCTCCGGTTCCTGGCGCGGCCGGTTTCTATAGCATTATCGCCAATCGGGCGGCTGCTTCCATAGCCTTTGGCTATCAATCGTTGGGTATCGATGCCCTTTGAAATTAAGTAATCAACCACTGATTTTGCACGGCTCTGGCTTAGTTTCAGGTTCTCCGCCGCATTTCCCGTATTATCAGTATGTCCGCCAATTTCTACTTTCACCGCTTCATTTTCTTTGAGCAGGTTCACCAGCTTATCCAATTCGGTAAAGGAACCTGGTTGCAGTTTGGCCGAGCCGGTTTCAAATTCAATATTTTTTAATTCCAGCGATGCATTCATCACGATCGGTTCAAGTGGAATGTCTTTCACAAAATTGCTATCGGCATTTTCATTGGCAAGGTAAAAGCGGTCGGTGAAATAGAGGTATCCTTTCCTGCTTACCGTATAGCTGTAATTTTTGCCCCCCGGCAGTGTTACCAGGTAGTTTCCGGTTTCATCCGTTACCAGTTTGTGCACATAACTACCTGTTTCTGAATCGGTCACTTCAATGGCTGATGGCAAACCCTTTCCGGTTACCTTATCAAAAACTTTTCCTTTTACCCATTGGGTTTTTTTGGCCTGCGCATATTTGGGCAGTTCAAAACGGTAAAGGTCAAGCCCGCCGCGGCTATCGGAGCGATAGCTTGCAAAGTAGGCTGTAGTGCCATTGGCCGCTACAATCAGGCTGCCATCATCGTTGATGGTATTGATGGGGTATCCAAGATTTTCGGGAACGCTCCACTCGCCGCCGGGGCCAAGATGGGTTACATACAAATCGCTGCCGCCATATCCCGGGTGTCCGCCCGAAGTAAAATACAGCGTTTGATTATCGGCATGGATAAATGGGGCAAGGTCATCTGTTGAAGTATTTACCGCCGGACCCAGGTTGACAGCCATGCCCCATTTGCCCGATGCGGTTCTTTTACTCATGTAAATGTCTTTACCACCGTATCCACCGGGACGGTTGCTGCTGAAATAAAGAGTTTGCTTATCGGGGCTTATGGCCGGGCTGCTTTCCCAAAATTCGGTATTTATATTTCCACCCAGGTTGAAAGGTTCGCTCCAACCATCGGGTGAGGAAAGGCATTGGTAAATATCAAAATCGCCGAAACCTGTTCCTGCAAAGTTCCCCGCGAAAAACATCCAGTCCCCATCGTGCGCCATATTGATGCCGCCTTTTGAAGGCTGTTCATTTAACCGGCCTGCGATGGCTGAGGCCGAAGTGTATTGTCCGTTGGGTAAAAGCCGGCTGCTGTAAAAATCTTCCCTCATACCCTGCATGCGCCGGGTAAAAACAAGCAGGCTATCATCAATGGTAAACGAAGGGTAATATTCGCTTCTGTTTGAATTGATGCTGTCGCCCAGGTTCAGCGGATTAAATTGAAACCCATCGGCTTTATGTTTTTCTGCAAAATCAAGCGCAAATTCATAGGTTTTTTTCCGGTAGGCAGCAGCTTTTCCAGAACGGCTTTCGGGGACGATGGTTTTCAGGTAACGATCTACCCATGAATTCGCTTCTTTAAAGCGGCCCAAACCCGCCAGGTTAATGGTATAAGGCAACAACCAATCATCGGCGAAAACACTATCCAACTGCCAACCTTTTTGAAAGGAAAGCACCGCACTGTCATACATTTTTCTTTCGCCGTAGGCGCCCATCAGGCTGAGCCAGGCTTCCACAAATTTGGGTTCCTGTTTCAGGGTTAGGTACAACAGGTTCCGACCGTTTTCCCATTGTCCGGCACGCAGACTTTCTATAGCCTGAAAATAAGTATCCTGCGCTTTTTTAGGCATTTTCTCGGGGTCGTACCACTGGGCATGCAAACCCGAATTTGGATACATACACAATTGAAAAACCAAAAAGCAACAAAAAGCAACCTGTTTCGCCATAGTTATGTGACGAAATTATGAGGTTAAGGGTATGGGAGCGGTGATAAAATTTTGCTATAATATTATGTAAAGCCCCGAATGAACCATAAACAACCCACACCAAACCTCAATTCCTTAATTTCGCCGCCTGAAAAAGCGCCACCTGGCGCACCATTTATTTATGAGCAAAGTAATTACCCCCCGCGATACTGATTATTCCCAATGGTACAACGACCTGGTGTTAAAAGCCGGGCTGGCCGACTATAGCGCCGTGCGTGGCTGTATGGTGATAAAGCCCTATGGCTTTGCGCTTTGGGAAAATATGCGCGACCAATTGGATAAAATGTTTAAGGAAACCGGGCATGTGAATGCCTATTTCCCGCTGTTTGTACCCAAAAACCTTTTTGAGGCGGAAGAAAAAAATGCAGAAGGTTTTGCAAAGGAATGTGCCGTGGTAACACATTACCGCCTGAAAGCCGACCCCAATAATAAAGGCAAGCTGATGGTTGATCCCGAGGCTAAGCTGGAAGAGGAACTCGTGGTTCGTCCAACTTCCGAAGCTATTATCTGGAACACCTACCGCGACTGGATCCAAAGCTACCGCGACCTGCCTATTCTTATTAACCAGTGGGCCAACGTGGTGCGCTGGGAAATGCGTACCCGGCTGTTTTTGCGCACCGCCGAATTTTTGTGGCAGGAAGGGCATACCGCTCATGCCACCGCCGAAGAGGCAGTAGCCGAAACCCGGCAAATGCTTGATGTGTATGCTCAATTTGTGGAGGAATGGATGGCGGTTCCTGTGATAAAAGGCGTGAAAAGTGAAAATGAACGGTTTGCCGGCGCGGTGGATACCTATTGTATAGAAGCGCTGATGCAGGATGGAAAGGCATTGCAGGCTGGAACTTCGCATTTTCTCGGGCAGAATTTTGCCAAAGCATTCAACGTGCAGTTTACCGATAAAACCAATAAGCTCGATTATGTATGGGCTACAAGCTGGGGCGTAAGTACCCGTCTTGTAGGTGCGCTGGTAATGGCGCATAGCGACGATGAAGGCCTGATGCTGCCTCCGCGGATTGCGCCTTACCAGGTTGTATTTGTACCCATCTTTAAAAATGAAGAACAACTGGCAGCTATCAGCGAAAAAGTAGCCGAACTGACCGCCCAACTGAAAGCGCTGGGTGTTCGTGTACATTTTGATAAAAGCGATGCCAACCGCCCCGGCTGGAAATTTGCCGAGTATGAACTGAAAGGCGTTCCCGTAAGGATAGCCCTCGGCGCCCGTGACCTGGAAAACGGCGTGGCCGAAGTGGCCCGCCGCGATACCCGCGAAAAGCAAAGCCTGCCGCTGGAAGGACTGGCCACTGCGTTGCATCAGTTGCTTGAGGAAATTCAGCAGAATATGTACAACCGTGCGCTGGCCTACCGCGATGCACATATCACCCCTGCCAATGGTTGGGAAGAATTTGTGGACCTGCTCGACAACAAGGGCGGATTTGTTTCCGCCCATTGGGATGGTACCGGCGAAACCGAGGATGAGATAAAGGAACTGACCAAGGCCACCATCCGTTGCATTCCGCTGGAACCTAGCCAGGAGGAAGGTGTTTGTATCCGTAGCGGCAAACCAAGCAGGCAAAGGGTGTTGTTTGCGAGGGCGTATTAAGGATTTACGATTTTTGATTTACGATGTACGATTTGGGCCGCTGTTGCTTTAGGTGATGGCGGTTTTTTTGGCAAGGGCTTCCTGGGTCAAATTGGTTTTGTTACGTTCTTCTTTAATAAGTTCTCCAATAACAAAGGCCTGTGCCCTTGTTTCAAATGCAGTACGGGTTTCAGTTCCTACTTTGCCATATTTTTGGTCAAGGTGATCGTTCCAGTCAGTAATTTTATTTTTTGACCTTATTGGTTTTTCTTCCTTCGTTTTCATCGTCAATCTTTTTATCAATGAAGTATTGTTTGCGGGTGCCTATTGATATTGGCCTGATTTCATTTCATTCCCAATGTAGGGCCGCAATGCATTGTCAAATTTTCAAAGGCGATTAACTTCCTCCCTCACCAACCCAAACCCCTCCTCATCAAAACAAACAAAAACCACCTTTTCAATACCTTCTTCCTCTGAAAGAAACTCGGCCACCGCCTTCACCGAAATTGCCGCTGCCTCATCTTTTGGAAACCTGTACACACCGGTGCTGATACCTGGAAACGCAATCGTTTTGCAGCCATTTTCAACGGCCAGTTTCAGCGAATTGATATAGCAATCCCTCAATTTTTCCCTTTCCATTTTGTGGCCGCCATTCCAAACAGGGCCCACCGTATGGATAACATATTTGGCAGGTAAATTTCCAGCAGTGGTAATCACCGCTTTACCGGTTTTGCAGCTTCCCTGCCGCGCTACAATTTTACGGCAGTCTTCTAAAATCGCCGGTCCGCCGGCACGGTGGATGGCGCCATCTACGCCCCCACCGCCCATCAGCGAGTTGTTGGCGGCATTTACAATGGCATCCACGGGTACTTTCGTAATATCGCCCAGGATCACCCGGAGTTTGTTTAGGATGGTATTCATGGCAGTTTGCAATTTTGTTGTTACGCGTTCTTCGTCGCCAAATAATTATAATCGTCCAGCAGTTTTTCCAGGAAATCGGTTACTTCAAGGCGGGAGTCAACATTCAGTACATCCTTTACCCTTCCTGCAATCCGGTGGGCGGTTTCAAACCTTCCCGTTTCGCGGGTTTGGGTTAGCACGGCCTTAATGGCGTTAATGTCGCGGTCGCTCAATCGCATCACTTCCGGAAATACCACTTTATACCCTTCGGTGCTTATTTGCTGGAAAACGGTATCGTTTATGGAGAACTGTTTTTTGGTATCCACTACCGCCGTTCCTGCCGCCATATCACCCAGGCGTTGGTGTTTTGCCGTCACCGAGATGGTGATGAGTACGGCCAGTCCGAGGAAACAGCATATTATGAATTGGCCAATCAGTCCCCAACTGCTGAAGGCCACCACGCCAAACACCAGCGGCCACTCCCACATCCTGAAAATCCAGCGAAGCAGGTACTGCCCGAGATTGGGTTCGCCACCTTCGAGGCTCAGCACGCGGATGCCGATGGCTTTTTTGCCCAGGCTTTGTCCCTGGAAAATCACTTCCATGACCAGGCTGTAAAAAAGCATGGGGAGTGTCACCAAAATCAGGTCGAGCCCCATAGGGTAATGGCCTTGTTGAGGGTTGTAAAACATGCCGATGGTAAAACTGCGCATGCCCTGTGCAAACAGCATCAGGATGGTCATATCGAGCAGCCAGGCAGCAATGCGCCTGGGCAGCGAGGCTACTTCAAAATCGAGGTAAATATTAAAGGGAGTGGAAACCGTTACCGAGTTCATTGGG
>CAYUGH010000001.1:29127-135580 GCA_964444195.1 uncultured Chitinophagaceae bacterium
TTCAAAATCGAGGTAAATATTAAAGGGAGTGGAAACCGTTACCGAGTTCATTGGGGCAAATTAGCAAACAAGTTTTAACCAACAACCAAAAATGCTTTTTGACAAAATCATGAATGGCATCAATCAAATCCTTTATTTTGGAAAATATTGACGAAAATTTACCATGCGCGAAGCCCTTTTTATAAAAAGAAACGCTGAAAAATGGCAGCAATACCAGCAGGCGCCGTCTTCGGATGCCGATGAGCAGGCCGAGCGGTTTATTACCCTGCTCGACGATCTTGCCTACAGCCGTACTTTTTACCCGCAAAGCAAGGTAACCCGCTGGATCAATAATATTGCGGCTTCCATTTACCAGAAAATTTACCGCAACCGCAAGGAAAAATATTCAAGGCTTTTTACCTTTTGGACAGATGAACTGCCGCAGGTGCTGTACCGGCACAGGATGGCCCTGCTGGTAACATTTTCCTTTTTTGCCCTGTCAATGGCAATGGGTATTTTTTCTTCGGCCAATGATGACGGGTTTGTAAAAAGCATACTGGGCGAGAGCTATGTAAGCATGACCGAGGACAATATTGAGAAAGGCGATCCGTTTGGCGTGTACCGCGATGAGGACAAGTTTACCATGTTCATGATGATTGCGGCCAATAATATTAAAGTGGCTTTCAGGGGATTTATTTTCGGCATTTTCTTTGGCATTGGTACGCTATGGATATTGTTTACCAACGGGGTAATGGTGGGGGCTTTTGAGTATATGTTTTTTGCCAAAGGGCTTGGCTGGCAATCTATCATGGTTATTTGGATTCATGGAACCATGGAAATAGCCGCCATCATTATAAGCGGTTGCGCCGGGCTGGTTATGGGCGGCAGCATTCTTTTTCCAGGTACCTATAGCCGGGGGCAATCTTTTAAAATGGGGGTAAAAGATTCGCTGAAGATCATCCTTTCAATGGTGCCGTTTATTATTACAGCCGCATTATTGGAGAGTTATGTTACCTACCGCATGAGCGACACTTTTGTTTCCGGTAAAAATGCAGGCGGCGGGCTGCCGGTGTGGGTGGGTATTATTATACTCGCTATTTCATTTGCCATCATGTTCTGGTATTTTGTATGGTACCCACGCCGCGTGGCCCATAAACTGAAAAGCGCCATGGTAGCTGCTGAATCCCGAATTCAAATCCCCGGAACCTGATGAGCCGACTATTCACCGTTTTATGGTTGCTCTTGTTTGCCCTTCAAAGTATGGGGCAGCAAACTGATACCGTTGTGATTAGCCAGGGGGAAGTATTGGCCCCGGCGGTGGTGGATGAAGAGGATACATCAGCGTATGTTACCCCGCCGGTTGAAGATATAGATGATGATGAGGAGGAGTATGTCCCTGCGCCTTTGTTTATCCCGGTTGATACGGTGGATGCGCTTAAAAGAAAAAAGGAATTTTCGTACATGAAAAACCTCGACAGCCTGTTGAGGAACCTGAATATTGATATGAAGGAAGAGGAGATGGAGCCTCCATCCCGAAGCATTTTCGACATTGCTATTATAAAACTGCTGATTTGGGGCGTTGCTATTTTTGCCGTGTTGTTTATGTTATACCAGTTGTTTGCCGGGCAGCAACGTTTGTTTGCCCGTAATAAAAGGTTGGACATAGAAGAGGAAGATTTGAGTTCACAGGAAAAGACCACTTCACCATTAACGCTTTCACAGCAAGCCGCGGCGCGTGGAGATTACCGGCAGGCGGTACGTTACCAGTATGCATACCTTCTTCAATTGCTGAATGAAAAGGAACATATCAGGTTTCAGCCACAAAAAACAAATGATCAGTACCTGAAGGAAGTGGGGCAAAAGCCCATGTCAACAGACTTTGCAACGCTAACCCTTCAATATGAGTATGTATGGTACGGCGAGTTTAGCCTGAATAAGGAGCAATACGAAAGCATTGCAGGCGGGTTTCGGAATTTTATAAAACAATGGTTGTAAAAAAAACATACATACTCATCCTCGTCGGCTTATGCTTTTTTGCTTGTAAAAAAAAGCAGGAGGACGCTATACCCCCAATGAACATTACGCTTGCTTCAAACGATGCAAAGCCAATGGGAGGGAAAGTATTCCGGGCCCTTGCAGAAGAGGCATTTGATGCCTTTTCCATTGTAAATAACCCTCAGCCATTTGATGGTTGGTATAAATCATTTGTGAGTAATTATTACCAGGAAGAAGCCTCTGCCTATATCCTGGTTTCGCCCTATGCAAGCATCCGTAAAAAGGAAGCGCTTGAAATGAAGAAGTTTATCAGCAATGGCAACCGGATGCTGTTGATCACAAATGGTTTGAGCGCAGAGTTTAAGGAAGTGTTTGGATTGGATATCAGCGCGAAAAATGATAATATTCGAACCAATGTGTATGGGCTTACGGACACGCAGAAGTTTTTGGAGGATACCGCTGGTAAAACCTTCCGGTCATTCAGCTATTACTTTTACCCGTTTGCCGCAAAGCTTGATAGCCCCTCAGGGCACTCGTATAGCATAGCTTCGTTAAATGCCGTAAAAAGCAGGGATGGTGTGGTAGTAGATATTGGTTCCGGTAAGCTGATATTGGTTACCAATGCCGAAGCTTTCAGCAACTATTTTTTGCTTACCCGCGAAAATTACCAATATGCTTTGGAAGTGCTTTCACACCTGAATGTGGATTTATCTGAAATATTTTGGGATGAGTTTTACCGCCGGAATATCAACCGTCCTGCCGGGGATAGTTCATTATTCGGGGCCATTCTTTCTATTCCTGCCCTGCGCTGGACCTTTTGGTTGCTGCTGGTTTTATGTGCCATTGCCATTATCACCAACCTGTTCAGGCGGCAGCGCATGGTACCCGTTCGGGTGATTAACCGCAATACCTCCGTAGAGTTTACCCAAACCATTGCAAGGCTGTATTACAACAAAAGGGATAACAGCAATATTGCCCAGAAAATGATTCAGCACTTTCTCGAGCATATCCGGTCGAGCTTTTACATACCGCATCAAAAGCTGGATGCTGCATTTGCCTCCGTACTGGCAGGTAAAACCAACCAGCCGCTTGCAAAAACGGAACGACTTGTTCAGCGAATAGCTGCGATTATGAACGGGGCTGAAATATCGGATGACCTGCTGCTTGAACTGAACCGCCAGTTGGCTGAATTACTGAAGCCTGCATCTACTTCCTAAGGAACTCAGGCAATGCCCAGGGTTCCCGGTTGATCGTGTATAAATTTTACCAGGGTTCTTTTGGCAATCGGAAGCAGGGTTTCATCCACCGGTAACCTCAATGCTGTTTCAATGTTGTACACGGCAGGATTTGGAATAAACGACCTGTTCCTGATGAGGTCCGATTTTATGCTTTCAGCGGTATTTACAAAGTTGCGCTCCCAGCTATCCACAAATTCAGTGCGGATGCTCCGGTATTTTTCGCTGTGCTTTTCAAAAATGCTAAGCCGGTACTGGTAAACCTTGGTATCGCTGTAAGAGCCATCCTGTAAAAAGAAATATCCTTCTTCGCACTGCAGCGGAATTAAACCCACAGGCGAAATTTCAATGCGTTCCTCTACATATTCATACAGCGCTGCGCCACCTTCAATGGTGCCTTTTAGTTGCCCCAGTGCATAGGAAATAATTTCGGTCAGTTCTGCCATCAGTTCATCGTCTTCAATAATGCTTTCGTACAGTATGGTAAGTTTTTGCATATCCAGCGCCGACAACCTTTTGGGAAACTGTTGTTTCAGGTATTCTTTATTGGCTTTAAAATGGAGCAGGTTGTTGTAGTGAAAAATCACATCGGCAAGTTGCGGGTAGAGCCTTTGCTCATCAAAACATTTGTTCACTTCCTGCAGGTAGGCAAGGATAGTGTATTGCTTTAACTCAAAATCAATGTACCCATCGGCAAACCAGGTTTCTGAAAGCTTTTTCATGATTAACTCCGTTTTTAATAATGATCCAATGCTGTTGGTTTTGCATATCGCGAAGCTTTTCTAACATGAAAATTAGGGAAAAATTAATTACAATGAAACAGGAGGCCTTTTTAAATTGTTGGATCAGGCGGTTACCAGCGAGGTATTCAGCGCCTTATTTCTTTCTAAAAAGCGGATAATGCCTCCAACGGTTTCTTCAAGCGAAGGATCAGGGAGGCCCATTGGCGTTGCGTTGCGGAATTTTTGGTAGTTGTGGTTATCATACCTTTTAAATTCCATGGCGTTTATTTTATCAACCGAGCGAACCAGGAAATCAAGTAAAGGAAACAGCATATCTGATTTTGTGCACCTGCTTAATACTTCGGGTACAAATTGGTGGAGCTTGAATGTTTTAAATTTCTGCCCCGTAATGCCGGTGATCATTTCAGTGATCTCTGCCATATTGTTGTAGTTATCGCGTGTAATGTGGAAAGTATGATTAATGGAATCGGGCAGGTTGCTGATGGCAACAATATTGTTCGCCACCACATCGGCCGGGGTAAAACTTACCTGGTTTTTTGCATCAACGCCAATGCCATATTTAATCATAAAGGCGAGCAGCCTGATGGCTATATCGAAGTTGTGGCCATAACCGTGTATGGATGGGCTGATCAGCGCCGGGCGGAAAATGCGGACCTGCAAGCCCTGTTTCATAGCATCCATCACAATTTGCTCAGATACCCATTTGCTTTGGCTGTACCCAAAATCGAGCAAGTCAATTGAATCATTGCTGTTTCGCTCGAACAATACATCCTTAACCGCCCATCCGAAAATAAATGTGGTTGAAATATGATTAAATTCTTTAGGGCAACCTGTTAAGGCAAATTGAACAAGCTCGTGGGTGCCTGCTACATTAACGGGTTTCATTTTTTCATAATTATAGAGGTAATTTACCATGGCCCCGTTATGAAAAATACGGCCAACACTCCTGCAAAGCGATTGATAAGTTATGTTGTCCATCCCTAATTCAGGCTGGTCGAGGTTGCCGCATATGGGAATAATCCGGTGTGAATGGATTGAATTGCCGGGGTGCAAATTTCCAAAAGCAGCTTTTTGTGCTGCCCATATTCTTTCCTGTGCTTTTTCTGTATCAGCGCCTCTTACCAACACATAAATGTTGCCGGAAGTTTGCTCTAAAAGGCTTTTCAGCAAAAAGGGGCCGAGAAAACCTGTACCACCGGTTAATAAAATATCATTACCAGGCAAGGCCTCCATCATTGACAGCATAGGCCCCCGGTATTTTGCATCTGAAAGCATGGCCCTTACCTCCATCTCATTATAATCTTCCTGCATGCGTTCGAGCATCTTTTTCAATCTTAATATAGCCAAACCCGATGATTGCTCAAATTGGGCGCCCAGCTCGAGTAATTCAGAAACGCTGATCTCCTGAACCAGTTTAATATCAATATGCCTGGCAAGCGCCATCGCCCCCTTATCATTTAATTTTTCTTTTATATCATGCATCAATATTACCAGGTCAAGCGAATCCAATGCATTGCCAAGCGTGGTTGTTTCGTCGCCGGTAAATGAATACTTGTTTTTTATTTCTTCGAAAGGAGATAGTTTTTTTCCAGGAATTTTTTCCGGGCCCGGAATTTCGTTTAGTTTATAATCGGATATGATATTGATGCTGCCCTGCATCCAATCCTGCTTTATCCTTTGCCGCATTATTTTACCTGAGCTGGTTTTGGGAACCTCCCTTGCCAGGATAAATGAAATGCACGAGGCGTTGATGTTTAGTTGTTTTCTTATTTCGTCGGCTATATGATGGGCATCAGGTAATTGTTTCTGATTTTTCACCCCCGCTACCACAACAAGTTTTTCGGAACCATTTTCTTCAATGCCAAAGGCGGCAACGCAGGTTTTGCGGATCAGGTCCGAAGATTCTTCCACAATTTTTTCAATATCCTGCGGAAAATAGTTGAGCCCGCGAATGATGATCATATCCTTTACCCTGCCACAGATATACAATTCTTCATCCCATATAAAACCAATATCACCCGTGCGTAGAAAATTATGTATGTGCTGATTTTCGCCCTGAATGGTAGCCTGAAACATTTTTTGGGTAAGCTCAGGTTTGTTCCAGTACCCCATGCATTTGCTTTGACCATTGATCCATATCTCACCAAGGTCGCCATTGGCAAGTTCAGTGCAGTTTTCGGGGTGTACAATACGAATGTTACTGTCGCCCAAAAATGTGCCGCAACTCATAATTTCCACCACTGAATCAGCAGGGGCAACGGGCGAGGCAATTTTCATCCGGTTCTGGTTCAGGCTTTCCTTATCAAGCTTAAGATGTGTGCGTCCGTAATTGGATACTGCAAGGGTATTTTCAGCCAACCCGTAAGCAGCAAAGTAGCTTTTTGGATTGAGGCCATAGGGTTTAAAAAATGAAAGAAATTTCTCATAGGTGGCCGGCCTCACGGGTTCGGCAGCAGTCATTAAAAATTCAAGATTGCTTAAATCGAGGTTCTCAAGCAGGGTGCCGGGGAGTTTGCCAGGTTGCAGCACATATTCATAGGCAAAATTGGGTGCAGAAGAAGCTGTGCACCGGTATTTATGCATGGTTTCAAGCCAGAGCGAAGGCCTTTGAATAAAGTCGACAGGTGCAAAGCCATAGGTAGTACCACTTTGCAGCGCGCAAAATATATAGTAACCAATAAGCCCCATATCATGGTATTGAGGCAGCCAGCTTGCACATACCGGAAGATGATCGGAAACAAGGTTACAATTGTACAGGATGTTTTTGTGCGATACCATTACTCCCTTGGGATCGCTGGTGGACCCTGAAGTATACTGAAGGAAAAAGATATCGCTATGCCCGGGGATGAATCCTTTTTTTGAAGGGTATGTAAAAACATCTGTATTGATCCATTCAAGGTTACCGGGAATGCAGGAGTTCAATAAATTTTCGGAGATCTTATTTCTTTCCAGGTTTAACTGAAATGACCAATAATATTCCTGGCCCGTAAGCACAGCGGTGGCTTTACAATCCCGTATAATATGACCGATTTTTTGCAGGGCAGATTGAAAACTATTTGAGGTTGGCGGGTAAACGGGTACGGGAATCAGGCCAAGACGGGCACAAGCGAAAAAGGCACAAATCATTTCAAGACCAGGTGGATAGGCCAGCAAGACCCTGGCATTTCCTTTGAGTGAAGGATATTCTGCCAAATGAGAGGCAATAATATCTACTCTTTCCATAAAGGATGCATAGGTGTATTTTTCCAATTCATTTCCATTCAAATCAAGAAACGAATACAATAATTTGTCTGGATTTTTCGAAGTGATATCCTGCAATTTATTCAGCACTGACAGCATAGGTTTTCCTGTGTTTTTCTGGTGATTGATGTGTGGTTATGAAAATGACCTGAACCTGATATGGATGCCCCCTTCAGGCCTCAAAATAAGCATAGGCGCAATGGGAACCTCCTTATCGGGTACCAGTTGTAAATGATAGCAACGTGCAATATTTACTATGATCAAAAGCATCTGCATCATGGCAAAATTTCCGCCAATACAACCGCGGGGGCCTGTACCAAAAGGCATGTAGGCTGTTGATTTGCTTTTGGCAGGAGTTAATGGGTTAAACCTGTCGGGGTTAAAATCCTCAGCATTTTCCCAATAGTTTTCTGAATGATGCAAACCGTAAATAAAGGCAATTATAGTATCGCCGGGGTTAATATTCAACCCCTCAGCGCAATCTTGTTTTAAGGCAACCCTGTCAACCATCCAAAAGGGAGGATAAAGCCTTAACGCCTCTTCAATTACCTGTGTACAGTACGATAATTTTGGCAGGTCTTCATAGGATAAAAGTCTCTCACCAATCACCGTATTCACCTCATCTCTTACTTTTTGCATGGCTTCAGGATGTTTGCAAAGCAGGTAGCAAATCCATGAAAGTGCATTGGACGAAGTTTCGTGACCCGCTACCAGCAATTGAATGCTTTCATGCAACACTTCTTCGTCATCCAATGTTAAGCCTGAATCCTCATAGGTAGCTTCAAAAAAAATCTGGAGCATATCTTCTCTGTTCTCCCCGGACTGTCTTCTTTGTTTTATATACTTCCTGATAATATTGTCCGAACCAGCTTTAAGATCTTCATGATACCTCAACTGCCCCGAAATACCAAACCACGGATTAAGATAGGGCTGAACAATTTGTTTAACCATAAATTGCTGAACGGTAAGTATGCTGTTACTGATGGTTTCAAGTTCTTCTTTTGGAAGCGATATGCTGAATAATGCCCGCGTTACCATGCTGAAAGTAAGGTGCATCATTTGTTTATATACATCAAGGGGCGCTTCGTCTTTTCCCCATTTTAAATTGGTGACCGTTTCATCAAAATCCTGCTGCATTATTTTTATAAGTGAGGAAAGCCTGTTTTTATGAAACCCTTTTTGAATAAGCCTGCGTTTGTTTAACCATTCTTTTCCATGGCTTGTAAGCAATCCTTTGCCCAGGAAATGAGCCATTCTTTTTACCTGTATATCAGACTTTTGATAATTGCCGGCATTGGTTTTTAAAAAATGCTGGATGATGCCTGCATGGGTGGTAACAATGGCCGGTTTAATGCCCCCAAAATAAAAACGGAATGTATGATTGCCGCCTTGTTCAATATAATCCTTAAATGTATGTACAGGATTTTTCAACATGGCGCCTGTATCTAAAAAAGATTGCAGGCGTGATATTTGAAAAGGTGTAATGGTGGCTGACATCTTGTAAAAAGTGAATGTGCAGGTGAAAATAAAAGAATTGGAAAAATGTGAAAATGTCAGGTAAGATGCGACTGAATTAAAACAGGACTGTTGCCAAATGTTTTCAGCAGTGTATAATGGCCTTTTATGGCTTTCCACATGCTGGCATTTTCACGATAGGGTACTCCAAATTCCAAAGCAGTTTCCTTTAAAATACGGGTAAGCGGCTGGTAATGGGTATGACAGATTTTTGGGAAAAGATGATGGATAACATGCAGGTGAAGCCCGCCAAGCAATGCATTGGCAATTTTACTGTTTGGTGCATAATCACTCGTTGTTTCCAGTACATAATAAACATAATGAGGGTAAACCTGTGTATGTTCGGGAAAAGCGGCTGTATCAACGGGATGGGCAACCTGAACCACCAATGCCATAGTAAGCCCAATGATAAATTGCATGATCAAAAAGGAGATAACTATCCATCCAAAGGAAATGCCGAGCAATTGCCAGGGAAGGATGAACATCCATACCATGTAATACATTTTTCCTGCAAGCAGTTTAATAAACTCACCAGGAGGATGGCGTAAACTTTTTGCAAGCTTTGTACTTTTTGCAAGCATGTAATCAAAGTCTTTTACAAACACCCAATCAAGAATAAGAAACCCATATACAATGGGGAAGTAAACATGCTGAAAACGGTGCATCCACTTTTTGGGGGCATAGGGCGTAAACCTGAAAAAGCCCCTTGCCACAAGCGTTTCATCTTCCCCTTCAACATTCTGGCAATAATGGTGCTGATCGTGATGCAGCACTCTCCATAAATATGAACTGATGCCGCACAGGTCGAAGACATAACTCAGTGCTTTATTTACACCCATTTTGTGTGATATGGCGTGGTGGTTGGCATCGTGCCCAATGTTGAACACTACATACATGTGAAAAAGGCCATGGAGAATGTATAAAACAAGGAAGGATAAATTGCCCGAAGAAAACAAGTAGATACATAAATAGCTGAGAAAATATCCGCCTAAACCAATCGCAATTTTAAGCCTCATTTCATGGTTTGCTTTTTTGGAGAATTGATTCTTTTCAAAATAACCATTGATACGATGAAAGAGGATATGCTGAAAGGATTCCTTTTTTTCTGTTTTTTCCAATAATTCCATAAAAGAGGTTTATTGATTTAAAAATAGGGAAATATTATGCTCAATTCTTCATTTGTTGATTTTACCTGCTTTCCATATCCTGTTTTAAATTCCCAATAAAGCTGTGCATGTTGCCAGGTATCCCATCTTTTGAAAATACAAATTGCCAGAGGTGAATAAGCCTTGAACGGCAAATACCCTGCGAGATCAGCAGATAGAATGACCACATCCTGATAAACCGTTCGTCATAGTCTTTGCTTATCAAAGGGAGGTTAGCCATGAAATTTTCGTACCATGCTCTTAACGTTTTTTCATAATCCCCGCTTAACTGATGGTGTGCTTCATCAATAAAAAGTCCTTCTGCACTTTTGGCAATTTGTGAAAGCGTAGGCAATTCCCCGTTTGGAAAAATGTATTTATTCATCCACGTAGATTCAGCAGGACCAAGATGCCTGTTTGCAGTAATGGTGTGCAGAAAAAAAAGCCCGTCCGGTTTCAGGCATCTTGCTGCAACCTCCATAAAAGTGCGGAAGTATTTTTGGCCCACTGCCTCAAACATGGCAATGGAAACTACCCTGTCGTATTGTCCTTTTGCTTCCCTGTAATCCTTTAGCAAAATTTCAACAGGAAGTCCTTTGCAGAAATCCCGTGCATATTTGGCTTGTTCGGCCGATACGGTAAGCCCTGTAACTTCCACCCCATAATTTGTGGCTGCATACTTAGCCCATCCGCCCCATCCACATCCTATTTCCAATACCTTCATCCCGGGTTCCAGTTTTATTTTCCTGCATATCAGGTCAAGTTTTTGCAATTGTGCCGCTTCAAGTGTTTCAGCATCTTTCCAGTAAGCACAACTGTAAATCATATTCGGATCAAGCATTTTTTCAAACAGGTCGTTGCCAAGATCATAATGTTTTTTACCCACTTCAAATGCCCGCGAAATGCTTCCTATATCCGTTAGCCTTACCCAAATTAAATTCAGCAGGAACCTCAAATTCCTTGATGTGTCCTTCAGGAGATCGGCCCGTAAAAAACGGTTTGTCATTTCAGGTATATTATCGCAATCCCACCAGCCATCCATATACGATTCGCCAATACCTAATTGGCCGCTTTGCAATACACGCCTGTAAAATTGTTCGTTGTGCACCCTTATATCAAATGGACGCTGACCATTAATGGTGATGCCGGCTTTTTGAAAAAGCTCAGTTACCATGCGTTGCGATTGGCTGCTCATAGTTTAAAAGGGATTTATTTCCTTCAGTGAAATGCATATCATAATTGCCGGGGTAAAAAGCAGAAGTATTTTTTCTGTAATGAAAAGCGAGGTGGGGATAATGGACAACATTCATTCCCTTCCTGTTTAAAAACCAGCCTTTACATCCTCCGCTCCAAATTGTTTTTTTTAATTTTTTTTGAATGGAATCATAATAAGCAGTCTGAATATCCTTTTTTACGTCAATCCACGAATCGGGGTGTTGTCGCAGGTATTGAACAAGCTGAATGATATATTTCATTTGCGATTCAATAACATGGAGCACTGAAGAATGGTAAATGCCGGAGTTGGGTCCTAATTGCATGCATAAGTGGGGAAACCCTGTAAACTGCAGGCCCAGAAAGGCTTCGGGCCTTCCCTTGTTCATGCTTTCTATTAATTCATCACCGTCTTTGCCATAAATTTTTATATAATTATCCAGGTTGGCTACATTAAAGCCGGTGGCAAAAACAATGATGTCCGCTTCAATTTTTTTGTTTCCCGCTACCAGGTAATTTTCGCCAATCTCCTGTACGCCACCTGTGGTAAGAAAAACATTATTTCGGTTAAATGCAGGATAATAATCATCAGATAAAACAATACGTTTGCAACCAAGCGGGTAATTGGGGGTTAACTTTTCACGAATGGATGGATCTTTTACTTCAGATCTTAATTTTTTGAGCGCCAGCCTGGTAAAAAAAGAATGGATGAGTGTATGATCAAAAAATAAGAGGCCAATTAATTCCAATAACCAGAAATGTAAGGTGCGGTTAATTTTTTGAAGAAAGGGCATTTTAGCAAATAACCCTTTTTTAAACCCGGAACGCTTTCCATTCCATTTGTACAAAACCCAGGCAGGTGTTCTTTGAATGACATGAAGGGATTTTACAATTGGGGCTATTGCAGGAACTATTTGTGCGGCGCTCGAACCTGTTCCAATGACAGCAACTTTTTTGTTCTCAAGCAGGGTATTATGATTCCATTGGGATGAATGAAAATACTCCCCTTTAAAATTTTCTTTACCAGGAATGGCGGGAATGACCGGCAACCTGAAAGGACCCGTTGCCAATATCACCACCCTTGCAGTAACCAGGGTATCTTCATTAATATTTATTTGCCAGTAGCCCTTTTCACTAATAAACTTCATGGATTTAACCTCTGCGTTAAACCATAAATGTTTTTCCAGGTTTCTTTTTTTAGCTACATCCCGCAGGTATTGCAGTATGTCGGCTCTTTCTGAAAAATCCTGTTTCCAGCCCGGATTAGGCATTCTTTTAATTGAATAAAAATCTGAACGGACATCACATCCTGATCCGGGGTATGTGTTATCGCGCCAAACTCCACCAAGGGTTGCAGCCTTCTCTAAAATAATAAAGGAATGAATATTGGCATGCTGCAATTCAATAGCAGCAATAAGCCCTCCAAAACCTGCACCAATTATTGTAATTTCATAATCCAATTGAAAATCAGTTGGTTAAAATCTGATTTTCGAAAATAGGGAAAAAAGGAATAGTCCTCCAAAACAGGTTTTGGCTGAATTACTCACCCAAAAATCTATTTTAGAAACTCATTGGTAAAACCTTGGACATTCTTACACCGTCCGGTTCGCATCCCAGTTTTCCAGTTCCCTCGCCACGGCATTCAGGAAGGTGGAGCCAAGCGCTCCATCAATGATGCGGTGGTCGTAGCTGAGGCTTATGTACATCATGTGGCGGATGGCAATGCTGTCGCCCTGCTCGGTTTCTATTACCACCGGGCGTTTTTTGATGGCGCCAACTGCCATGATAGCTACCTGTGGCTGATTAATGATGGGCGTTCCCATAATGCTGCCGAAAGTGCCCACGTTGGTCAGCGTGAAAGTGCCGCCTGTCGTGTCGTCTGGCCTGAGCTTGCCTGTGCGTGCTGCATCGGCCAACCCGTTTACCTGTTTGGAAAGCCCTACCAGGTTCAGTTGGTCGGCGTTTTTAATGACAGGAACGATCAGGTTTCCGGTGGGTAGGGCAGTGGCCATCCCGATGTTAATGTCTTTTTTAATGATGATCCTATCGCCGTCCACGCTGCTGTTCAGCATCGGGTATTTTTTGATGGACTTTACTACCGCTTCAATAAAGAGGGGCGTAAAAGTGATCTTGGTGTTCTCGCGTTTTTCAAAATCCTTTTTTACCCGGTCGCGCCAAAGCACCATATTGGTTACATCGCATTCGGCAAAACTGGTCACATGTGCGCTGGTATGTTTGCTGTCGGTCATGTGCTTCGAAATCATTTTGCGCATGCGGTCCATTTCAATGATCTCCACATTGCCGCCATAAGAAGGGGTGGTAACAGTGGTGGTAGTTATCTCATGGGAAGGGGCTGCAGCACGGGGCTGTGGCGCCACCTGGATTTCGGTCCTGACCGGCGGGGCAGGTGCTTGCACGGCCGGTTGTTGCCCGCGGGTTTCCAGGTAGGCCAGTATATCTTTTTTGCTTACCCTTCCGTCCAGGCCGGTGCCGGGTATGGTTTCCAGTTCGGTCATGCTGATGCCTTCTTCCTGGGCAATTTTCAGTACAAGCGGGGAGTAAAACCTTGGAGAACCTACCGAAACCGGTTGAGCCGGGGCTACAGGTGCTGCTGGTACATAAGGAATATCCATGGATTCGATTTCTTCAGCATCCGGTAACGAGTGAACCGGGGCAGGCGCAGGAGTGGGGGCCGGGGCAGAAACCGCTTCAGAAGCACCGGTTCGGATACGTGCAATCACCGTTCCTATCGGCACCACATCATTTTCATTAAACAAAATTTCAGCAAGGATGCCCGCCGTGGTGGATGGAACCTCGCTATCCACCTTGTCTGTAGCAATATCGAGAACGGTTTCATCCTGTGCTACAGCGTCGCCCGGCTTTTTATGCCATTTCAGGATGGTAGCTTCCATTATACTTTCACCCAGTTTGGGCATTACTAAATCAATCATGGACATATTCAATCGTTTTTTCGCTTAAAAATTGATCGCTAATGCGTTTAAGGCGAAGCAAAAGTAAGGCTTTTGGCGGCATAGCCATTGGAACTGCCGGGGCTCATTTTAATGGTTGTCAACTATAAATTGCCTTAGAAAATTCAATCCATGTGTAGCGGTAAGTTCAATATTCCTCATACGGTCAAACCTGAAATGAAGTTTTTTCGATTCAACCCGGGTTGCATTCCCTGCGGCCACCCATACGGTGCCAACGGGTTTTTCTTCACTGCCTCCATCGGGCCCCATAATGCCCGAAACGGCAATAGCCACAGTTGCCCCGGTTTGGCTTAGCACACCGCGCACCATTTGTTCTACTACGGGTTGGCTAACTGCGCCATGCTCCGAAATGATTTCGGCAGGCACTCCCAAAAGTTTTGTCTTAACTTCATTGGAGTAGCTAACCACGCTACCTGTAAAATATTTCGAACTGCCGGCAATGGAGGTAACAAGGTGTGCCATATACCCACCGGTACAGCTTTCAGCAGTAGCCAAGGTCAGGCCCTTTGCCTGCAATAACCTGCCGAGTGTCTGCTCCAATTTTTCATCCTGATCGGTTACCAGCCAATCCTTTACCAGGGGCTTTAGTTTGTCAAACTCTGCCTCAACTTCATTAATCAAAGTTTCTTTATCCGCTCCATGCCCGGTTAACCTTAGCCGCACCATTCCGTAATTAGGCAGGTAAGCAAGTTTAATATTTTCAGGAAGCGATTCTTCCCATGCCTGTATGGCATCTGCCAAAAAGCTTTCCCCGATACCTGCGGTTAGCAGGGTGCGATGGATAATGGCGGGAAGGTTCATGCGCTCTTTCAACCGGGGCAACACTTCTTGTGTCATAATCCCTTTCATTTCGTGCGGCACCCCCGGCATGCTTACAAAAATCACTCCATTCTTTTCGAACCACATGCCCGGCGCGGTTCCTCTTTCATTAAACAATACTGTACAAACATCGGGTACCTCGGCCTGCTTGCGATTGCGGTCAATCATTGGGCGGTTCAGCTTGCGGAAAATATTTTCCAGGTGTTCGAAGACTACTTCATTCATAACCAGCCTGCCGCCAAAGTATTCGCACAGCAGGGGTTTGGTAATATCATCGGCCGTAGGGCCAAGTCCACCGGTTATCAGCACAACCGGGCTGCGGCTTGCACAGGCATCAAGCGCTTTCCAGATATCATACCAAACATCGCCTACACTCAACCGCTCCTGCACAAAAATGCCCGCCTCATTCAGTTGCTGCGCAATCCAGGCGCTGTTTGTATCAATCACCTGTCCTATCAATAATTCATCGCCGATGGTTATAATGGATGCGAAAACCTTGTCCATGGGTATGCTTTATGCCGGTATTAAAATTCAGGAAGCAAGTTGCTTAAAGAATTTGGATTAACAGCGGGTGTTTTCCATTCGTTCACGGATTATTAGATTTGCCCGTTTCCAAATAAACAATATGAATTTTTATAAGCCATTCCTGTTTCTTATCCTTTCCCTGCAAATCCTGTGGGTTAAGGGTCAGGTCAATAATAAAATTGCCGCAGCCTACCAGGTTTTTACCAACGATCCGCAAATGAAGTACGGCATCAGCAGCCTGCTGGTAGTGGAAGCCCTTACCGGCAAAACAGTGTTTGCAAAAAATGAAAACATCGGCCTGTCCCCGGCCAGTACCCTGAAAGTGGTTACAGCGGCCACTGCGTTTGAAATTTTAGGTACGGATTTTACTTTCAATACACCCTTTGGTTATTCAGGTGCTATTGAAAATGGAGTGTTGCAGGGAGATATTATTATTCCAGGTTGCGGCGACCCCACCACCGGTAGCTGGAGATATGCTTCCTCCAAAAACTTTACCCAACTCACCCAATTGGCAAATGCATTTGCACAGGCAGGCATACAAGAATGGAAGGGAAAGTTTATTTTGAACAACGGAAAATTTGGCACCCAGGCCACCCCGGGCGGCTGGGCTTTCGATGATATGGGCAACTATTACGGCGCCGGGCCGCAGGCATTTAACTGGTACGAAAACCAGTACGACCTGGTGCTGAACCCCGGCCAAAGCGTGGGACAGCCGGTTAAAATTACCGGCACCAAACCCATAGCCAATGCTGTTGAGCTGGTGAATGAGCTGAAATCAGGGCCAAAAGGAAGCGGCGATCAGGCCATCATCTACCCGGATCGCTGGCCAGGCGGTACGGTGCGGGGTACCGTACCTGCCGGGGTTTCTTCTTTCACCATCAGTGGTTCGGTTGCCGATCCGGCCGATTATTTTCAAAAATCCCTCAACCAGTTTGGCGCCAGCAACGGATACCCCTTGCTGCAATATGCAAAGGTGGAATCTGCTACAGGTGCATTAAAAGGGGTTCCGGCAAAAGCGTTAACCAGTTTTCGAAGCCCCGGACTCGACAGTATTGTGTATTTCTTTTTGCAGAAAAGCATTAACCTGTATGGCGAAGCGCTGGTAAAACAATTTGCACTGAAGGCCGGAAAAGAAGCCACTACCGAAGAGGGAATTAAATGGATGCGCACTTACTGGCAGGATAAAAGGATTGAAAGGGGGGCGCTGAAAATTGTAGATGGCAGCGGGCTATCACCGCATAACCGCGTTACCACACGCACACAGGTGCAGGTATTGAAGCACGCCCGCAACCAAAGTTGGTTCCCGGCATTTTATGAAGGTCTTCCGCTCATCAACGGCATTAAAATGAAAAGCGGCAGCATCAGCGGGGTAAGGGCTTATACCGGCTATATCCATTCATCCAACGGAACGGAGTACATTTTTTCTTTTATCGTCAATAATTTCGACGGAACCTCTTCGGCCATCATGCAGAAAATGTTTACCGTACTCAATGCGCTCAAATAAAAAACTCCTTTACAAATTATTGCAAAGGAGTTTCGTATCGTTTTTAAAACTGATTAAACGGCGAACATCCATCCATGCTCATCCGCTACTTTTCCGTAACGGATTTCGTTTAGCCTGTGCAGGATTTCAGGAGTAGCCGTCCAGCTATCGGTATCGAATTTCATAACAAAATCACGGTATTTCAATTCGCGGATCATGCTTACGGTGGCTGCTGTACCGGCGCCGAAAACTTCGTTCAGTCTTCCTTCACTATACATCGTTACCAGTTCATCAACAGTTATCCTTCTTTCTTCTACTTCAAATCCCATTTCTTCCAGCACGGTCATAACGCTCCGGCGGGTAATACCATCCAGTATGGTTCCCTCATCCAGCGAAGGAGTGAGCGCTTTATTTCCTGAAATGAAAAATACATTCATGGTGCCAATTTCCTGCACATAGCGGTGCTCAAAGGCATCGGTCCATAAAACCTGCTGATATCCTTCTTTTTGTGCCTTTGCAGTAGCAAACATGGCGGCGGCATAGTTTCCGGCAGTTTTGGCATACCCAACGCCACCCGGGGCAGCACGGGTATAGGTTTCTTCCACATAAATGCGCATGGGCGCGGTATAGTACGGCCCGGTAGGGCTCAAAATGATCATAAAAGTATATTTCTCCGAAGGTCTTACCCCGATTGCGTTATCGCTGGCAAAAAGGAAAGGACGGATGTACAAGGCGTGGTTGGCATGTCTTGGGCACCAATCCTTATCCAATGCAATCAGTTGACGCATGCCTTCCATGAAAATTTCTTCAGGAACTTCGGGCATTTGCATGCGAAAGGCTGAAAGATTAAAACGGTGAAAATTGTCGAAGGGCCTGAAAATGCCCACCCCGCCTTCTTCCTGCGGGTATGCTTTGATCCCCTCGAAAATGCTTTGGCCATAATGCAGCGCTGCATTGCTTGGGTCAATCTGTATGGACTGGTAAGGCTTTATTTCAACCGATTGCCATTTTCCGCCGGCAAATTCCGCCACCAGCATGTGGTCGGTAAAGTATTTACCAAAAGGAACATTTTCTAATTCAATGTCCTGTAACCTCGATCTGAGAACAGGGGTCGTTTTAATTTCCAGAGCTGCAACCATTTCAAATACTATTTTTGGCAAAAGTAGCAAAAAAGCCGTCTACAGAATATGAAAATGGACTTAAATGAGGAAGGGTACCCGCTGGAACCTATGCCGGAAGCGCTTCTTGCCGAAATTTTTTCGAAAGGTGTAGTCATCATACCCGAAGAGTTTGAAAACAAACCTGTAAAAACTTCACCACCCAAAAAGGAGCCAATCCCTGAAAAATTACCGGAAGTTAAAGTAGCAGAGACGGCGCCAAAGGTTGAGCAAAAGAAGCAGGAAAAGATCAATTTCTTAGGCGGTTTCGGTAAAAAAGTGCTTGTGGTGGTGAATGATTCCACTTCACTGCACCTGAATGAGGAGGACTTTGAATTGCTGGGAAAAATACTGGCTTCGGTAAAACTGTCAATGGCCGACATTGCGCTTGTAAATGCGGCAACCCACCAACTGAACTATTATACCCTGCAGGAACAATTGCCTGCCACGGTTGCATTTTACTTTGGTATTCAGCCGGTTGACATTGGCGCACCACTCAAGTTTCCGCAATTCCAGGTGCAAAACTGGAACCATACCACATTTGTGTATGCCCCCGCGCTCGATGAAATGGGCCCGCTTGCTAAAAATGCCGTTGCGCTGAAAAAAGAGTTGTGGGTTGCCATGAAAAAAATATTCGGATAAAACCTGAACCCATGCGTACATTGATTTTCGCCACCAACAATGCAAATAAGGTTACTGAAATACAACACCTTATGCCTGCCGGTATACAAGTCATTTCTTTGAAAGAGGCCGGTATTGACCGGGAAATACCCGAGCCACACCCCACGCTTGAAGAAAATGCCGCTGAAAAATCGGGAGTCATCCATCAATTAACCGGTACCGATTGCTTCAGCGAGGATACCGGGCTGGAAGTGGAAGTACTCAATGGAGAGCCCGGTGTAAAAAGCGCGCGTTATGCCGGTGAGCCCGTAAGCCATTCAGCCAATATGGACTTACTGCTCAAAAACCTTGAAGGAAAGGAAAACCGAAACGCTCGTTTTCGTACCATTATTTCTTTAAGGTGGCAGGGAGCACATTATTATTTTGAAGGCATTTGCTCCGGAACGGTCCAGCTAGTCAAAAGAGGGGAGAAGGGCTTCGGGTACGATCCCGTTTTTATTCCTGACGGAGCAGATAAAACCTTTGCCGAAATGAGCCTGGATGAAAAATCGAAATACAGTCATAGGGCGAAGGCAGTAGAGAAATTGGTTGAATTTTTAAGTGGAGTTGACAGAGAACAGGTTACAGTTGACAGATGACATAAGTAGGTGAGAAAACGATCTATCTCTCAAATCTCCGGGTCATTCCATATCTTCCAGGCGACTTCGGCCTGTATGGCAAGCATATCCCCGCCGTTTTTTATGGTGGCGCCTCTCTCTTTTCCATTTTTCAGGAAAAGAGTTTCTGCCGGGTTGTACACCAGGTCAAATAAATAATGTTCCGGTCCAATGGTTTCGAAGGGGATTGGTGGACAATCATCTATTTTGGGATAAGTACCCAGTGGTGTACAGTTGATGATGAGCTTGTGTTCTGATATGAATTCTTCCGTCAAATCAGTATATCCAACCGTTTCGGTAGATTGGCTGCGGCTTGCAACTTTAAAAGTGATTTGCATTTTGTTCAGTACATATTTTACGGCCTCAGCCGCGCCACCGGTACCTAAAATCAAAGCCGGCGAATGGATTGGTTTCAAAAGCATCAGCAACGATTCTTCAAAGCCAATCACATCCGTATTGAAACCTTTTAGTTTTCCATCCGAAATTTTTACGCAATTGCAGGCATCAAGCGGCAGGTTAGAGCGATCATCTAAATATGCAATTACATCTCTTTTATAAGGAAGGGTAATATTGAACCCGTGCAGGTTGGGGTGGTTGGGTAAAACCTCTGTCACCAGTTTTGAAATATGGTCGATCTCAAAAAGTTCATATTGATGACCGGCAATATTTTCCCGTTCAAATTTTTCGGTGAAATATTTTTTGGAGAAAGAATGAGAAAGGGGAAACCCAATCAGGCCATACAATTTCATGCTGCCAAATTAGGAATAAATTAAAAAGAAAGAGGCCATCTCTATATGAGAGACGGCCCCTGTTTATTTTCTAAGGGTACCAATCAATTTAATTATTTGGCGGTTTCCATAAGACGGATACATTCTACCCTGTAGCCATCGGGGTCGAAAGTATGGGCGCTTTTTGCGAGGTTAATTATGTTTTGGATGTTCTTGTCCTGTATCAGTTCAGAGCTCCGGAGCTTCAACCCAAACCAGGCCACCGCCGCGGCAAACCTGAAATCTTCTGAAGCGCTTTGCAAGGGCGTTGAAATGTTAGATACTATATGTACTGACTCCGTGCTATTGTCTGCATCCGGTTTTTTGTAGCGGAATTTCAGCGTGGCCAATTCATTCCCATTGCTTTTTGTAACTTCAGTATTGCTGTATTTTAGTTTTGGAACCGCAGGCGCAAATGAACTGTTTACGCCCACTGGAATAATTTCATACAATGCCGTGACCGTATGGCCAATGCCCATTTCGCCGGCATCAATTTTATCATTTACAAAATCTTCATCGTTCAGTTTCCTGTTTTCATATCCAATCAGCCGGTAGCTTTTTACCTGTGCCGGGTTAAACTCAATTTGCAGCTTCACATCTTTGGCAACGGCAAACACAGTGCCTTTAAATTCTTTACCTAAAAAGCGGTTTGATTCCTGCATATTGTCGATGTAGGCATAGTTGCCATTGCCTTTGTCGGCAAGGGTTTCCAGCCGGCCGTCTTTGTAATTGCCCATGCCAAAACCGAGGCAGGTAAGAAAGATGCCGGTCTTTCTTTTTTCTTCGATCAAGTGCTGCAAATCGCCTTGTGAATGGATGCCCACATTAAAGTCGCCATCGGTAGCCAGCACCACCCGGTTGTTGCCATCTTTTATAAAATTTTCCGCTGCGGTTTTGTAGGCCAACTCAATGCCTGCTCCACCTGCCGTACTGCCACCTGCATTTAATTTGTTCAATGCATCCATAATAGTGGTTTTGTCATCCCCATTGGTTGGAGGAAGCGCCAATCCCGCAGCTCCTGCGTAAACCACTATCGAAACCTTGTCTTCTTTGCGTAGTTGATCCACCAGCACTTTCATGGATGATTTAAGCAGGGGTAACTTGTTTGGTTCATTCATGGAGCCCGATACATCAATGAGAAACACAATATTGCTTGGAGGCAATTGTTCCGTTGGAATATCTTTTGCTTTAAGGGCAATGCGCAAAAGCTTGTGCGCTTTATTCCAGGGCGCATCGCTGTACTCTGTTTGTGCCGCAAAGGGCTTATCGCCTGTTGGCGCCTTGTATTGGTACTTGAAGTAGTTGATCATTTCCTCCACACGCACTGCATCTTGCGGTACTTTTTCACCATTATTAATATAGCGGCGGATGTTGGTGTAAGAAGCATTGTCCACATCAATACTAAAAGTAGAAAGGGGAGATACCTGCGGGCTTGTAAATGGGTTTTCCACCAATGGATTGTATTCCTCAAACGAATTATCGGTTTGCGGATATGCTGGCGCCGGATCAATTTTAATTCCTGACCTCAACCATTGTTCATTGAATTTCCGAAGATCATCTTCCTCCTTTTTGGTCAATGATTTGGTTGTGATGATGATGACGCCATTTTGCGCACGGCTTCCATAAATAGCTGTAGCAGAAGCATCTTTCAGGATATCTATTTTTTCAATTTTATTCGGGTCGATGGCCTTCAAAGCATTGCCTTTGGCTACTTTTCCATTTATAATATATAGCGGCTCATCCCCCTGTTTAACGGATGCAATCCCTCTTAGCCTGATTTCTGATCCGGCCCCTGCAATCATATCTCTATTTCCGGAAGCTTTTTCCTTTTTGCCCGTACTTGAATTTACCTGCACACCAGCAACCATTCCATATAAAGCCTGGTCTGCACTCCTTGAATAATTCGAAGAGGTTAATTGTTGCCCATTGACAGTTGCAACCGAGCCGGTGATATCCATTTTCTTCTGAGTTCCATAGCCCACCACAATTACTTCATTAAGGGTGGAACTTGATGGCTCTAAGGCAATTTTCATGTTATTTTTTTCAGTAACACTAAATTTCTTTGTATCAAATCCCACCGATTTCACTGCTAGGAAATCGCCTTCAAACGCTTTAATGGTAAATGCTCCTGTAGAATCGGAAACCACGCCCCGGTTAGCTCCTTCGAGCATAATCGAAGCACCGGCAACAGGTTGACCGGTAGTATCCGTAACAATACCTTTTACCAGTATTTCAGGGGGTACAGAGGTAACCACCGTTTCATTTGATGATCCGATATTAATGTCCTTAGTTTTTGTACCTGGCGCTGCCTTTGTTGATGGGTCTTCATGTTTAGCTACATCAGCTAATTCACCAGGTTCAGCTTTTTGTGTTTCATTGTTTCCGGTGTCTTCGTTGGTTACTGTTTTGGGTTTGCTATTTTCTTTTTTTACTACCTGTGGTGTTTCGGTTTTGTTATTTTGGTAAATAGCCACACCAACCAGCAACATCACAATAAGTGAAGCGGCAATAGCCAGCCAATGTTTAAAATTAAAGGCAACAACTTTGGGTTTATCTTCCTTGTTGAGGCGGTCTTCCACCTGTTGCCAAACATCATCGAAACCCGGAAACCGATGCTGTTCGGTTTGCCGTGAGGCCTCTTTAAATTGTTCGAAAAATTTATTTTGCTTGTTCATGGCGTTTGTAAGTTTGGTCATAAAATTGAAGTACCAGTTCCTGCAATTTTTTGCGGGAAAAATTCAACTGCGATTTCGATGTTCCTTCCGATATGCCAAGCAGCCCGGCAATTTCCTTGTGCGCATACCCTTCAATTACGTAGAGGTTAAAAACGGTACGGCAACCATCGGGTAGTTCCTCCAGCAGTTTCATCAAATCTTCTGCATCCATGGGGGCATCAATCGAAGTGTCCGCGTGTGTATCAGACATGCTGTCGTCGAGGTAAATGCTGAAGCTTTTTTGCTTTTTAAGGAATGCCAGGCATTGGTACACCGTAATCCGGCGGGCCCAGCCTTCAAAAGCCTGCACTTCTTTTAGCTGTTGGATCTTTGTGAGAATAAGGTAGAAACTGTCGGCCAACACTTCCTCTATTTCGTGCTGGTTCCTCAGGTACCGCCTGCAGGTGTGGTATAGTTTGGGGGCCATGCGTTCGTACAGGATGCGTTGCGCCGGTCTTTGTTTCTTCTGGCATGCTTGTATCAGTTGTTCGTCGGTCACTATGCGGTTGCTTTACTACTAAGAGTGGAAATTGGGGGAAATGGTTGTAAAGGAGAGATTTTATTTTTTAGGGGATGGGGCAGGGGATGGTTCGTGGGACACGAACCACGGCAGGAGATGGGGCAGGGCATGGTTCGTGGGACACGAACTATGGCGAGATGGTACGGGCAAAGCCCAAAGTTCGGGATACAACCCGGCACAAAAAAAGGACGCAGGTAGTGCGCCCCCTATTACAAGGTGATTTTTTTGTGAAAGGTGAAACATGAAAATTACAATCTTAAACCTGTCTGCTCAAACCAGGTGTAAATCGTAAATCTCAAATCGTAAATCCAATCTACGCTTCTTCCTTATCCAGGTACAAATGGAAAGTATCCCCTCTTAATCCAACGCGCATGGCTTCCATGGGTATTACTTCAGAAGGAGCAATATTTCCGAGGTTGGCATTGCAGCCAAGCAATTCAAGAAAATACAATTGCTGCGCTTTTTGAGGCGCCTCCCAAATGATCTTTTCACCCGGGATCTGGGTGAGGATTTCCTGCACCAAACCTTCACGAACTTCACCGCTGCCGCGATAGATGCCCACATTACCGGCTTCGCGGGCTTCGGCAATCACATACGTGCTGCCGGCTTCCAATTCGGCGCGCATCAGCTCAATCCACTTGTATGGCGGAATAATATGTGCTGCATCCTTACTGCCCACTTCGCTTAATACGAGACCGTACCTGGTCATTTTTTCAATGTACCCGCATTTTTCCGCATGGGGTATGGTAATGCTGCCGTCGGATACTTCCATCCAGGTAATGCCATAATCCTGACACATTCTTATATAGTCCTCAAACTGATTCCGGATCAGAAAGGCTTCGAAAAGCGTACCGCCGAAATATACGGGAATATCGTACTGTTGATAGGTTTCTATTTTTTCGCGGAGGTTGGGCGTAACAAATGAAGTTCCAAATCCGAGTTTTACAACATCCACATGCGGGTGCGATACACTCATGAAATTCTTTACTTCTTCAATACTCAACCCCTTATCCATAACCATGGTAATTCCATTGGTGCGGGGCCTTGCCAACCTGTCAGGCATTTGGCTCAGGTAATAATTCAATCCGTTCATGCTTAGATAAATGCGTGCAAATATAGTCGGTTTAAAATCAGCGGATTTATGACATGGGTCATTTGATAATATTTTACTGCGATTGCCGGAATAAATTGCCTGTAAATTTCTGTAAACGCCTAACAGGTTGGCGATCAGGTCCTTTTTTTCTTCCTGATATACCGGCTGAGGATTTCAACCACTTGTGGCCGTTGCAGCAGCCCCGGAACCAGCTCGCTTAGCTTATTAAAGAGCCTGGGATTTTCTCTCAGCGCCCTTTCCAGTTGCACCAGCGCTTCTTTTGATTTGCCCTGTAAAAACAGGACTCCGCTTTGGTAATATATGAATAAGGCGCTGCCAATGGCATGTTCTTCGGCCACCCTGCAATGGTGTAGCGCCTGCTCAAATTCTTCGGCCCTTACCAGGCAACGGATCAGCGCATCGTACCCCGAAACGTTCTTTGGCCTTACTTTAATAACGTTCAGAAAATATTGGATGGCATCTTTTAGTTTCCCCTGGAACATTTTGCATTCGCCCATCAGCAGGTTAAATTCCGGTTGCGATTTGTGGATGCGCATGGCGGTTTCCAGTTGCTTTACCGCAGCCTCCCATTGTTCTTCCTTGCAGTAGGTCACCGCTATTTTATAGTAAATGCGGCTATCGTCGGGGTTAAGATGGCTTGCCTTGCGGTAGTGAAACCTTGCCTGGGCAAAGTTTCCCATTTTATGGTAACAATGCCCTATGGCTTCATGAATAACATCTTCGGGGCGCGATAATTCCAACACCTTGCTTAATGACTCGATAGCTTCTTTATACTTCCTGATGCGGATATAGGCATCGCCCATATTGCGGTAGGCAATGTCTAATTTTTCATCAATGGCCAGCGCATACTGGTAGGCGTCAATGGCTTTTTCGTATAATTTAAGCCCCTGGAATGCGGTAGCAAGGTTAAACCAGGCAAGTTCCGAGAAAGGGTGTTCATCAATAATGGCCTGGTGAAGCTTGATGCTTTCTTCGCACCGGCCTGTAAAATCGGCCCAAAAACAAATTTTCAGGAGTGCCTCTTCGTTTAACTGATCCTCTTCCAATATCAGTTTCAGGCAATCGAAAACCTTTTCAAAGTCTTCGTAATCATCGTAAACGTCCGACAGCTCAAATAAAAGTTCAATTTTTTCATCGCCTTCAAATAATTCCAGCGCATCTTCCAAAAGTTCTGCGGCTTTTTCAGGCTGGTCAAGCGCCAGGTAAGCATCGGTCTTTAAAATATATAAAGTGGTATCGTTGCTATCGAACAGCGCACCGGCATCCAAAAGATTAAGCGCTTCAAGGTATTGGCGGGTAGCAATCAGCAAATCTGCTTTTTTAAACATCAACTGCGCAGAATATGGAAACTGCCCCATTCCCACATCGGCAGCCTCAATGGCAGAGGCTAAATCCTGTTTGTCATCAAAATGGTTGATGATCCTCTCAAAATCTTCTTCCTCAATAAAATTACTGCTTCGGCCCGATTTTAGATTCTGATACACCTGCAGCAATTCCTGCATTTCTTCCCTTTCCCTTCGGTTTGAGTAATTGGCCATTGTAGAGATGTTTCATAAAACTACAAACCTTTACTAATCAAATTGTGTTTTTTTTGAAAGAATTTTCCACTTTTTGTAACAAAATCGTAAAATAGTCGTTATAATATTTGGTTAAATGTTAGATAAACGTTTAATTTTGCATCAAATGAAAGCTTTAAAACATAAACTAGTTAGGGGAAGTTCCTTTTGGCTTACCGGGTTTTTGTTGCTGGGCATTTCCACTATGGTAATGGCCTCAAAAGGCGGCGAGGATAAGGACAAGAAGGGTTACGTATTGAAATTCAATGGATTTGAGGTTAAAAAAACTTACCTCACCCCATTTTCACTCATGCAGCAAGGCGCTTCTTTCAGGGGTGTAACCACGCCTTTGCAAAGCCCTGCCTGCCCGCAAAATCAGCAATCAATCATGACCTTTCAAAAGGGCAATACCATATATATTTATCCATTACCTCAAAAAGGTTTTGTGCATAAGTTAAAAACCCCTACAAAAAGCGATTAAAAAAATTGTTCTGAAAATAATTTATAGAGGTCCTGAAATCGGGGCCTTTATTATTTTATATTCCCCCCTGGGACTTTCGAATCTTGACATGCCAACCGGGATATTCTGTATGGTTGAAAGCGTATAAGAAATTTTGGAATTTCCCATATTCCATTCGTACATAACCGGGAAGCCGGGAATTTTTTCAAACATAGGGTCATACCCTTTGGCAAGCGGCTGAAGTTGTGTGGTAAAAAATACGGTGACCAGGGTGCTGTCGGCAAGCGTAATCAGTCCCTTTTTACATAAATAGCCTGATATTTCGCGGGTTTCATCCATTTCTGCAAAAGATAAAAAAGCGTATTGCCTGTTTGCTTTTCTCCATTGCAGCGAGTCTAAAACCCACATATATTTATCTTCCCCCGCTTCCCTCAGGATAATTGCCTCGCCTGTGGTGGCGTTAAAAATGGTGGATTGTATTCGTTGCGGGCTGGTAAAATCAGTCCTCGCCATGTTTGCCCTGAACCATACTACCTGCCCTGCATCCCTGAAGGCTGCCGAGATATCTTTTTCCTCTTTACTTGTTGTGGTTACATTGATCTTGTATTCAATCCTGGCTTCCGATACAATCCTTTGGGCTTGTGCCCAATAAAAAACCATGAGGCAGAGAATATTTGATATGATCAGTTTCTTCCACCTCATGGCCCGGTATTTTTTTATTCAACGGTCAGTTCAACAGGATTATTTCTTGCCTCCCTGGGTTTTCTTTTTCATGTCCTCCACTTTTTTCTGCGTTTGCTGCATAGCTTCCATTCTTTCCTGCCATTTGCTTTTCGATTTTGGCTTGGCTTTATTTGCCTGTATCTGTGCCAATATCTTGTTATGGTCAATTATATAGGTCTGTATCACAAATTGCAATACCAGGGTAATGATGTTTGAAACGGTGTAGTACCAGGTAAGCGCCGAAGGCATGTTGTTGAAAATGAACAACATAAAGAAGGGGAAAATGTAGGGCATGTACTTCATCATCGGGTTGCCCGTATCGGGCGTGGTGGACATGCTGTACAGCGAAATAAGGAAGCTGGTGATACATGCTGTAATGGTAAACAAGCTGACGTGCGCGCCGTAAAATGGTATTGAAAAACCCAAATTGGCAATAGAATCGTAGCTGCTCAGGTCGTGCGCCCATAGGAAGGGGACTCCTCTCAGGTCAATATTACTATTAAAGAAGCTGAAAAGCGCAAAGAAAATGGGTATCTGAAAGAGCGCCGGAATACAACCGCCAAGCGGGTTTACACCTGCTTCGCGGTACAATTTCATTTGCTCCATGCTCATGGCCTGCTGGTCGTCGCCAAATTTCTTTTTCAATTGGTCTATTTCGGGCTTTAAGGCCTTCATTTTGGCGCCGCTCAGGTAGCTGGTATAGGTTAAAGGAGCTATCAGTAAGCGGATGATAATAGTAAGCAACAGGATGGCCCATCCCATTTTTCCTCCCATTACTTTCGTAAGAAACTCGAATACCGGCAGTACCAGGAAACGGTTGATCCATTTTACAAAAGCAAAAATGCCGCTACCGAGGTCAACGATATTGTGCATATCGTTGTCGTATTTTTTAAGGATATAGTAATCGTTGGGTCCCATGTATATTTTCATGGGTAAACTAACCGTGCTGCCGGCCGCAACAGGAAGGCTTGCGCTAACGCTCAGGTCGGCTACCTTATGAATGGTGGTATCGGCAGGTGTGGTAACCAATGCCTTTACCCTTGAAAAGGGGGTGGCGGATAATAGGGTTGTGTTGAAAAATTGTTGCTTTATACCTATCCAATCAGTAGGGGTGGTAATTTCCTGGTCGGTTCCCTCAATAGCGCCATTATAATCATACCCACCATCGGTGCGGTAAACCAGTTTGGTTTGCTGACGCTCGTATTTTACATCCTTTTGCTGAAGGTTGGCTACTGTATTCCAGTTAAGGTTAAGCGTTTGACCCGAAATGAGCGCATCGGCGCCGGTCAGGTTAATAACTGCATCCACCATGTAGTTATCGGGTTTAACCACAAAGGAATGGCTGATGGATTTGCCATTGGCTGCAGCAGCTACCTGGTAGCTAATGGTTTGGCTGCCATCGGCAGTTTTGGCCACTACCGCGGGGTTGAAATATAGCTTTTCGGTTTGGGTGCCCTGGTTGTTCCCGGTATTTATTCCATAGGAAAAGTTTTGAGTGCTGATGCCCCCCATTTTAACAAACTGGCTGTCAGGCCCGGCATATTTTTTCAGTTCCACCTGCTTAAGCCATCCGCCTTTGTTGCTGAAAGTCAGTTTCATCAGGTCGGTTTCCACCACGGTAAGGGTTTCTTCACCTGCGGTAGCTACCGCAAGATCGCCCGCTGCCACCGAATCCTGGGCTTTTGCCATTCTTGCTGAATCTGCTTTCCACTGTACGCTATCAATTTTTGGTCTAAGGGCCGCCAGGCTATCTTGCTCGCGCTGCTTCAATTCCATGGCAGCGCGTTGGTTGGTTGAAGTGTACCAGAAGTATCCAAAAAACAAAATGGCCAGTAGTACAAAACCAATGACCGTATTCCTATCAAAACCCATAATGTCGCTTAAAAAATTTGAGGTGCAAAGGTAAGGGGAATGGGCTGTGCATTGGAATTTACCATCTAATCTTCCAGCAATACCCTTTTTACCCGTTGGTTAATGCCGGTCATGATTTCGTAAGGTATGGTATCGCATAACTTTGCCAGTTCACCCACTGCTATATGATTGCCAAATACCTCTACGCGGTCGCCGGGATGAACAGTTGGTAAATCTGTTACATCGAGCATGGTCATATCCATACATACATTACCAACCACAGGCGCCTTATAGCCATCCAGGTACATTAATCCGGCGCCATTACCCAATTGCCTTCGGTAGCCATCTGCATAGCCAATCCGAATGGTGGCAATAATGCTGTCGCGTTTTAAGATCGCCTGTCTTCCATACCCCACTGATTGACCTGCCGGTACTTTTTTTACCTGTGCAATAGTGGTAAGCAGGCGGCTAACCGTTTGTAATCTAAGGCTCCCGGCATCGGCATTCGATACCCCAAACAGCCCGATGCCAAGCCGCACCATGTTGAAATGAAGCTCCGGGTGACGAAGGATACCGGCCGTATTGGCAGCGTGGCGGATAAAAGGGTAGGGAATCAGCCCGGCTAATAAATCGGTTGTTTCCTCAAATATTTTGCCCTGTTCTTTGGTAAAACCATCATGCGCCTGGTTTTCGGAGGCGACCAAATGAGTGAAAACTGAAATAACCCGCAACGTTTCGGACTTTGCTAAAAGGGCCCCAAGTTTGGGGGTTTCTTCGGGTAAAAAACCCAGACGATGCATGCCTGTATCTAATTTTATATGAACCGGGTATTGGGTAATCCCAAAATCAGCCAGGTATTCATCGAAAGCCTGAAGAATATCAAAGGAATAAATTTCAGGCTCAAGTTTGTGTTGTACGATTTGCCCGAAGGCTCCCGGCTCGGGGTTCATAACCATGATGGGCAATTCCACCCCTCCTTCACGAAGGGTTACACCTTCATCGGCATAGGCTACTGCGAGGTAATCGGCGCCGTGGTGCTGCAGCCAACGACCCAGTTCGGCATCGGTGCTGCCATACCCGAAAGCCTTCAGCATCACCATCATTTTGGTGCCGGGTTTAAGCAAGCTCCGGTATGTTTTAAGGTTAAAAGCCAAAGCTGAAAGGTTTATTTCGAGCACCGTTTCATGCTGCTGCTGTTGAAGCGCCGACGCTATTCTTTCAAATTCAAAAACGCGGCCGCCCTTGATCAGTATAGTGGCTTTTTCAAACTGCTTCCGGTTGGCCTTTTCAAGAAATGCATTTGTATCGGGAAACCAATCTGTTTCAATACCGTCAGCTTCGAATAAGGATTGGAATTTTTGCATTTCTTCTCCCACACCAATCAGCCGCGAAATATGCTTTTGAGCCAGCAATGCTGCCACATCAGCATAAGCATCTTTTGCGGGATTGCCGGGCAGGTCGCTCAGGATGGTCATCATTTTTCCATTGCCTGCCTGTTGCTGAAGGTGGTTGAGGGCTATTTCAAGCGAAGTGAGATCGTAACTGTAACTATCATTGAGCAGCAAGCTGCCATACAAACCTTTTTTCCATTCAAGCCGCATGTGAAGGGCATGTAACCCCTGGATCCGTTCATGTAGTTTTTCAGGTGAAAGCCCAAAATGGAGGCAGGTCACTATGCAATGAATGGTATTTTCAACCGAAGCCTGATCGGTAAACGGAATGGTGAAATTTGTTTCTAACCCATTGTGCAACAAACTGATTGATGTGCTGTTCCCCAATTTTTCATGCTTAATAATCCTGTAAACAGCATCGGCTCTTTCCCCCCAACTGATTATCCTGTCCAGGTTTTTCTCAGCCGCCTGGTGTATGAGCTTGTCATCGGTATGGCAAATAATATGCCGGCAATCCTCAAACAGCTTCCATTTTTGGGCAATCTTTTCTTTCAGGGAAGAAAAGCCTTCATCATGGGCAGTACCAAGGTTGGTAAAAATGCCAATGGTTGGCCGGATAATGTTTTGCAGGGCTTCCATTTCACCCGTGGTGGAAATGCCGGCTTCAAAAATCCCAAGGGTATGGTGTTCCTCCAATTGCCAAATACTAAGCGGCACCCCTATTTGCGAATTGTAGCTACGCGGACTTTTGCAAATAGAAAACTCCGGCCCAAGCAGTTGAGCCAGCCATTCTTTTACAATGGTTTTACCGTTACTGCCTGTAATGCCAATCACAGGGATACTGAACTGCTCCCGATGGTATCCGGCAATTTGCTGCAGCGCCTTTAAGGTATTGGTTGTTTCAAAAAAAAACGCGCCCGGAAAACTTTCGGGATTGGTTTTTTGCATCACCAGGAAATGCCGTACCCCTTTTTGGTAGGTCTTTTCAAGATAATCGTGCCCGTTACGCTGCGGGGTAACCAATGCTACAAAAAGCGTATCGGCAGGGAAGGAGATCTGCCTGCTGTCGGTAGTAATATATTCCAGCCTCACCGGCGATTCGGTCGCCCCTATCCCAAGCGCCTGCGAAATATCGGTGGTGGTCATGGGCATGGTCGGTTACTCTTCGCTTTTGGTAAGATCAATTTCGGTTACCGGGGCATGTTTGGCTTTGTACATGGAGTAAGCAACAGCCGAACCCAGGCAAACTACAATTACAGCCAGTGAAGCGGAAATTGGAATTTTAATGTGGAAGAATTCAATCAGCATTTTTACTCCAATAAAAATCAGCACAACAGCAATGCCCTGCTGCAGGTAGGAGAATTTATTGACGGCACCTTTCAGCAAAAAGAATAAAGAGCGAAGCCCAAGCACGGCAAAAATGTTGGATGAATATATTACCAGGATATCGCTTTGGGTAAAATCAATCTTTGGATCATCCCGCACAATGGAAACTACGGTAGGGATGCTATCGAGTGCAAAAACTATATCTGTTGCCGCCAACATAACCACTACTAATGACAATTTGGTAAAAAATAATTTACCGTTGTAGGTTAAATAATATCTCCCGTTGGGTTCGGTATCAATCAGCCTGAAAGCCGAAGTGAAGAGTTTATAAATTTTTGAATCGCTGGGGTTAAATTCGTGGTCATCCTCATTTTTTGAAAATAACTTAAAACCGGTGTACACCAAAAAAGCGCCGAAAATATAGAGCAGCCAATGAAAACGGTTGATGAGCTCAATGCCAAGCGCAATAAAGAGAATCCGGAAAATAATGGCCAGTAAAATGCCAATAAGCAGCGCCCTTCCGGCATCCGATGCGTTTACTTTAAAGAATGAAAAGATCAAAATGAACACGAAAATATTATCAATGCTCAGGCTCCACTCCATCAGGTAGGCAGTAATAAATTTCAGCGAAATATTCGGGGTTTGCTCAAACCATAGGAAGACCGCAAAAACAAGCGAAAGCCCAACCCAGAAAAGGGTTTGCATGGCGGCGGTTTTTATGGAAATGGCCTTATTTTTTTTGGCAAGGATACCAAGGTCAAAAATGAGTGCCAATAAAATTACCCCACCAAAGGTGAGGTAGGCTATTTGAGTTGCTGTCATAAGTGCGTGAAATAGGAACGTTTTGTTTGAGCGCTGCAAAGATAGTCATCAGGAAGCATACCTTTTTCGCCTCAGTATTTGGCCGCTGATAGCTGCCAAAGCCAGCAAAAAGATTGGAAGGCCAATGTTGATCCATTTCCACATGGTTGCTTCGTTTTCCAGTTTTTTCGGGTCCAGCAGTCGCATCACAAATTCGCGGTTGCGGGTTGCCATAATGCCGCTTTCATCGGTCATGTAATCGATGGTGTTCATCAAAAAATCGCGGTTGGCAAAAGTATATTGGGTAAATGGATTGGCCCCCATGGGTAGCAGTCCCTGTTTGCTTACGCCGTTGAGCACCCAATCGCCATCGCCGGTAACCAATACTTTACCGGGTTTTTCAGCTTCGGGCAGGTAGCTTCTGCCGCTTGCTTGCTGAGCAGCCAACAGGTTGCCCGCCATCCTCCGTGCATACAGGCTTTTAAAGTTACCTTCAAGCAATACTGCAATCGGTATATTGGTATCCTTAAAGGCAGATGCATTCTCCAATTCTTTCAAAATGTCAACGGTAACAATTACCGGGGTGCCAACCAGCCTCGAAGTATTGCTGCTCGCCAATAGAATTTCTTTGTGAATTCCATCGGCTTTTACCGTATCCACGCTGTTTGGGAACTGCATTACCACGGCATCGAGGTTTTTGCTGATGGGGTGGGTACCAGAACCATACAAGAGTGGGAAATAGGGCCAGGGCAGCAGTTCGATCTGGGGTTGTCCGCCAATATTGCCAACCGTTTGGGGGAGCATATCACATTGCCTGTCCTGCACCAGGTTGGGGTTTATCCGCACGCCGTACCTAAACAATAGATCATCGAGGTTGAGGTCACGGGCATAAGCTGTAAAATCCCTGCCGCTTCGTATCAGGCTATCCATGTCGGCATTCAGCGCATCAGTCAGGAATAGCAGGTTGCCCCCACGCATCAGGTACTGATCCAATTTTAGTTTGTCCTCATCGGTAAAAGGTAGCGAGGGTTTTACTATCATCAGCACATCAATGCTATCGGAAATATAAGGCTGCTGCTGAAGGTTGAGCAGGTAAAAAGCGTATTTTGACTGAAGGGTTTGGCTGAGATCGTAGGTTTCGGGTCCCGTGGGTTCTCCCTGTCCAACCAGGTATGCAATCCGTGGCAGCTTAGAGCGGGTAAGATCCTGGATGGCTGAAGCAAAACGGTATTCCATTTGCGCTTCGCCCTTGTTGATGATCTCTTTTTGAAATACCTCCGCATCGGGGTTTAAAAAGCCTGTTTGGCCCTGGCCTTGCAAAAAATTGACTGTTGCCGAATAGTTGCCCACCTGTACCAGTGCCAGCGGGTAAACGAAACTTGCCTTGGTACCGGCTTTGGTCACTTCATTTTGCTTGATGGCATTGGTTTTCAGCCATTGGCCCTTGATGGTATCAGAAAGCCCGGCAATGGAACTATCTGCCATAAAATCTTCGGGATCCATGAACTTGTAGCTTAGTTTGCCACGGCTCAGTTCGCGATAAGTGCTCAACAAGCCTTCTGTTGAAGTCCGAAGTTTTTTAAAACCTGCCGGAAGGTTTTCGCCCTCAAGAAGTACCGTTATTTCAACAGTCTCAGGCAAATTCCTGAGCAATTTTTTTACAGGTTCGCTTACGGTGTACCGTCCATCTGCTGTAAGGTCAAACCGGCCGGGCAAACTATCGGAAAGCAGGTAGATCCCGGCTGTGAGCAGGGTAATTACCAACCATCCATATTTTGCTTCAATCAGTTTGCGCATCATCTTGTTTTCAGTATTCGTTGGGTGGCCGATAAAAATATGGCTGCTACACCGGTAAAATAAATAAGGTCTGGCCATTCAATTACACCACGGCTCATGCTTTGGTAATGGGCTTCAATGCCAAATTGCTGTATCCAGTAGTCGGCCCCGCCCTGCAATGCGGGAATAGCGCTAATGCTTTGAAAGCCAATATATACCACAAAGCAACCAAATGCGCCCAGCAAAAACCCTATGATGGGATTATTGGTAATGGAAGAGCAAAAAATACCAATGGCCACAAAAACCCCGGTCAGTAAAATCAGGCCAATAAAAGCCCCCGCAATGCTGCCCGTATCAATGCTTTGGTTCAGGCTCAATGCGTGGATGGTGAAAATGTACAAGCATGCGGGCAACAGCGATAATAACCCAACCCCGAGCGCGGCGAGGAATTTACCCCCCACAATTTGGCCGAGTGTAACCGGGCGGGTACGTAATAACTCCCATGTACCGGTACGGAATTCATCGCTCAGGCTGCGCATGGTAATGGCTGGGATAAGCATCAGCAATATCCAGGGCGCCAGTTCGAAAAACTTGTCGAGTGTGGCATAGCCATAATCAAAAATGGATGTTTCGGGGAAAATGAACAGAAATAAACCCATGAGCAACAGGAAAAGCCCGATACTGAGGTAGCCGGAGAGCCCGCTGAAAAATTGCCGGAAGTCTTTAAGAAAAATGGAACGCATGTGTTGGAGTGCAAAGTAAAGGGATGAATGACTGTTGGAAAAAGTATTGGGTTTCCAGATGGGAATATTATGAAAATCTTTGTCTGTAATTTCGCCATTGCATCAGAATCCCTAATTTCTGTAATTTTATCATTATGAAATATCTTGTAGAAATACCAGAAGAGATGATAGGACAAGCTGAAAGCCTGTTTGAGAATACTGATTTTATCAAGCAATTTCGAAAGATTGCACCCAATGAGATTACAAATCAAAAGATAATGGACAGCATCGAGGCTTACGAAACGAGAAGGATTAAGCCAACGCCACTTACTTTTCAGGAATTAAAAGAACTTATTGATGCGTGATCTTCTGTTTATGCCAAAAGCATGGCAGGATTTGGGTTGGTGGATTCAAAATGATTTGAAAGGAGTAAGAAAGATTTATGCCCTTTTGGAAAATACCTGCAAAACACCTTTTGATGGTATTGGGCAACCCGAACCTTTGAAATCGAATTTCGCCGGGTACTGGTCAAGAAGGATTAATCTTGAGCATAGGATAGTTTATAAAGAGGAGGAACATGCAATAATTATCCATTCACTTTATGGGCATTATCAATAAAAAGAATATTGAACTTAGGATGTAGCCACCCAAAAAAGTTTGCAGAGTTAAATATTGAGGAAATTCAACCCAGACTTATACTGCAAAACTCTCTCCACAACCGCAACTACGGCTGGCATTCGGGTTGTTAAAGTAAAATCCCTTGCCGTTCAGGCCATCCGAAAAATCAAGTTCGGTGTTCACCAGGTACAAAAAGCTTTTGAGGTCACAAACAATTTTTAGCCCCTTGTCTTCAAACAACTGATCCATTGGTTTGGTCTCATTATCAAAATCCATTTTATACGACAAACCGCTGCAACCGCCGCCAACTACGCTAACCCTTAAAAAATAACCGTCCTCGTTGGCTATCCCGGCATCCTGCATCAGGGCATCTACTTTCAAACGAGCCTTATCGCTAACGGTTATTGCATTATCTGTTGCTACCATATTTTATTTCAGTGTGCTAATGTAAAAATATGCAAATGTGAAAATGAAGTGTCATCGAGAGCACCCCATTTTCACATTCAATTATTATGCCAGGAAGGGAAATTCCAATAATCAAATTTCCAATCCCCAATTCCAATCCTTGCCACTTAATCAACCTATTCACTCATTGACTCTCGCCCTTAATGCACCATGCTTTCTTCAAACTGGATTGCTTCCATACCATTTTTTACACGGTAGTCGTTGATAGCCGCCTTGATAGCGTCTTCAGCCAAAACCGAGCAGTGGATTTTTACAGGAGGCAGGTTGAGTTCTTCAACGATATCCATATTGTCAATGCTAAGCGCCTGGTCAACAGTTTTACCTTTCAGCCATTCGGTAGCCAAACTGCTGCTAGCAATAGCAGAGCCGCAACCAAAAGTTTTGAATTTTGCATCGGTAATGGTGCCGCTGTTTTCGTCCACTTCAATTTGCAAACGCATTACGTCGCCGCATTCGGGAGCTCCAACAAGCCCTGTGCCTACATTCTTGCTGCCTTTGTCCAGCGTACCCACATTCTTGGGGTTCTGGTAATGGTCGATTACTTTTTCTGAATATGCCATAATTTTTAATTTTTTAGTTAACTGGTTTAAATGTTGACTGGTTAACCTGTTAACTTAAGAACTTGTTAACTCGTCAACTTACAAATTAATGGTGCGCCCACTCAATAGTTTCCATATCAATACCTTCCTTGTACATTTCCCATAGTGGGCTCATGTCGCGGAGTTTCAGCACCGTGTCGGTTACAGATTTAATGGTGTAATCAATCTGGTCTTCGGTGGTAAACCGGCTCAGTCCGAAACGTAAGGAACTGTGCGCCAGGTCATCACCAAGCCCAAGTGCCTTCAGTACATAGCTTGGCTCCAGGCTGGCCGAAGTGCAGGCCGAACCTGAACTGACGGCAATATTTTTATTGAAACCCATCATCAGGCCTTCACCTTCCACATATTTAAAGCTGATATTGCTTACATGGGGCAAACGGTGGGTGGGGTCGCCATTTACATAGGCTTCCTCAACCTGTAAAAGCGCTTGCTCCAATTTATCACGAAGACGGCTGGTATGAGCTGCATCCTGTTCCATTTCGAGGCGGCATAGTTCGCAGGCTTTACCAAAACCAACAATCCCGGGTACATTCAGGGTGCCGCTGCGCATTCCGCGTTCGTGACCACCACCATCCATTTGGGCGGTTACCTTTACACGTGGATTCTTGCGGCGAACATAAAGAGCGCCAACTCCTTTGGGGCCATACATTTTATGGGCTGTAAAAGCCATCAGGTCAATTCCATCCTTATTCACATTCACCGGAATTTTACCAACTGCCTGCACCGCATCGCTAAAGAAAAGAGCACCGTGCTTGCGGGCAATTGCGCTGATTTCCTTAACCGGCTGGATAACACCAATTTCATTATTGGCATACATAATGGCAATCAGCACTGTTGTGGGGCGCATGGCTGCTTCAAGTTCCTGGAGGTCAATCAGGCCGTTTTCCTTTACGTCAAGGTAGGTTACTTCGCCACCCATTTTTTCCACGTGCTTGCATGCATCGAGTACAGCTTTGTGCTCAATGTTCATGGTAATGATATGATTTCCCTTGCTCGCATACATTTCAAAAACACCCTTAATTGCCAAATTGTCGCCCTCGGTAGCGCCACTGGTGAATATGATCTCTTTTGGATCGGCGCCAATGAGTTGGGCAACCTGTTCGCGGGCATAGTCCACAGCTTCTTCAGCCTGCCATCCAAAGGGGTGGTTGCGGCTGGCGGCATTGCCAAAATGATTGGTAAAATAAGGAATCATGGCCTCCACTACGCGTGGATCGCAAGGCGTTGTAGCATTGTTGTCGAGATAAATTGGAAATTGTAAGCTCATATCTGATTTTTCGTAAATTTTTGTTGCTATTGGGTGAATTTCCCCTAATGTAGTCAATAACCGCAAATTTAGCCCAAATGTTTGGCACGTCAACGTTTCACCTTCCGGCAGGCTTGTTTTTCCGTCTTTCGTAATTGCTTTTTAGATACCTTTCACACTTTAAAAAATGATATCTCCATGCTCCGGGTAGAACATATTGGCATTGCCGTAAAATCGCTTGAAACCTCCATTCCCCTATTTGAAAAGTTGCTTAATACGCCCTGTTACAAGACCGAAACAGTTGAAAGTGAACAGGTGGAAACGGCTTTCCTGCAAACGGGGCCTAATAAAATTGAACTGGTGGCCAGCCAAAACGGGGATGGGGTTATTGCCCGTTATATTGATAAAAAAGGCGAAGGCATTCACCATATTGCCTTTGAAGTAGCCGATATTTTTGCAGAAATGGAACGCCTTAAGGCTGAAGGGTTTGTGCTTTTACATGAGCAACCCAAACTTGGCGCTGATAATAAATTGGTCTGCTTTTTACATCCGAAGGGAATCAATGGGGTTTTGGTGGAGTTATGCCAGGAGAGGAGTTGACTAGTTGACAAGTTGGAAAGTTGACAAGTTGATTAGTTGAAATGTTGACCGAACCCACACCTACACCCACAAGTTAACCTGTCAACCAGTTAACTCGTCAACTAAAAAATCATATCCCCAATTTCTCCGCAGCAGCTATAGCGGCCAGGTGCCCGGCGTCTTTTTTGTTGAAACCGCGACCCGCTGCCACTATTTCCCCGTCCACTTTTACGCCAACAATAAACAACCGGCGGCCTTTTTCCTGCTTTTCCTCAAGGGTTTCAAACTCAATGGATTTGTTTTGCTTGCCGGCCCACCCGATCAGCTTGTTTTTTACATTAATATCCAGCACTTCAAGGTCATCGAGAAACATGTAGGGGGTAATAATCTGTTTGGCCACCCATTTGTGGGTTTTGGTGTAGCCTTTGTCGAGGTAAACGGCGCCAACCAGCGCTTCGAGGGTATTGCCAAAAATCTGGCTGTTTTTCAGCGAACCGTCAATCTTATTGAAAAGGGTTATCTTTTTAAGCCCCATTTTTATGGCAATGTCATTTAATTTCTGACGGTTTACCATTTTACTGCGCATTTCGGTTAAAAAACCTTCGCCTCTTTTGGCATAACGCATAAAAAGATAATCGGCCACAATGGCGCTCAGGATAGCATCGCCCAGGTATTCAAGCCTTTCGTTATTTTCCTCGGGGTTATCGCGCATGCTCCGGTGGCTGAGCGCAATGGTGTATAATTCTATCCGGCCGGGCTTTATACCAACAACTTCTGAAATGGCCCTGGCATAGGCCTTTTGCTGTTTGCTTTTCCCAAAAAAGTTATTTAAAAAATCCACAATGGTATGGTCGAACCTCTTTTTTTAGGGACCGGCAAGTTAATGCGAATGGGCGCTTTAAGCAAATACTGCCTAAACTTAACCTTCATATTTTTTTACAATTACACAGGCGTTATGGCCACCAAAACCAAAGGTATTGCTCAGTGCGGCGCGCACCACGCGTTTTTGGGGTTGGTTAAAAGTAAAATTCAGGTTTGGATCCAGTTCGGGATCGTCGGTGAAATGGTTGATTGTTGGGGGAACAAGATCGTGCACCAGGCTTTGGATACAGGCAATAGCCTCAATTACACCGGCTGCGCCAAGGCAATGGCCGGTCATACTTTTGGTACTGCTTATATTCAGTTTATAGGCATGTGCCCCAAAAACATCCTGGATGGCTTTTACTTCAGCGCCGTCGCCAAGCGGCGTGCTGGTGCCATGGGTGTTAATGTAATCAAGGTCCTCAGGCTTCATACCTGCATCGGCAAGCGCTGCAATCATTACATTTTTGGCGCCTAATCCCTCGGGGTGCGGCGCTGTAATATGGTAGGCATCGGCGCTGGCGCCGGTACCTGCAATTTCGCAAATGATGTTTGCGCCGCGGCGAATGGCATGTTCAAGTTCTTCAATTACCAGCAGGCCTGCACCTTCTCCCATTACAAAGCCATCGCGGTCTTTATCGTAAGGGCGGCTGGCGGTTTCGGGCGAATCGTTTCGCTCACTCAGCGCCTTCATGGCATTAAAACCGCCCACGCCGGCTTCGCTGATCACAGCTTCGCTACCACCGGTAAGGGCAATATCTGCTTTGCCTGTGCGAAGCAGGTCGAAGGCAACCCCGATAGCGTTGGTGCTGCTTGCACAGGCGCTGGTTACGGCAAAATTGGGCCCACGCATATTGTGGCGCATGCTTATTTGGCCTGCAGCTATATCCAAAATCATTTTGGGTATGAAAAAGGGATTAAACCTGGGGGTTCCGTCTCCTTTGGCAAATCCCATAATTTCTTCCTGGAAAGTAATAAGACCTCCAATGCCACTGGCTGAAATTACAGCCGAACGGTCGGGGTTTATATTATCATGGTTGAGGCCGGCATGCCGCATAGCTTCATCGCTTGCAGCAAGCGCCAACTGGCAGTAACGGTCCAGCTTACGGGCATCCTTCCGGTCGAAATAGTTGAGCGGATCGTAATTTTTCAACTCGCAGGCAAAGCGGGTTTTAAATTTCGATGCATCGAACAGGGTAATAGGGGTCGCCCCGCTTTTGCCGGCAATCAAACCCTGCCAGTAATCCTCAAGGTTATTGCCAATAGGGGTGAGCGCACCAATACCGGTTACAACTACGCGTTTTAATTCCATAAAAGATGCAAGCTGGTTTCAGGAAAAAAGGGGAATACACCCGGTTTTGGGCCCGGTGTATTCCCTTTGTACTAATAGAAAGTAGAATTTCTTACTTGGCGTGTTCCTCTAAGTAGGTTATCGCCTGACCTACCGTAGTAATCGTTTCTGCCTGCTCGTCGGGGATTGAAATATTGAATTCTTTTTCAAATTCCATGATGAGTTCAACGGTGTCCAATGAATCGGCGCCGAGGTCGTTGGTAAAGGAAGCTTCGAGCGTTACTTCTGCTTCATCCACTCCCAGTTTGTCAACGATGATTTTCTTTACTCTTGTTGCGATGTCGCTCATGATAGTAATTTTTATATCGGGCAAAAATATACTTTTTGAGATATAAACAAAATGAGAAGATGTTTTGTGGGTTTTTTCCTTCAACATTTCATCCACAGTTTCAGCACATTGGAACAGCCTTTCTCCATTTTGCCCCTGTTCCCCCTGGTATTTTATCTTTTGCCATAAGGGCCGCTAACCGTTAAAAGCCCGGTGGTTTGCAATATTAATACAGGCGAATTGGTTAAATGGACTAATTTCGCCCACCCGAAAATAATCGGGCAAAGGGGCTACGCACACATTTAATAACCTCACCGGAAGCAACACTTTTGTTCGCCCCCTGTTTTAATTATTGCCTTTGTTATCCTCCAAATTGGGAAATAAATGGTAATTACCTCAAAAAATTGATTAGTGAAAGCAATTATACCGGTAGCTGGCGCGGGTACTAAACTCAGGCCGCATACCTATACGCAACCAAAAGCGCTCATTCCCATTGCGGGCAAAACCATACTGAGTTTTATTGTTGACCAACTACAGGAGGCGGGAATTCGGGAATATATTTTTATTGTAGGTTACCTGGGCGAAAAAATACATGATTACGTTCAGCATGCCTATCCGCACCTTTCCACCCATTTTGTGTACCAGAATGAACGCCAGGGTACCGGCCATGCTGTAAAGCTTGCTGCCGAAATCATCCAGAACGATGAAGTGATAGTAGTATTAGGGGATACAATATGCGAATATGATGTTCGCGAGATTGTTCAGAGCCCCTATAATATGCTTGGGGTAAAAAAAGTGGATGACCCCCGGATTTTTGGCGTAGCCGAGCTGAACGAGCAGGATTTGGTGGAGCGGGTGGTTGAAAAACCTTCCATCCCCAAAAGCAATATGGCGCTGGTGGGTATTTATAAAATAAGGGAAAGCCAAATCCTTTTTGAATGCCTGTCGCAGATTTTTCATGAAGAAAAGACCACAAACGGCGATTATAACCTGACCGATGCCCTGCAATGCATGATTGACAAGGGCGCCAGGTTTAAGGCCTTCCGGGTAAAGAACTGGTTTGATTGCGGCAAAAAAGAAACGCTGCTTGAAAGCAATGCCACGCTTTTGAAGAAATTTGGTGGCAATACCAACCCTGTAAACCATGCTTTTGAGAATACGATCATTATTCCGCCGGTGAGCATTGGCACCGGTTGCAATATTAAAAACGCTATCATCGGGCCGCATGTGGCCATTGGAAGCAATACCACGGTCAATTATTCCATTATCCGCGACAGCATAATTGGTTCCTACACCAATCTTTATGAAGTGGTGCTCGACAATTCACTTATTGGTAGTGATGCAAGCGTAAAAGGGCTGAGCCGGAATTTGAATATCGGCGATAATACGGAGATTGATTTTGGGTAGATATTCATAATGCTGGCAAATATTATTTAGCTGTACTTTCCCTTTTTCCCTGGCAGCTGTACTGTTACTGCACTTATTCAGTCCTTCACGATGTTGGTGTTTAACTGAATATGCAATCTAAAACTTCATGAAATAAATAAATTTCATATGCGCATGTTTTATCATTATGCGTATTTTTGGTAATAAATCTATTTTTAATGAAAAGCAGGCTAAACATTACCATTGATGAGGCGCTTATTGATGAGGCCAAACATTATGCTGAAACGCACCGTATTTCACTATCAAGCCTTGTTGAAGATAGTTTGAGGAAAATAGTGAGGCGGCAGCAGCCCAAAAAGCAAAATGTGCTCGATTTAATAAAAAACCTTCCAAAGCCAAAAGGTAATACCGAATTATATTCCACTGAACATTATTTAGAAGAAAATAAGGCGAAGTATGGTTTCTAAATTGTTTTTGGATGCCAATATATTGCTGGATATCAACCTTCAACGCCAGGATTTTATTCAGGCTTCCAGCATACTTTCAGCAGGCATAAACGGAACCGTAAAGTTATTTACTACACCTGCGGTCTTGCATGTGGCCTCCTATTATACTAAACGGCATTATTCTGAAGAACAAACTAAACATTTGTTTTCGGCATTACTGAACGATGTAACCATCATTGATTGTACCCACGAAACTGCGTTGCTTGCTATTCATTCAAGTATAAATGATCTCGAAGATGCCCTTCAGTATTATACAGCCTTGGCTCATCGCCTCGACGCCTTTATTTCTTCGGATAAAAAACTTAAGAAACTGTCATTACCCGTATTGCCCGTTTTCACGGCCGGTGAATGGTTAAAGACAATTGAACCTTAGGCTTGATTAATATAATACTATTCAACGTTATTATTTACATCATTTCCAAAATTAAACGATTTGTTCTCCAATCCTATTTGCCAACTATTCACCATCCGCTACCCCATCATCCAGGCCGGTATGATTTGGGCAAGCGGCTGGAAACTCGCAAGCGCCGTGAGCAATGCCGGTGGACTCGGGCTGATTGGCGCCGGAAGCATGTACCCCCAAGTGTTGCGTGAGCATATTCAGAAATGCAAAGCGGCAACGGACAAACCTTTTGGAATTAACCTCCCATTACTGTACCCGGATATTGAAAAGCATGTTCAAATAATTATTGAAGAAAATGTTCCCATTGTTTTTACCAGCGCGGGCAACCCCAAAACCTGGACGGGTTTGCTGAAACAGCAGGGTATTAAAGTGGTACATGTGGTAAGCAGCAGCAGATTTGCCCTGAAAGCACAGGAGGCCGGTTGTGATGCTGTGGTGGCCGAGGGGTTTGAAGCCGGCGGGCATAATGGCCGGGAGGAAACCACCACAATGGTGCTGGTTCCCGCTGTGGTGAAAGCGGTTTCCATTCCTGTAATTGCAGCGGGTGGTATTGCAACCGGTGCACAAATGGCAGCCGCATTTTGCCTGGGCGCTTCGGGGGTGCAGGTAGGCAGCCGGTTTGTGGCTACCCCCGAAGCTTCTTCACACATGGCTTTTAAGGAAGCCGTTTTGCAAGCAGGTGAAGGAGACACCTTGCTTTCGCTAAAACAATTGACCCCTGTGAGGTTGCTGAAGAATAAATTTTTTCAGCAGGTGTATGAGGCTGAAACGCGTGGCGCCCCGAAAGAAGAGCTGGCGCAGATACTCGGAAGAGCAAGGGCTAAAAAGGGCATGTTCGAAGGTAATTTGGAGGAGGGTGAACTGGAGATTGGGCAGGCGAGTGCTTTGATTAAGGAATTGAAACCGGCAGGTGAGATTGTTGAGGAACTGTGGCAGGATTGTATAGAAACGCTTGAATCTTTTAAGCAGATGATAGAAAAATAACACGGGAATAATGCGTTGCTTTTTCAAACAGGCAAATCGCCCCGTTCTGCATTAGTTGAACGGGGCGATTTTATTGTTACGAATGAGGTTATGATTTCTTAAACGCCCATTTCCAAAACTCTTTGGGCGTTACCTTTTTACCATACATTAATATGGCGGTGCGGTAAATTTTGGCGCTTAGCCAGGTGGTAAACAGGAAGCCTGCCACCAGTAATACCATGCTAAGACCAAGTTGCCAATAAGGTACTGTTCCCGGCACCCCAAATGGTATTCGCGCCATCATTACAATGGGGGAGAAGAATGGAATCATGCTTGACCAGGTTGCCAGCGAGCTTTCAGGCTGATTGATAGCATTGATCATGATAATGATGGCAAAAATGATGGGCAGGGTAATGGGGAACATCAGGCTTTGCGCATCCTGCGGGTCTTCGTTTACTGCGCTGCCAACAGCCGCAAATAAAGCGGCGTAAAACAAGTATCCAAAAACAAAATAGAAAAGAAAACAACTGACAATCAGCGGCCAGTTAACTGTGCTAAGCGTTTGTTGCGTTTTGGCTATGGCCATAAATGCATTGTTTCCCGCTGAAGGCATTGTTTCGCTCATTGTTTGGTTTGCATCATTGGCCATCATTAATATATCTTTAGGAATAATTAATCCCAGGCCGGTACTTAGTAAGCTTATCAATATTACCCAGAGTAGAAATTGGGTAACACCCACCGCGCCAATACCGATAATCTTCCCCATCATAAGCTGTGTGGGTCTTACACTGCTAACCACCACTTCGGCTATCCTGTTCGTTTTTTCTTCCATTACGCCCCGCATTACCATGGCGCCATACAGGAACAAGGTTATGTAAATAAGGAATGCAGCGCCATATCCAACACCATAAGCTACCCCGGAATTTCCTTCGGTGATCTTATCATCATTTCCTACCACTTTATTGTCGAGCGAAACGGTATTGGCCTCGGCGCGGATGCTATCATATGCGCCACGGCTCAATCCACCCAGGGTTGTCATCAGTCTTATTTCCACAGCTTTGTTTATCTGCTTTCGTATGGTGCCTTCCGAACTCATACTCAGGTTTTTACGTGTAAAAATCTGGTAGCGCCGAGATTGATTTATGCCATTATCAGGTGCCAGCAGTACTGCTGTAAACCCCTTTTGCAAAAGCGAGGTGTCGGCATTGTCAATAAATTCAAATTTCAATTCTTTATCCGATTGCAGGTATTCTTTCAGCACGCCCGCTTTGTCACCAACGGCTACCTTTTCTTCCTTTGTGCTTTTTATGGTGATGAAAACAACGCCAACAATCAGTAAAATAAAAAGAAGCGGCATTAAAAAGGTACTCAGTAAAAAGGTTTTGGCCTTAACGCGGGTAATGTATTCCCGTTTAATGATAAGCCATGTTTTATTCATAGTATTTTGTATTTGAATGAGGTGAGGTAAAAAACAGGATCAGGCAACAGTGGTATCAAAAGCCCTTGCGGAAGGGGTTCCCTCCACCAGCGTGATAAATATTTCATTCAACGATGGTAGCACTTCGTTAAAGCTTTCAATGGGAACATCCTGCGCAATAAAATGCCGCAGCACATCATTGTTGCTGATGCCTTCGTCTAATTTTATCAAAACTTCGGCGGGCGAATGTTTCATTACCTTGAAGATATGGGTTTGCATATTTTCGGGCAATGTATGGGCGCCAATCCTGAATAAGTGCTCTTTAAAGTCCTGTTTTACCTTCTGAACAGTTCCGTCAAGTATTTTTTGCCCTTTGTTCACCAATATTATATGATCGCATATTTCTTCCACCTGTTCCATGCGGTGGGTACTGAAAATTATGGTTGCGCCTTCCTTCGACAAACGATAAATTTCATCTTTAATGAGGTTGGCATTCACCGGATCGAGTCCGCTGAACGGCTCATCGAGTATGATAACCTTAGGATTATGGGCAACAGTAATAACAAACTGAAGTTTTTGGCTCATGCCCTTACTCAGGTCTTCCACTTTTTTATTCCACCAGCTTTGCATATCGAGCCGCACAAACCAATCTTTTATGTTGTGCATGGCATCATTATGGCTTAATCCCTTTAACTGAGCCAGGTACAGAGCCTGTTCCCCGATCTTCATTTTTTTATACAACCCTCTTTCTTCAGGCATATACCCCAATTGCAGCACATCGTTAATGGGGTCAAATTTTTTGCCATTCAGGGTAATTTCGCCACTGTCGGGAAAAAATATCCCGGTAATCATCCTGATCAGTGTGGTTTTACCGGCTCCGTTTGGCCCAAGCAACCCAAATATGGATCCCTTTTCAATGCTGAACGATATGTCGTCCACAGCTTTTTGATTGGCGAAATACTTCTTTAAGTTTTGTACGTCGAGTATTGGCATATACATACTGGTTTGGTAAATAAAAGACAGTTGAAAGTTATTTAAGCCGACTTTGGGCATAAGTCGCCCATTTTGCCGGTTTATTACGGCAAGATTAATTTTTTTTTGAGCGAATAGGTTAATTATTTGTACGATCCTGTTCAATAAATTAAACCAGCACCCGGATAGACTTGATTACGTTTTCTCCGTCCATGGCGGCGCTTACAATACCCCCGGCGTATCCCGCCCCTTCAGCGCATGGGTAAAGATTTTTTAATTGAGGGTGTTGAAAGGTGATTTTGTCGCGTGGAATGCGAACAGGGGATGAGGTGCGGCTTTCGGTGGCAACAAGAATGGCCTCATTGGTTCTGTATCCTTTCATTTTTTTACCAAAAGCAATCAATCCTTCGCGTAATGACCGTTCAACAAAACCCGGTAATACTGTTTTCAGATCAGCCGGTAATACCCCCGGCAAATACGAGCATTCAGGCAAATCAGCAGAGAACTTTTTCTGAATAAAATCTTCTACCCGTTGGGCCGGCGCTACCAGTTTTCCTCCACCCGCCGCAAAAGCCTTTTTTTCAGTAAGTTGCTGCAGGTACATCATGCCCAATGGCGATTGCAATTCTTTTTCTGAAACCCCCAGTATATCGCGGTATTCAGCGTTATACTTCAGGTCATCCAACCTTATTTCGGTAACCATGCCACTATTGGCAAAAGGATTGTTGCGCTTGCTGGGGCTCCAGCCGTTTACTACAATTTCACCCGGGGCTGTAGCTGCAGGGGCAATAATGCCGCCCGGGCACATGCAAAAACTAAAAACGCCCCGCCCTTCGGCTTGCTGTACCAACGAATAGGAAGCCGGTGGTAAATAGAGGCCCCGCCCGGGTTCGGATTCTATGGCAGGGTTATCAGGTAAATGGTATTGACAACCATCTATAATGCCTTGCGGATGCTCAATGCGAACGCCTAAGGCAAACGGTTTCGCTTCAACGAATATGTTTTTCTTGTAAAGTAATTCAAAAATATCCCTTGCCGAATGACCCGTTGCAAGCACAAAAGCATCCGCTTTCCATCTTTCTCCTTCAGCGGTAATTACTTCCTCAATAATTTCCTGTTTTATTGCAAAGTCCGATACTTTTTTACCAAAATGAATGTATCCGCCGCATGAAAGTATATGCTTGCGGATAGCTGTAATGATATGCGGCAACTTATTGGTACCAATATGCGGGTGGGCTTCATACAAAATTTTTTCGTCGGCTCCAAAATGTACAAGCAATTCCAGTATGCGTTGTACATCGCCCCGTTTACTGCTCCGGGTATAAAGTTTTCCATCGCTGTAAGTACCGGCGCCGCCTTCGCCAAAGCAGTAGTTGCTTTCAGGGTTTACTTCACCCGATTTATTTATGGCGGCCAGGTCGCGTCGGCGGGCTCTTACATCCTTCCCTCTTTCCAGCACAATGGGTTGAATACCAAATTCAATGCATTGCAGGGCCGCAAAAAGCCCGGCGGGGCCTGCTCCTATAATGATTACTTTTTTTTCCGCGTGGGTTACATCCTTCCATTCAAAGTTTCGTTGCGGCCGGTTTGTATAAGGTTCATTCAGAAAGGCCTGAACCTGCAGATTGATCCAAATGGTACGGCTACGTGCATCGATACTCTGTTTCAGTATATAAAATCCGGTTACCGAAGAAAGTGGTTTGGCCGCAGCCTTTGCAATATAATTCCGGATAATTTTTTCATCCGCAGCCTCCTGCGGAAGCAATTTTAATGTAATGGGATCCTGCATGGTGTAAGGTGTTTTTCCTTAAAACCTGGTTTAAAACCAGGGGCTGAAATTACAGTTTTATGACTTTGGTTTCATTTTGAAGATTTAATTCAGATGTCTGTTTTTTTTGTTAAAGGAGTTGTACTTTGCCACAAGATTTTTGTTTTTATCCATTACTTTTTTGATAATTCTGCGCTATGAAGGGAATTCCCCTGTTATATGTATTTGTTTTTTTATCTGTAACTTCCTGTGCCCCAAAACACTTTGCTGCCGTGCAGGCAACCAGCTATAATTATGGGATGGATGCACGCAAGCAGGGGGAGCAAAAGGACATGGTAAGTTTTTTGAAACCTTATGCCGACAGTGTAAACAGCAGCATGAATGAGGTGCTCGGAATGCTTGAGGCGCCGCTGACCAAAAGTTGGCCCGAATGTTCGCTGGGGAATTTTATGACGGATGCTTACCTGGAGCGTGCGGCCCAAAAGTTTGGCAAAAAGGTTGATATTGCTTTAATGAATTATGGAGGCATCAGGCTGAATAGTATGGAACCGGGCAACCTGACAAAGCGCCAATTGTTTGAATTAATGCCTTTTGACAACCTGATGGTTTTGTTGGAGCTAACCGGTAAGCAACTTCAGGATTGTATGGATAATATTGCTTCGCGTGGCGGTTGGCCTGTAAGCGGGGCTACTTATACTATTGAAAATAACAAGGCCACAAAATTGATGATAGGTGGAATGCCTATTGTACCGGGCAATAAATATATAATGGCTGTAAGTGATTATGTGGCCAACGGTGGTGACGACAGCAATGTGTTGAAAGGCATCCCGCAAATGAATATTGGTTATTTGCAGCGCGATGCATTGATTGAATATGTACAAAATCATAAGAAAATTGGTAAGCCGGAAGGCACAAGGGTGATAAAGCAGGACAATTAAGTATGGACAGAAGGAAATTTATAAAGCAATCTTCACTTACCGGCGGGGCGATAGTCGCTTCGCAACTTGGATTATATGAAAGCTTTGCGGCAAAACGGCCAGTAAAGTTAGTTATTCTGCATACAAACGATGTACATAGCAGGCTTGAACCTTTTCCAATGGACGGCAGCCGCAACCAGGGGCTTGGAGGTGTGGCAACCCGTGCTCAGGTGATCCAGGAAATACGGAAGGATAATGAACAGGTTTTGCTACTGGATGCGGGCGATATTTTCCAGGGCACTCCCTTTTTCAATATTTATAAAGGCGAGCCTGAAATAAAAGCCATGACGCAAATGGGTTATGATGCCTGTACCATTGGCAATCATGACTTTGATGCGGGAATGGAAAACCTTAGGACCCAGATGGGGCATGCCGGTTTCCCGATGATTGTGAGCAACTATGATTTTACCGGCACCGACATGGAAGAAAAAACCATACCATATAAAATAATAAAGAAAGGCCCTTTAAAAATTGGTATTTATGGTATTGGCATAAAACTTAAGGGGCTTGTGCCAGAAAACCTGTATGGAAAAACAGTTTACCAGGATCCTGTTCAGAAAGCAAATGAATTGTCGGATTTTTTAAAGAAGCAGGAAAAATGCGATTTTATAATTTGTTTGAGCCATTTGGGCTATAAATACAATGAAACCAATATACCCAGCGATTTAATATTAGCGAAAGAGTCGGTTTTTACAGATTTAATTATAGGCGGGCATACCCACACTTTTTTGGATGAGCCGGTCGTTTTGAATGATAAAAACGGGAGCGATGTTATTGTGAATCAGGTAGGTTGGGGTGGTATCAGGCTGGGAAGGCTTGATTTTGGTTTTGAGGGTGTGAATAAGAAAGATTTGCTGAATGCCCACTCTGTAATCATTGGGAAAAAAACAAGTAACTAAAAAATTTTTTTTTCAACAGAAAGATAGATATTCGCCGTCCTGCGAAGTTTTTTTTATTAATGCTGAGATTGCTTAAGCGGGGTGGCTATTTTTTTTCTGGGAATATTCTTAACTCGATATAAAATTGCTTTACGTAGCATGACTAAGACTTGTGAAACAGTTTGGCAAAACTGTCTGGATATAATTAAAGATATAGTAGAATGGCAACATTTTAAAACCTGGTTCGAACCCATTAAATCCGTATCCCTTAAAAATAAAGTACTTACCATACAAGTACCCAGCCAATTTTTTTACGAGTATATTGAAGAACATTATATTAACCTGATTGCAAAAACCCTTAAAAGGGAATTGGGTAAAGAGGCGAGGCTCGAATACCGGATAATGGTAGATAGCGGTAATGGCCAGCATGAACCACAAACCATGGACTTGCCGGCAAATAATATCCGCATCTATAATAATAATGTAATGGACTTCCCTTTGGTTATAAATAATCCTGTGAAAAATCCTTTTGTTATACCGGGGCTCAAAAAAATGCAGATTGACCCTCAGTTAAATCCCGTGTATACGTTTGATTCGCTGATTGAGGGTGATTGCAACCGCGTTGCACGGCGGGCAGGTAAAACTGTTGCCGAAAAACCCGGGGCTAACTCATTTAATCCACTTGTAATTTATGGTGGAGTAGGGTTGGGTAAAACCCACCTTGCACAGGCTATTGGTAATGAGGTGAAAAAAGTAAATGGCAATAAAGTAGTGCTTTATGTAAGCAGCGAAAAATTTATTAACCAATTCCAGGACCACAGCCGCAATAATGCCATCAACGATTTTATTCATTTTTACCAGTTGATTGATGTGCTGATTATTGATGATGTCCAGTTTTTTGCCCGTGCCGAAAGATCGCAGGATGCTTTCTTCGCCATTTTCAACCATCTTCACCAAAGCGGCAAGCAATTGGTGCTTACTACCGATAAGGCCCCAAAAGACCTTGATGGCTTGCAGGAACGCCTGCTGAGCCGGTTCCGCTGGGGTCTTAGCGCCGACCTGCAAATGCCTGAGTATGAAACCAGGATTGAAATATTGGAGCGCAAAATGAAGAACGACGGGCTTGAAATGCCGAGGGAAGTGGTAAAATACCTTGCCTATAATATTAATACCAATATCCGCGAACTGGAAGGGGCGCTTATTTCGCTGCTGGCCCAATCTTCGCTCAACAAACGCGAAATTGACCTGGAACTGGCTAAAAAGGTCCTCCGCAATCATATAAAAACCAGCAGTAAGGAAATTACCATTGATAATATCCAGAAAATGGTTTGTGAATATTATGATGTGCCTTACGAAAAGCTTCAGCAAAAAACCCGCAAGCGCGAAATCGTTCAGGCCCGCCAGATAACCATGTACCTCGCTAAGGCTTTTACCAAAAACTCGCTTAAAACCATTGGTGAGCATTTTGGCGGGCGCGACCATACCACGGTTATCCATAGTTGCCAAACGGTTAAGGACCTGATGGATACCGATAGTGTGTTTAAGGAAAACGTGATTGAGTTGACCCAAAAAGTGCAATTGGCAGCGCTATAATAGGTTATTAAATAATTTTATAATTCAGTAAAACGGCGGTCCGCATTCGGGTCGCCGTTTTAATTTGGTAAAGGGGGTTAATTAAGGTTAATGGCTTTAAACGTTGGGTATCAGGCGGGGTCATAGGTTGAAACAATTAATAATCACACAAATAGAAAAACTATGAAACGCAACATCTTATTGGCCATGGCAATGGTTTTCACACTCGCTACTTATGCCCAACGCCCCAACAGGCCCATGTACGGAAAGGAAGGCAAACCGGGAATGGGGCAGGGTAAAGGCGATATGCAGAAAAAAATGGCGCAGGAGCTGAACCTGACCGATGCCCAGAAAAAACAAATGAAGGATATGCAGGATGCTTTTCGCGAAAAAATGAAAACACTCAATCAAAATGAAAGCATCACTGTAAAGCAACAAAGAGATGAAATGTACAACCTTCAAAAACAGCATCGGGCGAACATGAAAAAAGTGCTGACACCGGAACAGCAGGAAAAAATGACTGCCATACGAAACGGGCAGGAGAAGAAAATACAGGAAGCCCAATTGCGCAGGATGGATAAAATAGCAGTAGAATTAAAGTTGAGCGAAGCCCAAAAAACACAATTTGCCCAATTGCAAACCAGTCATCAAACGGCTATGAGGGCGCTGATGCAAAATGACAACATTGACCGAACTGCTAAAGAAAAGCAGGTAAAGGCCTTGATGGATCAGCATAAAAAGGATATGGAAAAGCTCCTGAATAAGGAACAGCAGAAGCAATTGGAGGAAATGAAAAAAGACAATCCAAAGCAACAAAGGGGGCGGGGAGATAGAGGAATGGGGCGCCCGGCTGTTATCTGACCAAACTTTTTCAAGGCAAATTACATACAAAATAAGGAGCAGGATTTTGAATGGTAAGGACACTTCATCTGTATAAGATGGAGTGTCTTTTGTTTTTTAGCGCATCTTTGTATATTAAACTACTGGTATGGGGCAATTTGACAAGTTCAAAAAAGATAAGGTGGAAGGGGCGAAGAAAAAGGAAATGTTCAAAAACGAAAAGCGGCAGGCCAAAAAGGAAACTGCGGAGTATTTTAAGAAAAAGAAACAGGCTGCAAAAGTGTCGCCGTTGCAGGCGCCCAGGCAAAACCCGGTAAAAAAAGGCACTGAAAACCAGCCTGACAAAACCCGCCCTAAGTCAAACCCGGTAGCATCTGTCCCACAAGGTGAAATGCCTTTGAACAAATATATTGCCCATTGCGGTATTTGCAGCCGCAGGGAAGCTGCCGATAAAATAAAGGCGGGTGATGTGCAGGTAAACAACGAAGTTCAGTTGAATCCTGCCTATAAAGTGCAGCAGGAAGATACCATCAAATTCAACGGGAAAAAGGTGGTTCCTTCACAGCAAATGGTTTATATACTGCTGAACAAACCGAAAGATTTTATAACTACGGCAGAGGATGATAAGGGGCGTAAAACGGTGCTTGATATTGTAAAGACAGCCACCACCGAAAGGATTTTCCCGGTAGGCAGGCTCGACCGGAATACAACCGGTGTATTATTACTAACAAATGACGGTGAATTGACTCAACAATTGACCCACCCGAGTTTTGAAGTCAGGAAGATTTATGAGGTAACGCTTGATAAACCGGTTGTAAAAGGCGACCTGGAAAAACTAATGGAAGGTGTGGTATTGGACGACGGGCCGGTACATGCAGACGCTGCCGGTTATGCCGATCCAAAGGACAAATCGGTAGTTGGCGTTGAAATACACAGTGGAAAAAACAGGGTAGTGCGCCGCATGTTCGAACACCTTGGATATGATGTAAGGGCGTTGGACCGGGTTATGTTTGCCAACCTTACCAAAAAGAATGTAGAGCGGGGCAAATGGCGGTTCCTGAATGATAAGGAAGTAAGATTGCTCAAGTTTTTCAATAAAAGCAAAAGGAAACAAGTTGCGTTAAAGCCAGAGTTGCAGGATACCCCGTTTATGGGTAAAAATTCAAAACCGTTGGAAACCAGGCCGAAAAGGCCCCGTAAACGCATTGAGAAGAAATGAGCGCGCTTCTTCTTTATTCATTTTACTGTTCCTATTTATGTAGGCAAATGGATAAAAAATGATCAACCGGCCTGTACGAACAAGGATTGCCCCCACACCGAGCGGATTTCTCCATATTGGCAACCTCTACTCATTTGTACTAACCTGGTTGGTAGCCAAAAGGCAGGAAGCAACAGTTTTGCTACGGATTGATGACCTGGATGCAGAACGAATGCGCCCCGAATATATAGAAGACATTTTCCGGGTTTTGGATTTTATAGGAATGGCGCCGGATGAGGGCCCATCGGGTACCGAAGACTTTTTGCGAAATTATTCGCAAAAGAACCGGGTTGATTACTACGGGTCATTTTTGAAACAACTGGCAAATGGCGGATGGGTATATGCCTGCACCTGTTCGCGAAAGCAGATACTTGCGCTGGGCGCTAATGGAAGGTATCCCGGAACCTGCCGGAACCTCGGCCTTGGATTGAATGACCCTAAGCATGCCTGGAGACTGGGATTGCCCGCAGGTTCAAAAGTTGAGTTTTATGATGATTTCTGTAAAGAAACGGCGACTGTTGATTTAACCGGCGAAATGGGTGATTTTGTTGTCCGGAGAAAGGGTGGCGCCCCCGCCTACCAGCTTTCCTCGCTTGCCGATGATCTTTTTTATAACATAAACCTGGTCGTAAGAGGCCGGGATTTAACGGTTTCAACCGCAGCCCAACTGAAGCTGGCAGAGATACTCAAACTGGAACAATTTTCCGGTATAAAATGGCTGCATCACCCGCTGATAACCAACAACAATGGCGAAAAGCTTTCGAAATCGGCAGGGGATACTTCGATCAAACGGATGATTGAGCAGGGGGCTTCAAGGGCATCCATTTTAACCAGGCTGGGTTTCATGCTATTTGGCAAGGAAATAGCTGTATCTTCACTAAGCGAAATGTTGGAAATTTTCAGGGATCGGCCATTCGCTAACAGAAGCTAAAAATGCCCTGTTATTAACAAAATTTATTGTAAAACAGCAAGTTCTGAAATAAAATTTAGCATTTATTGCCAACCTGCAATTATTAACTTTGTACTGATAAAAGTCCATGCCATGAAAAATATATTACTCACCACAGCAGTTTTAGGCAGTCTCACCTTTGTTGGATGTTCGTCTGCTTACCGTTCGGCCCAAACGCCTGACGATGTGTACTATTCCGAAGGTCCTCCCCGTGCTGATGTGGCCCACAATGAAACTAAATCGCAGCCTGATGGCTATACAAGCTATTGGGAAAGGCAGGATGACAACATGCTCCGCATGAAAGTAAACGACCGGAATAAGTGGAACGCTGTGGACGATATTGATTACTGGCAGGGTTATAACAATAACTATTGGGTGAACTATAATAATATGTATAATAACCCCTATACCTGGAATAAATACGGAAGTTGGGCAAATCCTTATTATAACAACTGGGGCTGGAACCCCGGTTGGTCAGTTGGATTCGGAAGCGGTTTCGGTTGGAACAATTGGGGTATTGGATATAATGCCTGGAATAGGAACTGGAGTAATCCATCCTGCTGGAGCAAGCCGGTAACCGTAATCAATAAGTTTCCTGTGGGAGGCCGTACAGCCGGTTCGCTTAACGGGTATTCAAATTATACTTATAACCGCAGCGCTTCCGGTTTGAATAAAGGCGGCAACAGCGGCATTACCCCAGGTACATCGCGCAGCATTTGGGAAACCAATAGCGTACCTTCAACAAGAAGCTCAGGAAACAGTTTATTCCGCACCATAACCCGGCCTTCATCGGGGTATGATGGTGGCAGTTCAAGCTATGACCGTCCTTCACGTTCGTTTGATAGCGGGGGTTCTTCAGGTGGTACTCGTTCTTCCGGTGGTGGTAGTGGCAGCAGTTCCGGTGGCAGTAGTGGTTCTTCCAGCCGCGGTGGCCGTGGTGGTTAATAGTTCGTTTTTCAAACATGACCCGGTATAGCTTTATTGTGAAAAGTTTCTAATATCAAGGGCGCATTTATTGAACGATGAGTGCGCCCTCTTTTTAACCATACTTTTGTTATGCGTTTACTTTTTACCCTGATTTGTTTTTCCCCATTTGTTTTGATGGCCCAATTTCCCGAAGATGCATTGCGGTATGGGTACCCGGTTATGAATGGTACTGCAAGGAATATGGCAATAGGCGGGGCCATGGGTTCGCTTGGCGGCGATTTAACCGCAGCTCATATTAACCCGGCCGGTATTGGCTTATATAAAAATGCTGAAATAGTGTTGTCGCCGGCATTCCAGTTTGGGAAATATGCCTATACTTATCAGAATGATAAAACAACTTCAAATAAAAATAATTTTTTATATGGGACAACCGGTTTTGTAACAGGTAGCTCTAATGCCGCTTACCGCAAAGCTACCAGCAGCGCTTTTTCTATTTCGGTAAACCAGATTGCCAATTATAACAACAGTATAAAATACCAGGGTGCAAACAGCCAATCAAGCTGGAGTGAACAATACCTGGAAGAACTTATAAGAGATAATGTGCAAACATTTGACAAGCTTGAAAACGGGTACCCACTTGGGTCTTCGCTTGCGTTTTGGACATTTTTAGTTGACACGATTGCCAATGGAGACAATATTGGCGGATACCAGAGTTTGGTACCGGTTTCGTCTAATAACCCGATACAGCAAACCAACCAGATTGATACAAAGGGTGGGGCACACGAAATAGCGCTTGCCTTTGCCAATAATTATAGTGATAAATTTTACCTCGGTGGCAGCATCAATTTTCCAATCTATAGTTTTAAAAAAGAGCAGGTTTACAAGGAGGAAGATTTGAGCAACAATACTGATAATGATTTCTCATATTTTGAATACAAGAGTAGCTCCGAAACTTCTGGGTTTGGAATAAATGCCAAGCTTGGAGTGATTTTTAAACCTGTTGAAAAATTAAGGCTTGGCCTGGCATTTCACTCGCCCACCGTGGCAGGAATGACAGACAGTTATTCCGCTTCGATGGCTACCAACACCGAAAAATATACTACTGGTTTTCCGCAGCCTCAAACCAAAAGCAGCAGTGAGTTAACCGGTGTCGATAAAATTGAATACGAATATAACCTGACCACTCCTTACCGGTTAATCGGCAGTTTCAGTTATGTGGTGAATGAAGTACGCGATGTAAAAAAGCAAAGGGGTTTTATAACGGCTGATGTTGAGTATGTGAATCATCGCGGGGTTCGTTACAAAGAGGTTAACCCCGAGGACGCCGGGTATTATGATGCGTTGAATGAAGTGATTAAGGACAGGTATAAAAACGCCATTAACTTCAAGGTTGGCGGCGAATTGAAGTTTGAAAAGATAATGGCCCGCTTAGGATTTGCTTCGTATGGCAACCCTTATTCAGATGCAACAGGGCTTAAAGCTAACAGGACTTTATTAAGCGGAGGTTTGGGTTACCGCCATCATGGAGTTTTTATTGACCTTACCTATGTTCATTCATTTATTGGCGACTCGCATATTCCTTACTATTTAACCGATAAGCCAAATATGGTGGCCGATGCCAAGAATAGCAAGGGCGGTTTGGTTATGACTGTTGGGTTTAAGTTATAGAAACATTCTTTCAATGAGGCGGGGTTATCAGTCAATTATTTTTGATGGGTAACCCCGCTTTCTTTTAGGCTTCTAGTTCGTCTATAAACGGTTGCTTCCTCAATCTTTTACCGGTAGCTTTATACATGGCATTTGCTACAGCTCCCCCGGTTGGTGGTAAGGCAGGTTCGCCCAGCCCTGTCGGGTCTTTGCCATTATCTACAAAGCTGGCATCAATTTCAGGTATTTCTTTCATGCGGATGAGCCGGTAATTATCGAAATTGTTTTGTTCGGCTTTGCCTTCGGTGAAGGATAGTTTTCCAAACATGGCGTGCCCGTAGCCATCCACAATGGCCCCCATTACCTGTTGCAAGGCGCCGCTGCTGTTGATCACCTGGCCGCAATCGCTTACAGCATATATTTTTTTAAGCTCAGGCTTTCCTTCTTTCAGCACAACTTCGGCTATCTGTGCCACATAAGAGTTGTGGGAGAAATACACGCTGAAACCCTGGTGTACCCCTTTCTTTTTACCCCAGCCTGCTTTTTCAGCAACGGTGCGGATCACATTTTCCATCCGGTCAATATCATAATTCTTTTTGCCAACCAGGGCTTTTCGCGCTTTATCGAGTAATTCCAGGCGGAACTGTATCGGGTCTTTTCCGATGGCCTCTGCCACTTCATCTAAAAATGATTGCTCGGCATAAGCCAGGAAGTTGGTAGTTGGGGCGCGCCATGCACCGGTTGTTATGGGCGATTGATGGTCAATGGTTTCAATTAAAAGGTTATCCACAGCCCCGGAGGGAAAGGTATCAGGTCTTGTACTGTTGCCTGCATTAATACCAACACCACGTAGTTTATATCCAACAAGATTTCCAGAGCCATCCAACGCTGCTTCAAACCTGTAACGAACGGAAGGTCTGTAACTACCGCCCATCATATCATCTTCCCGCGACCAGATTACTTTTACTGGTTTTTTTATGATGGAAGACAATTCCGCCGCTTCAAGCACATAATCAAATTTGAGCCTGCGGCCAAATCCCCCGCCAAGCCGGGTAATGTCCACCGTGATTTTTTCCTGGGGAATATTCAGCAGCTTTGAAACCGCCTGCCTTGCTGATTGGGGCGTTTGTGTGGGGCCAATAAGTTCTACTTTGTCCTCGGTTACATGTGCAAAAAAGTTCATGGGCTCCAACGGGTTATGCGGTAAAAAGGGCGATTGATATTCAGCCTTTACCACCTTCGCTGCCGTCTTAAACGCAGCTTCCACATCCCCGTCCTTTCTTTGAACAGTTGATTTTTCATCGTTCATGTATTGGGTAAAAAGAGCCTCATGGTCTGATGTGCTTTCAATATTGCCCGCTTTTTCATATTCCACTTCCAGCAGCTTTTTCGCCTTCATCACCTCCCAGGTAGAGCGGCCAACAATGGCCACATTTTCCTGGAATTTGACCACCTCGGTTATGCCCGGGCTGGCTTTGGCTGCCGCATCATTAATGGATTTTATTTTGGTGCCGAAGGCTGGCGGGCGTTGAATCATGGCAACTACCATTCCCTCCCTGTACACATCTAATCCAAATATTGGCTTGCCGGTAATGATGTCCTTGTTTTTTACATTCCGGATCGGCTTCCCTATCAGCTTAAAATCCTTCCTGTCTTTAAGCGGTACTTCTTTGGGGACTTCGATGGCAGAGGCTGAAGTGGCCAGTTCGCCATAGCCAAGTTTTTTGCCCGAACCCTTATGAATAATGTACCCGGCATCGGCTGTGCATTCCTCAGCAGGGACGCTCCATTGGTTTGCCGCCGCCTGCAACAGCAACCAGCGCGCGGTGGCCCCCGCTTTCCGCAGCCGCATCCATGAATGTGGAATGGCGCCGCTGCCACCCGTTAACTGGCGATCAAATTTTACCGTGTCAAGAGGGGCCTGGCTCACCTTCACTTTTGTCCAGTCGGCATCCAGTTCCTCAGCCACAATCTGGGCAAAAGAGGTCATGATGTTTTGCCCGAGTTCGGGATTGGGCGAATAAATATTGATGGTTCCGTCGGTTGCGATAGACAGGTAACTATTGAAGGTTGGAAGCGAAGCCGGGTCGGCTGCATTTAAAACATGCGGTATTTCAGCCTGGGCGCTGTCCCATGTAAAACCCAGCATAAGCCCACCGCCCGAAAGCGCGATATTCCTAAGGAATGTTCTCCTGGTGTTTGAATATATGGTGCTCATGATGACATTTTTTTACTGGCGGTTAAAACAGCTTCGCGGATGCGGTGGTAGGCGCCGCAACGGCAAATATTGGCATGCATGGTGTTTTCAACCTGTTCTTTGGTGGGTTTTGGCGTACGCTTGAGCAGCGCGGCAGCAGTCATAATTTGCCCGGCCTGGCAATACCCGCATTGCGGAACATCCACTTCGTCCCAGGCCAGTTGCAGCGGGTGATCGCCTGTTGGGGAAAGCCCTTCAATGGTAATAACTGCCCTGTCTTTTACCGAAGAAACCGGTATGGAGCAGGAACGGACTGCGCTTCCATTCAGGTGAACCGTACAGGCGCCACATTGCCCGATACCGCACCCGAATTTGGTGCCACACATTTGCAGGTGGTCGCGCAGTACCCAAAGCAGGGGCGTGTCTTCGGCTACATCCACTTTTCGGGATTTACCGTTGATGGAGAGGTTATAAACTGGCATGGTGAAAATTTCTTGCGATTTATCCTGGTAAACTCAATGAATTGTGGGACGTTCTTTTGGTATAAACATTGCGTTTTCAGCCTTTGAAATTACTCAAATGAATGTAACATGCAAAACATCTGACACTATCCTTTTCTACAAGCAATTTCAGGCTGTTGAAGGTAATTTCGATATGCGCATTATATTGCAGCAGAGGGAATCAATTGTTGCAGGTGACAGTGAGGGACAAGGCAAAGGTAAACAACGACAAATGAAGTGGCATAGCCACGATCCATCCTGTTACCCAGGGCTTTAGCCTTGGGTAATGAAGGAGGCCTGAAAGACGTAAGTGCCATCGGCACGATCAATATTTCTTGTGTAAATACAGGTATAGTAAATTGATTTTTTTTCTCGGTTTGAAATATATTGTGAACAAAAACTGAATTTATGGCGAATACCTACCATCAAATTATTCTCCAAACAGTATTTGCAGTTAAATACAGGAAGGCCTTATTGGACAAAGCCTGGAGGAGGCAGGTTTTTGGCGTAATGGGGAATATTATTAATGAGCACGACTGTAAAACGCTGATTGTAAATGGAGTGGAGGATCATGTGCACTGTTTGTTTGGGTTAAAGCCGAATGTTTCGGTATCGGATTTGATGCAGCATGTCAAGGCGAGATCATCCAAGTTCATCAATGACAATAATCTTACAAGGGATCGTTTTGAATGGCAAAAAGGGTTTGGTGTTTTTTCTTACCATAAGATTTTATTGCCCGTTGTTTACAAGTATGTTGAGAACCAGGAAACACACCATCGTGAAACAACGTTTTTGGAAGAGTATTTGGATTTGTTGAAAACTTTCGATGTTGAGTTTGAGGATGCTTATATTTTTCAGGAGCCTGTTTAGTAGGGGGAAATGGGTCGCGCCTATGGCGCTAAGCGTGACTACGATACTTACTTTTTTCGCGCCACTAAAGTGGCTGTTACAAGAACCATCGCGCCTGTGGCGCTAAGGGGTATTGCGGCCATTCGTTTTTTATGCCGATGCCCGTGTTTCCACACCAACGCCGCCGGTTGCAGGGTGTTTTTCACCCGCAACTCCGGTGCTACACCAGCGCCAAAAATTTCACCGGATAATTCGGTTAGGAAGAAAGGGCAAAGCATTGAGAAGGTCATTTGGCGCAGCTTCGTTAAAACACCAAATGCGGCGTCATGGAGGGAGCTTTCGATATGGAACCCGAATCAGGGATTTAATACCGGGGGAAATGAATAGGGCAATATTGGAAAAGTAATAGATAGGTTTCAGGAGGGGGGCAGGAAAGGAATAAAGCGAAGTTTAATTAAGTATTCCATGGGTTACAGTCCTGTAAATACCCTATAAATCATACCCACTCTTTATGGTGGTAAGAATCATTTTAAACCTTCCATTTGGTGTTACATAGTTGGCAGCATGGGCAGGAATGACAAGCGACTCCCCGGTATTCAGCATATTGGGAACACCATCAATTACAATGTTTGCCTTTCCGTCAATGATTTGCACAAAAGTGTCGAAAGGTGTTGTTTTTTCTGTCAATCCTTCTCCGCTGTCAAATGACATTATGCTGATATTACCGGTTGACTTTTTTAGGATAGTTTTTATGACCACGGCGTTGGGGATATACTCGATGATTTCAATAGTTATAAGTGCCTTTGACTTTTCAATTTCGGTTTTATTTTCTATGAGTTTTATCATTATGAGTTTTTATTGGAGCATACATTCAAAGGTGCTTTTATTTTCAAGGAGTATATTACACTATTGATTCTTAATTGTATATTATTCACAGGTCTTCAAGTGCGGTGCGGCGTTTTCTTTTTAATTGTTTGAAATAGGAAGGGGTGAGGCCGGTAATTTTTTTAAATTGATTGGATAGGTGTGAAACACTGCTGTAGTTAAGCTTATAAGATATTTCGGTAAGGCTAAGTTCGTCATACAGTAATAATTCCTTGACCCTTTCAATTTTGTGCAGTATAATAAATTGGCTAATAGTGGTACCTGTTACTTCAGAAAATAAATCGGCGAGGTAAGTGTAGTTATAACCTAATTTTTCAGCCAAAAAATCTGAGTTGTTCACTAACGGCAATTCATCGGAATAATGGATCATTTCAACGATCAGGTTCTTGATCTTCTCAATTAATATGGCCTTCTTGTCATCCATCAGTTCCAGTGCCGATTTTTTCAGGATCATATGGAGCTCTTTTCGCTGTTCCGGCGTAATATCCCCGAGCAGTTCAACCTCCCCCAAATCAAGGTGACGGTACAACAGGTTCATTTGTTCCAGAGCGCTTTTTACCACCATTTTGCAACGGATACTGACCATATACTTGATGTATATTTTCACCTTTTTTTCATTTTCTTTATCTGAACTTTTAAAGTTTCCAATCAAGAATTTGGTTTTCGTTACTCAATTCCCTGCAAAGCTATCCTAATTTATGCTGAAGTGGGGTTTTTCATTTTGGAAACAGTGTACAATCAGTGGGTAGTGGCGGCTTCATCTTTATTTATGCAAGTCCATTCATTCGCAGGTTTACCTATGTGTTTTCAAATCAAGCATATAGCAAATACGTGAATTGTGTAAGAAAACGAATAATCAGCATTGCAGAAAAGGAAGCCTTTTATTGATAGGCTCTACCGCTTTGCCAATAGTTTTATTTAGTTCCTGCGCCACTAAAGTTCCCTTCCAGTATTCGGCTGTGGCGCCTGCAGCAAGAGGCACTGTTAAGGTAAAAAGGGACGTAAACAAAAATTACATAATCAAGGTTGAGCTGACCAATCTTTCGGAAGCAAACAGGCTTGTAGCACCTAAAACCGCTTATGTGGTTTGGATGGAAAGCGGCGGCAATGGTACTAGGAATGTTGGAAAAATTGAAAGCAACAGCAGCATGATATCGAAAACATTAAAAGCAAGCTTTGAAACCGTTTCATCTGAAAAGCCAACCAAGATTTTTATTACATCCGAAGAAGATGGAAATACATCTTATCCAGGTTCATCTGTTATTCTGACCACGGATAATTTTTAAAATAAGCAGATTAATTTTATGAAAACACTGACATATGCCATAGTTGTTCTGCTTGTGGCAGCCATAGCACTGCCTGCTTGTAAATCAATGAATAAAACCCGGAAAGGCGCTGTTATTGGTACGGCTGCCGGAGGTGCAACCGGTATTTAATTTTGCTGCCCATGCTATTGGAGACCAGATTCCTATTATTACCAACAATGTAAAGGACTTTGCAATATATCCTGAAATAAGGATTTTTAATTTTTCTAAAGGTGAATGGGTCAACACCTGATTCAATTGTTCAGGCCCGCTTCCGGTAATTTACCACTGCCCAAACATTCAGCGCCACAGCAAAAATGCACATGATGCCCAGGTTTCGGGCAATGTCGGAAAATCCGCTCCCCTTTAGTACCACCATGCGGATAACTTCAATAAAATAAGTGACGGGATTGAATTGAGTAACGGTTTTTGCCCATCCCGGCATGCTTTCAATTGGAGTGAACAAACCGCTAAGCAGGATAAATATCATCATCAGGAAAAAAGAGATCAGCATGGCCTGCTGTTGCGTGTGCGCATAGGTAGAAACCAGCAGGCCGAGGCCAAGTACAGCAAGCAGGTAAACGGCAGAAAACAGGTAAAGCAGGCCAATATTCCCCACCGGCACAATACCATAAAAAATGCGCGCAACCACCAAACCAATGGTTAGTACCATCATTCCCATAACCCAAAAGGGGATCAGTTTTCCCAGGATGAAGTATTGCTTTTTTACAGGCGTTACATTGATCTGCTCGATGGTGCCTATTTCTTTTTCCCTTACAATATTGAGCGCGGTAAGAAAGGCGCCCACCATGGTAAGGAGGATGACAATGATGCCCGGAACCATGAATTTCCGGTAGTTCATGTAAGGGTTGAACCAATTGGCCGTGGTGATCTCAATTTGGGGTTGATCGGGCAGTCGGGGCAGCCGCAGCCATTTCTGGCGTATTTGCCGGTTATAATCCTGCAGGATGGCGGTGAGGTAACCTGCGCCTATATTGGCCCGGGCGCCGTTTACCGCGTTTACCGAAATCATCAGCGGGGCTTCTTCCTCGCGCAGCAGGGTTGCCTCGAATTTTGGGGGTATTTCAAGGATTATGTCCGCCTTGTCTTTCTCCACGAGCAGCAGGGCATCTTCGTATCGCTGGGTGAAACCGGTTAGTTGGAAATAGCCCGATGCGGTGATCTTTTCAATCATTTGCCCCGATAAGGATGAATGATCATGGTCAACCACGGCAAGCAGTACATTTTTTACTTCGTAATTGGCAGCAAGCGGCAGCAGGATCAGTTGCACCACCGGCATAATAAGCATCATCTTCAGTATGGCCGGATCGCGGAAGATCTGCCTGAATTCCTTTTCCAGTAAAAACCTGAGTACGCGCATATCAATTTAGCCGGATTTTAAATTTTTTTAATGCAATACCAAGTAACAACAGGGTCATTCCCATGAGTACCAGTGTTTCTCTCCAAACGGCTTCAAATCCAAGCCCCTTGATCATCACATTTTTTACGATGGTATAATACCATTTGGCAGGTACAATATTGCTGATCACCTGCAGCGGAACCGGCATGTTTTCAACGGGAAACATGAACCCGCTGAGCATGAGTGTTGGAAGGAACATACCCACCAGCGAGATCATCATGGCAATTTGTTGCGAAGCGGTAATGGCGCTGATGAGCAGGCCCAGCGTGAGTGCGGTGACTGTGAACAAAATGCTTTCACTCACCAGCAGTAGCAGGCTGCCTGCTATGGGAAGCTTCAACGCAAATACACTGAGCAGCAATATGGTAGCAATATTGATGGTAGAAAGCAGCAGGTACGGGATGGCTTTGGCAATAATAATGAGAACAGGCCGGAGCGGTGAGGCCAGCAATACTTCCATGGTGCCGTTCTCTTTTTCGCGTACAATGGAAATAGAGGTCATCATGGTACAAACCAGCAAAAGCACCATGGCCATTACACCCGGCACAAAGTTGAATGCGCTGAGTAATTGCGGGTTGTACAGCATGCGTACCTCGCTTTTTATGCGGTATGGTATTTCCTGTTGATCCAGGTCTTTTTGGAAATCGCTAATAATGTTTCCTGCATAGTTGGTAACGGTAGTGGCTACATTCGGGTCCGATGCATCGGCTATCAGTTGCAGGGTTGCTTTATTCTGGTGGTTGAGTTGGTTGCCAAAGTTTTGTGGAAAAATGACCGCGAGTTTTATTCTTCCTTTTTTAAATTCGTTTTCAATTTCGTTGGGTGAATGCAGAACGGCCGTTACTTCAAAATATTCGCTTGCATCAATCCTGTCAACCAGTTTTTGGGTTTGTTCATCGGGGGTTGGGTTGAGGATGGCAATCGCTGAATTTTTTACTTCCGTACTTAATGCAAAACCAAACAGCGTGATTTGCGCCACCGGCATCCCAAACAGGATGAGTAAAGTGCGCTTATCCCTCCAGATGTGCAGCATTTCTTTTTGTACAAAGGATATGAATTGCCGGAACATGATTTTTTGTTTGCTTGTAAAGAATTTCGCCTCTTTGTTTAATGTTCGTTTCGTTTGGCGGTTCTTGCCAGTTGCAGAAACACGCCTTCCATATTATCCGTATTGTATTGTTGCTTCAGGTTCGCCGGCGTATCCAACTCCTTAATTTTTCCATCCACCATCATGCAAACCCTGTTGCAGTATTCCGCCTCATCCATGTAGTGTGTGGTTACAAAAATCGTGGTTCCTTCGTATGCCGACCGGTAGATCATTTCCCAGAACTCACGCCTCGTTACCGGGTCCACACCCCCGGTTGGCTCATCAAGAAAAACAACCGGCGGATCATGAAATATCGCCACGGAAAAAGCAAGCTTTTGTTTCCAGCCCAGCGGCAATGATCTCACTAAGGTATCCTGTTCTTTTTGCAAATGCAGCGAATCAACAATCCGGGCCGTTTTATTGCGGATGGCTTCACGGGTCATGCCGTAAATGCCGCCGAACAGCCGCATGTTTTCTTTTACCGTCAGGTCTTCATATAAAGAAAATTTCTGGCTCATGTACCCGATACTTTTCTTAATGGCTTCCGATTGTTTGAAAACATCCAAACCCGCTACTGTGGCCTTTCCTGATGTGGGTAATGAAAGCCCGCAAAGCATGCGCATGGCCGTGGTTTTACCTGCGCCATTCGCTCCCAGGAAACCAAATACTTCGGCCTTTTGTACTTCAAAGCTGATGGCATCCACCGCGGTAAATGCCCCGAAGGTTTTGGTGAGTTTTTCTGCCGATATGATGGGGGATTCAGCCTGCATATTCATGGGTTTGTATCAGTTGCATAAATATATCTTCAATGCCGGGGGATATCCTTTTGATTTCAACACCATCAATTCCTTGCCGATTCAAAAATTCTTTCAACGGGTGCTCGTCATCTTCGCCCTGTACCGGGGTTACATGGTAGTATTCCCCAAAAAGGTAAGCGGTCTTCACTATGTGGCAATGACGCAGGCTTTCGAGGAGCGCATACATATCGGGTGATTTTACCGCCCAAAGCGTTTGGTCATTTTTGTGGATCAAATTTTCCGGTGTATCTATTTGCATTATCCTGCCCTGGTTCATCAGTGCAATCCGGTCGCAACGTTTGGCTTCGTCCATATAGGGGGTAGCCACCAAAATGGTGAGGCCATCCTCTTTCAGCCGTTGCAGCATCTGCCAGAACTCCTTCCGGGAAACCACATCTACCCCGGTGGTGGGCTCGTCAAGCAACAGCACGTTAGGCTTATGGATAAGCGCGCAACACAGGGCGAGCTTCTGCTTCATACCCCCGCTTAGTTTACCCGCTTTGCGTTCTTTAAAAGGTTCAATCTGTTCGTAAATATCTTTTACCAGGTGGTAATTGGCTTGTATGGTTGTTTTGAAAATGGTGGCAAAAAAACGGAGGTTCTCTTCCACCGAAAGGTCCTGGTATAGCGAAAATTTTCCCGGCATATAACCAATGGTCTGCCTTACTTTTTTAAAATCTTTTTCCGTATCCAATCCGTCGAGCGTAGCCTTTCCTTTATCTGCCAATAGCAGCGTCGCAAGGATTCGTAACAAAGAAGTTTTTCCTGCCCCATCCGGTCCTATCAACCCAAATAATTCTCCTTGCTGCACATCAAACGAAATATCCTTTAAAGCCGGAACTGTCGTTTTCCCGTTTTTGTATGATTTGGATATGTTGTTTACCTCAATCATGTTGAATACTTTACTGCCCTCCTAATTCCTAATTCCTAATTCCTGATTCCTAATTCCTCATTCCTCATTCCTCATTTCCTAATTCCTAATTCCTAATTTCCATCTTACCTCACCATACTGCCCAATCTTCAAATACCCGTCATTCTTCACCAATATTTTTACCGCATACACCTGGTTGGCGCGCTCATTCTTTGTTTGAATGGTTTTGGGCGTAAATTCGGCCTTGTCAGCAATCCAGGTTAGTTTCCCTTCGTATTGCCGGTAGGCTTTTGCGCCACTGTCAACAAACACTTTTACGGGTTGATTGAGCTTTACCTGCGAAAGCTGTTCTCCCGATATGTAGGCCCTCAGCAATAGCGAAGAAAGGTCGGCTATTTTGTAAATGGTTTTTCCTGCGCCAATCACTTCCCCGGCATAAGCATATTGCGTCAATACGGTTCCGTTGATGGGGTTGATAACACGGCTTCGGTTGATCTGATCATTAAGTATATCCGCCCTTTTGGCAAGTGGCTTTTGCTCGCTCATTACACTGCGGTTTTGCACAGCCACATTGCTTTCCTGCACTTTCATCTGGCTTTTGGTAACTTCCATTTGTCCTTTCAGCACATCTATCTGCGCTACAATATCATCCAATTGCTTGGGGGTGGCAGCATCGGCTTCTACCAGTTTCGTAAAACGGTCTTTTTCCTTCAGCAGGGTTTGCATTTGTGTTTGCTGCACCCTAAGCTGTTCGCGGAGCAGCTCAATTTGCGGGGCTACATCGTTGGTTTTTTCACTGAGCGCCGAAATGCTGGCTTCCACCTGTTGTTTTTGCAGGCCGAGGTTGCCCGCATCAATGATGGCTACCACGCTATCCGCGGGCAGCACATCACCTTCCTTTACATGCAATTGAGTGATACGGCCGGGTATTTCTGACGATACCATGATCTCATCGGCTTCAAATACGCCGGTTGCATCAAATTCATTTTTATCGCCCATGCAACTATGAAGAGAAAGGGATACACTCAATAATCCGATAAAAAATAATCTGATATGCATAATAATTTATTTTCCTGCAATGGTTGAATAGTTTAACAGCGCCTGAAGCAGTTGAAGCTGATGCAATACCTGGTTTTGCCTTGCTGCATCTTCGGCATTCACCTCGCGCAGGTAATCGCTTGCGGTGATAACCCCGTTTTCCAATTGGGCGGCGGCAGCTTCCTTCACCTGCTTTTTCAGCCTGATAATTTCCGTATCACTATCCTGCAAATTTTTTAGTTTGGAGATGTTTGATTGCTGTTGCCTGAGCTGGGTCTTTGTTTGCAACAGGAAATTTTCCTGCTGAACCTGTACATCCCTGCGGGTAATATCGGCAAGCTCCCGGTCTTTTTTGCTGCTGTAAAACCCGCTGATATTCCAGTTGAAACGCAGCCCGGTGGTGATGTACGGGGAGAATTCATTTTTCAGGAAATCAAGCCCCGGGCGGCCATAACCGCTGTTGGCAAACAGGCTTACTTTCGGACGAAGCCTGCCGTCAATTAGTTTCGATTGCTCGTAGGCAAGGCTGTCCCGGAGCCGGTAGTATTTTAATTCGGGCCTTGAAATATCATCTTCGGGAACCAGGGCAGGGGCGGCGGGAAGCATGAGTTGCACCTCGGGTGAAATGGTTTTGTTGGTGTAGAGCATCAGCACGCCAACAAGCCCTTCACGGTCGCTTTGCAATTCCATATCCCTTTGCTTTGCCTTCAACTGTTCGGATTGCAGCAGCGCCAGGTTGCTCCTGTAGGCCGTTCCGTTGGATACCTGCGCCTCTACTTTTTTTATACCGGCATCAAGGTCTTTTATCACCAGGGCGTTTTGTTTTCGTTGTTCATCAAGCAGCAGCACATTCAGGTACAGGCTGTTTATTTTTTCTTTTAACTGGTGCAGGCCAATATTTACCTCTTCCTCTTTCAGCAGCGCCTGCAATTCGTTCATGAACTTTTGCTGCTTGTTTTGCCCGCCGTCGTAAATCAGTTGGTTCAGGTCGAGCGTGGCGCGGTATTGGTCTTGGCTAAGCGGTTCGGGGGCAAACCCGGGTATGCGTACAGGCACCTCCGTTACCGCGCTTTGCCAGCTTGCCAGCCCGCCCAGGGTAAGCTGGGGCAGGTAATTATTGCCAAGGTTGCTGTTATTGGCCAAAGCGCTTTGCCGGGCAAGTGCTTTTTGTTTTAATAGCGGGTAGTTTTCGGCTGCCCATTGCTGTGCCTGATCAAGTGTCAACTGTTCTACTTCCTGTGCCGAAGCTATGCCTGCTGGGAAAAGCAATATCCAAAACCATTTCATCATGCTGTATTTTTTGGGGTGATGGCATTTATAATAAATTGGCTGACAACCATTTTCCGCTCTTCAAGCATTTTTTGGTATTCCGGGTCCGTTATATCGAGCATTCGCTGAAGCATGGGCCTTGCTACAAAGGGGAAAATACAAAGCGCCATAACGTTGATCACCAGGTGGCGGGGCGGTATGGCTGCTATTTCTCCCTTTTCCACCCCTTTTTCAAACAGCATGAGGATGCCCTGAACCCGCTGTTTCATTTCCGGGGGAATGAAATCATGGAAAAAGGTTTCGGGATTCCGTTGCATTTCGCTCAACACAAAAAGCGGGATAAAAGGATTGTCAAGAATAATGACAAGGTATTTTTCTACAAAAAGCTCAATCTTTTGGGGGATGGTTCCCTGTCCCATAAATACATTGGCCATAGCCGGCAGCATGGTTGCAAAAGCTTCGCGAAGGATTTCGGCAAAAAGCTTTTCCTTGTTCCGGTAATAATAATGTACCAATGCCTTATTGATACCCGCTTCATCGGCAATTTCCTGCATCCGCGCGCCATCGTAGCCTTTGCGGGTAAACACCCTGCGGGCCGCTTCCAAAATGCGCTTTTCAGTGTTTGGCTCAGTAATGGTAATTGCCTTATCCATTTGGTTTAAATAGATGGTTTAACCATTTGGTTAAATACAAAGGTATAAATTTTTACCTGTTGTGCTATTAATATTCAGGAAAATATTGGCGTAAATCAGCGTAGCAAATCAGCGGGCATCTTTGGGGAATAAATATTCCCGCGAACGTTTTTATCCTGCCTGTGAATTTTGAAAAAAGCCGGCCCGGTATATTCATGATCCCCGGCCCCCGTTTTTTGCACAGCTATTGCAACTCTGGGAAATATCTATTATTTTCACTTCCAATATATCGTTGCGTGTAATTTACAACAATGTTCATTCGGTTTCCCCTTTTACAATTCCAGGCTGATGAGTTGCCTTCCTGAAATTATGCATCAATCTACAAAAATTAAAAATTAAAAAAATGGCTAAAGCGGTAAGTTCAAATCTGAAAGCAAACCTGAGAGTAGTTACTTCCGTCAAGGAATCCGTACTCAGGCAATCATTAAATGCGGTTAATACATCTAACTTCTATATCCAGGAAGATGTATTTGCGAAGGGGGTACCCCTGCCTGTTCCACGGCAAAAAGTAATTTCATCGCGGCCTACGATCATGACATTTGCCGATGATGCTCCCATGTATAACTGGGCCCACCCGTGCAGGTACCTTTTTCACGATGCTGAAACGGGCGAACTGTATAATGAAGTGCAGGCTCAGTTTCCACCCTATATACTGGATAAGGAAGTGCCTAAAACATTTAAGGCATTTCATACACCGGTTGCATTTGCCGAGCCAAAGTATTATAAACTCACATTCAGCCCTATATGGCGCTTTTTTTATACCGGCAACAGGTATGCGATATTGTTTTCGGGAATGAGCAATAACCGTCATACCAACGATCTTGAATTTGCTTACCGTACACTGGTGCAGGTGTATGGGTTTGCACCTGCCAATATTACGGTGCTTAATTATGACGGCACGCTCAATTACAGTGGCAATCCCCAACCTGCTACTGCATGGCCCGGGGATGGGTCGGCTTATACAATGCCTGTTAACGGCGCGGGATCCAGGGCTAAATTATTGGCCGCCCTCAATAGCTTAAAAAACAAGCTGAAGCCGGATGATATGCTGTTTATCCATACGAATAATCACGGCGGGCACAATGGTACCGAAAGCGATCTTTGCTGTTATCCCAACTGGGATAGCCTCGGTGTAAAGGAGTTTACAGATAAGCTGGCCGAACTGCCCCGTTACCGTTGCCTGATGGTGATGATGGAGCAATGCCATAGCGGTGGTTTTAACAGCGCCGTTATTGCAAAGAGCACTGCCGATAATACCAGCATCGGCTCGGCCTGTACCGAATTTAATAATTCCATTGGCGGGGCGCATTTTGATCCTTTTGCCCGCGACTGGATTGCCGCGATGATGGGCAATGATCCGTATGGAAATGCTTTAAGCTATAACCCTGATTCGGGTGGCAACGGGCAGGTTTCGGCAAAAGAAGCATTTGACTATGCCAATGCTATACATGATCCTTATGACACGCCTGTTTTTCATTACAAAAACGGTGGCAGAACCTGCTGGCTCGGCAGAAATTCTTTCCATATAAAAATATACTACGCTATCCGGGAGAATTTATTTAAATTCTGGCCTGAACCCGATCCTTTAAAGATCATTGAGCGGATGAAAAAGATTGAGCCGAAGCTTGCTGTTTTAAGGGCTGATTACGAAAAACAGGTGGCCGGCATTGAAGAAAAAATAGGCAGCCAGATGCTTGAGTTGGTAAAGGGGGCTAAATAATAAATACACTTATGCAACCTTCCCTCAGCTCTTTATTGGCAGTACTAAAGGAAAAGCTTACTGATAAAGAGCTGAAGGAGAGTGTTGTTTATGTAATCCCCGAAATTGGCGCCGGTGAAGAACTGGTCATCAACAGGAAAAGGATCAAAACTGATTCGCCTGCGCATTTGTTATTTATTGACTTTGAACCGGGGGTTAACTGGTCACATGCATGCAGGTATGTACTGCTTGATAATGACAATAAGGTAAAATTTGAAGCAGATGGGCAATATCCGCCGGATACCGAAAAATTGAAATTGTTGTTAAAGCCGGAAAATACAGAGGACTGGATGCTGCTGACCGATAAAATATTCAGTGGGAAATAATAGGCATAGGGCCCTCATTCAAAATGCTCCCGTTTTTTCCACCCGGCATAAGGCTTACCGCTTCCCGGCCAAATTTTTTGGAAAAAAGCTTTGTATTTGCCATTACGGCTTTACATTCGCCAAAGCCTTTAAGTTGATATGTTAAAAAATTATGTGCGCTTTTTGGCACATAAACCCCATTACCTTACCTTTGCCATCCTTTAAATTGGGCTTAATACACTTTGGGGTCGGAATACGGAAAAATTTAAGGTAAAAATTTTGATGGGCTTTGTGGTGAAAATCGCAGGCCTGAACGTGTTTTTGTCCACTGAACCGAGCTAAAAAACAGGAAATCAGCATATGTCGTCAACACAATTACAAAGGCTAAATTTTGGTAAAAGTAAAAATCTGGCCGAAACCCCTGACCTGCTGGCTATTCAAATCCAGTCGTTCAGGGAGTTTTTCCAGTTGGAAACTACCCCCGATAAGCGTAACAACGAAGGGTTGTTCCGTGTGTTTAAGGAGAATTTCCCCATCAGCGATACCCGCAATATTTTCGTGCTGGAGTTTCTCGATTACTTTATTGATCCGCCCCGTTACTCCATTGCCGAGTGTATGGAGCGCGGCCTTACTTATGCTGTTCCCCTCAAGGCAAAACTCCGCCTGAGCTGTAACGATGAGGAACATATTGACTTCCAGACCATTGTACAAGATGTATTCCTTGGTAACATTCCCTACATGACCCCCCGCGGAACATTTGTAGTAAATGGTGCAGAAAGGGTAGTGGTAAGCCAGTTGCACCGTAGTCCCGGTGTATTCTTCGGCCAGAGCCTGCACCCCAACGGTACAAAAATTTATTCTGCACGGGTTATTCCTTTTAAAGGTGCCTGGATGGAATTTGCTACCGACATCAACAACGTGATGTACGCGTACATTGACCGTAAGAAGAAGTTCCCGGTTACCACTTTGCTTCGTTCAATAGGTTTTGAAAGCGATAAAGCCATCCTTGAACTTTTCGGCATGGCCGATGAAGTAGTGGTAAGCCGCGAAGGACTGAAACCTTATATCGGACGTCGCCTGGCAGCACGCGTATTGCGTAGCTGGGTTGAAGACTTTGTAGATGAAGATACCGGTGAAGTAGTAAGCCTTGAGCGTAACGAAGTTGTGATGGAGCGCGACAGCGTTCTGGATGCCAGTTCGGTTGAGGAAGTGGTTGATATGGGCATTAAAACCCTGTTCATCCAGAAAGAAGATGTAGGTGGTGACTATAATATTATATACAACACCCTGAACAAGGATACTTCGAACAGCGAGCTGGAGGCGGTTCAGCACATTTACCGCCAGTTGCGTGGTGCTGATGCCCCCGATAACGAAACTGCTCGTGGTATCATTGACAAGCTGTTCTTCAGCGATAAGCGTTATGATCTGGGCGAAGTTGGCCGTTATAAGATCAACCGCAAGCTGCACCTTGATTCCCCGATCAACAAAAAGGTGTTGACCAAGGAAGATATTATCCAGATTGTAAAATACCTGGTGCGCCTTACCAATGGCAAAGCCGATATTGATGATATTGATCACCTGAGCAACCGTCGTGTACGTACCGTAGGTGAGCAATTGTATGCCCAGTTTGGTGTAGGTCTTGCCCGTATGGCACGTACCATCCGCGAGCGTATGAACGTTCGTGATAACGAGGTATTTACCCCGGTTGACCTGATCAACGCACGTACCCTCAGTTCGGTTATCAACTCGTTCTTTGGTACCAGCCAGTTGAGCCAGTTCCTCGACCAGACCAACCCGCTGAGCGAAATCACCCATAAGCGTCGTATTTCGGCACTCGGGCCCGGTGGTCTTAGCCGCGAGCGCGCAGGCTTCGAAGTTCGCGACGTACATTATAGCCACTACGGCCGTTTGTGTACTATCGAAACGCCGGAAGGACCAAACATTGGTTTGATCTCTACGCTTTGCGTGCATGCGAAGATCAACGATATGGGCTTTATTGAAACGCCCTATCACCCTGTGAAAATGGGTAAGGTTGATTTGAAAGAACTCACCTTCCTGAGCGCAGAAGAAGAAGATGAAAAGAAAATTGCCCAGGCAAACGTACCCATTGATGATAAGGGTGAGTTTACCGAGGAAAAAATTATAGCCCGCGAAACCGGCGACTTCCCCATCCTCGAAAAGAATGATGTGCAGTTTATGGATGTGGCCCCCAACCAGATTGTGGGTCTGTCTGCCTCACTTATTCCGTTCCTTGAGCATGATGATGCCAACCGTGCCCTGATGGGATCAAACATGCAGCGCCAGGCAGTTCCGCTTCTTCGTCCCGAAGCTCCGATTGTGGGTACAGGTCTTGAAGGAAAAGCAGCCCGCGATGCGCGTGTACAGTTGACCTCTGAAGGCGATGGCGTGGTAGAATTTGTAGATGCAGCCGAAATTCATGTGCGTTACGAGCGTAACAGCGAACAACGCCATATCAGCTTCGACGACGACCTGAAGGTGTACAAGCTTACCAAATTTGTAAAAACCAACCAGGGTACTTCCATCAACCACAGGCCTGCGGTTCGCAAAGGACAGGTTGTAAAAGAAGGTGACTTCCTTACAGAAGGTTATGCGGTGAAGAATGGTGAACTGGCGCTTGGCCGTAACCTTCAGGTAGCATTCATGCCCTGGAAAGGTTACAACTTTGAGGATGCCATTGTAATCAGTGAGCGCGTGGTAAGCGAAGACTGGTACACATCGGTACACATCGAAGAATTTGAACTGGAAGTGCGCGATACCAAACTCGGTGAAGAAGAACTGACTCCTGATATACCCAACGTAAGTGAAGAAGCTACCAAAGACCTCGACGAAAACGGTATCATTCGTATCGGCGCCCAGGTTAATGAAGGCGATATCCTGATTGGTAAGATCACTCCAAAAGGAGAAAGCGATCCTACGCCCGAAGAAAAGCTGCTCCGTGCCATCTTTGGCGATAAGGCCGGTGATGCAAAAGATGCTTCGCTGAAAGCTCCGAGCGGAACTGAAGGTGTGGTGATCGATAAAAAGCTCTTCCAGCGTACCAAAAAGGACAAGAACAGCAAAGTGCGCGAGAAAGCCGCTTTGGAGAAAATTGAAAAGGTTCACGAAAAGAACCAGGGCGATCTCTCTGAGTTGCTGCTGGACAAGCTGGAAGTGCTCCTGAAAGAAAAGCCTTCTGCCGGCATCAGCAACAACTTTGGTGAAGTGCTGATTGGCAAAGGTGCTAAGTTCAACCGTAAGAACCTCAGCCAGATCGACTTCCTCAACGTGAACCCGCTTGGCTGGACCGGCGATGCACATATTGATGAACTGATCAACCAGTTGCTGCACAACTATACCATTAAGTACAACGAAGAACTTGGCCGTTACAAGCGCGAGAAATTCAACATCAGCATTGGTGACGAATTACCTGCAGGTGTACTGAAACTTGCCAAGGTTTACCTCGCTGTAAAGCGTAAGCTGAAAGTGGGTGATAAAATGGCGGGTCGTCACGGTAACAAGGGTATTGTGGCTAAAATCGTACGTCATGAAGATATGCCGTTCCTCGAAGACGGTACGCCTGTTGACATTGTATTGAACCCGCTTGGTGTACCGAGCCGTATGAACCTCGGACAGATTTACGAAACTGTATTGGGTTGGGCCGGTCTTAAGTTGGGCAAGCGCTATGCCACCCCTATTTTTGATGGTGCTACTACCGATGAAATAGCTGACGAAATTGAAGCAGCCAACCTGCCTAAGTTTGGTCATACCTACCTCTATGATGGTGAAACCGGTGATCGCTTCGATCAGAAGGCTACTGTGGGTGTTATTTATGTAATTAAACTGCACCACATGGTTGATGACAAGATGCACGCACGTTCTATCGGGCCGTACAGCCTGATCACGCAACAGCCTTTGGGTGGTAAAGCCCAGTTTGGTGGTCAGCGTTTTGGTGAAATGGAAGTGTGGGCTTTGGAAGCGTACGGTGCATCCAATATCCTGCAGGAGCTTCTTACCATCAAGTCGGATGATATCATTGGCCGCGCCAAGACCTACGAAGCCATTGTGAAGGGAGATAACATTCCCCGTGCAGGCGTTCCCGAATCGTTCAATGTATTGGTACATGAACTGAGGGGTCTCGGATTGGATATGACTTTCGAATAAGGTTGCCATGGTGCGTGTCTTCACGCCACAGCCCCGGTGCGTGTCTTCACGCAACGGAGAGAATATAAGCCACGAATGCACGAAACTGTGTTCGTGGCTTTTTTGATTTCAGGAGTTGTTGTGTGCCAAAGAAGAATTTATTCCACGTAAAGACGCGGCGACGCAAAGATGTGTTCGTAGCTTTTTTGACTTTCCATGCTATTATATATATGGTAGAAATTCAATAACCCAACCCATTATCTTTAACCAAATTTTTCTGCATGAAACAACTGCTGACTATCTTGTTGATTTCTATTTGTTCAACTGTGTTTGCCCAACCTTCCAAAGAAGATTCCCTTTGGGTGACACACAACTACAACAAAACCATTTACAGCATACCCATGCGCGATGGAGCGAAGCTTCATACCATTGTATATACCCCAAAGGATCATTCGAAACAGTGGCCTATGCTGCTGAACCGCACCTGCTATAATGCCGGCAATTACGACAATTACAACCTGAACAACTATCCTTCTAAAACCATGATCCGGGAGGGATACATTTTGGTGTACCAGGATGTTCGTGGCCGTTACCTGAGCGAAGGCAAATGGACCAATATGACCCCTAATATTCCGGGCAATGACGTAAAAAATAAGCAGGCTGTAGATGAAAGCAGCGATACCTGGGACACCATTGACTGGCTTTTGAAAAACGTGAAAAACAACAATGGAAAGGTGGGGCAGTACGGAATTTCCTATCCTGGTTTCTATTCAGCCGCCGCGCTTCCTGATGCGCATCCCGCGCTGAAAGCCGTGTCGCCACAGGCACCTATTGCCGATTTCTTTTTCGATGATTTTCACCACCAGGGGGCTTTTGTACAGGCTTATACTGCCATTTTCGGGGTCTTTGGGTATCAAACAGAAAAGCCTACAAAGGACAACTGGTTCATGGCGGCCATGATGCGTTTTTATGGTCAGCCCATTCCTGACGGATATGAGTTTTACCGAAGGTTAGGCCCATTGAAAAACATCACCGAGAAATACCAGTATGACAACTTTTTTTGGAAGGAGCATGTTGACCATCCCAACTACGATACCTTTTGGCAAAAACGCAACCTGCTGCCGCACCTGAAAAAAGTGACGCCGGCTACCCTGATCGTTGGCGGCTGGTTTGATGCGGAAGACCTGTATGGCCCGCTGAATATTTACAAAACCATTGAAAAAAATAACCCGGGCGGGCAGAACCAAATAGTAATGGGCCCATGGGGCCATGGCGATTGGGCGAAGGAAAATGGAAAGAGCACCCACAACCATATTTATTTCGGCGACAGTATCAGCACCTGGTATCAGCGCAATATTGAAGCGCCGTTTTTTGCCAGATACCTGAAAGATGCAGCGGTTCAACCGCCAACCGAAGCGAACATGTTCAATACAGGCACCAAGCAATGGGAAAAGCATGAATTGTGGCCCCCGGTAAAAGAAACCGTAAAACTGACCTTTGACAATGGCCGGAAACTTGTGGTGAATGGCGCCGCCAATGCCGCAGCCAGGTTTGAATATGTAAGCGACCCCGCCAATCCTGTACCCTATACTTCGCAAACGGAAGCGCTTGCTTTTACGCCCCGCACCTTTATGAGCGATGATCAGCGGCATGCCTCCAAACGACCCGATGTGCTGACTTTTGAAACCGATACCCTTACCGAGGATTTTACCCTGAGCGGCGAAATACTGGCCAAACTGAAGGTTGCCACCACGGGCACTGACGCTGACTTTATGGTAAAACTGATTGATGTGTACCCCGATAATCATCCCAATTACGAACACAATCCCAAAAACATTGTGATGGGAGGCTACCAGCAATTGGTGCGCAGCGAAGCCTATCGTGCGAGGTTCAGGAACAGCTTTGAAAAGCCTGAGCCATTTGTTGCCAATCAGCCAACCGACCTTTCTATACCGTTGCAGGATGTGCTGCATACATTTAATAAGGGCCATCGTATCATGATACAGATCCACAGCACCTGGTTCCCCTATATTGATCGCAACCCGCAGAAGTGGGTGGACAATATTTTCAAGGCAGAGGAATCAGATTTTCAGAAAGCCACTATTACGGTATTTGGTTCTTCGGAGATATTGATTGGCAGGGGGTTGCATGAGCTGAGGGATAAATAACGGTTGATAAAAACTTAGCCCGTCATGCCGACGATAGGAGGCATCCCGGCTGGGAAACGAGACCCCTCCTGCGTCGGGGTGACGGTTAGGATTCGTCGGAGTGATATAATGATTATATTTAGCATTGCCTATGCCTTGAGGAGGCGATCTGATAGGATAAGAATAGTAAATGAATACTTATTATGATTAAAATTATTTTCCTTTGGCTGGTAGGTTGCCTTTGTTTTTTGCAAAATACCATTGCCCAAAACCTCAGTTTCGAAGAATACAATCCCAAATCCACGCTGGTGGTTCCCGGGAAAGTAATTACCCGGGCGAAATACCCTTTTATTGATATTCATGGGCACCAATATGGCATGGCCAACCAGGATCTGAGTCCCGTGGTGGCAGCTATGGATGCTATGAATATGAAAGTAATGGTAAACCTGAGTGGCGGTTCCGGTGAAAATTTGGTGAAAGCAATCGCTAATGTGAAGCAGCATTTCCCAGGCAGGTTTGTGGTGTTTTGCAATATCAATTTTGAAGGGGCCGGCAAACCCGGATGGATTGAAAGCACAGTCGCTCAATTGGAGGCCGATGTGAAAAATGGCGCTGTAGGTTTAAAAGTGTTTAAAAGCCTGGGATTATCCAACAAAGATTTTGAAGGGAAAAGATTGGCCATTGACGACCCCAGATTAGACCCCATCTGGGACAAATGCGGTGCATTGGGTATTCCCGTGCTGATCCATGCTGCCGACCCCAAACCCTTTTGGGATGAGATGGATGCAGACAATGAACGCTGGCTGGAATTGAAAACCCATCCCCGCCGCAAGCGTAGCGCCGCCAATCCTGCGCCCTGGGAGCAGATCATTGGCGAGCAGCACCGCATGTTTAAAAAGCACCCCAAAACCACTTTCGTTAACGCGCATATGGGCTGGTATCCAAACGACCTTGGCAAACTGGGGCAATTGCTGGATGAAATGCCCAATATGCAGGTAGAGATTGGCGCCATCATTGCCGAACTGGGCAGGCAGCCAAAGTTTGCGAGGGCCTTTTTTATCAAATACCAGGACCGCATCCATTTTGGGAAAGACAGTTGGGCGCCCGATGAATTTCCTACCTATTTCCGCGTGCTCGAAAGCGCGGATGAATATTTTCCCTACCACAAAAAATATCATGCCTTTTGGGCCATGTACGGGTTGGACCTGCCGGATGAGGTGCTGAAAAAAGTGTATTATAAAAACACCTTGCGGATTGTAAAGGGGATTGATAAGGGGTTGTTTCCGGGTTGAGTTTAAGCAATCTCGCCTCAAGGCGGACATTGCGTGTAATGTGCGCAACGTCCCTGCTTTAGGCCGGAGACCTTGCTGGAAGGAAACTATCCGGCGGGAGTTGACTATTATAGATTAGGCCGCCCGAAAAATAAAACATACCCATCAACGTCTTTTATTTCAAAACCCCTGATATTATCACTATTGTCATGGATAGGTTTGCTGAATGCTACCCCATTTGAACGGTATTCCTCAAACAACACGTCAGGTTCAGCAGCAGAAATATAAGCATCCGAGGGCGCCCATTCGTGTCGGGTACGATTAGGAATAGGGTTTATACCAGGAGCCACTGCCTTGAGCATAATGGAAATATTGTCGCGGCCAACAATAGCCCAATACGGATCGTCATCGGGGCCCATATACCGGATATCAAACCCAAGTTTATCAGTATAGAATGAAACCGAAATTTTCAGATCTGCAATGATAAAACAAGGCATGATGTAAGTGAGATTTGCCATGGATTAAATTTTGCTTTTGAGAAATGTACGACTGTATTATGGAGTTGCGGGTGTTTTTCACCCGCAACGGCGGCTCCGGAGAACACCCGCACGGGCAGCTACTAATCATGACTACATTGCTCAAGTAGATGTGTGAAGCCAGGGTATCAAGCACGGGGCTGCGAGGATGCTGGGGTGCAATTTCCCTGCGTTACCCGATTGCAGGGAGTCTATCTTTGTGGTACTCTTTTCCCGATATTAAATCAACTAATTCAGAATTTATTTATTGTTCGTATAATAAGTTCTACAAACCTTGTAAACAGTCAACCCTGAAAAAATTAGTAAAAAGTATAAAATGAGATACTTTCCTTGAAATGGAGTTTCTGTAAAAAAGTTTGTCATAGAAAGTAACAACAAAATAAATGATGTTAATCCTAGTAGCACTGTAAGCAGCAATTGTTTTTTTGTTGGATTGTTAGTCCAGTTGGTAGTCTGTTGCATAAATTAAATATAAGTTGGTTTACACGTAAAATGCTTGATTTTATTCAGACAAATATTTGTCTAACTGTGAAGATATTTTTTTCGTAGCAAGAAATATTGTTAAGTGACGCACAAAATTCCGATTGGCGTTATTAGATGAGCCAAAACTAAGGATTTCCCTAAAAATCAATTGGGTTTCTTTATGCATTTTAGAACCTGCCTGCCGCCTCGTTGCCAGTTGGCAAGTTGGCGTTCATTTTTACTACCGGGAAGTTGCGGGTGAAAACACCCGCAGCGGCGACTTCGGGGAACTCCAACATGGGCAAAATAGATGTTACGCAAACGTACCGGAGATGTTGTGGTAGGGCAACTATTGGTAGTAAATCGTTGAAATAAGTTGGTCGAAATAATAAAACTGGTAAATTCGGTCACTATTAGTTTTCACTATGTAAGGATACGATTGAGGCGAAGAGATACTCTCATTATATTGAGTTGTCAAACTAACAACATTTTGTGACAGAAAAGAGGGATATGATTCATACCAACCAAATGGCCAAAAGAAAGCCCGAGGAATGTAAACTCCTTTGAAAGGATTTATTGCAATATCATACTTATAGTTTAATCTCTCTGTAATTTTATTCGAATTGGGAGGTTGGAAAGTCACTTCGCTAACATTTCCTGCAATGTCATACTTTACAGTAGTTTCACTAAATCGGTAGGTAGTTTCATTTTTATACCTTGAACTTTGAAATATTTTACCCACACGACCTATACTATCGTAAGCAAAAAATGTTTCATTTATATAATAATCGTCAATCTGAATAATACTTTTTAAAGCGCCGATTGGAAAGTATTCAAATTGATAAGTTTTGACAACAACCCAACAGCCAGAAGATGGGGAGGAGATTTCAATCTTGTCTATTTTATTGTTTTTGTAGAAAAATTCACAGAGAACCCATGCACAACTTTGTGGATGAGAGGCCGGTTTGTAAAGAATAGATTGAAGTTTCTTCGTGCCAGGATAATAATCAAAATAGTAATAATTATCCCATCCAAACCAGTACCTTTTTATCTGAGAAATTTTATTTTCAATAAATAGCTCACCCAATCCTAATGAATCTAGAAAGAATTCGGGCTCCTTAATGCTTTCAAGCTGAATTCTACTAAATACTTTGGTTTCATTTTTATCTTTCTTGCAGGAAAGACAAATTACTAAACAAAACAAAACAGCTAGTTTCATTACGATGCAGTTTGATATTCAAAAAGGGTAGCACTCAACAATGCTGATTGGTGTTAGATAAGTCAAATCTAAGGATTTCCCTGAAAACCAACATTGAAAAATAATTGGTAATTGGTTTTCGTTATACTTTTTAGGCTATCGCTCATTGTAAAAGCCGCCGCAAATTTTTACCCAACCGCCTGCAAACCCAATTTCAAACCCTCCTCTTTCAAAAACAACAGCGCAGCCTCCCGCTCGTTAGGAATTACCCCCTCCAGCATGGCCTCTTTCAGCGCGGTTTTCAGCAAACCCACCATTTTCCCCTGCGGAAGGTTAAACATTTCCATGATTTCAACCCCATCCACAGGCGGCTGCCAGTTGCGGATATGGTCCTTTTGCTCTACCTCGGCGCAACGCGCTTTTACCAGCTCAAAGTTTTCGCGGAACCGCTTCACTTTGGCCTTGTTTTTCGAGGTAATATCGGAGGAGCAAAGCGTCATCAGGTCGTCAAAATCATCCCCTGCGTCAAACAACAGGCGGCGGATGGCGCTGTCTGTAATGTTTTCTTTGGTAACTGAAATGGGCCGCAGGTGCATCTCCACCAGCTTCTGCACATATTTCATCTTTTCATTCTGCGGCAGTTTTAGCTGTTTAAATATTTTGGGCACCATGCGTGCGCCTACCACTTCGTGCCCGTGAAAGGTCCAGCCATGGCCTTCTTCAAACCGCTTGGTGGGGGGTTTGCCAATATCGTGCAGGATGGCGGCCCAGCGCAGCCAAAGGTTATCGGTATGTTCGCTTATGTTATCAAGCACCTGCAGGGTATGGTAAAAATTATCCTTATGTCCGAGGCCATCAATGTATTGCGCACCGGCCAGCGCTACCATTTGCGGGAAAATAATATCGAGCAAACCGCTGCGGAACATCAGGTCGAAACCAATGGAAGGTTTGGCGCTCAGCACCATTTTATTGATCTCATCAATGATCCTTTCGCCCGATACGATTTTGATGCGCTCCTTTTGGGAGCAGATAGCCTGGAAAGTGACCGGGTGAATGGTAAAGCCCAGTTGCGTGGCAAACCGTATGCCCCTCAGAATGCGAAGCGGGTCGTCGCTAAAGGTTAGCACGGGATCGAGCGGGGTAACCAACAGCCCTTCTTTCAGGTGTTTCCGGCCTTCAAAAGGATCGAGGAGCGCTCCAAAATCCGCCTCATTCAGGCTCATAGCCATGGCATTGATGGTAAAATCGCGGCGGTTTTGGTCGTCTTCCAGCGTGCCGGGTTCTACCTCGGGTTTGCGGCTCTCCGCCCGGTAACTTTCCCTCCGGGCGCCTACAAACTCCACGATCAGATCGGGAAGTTTTAGCTGCGCCGTACCAAAGTTTTTAAAATAGCTAACCGGGGGTTTGGGGCGAAAAGACTCCGCCACAGCATGCGCCAGCGCAATGCCGTCGCCAATGCACACCACATCTATTTCGTCGGTGGGGCGGTCCAGTATTTTATCGCGTACAAATCCGCCGATGATCCAGGCAGGCACGCCAAGCTCACCGGCTTTTTGCGAAATACGCCGCGCAATCAAGGTTTCATAAGAGGAAAGTTCTATTTGCATCGGGACAAAGATGAGTGAATTGGTGAATAAGTCAATTGGTGAATAAGTGAATAGTGAATAGGTGAATGGGGTTTGGGGAAGGGTTTAGGATTGTTTGGTTTGGTTTAGGATGGTTTAGGGTTGTTTAGGATGGTTTAGGGTTGTTTAGGATGGTTTAGAGTTGTTTGGGGTTAGGGTGGTGAGTTTGGGCTGGGGGGATATGTGGTTATGGAATTTGGAATTAGATCCCTTGGGATTTCCCCCCGATGGAATTTGATCCCTTGGAATTTCTTCCGCTCATGGGCTGCCGGACCAACGCAGGTACCCCGCTGAAGGGGGTGTGCGTGGGGCCTGTGGCGGAGTACCGCGGCGGGCCGGAACAAATGCCCAAAAGGGGTTAAATGCTAACGGCCCCTGAAAATCAATGGCTTTCGGTTCTGCACATTTATGCACATAAGTTTTTAACGTACTGGTGGAAACTTGATGCAATTCATTCATTTACAGTAGCTTAATTATGTGGATAATTTGGGAAAAATGTGAATTTGTGGTTTGGTGGGAAAAAGTGTTACTTTGTGTGAGAAAGTGTTAATTATTGACGCATGGCAGGTTTTCTCGGAGAATATGAAGCAACGGTGGACGCGAAGAATCGCTTTCTGCTGCCTGCTGCGCTGAAAAGGCAGATGCCGGAGGGCACCCAAATGCTGGTGATAAACCGCGGAATGGATGACTGCCTTTGGATGTACCTGCTGGATGACTGGAAAACCGTGGAAGACCGGCTGCGGCAGGTGAACCCCTACGATAGCCGCGAAAACCGGATGGTGCGCAAAGCCCTGATTGCCGGGGCCATTTATGCTGAGTTTGACAGCGCCGGTCGCCTCAACCTTCCTAAAAACCTGATGGATTATGCCGGGTTGGATAAAGAGATCGTGCTGGCCGGCGATATCGACAAAATTGAAATTTGGGACAAATCCAAATACGACAAGCTCTTTGATTCGCTTACATCTGAAAAACTGAGCGGTATGGCCAGTGGAATACTGGGAAGCGCCGCAGCGCCAAAACCATAAGCAGCATCATGACGGACACCACCGATTCGCCATACGAACATGCTGCCGAAGGAAGTGAATACCATGTGCCGGTGCTTTTTGCAGAATGTATGGAAGCGCTGGACATACAACCCGGTGGGGTATATGTGGATTGCACATTCGGCGGCGGTGGGCATAGCCGGGGCATTTTACAAAAGCTGGGCGAAAACGGCAGGTTGATTGCCTTTGACCAGGACCCGGATGCGGAACGAAACCTTCCAACGGATAAGAGGCTGGTGTTTGTTCGGCAGAATTTTATTCACCTGCACCGGTACCTGCGTTTGTATGGCATTGAAAAGGTGGATGGCTTGCTGGCCGACCTTGGGGTAAGCAGTCACCAGTTTAACGAAGGCGAGCGGGGTTTCTCATACCGCTTTGAGGCTATGCTTGATATGCGGATGGATACCCTGCAAACAGTTACAGCAGCAACCATACTGAATGAGTATAGCGCCGAAGCGCTGCAAACCATGTTTAGCCGGTACGGCGAAGTAACCAACGCCCGAACCCTTGCCGCTTCTATTGTTGACAAGCGCGGGGCTTCAAAGTTGAGGACGATTGCAGATTTGTTGCAGGTGCTGAAACCATTGAGTAAGGGTAACCCGCAACGATATTATGCGCAGGTGTTCCAGGCATTGAGGATTGAAGTAAATGATGAACTGGGCGTGTTGAAAGGATTGCTGGAGCAGTTGCCGAAAGTGATGAAGCCGGGGGGAAGAATTGCCATCATCACTTTTCATTCGCTTGAAGATCGGTTGGTAAAGCAATTTTTTAAGGATGGAAGTTTTGATGAAGAGGCCGACCCGCTGTATGGACGAAAATCGAAAACTCCTTTCAGGTTGGTGAATAAAAAGCCGGTAGAAGCCGGGGCAGAGGAATTGAAACGGAATGTCCGGTCGAGGAGTGCGAGGTTGAGGGTGGCGGAATATATGGTTTAGGGTTTATGGTTTATGGTTTATGGTTTAGGGTTTATGGTTTAGTGTTCAGGGTTTAGTGTTTAGGGATGGTTTAGAGGTTTAGGAGTTTAGGGTTTGGGATTTGGGATTTTTTAGTTTGGAATTTCTTATTTGGAATTTTTTTAGATCATTTATGGATAAGGTAAAAAAGACATCGGGGATAGGTCACAACCTGATGCAGGCCAGGTGGCTGGTGCATTATGTTCCTTTTGCGCTGTTTGTGGGTTTGCTGGCCATACTATATATAGCCAACGGCCATTATGCCGACGATACTATCCGCAAAACAGCCCGTGCCAGGAACGAATTAAAGCAATTGCAATATGAATATAAAACGCTTCAGGCCGAACTGATGTACCGGAGCAAGGAAAGCGAACTGGCGCGGGCCGTAGCCCCGCTCGGTTTGAAGCGATTGACCGAACCGCCCATTGTAATAAAAGCAGATCAGCAGAAGCAGCCTTAAAGCAAACAGCCAACAAAAAAATGGAGACAAAGCAAAACATATTGGTAAGGACCTACCTGGTTTTCCTGGGTCTCTCGCTGTTTTGTGTGCTTATTATTGGCAAAGTGTTGTACATCCAATTGGCTGAGGGTGCATACTGGAAGAAGATAGCGAATGACGATAGGGTGAAGATTTTGGAGATTGAAGCTGAGCGGGGTTCCATTTACAGCGAGGATGAGTTTGTACTGAGCACCTCGGTTCCGGAATTTGATATTTATGTGGATTTCCGCGCTGAAGGCCTGGTGGAAAAGGATGGCGCAGCATTTAAGGAAAACGTTGATTCGCTTAGCATTGGGCTTGCCGGGTTATTTAAGGATAAAAAGGCTTTCGAGTACAGGAATATTTTGAAAGCGGGTTTCAAAAAGGGAAGCCGCTATACACTTCTGAAAAGAAAAATATCGTACACCGAGTATGAAGACCTGAAAAAACTTCCGCTCGTAAAATTGGGTAAAAACCGCAGCGGTTTTATTGCCGAAGTGCGCATGAAAAGGCTGTATCCTTTTAAATCGCTTGCCAACCGTACCATTGGTATTGCACGCGATAGTAATAAAGTTGGTCTTGAAAAGCAGTACGATCCTTTCCTGAGTGGTACAACGGGGCGCAGGTTGGTGCGCTTTATTGCGGGTGGGGTAGGCGTTCCCATAGAGGATGTGGCAAATAAGGAACCGGTTGATGGTTGCGATATTGTTACAACGCTGAACCCAGCCATACAGGATATTGCCCACCAGGCGCTTGAGCGTATGATGGTTGAAAATAAAGCCCTGCATGGTACCTGTATAGTAATGGAAGTGGCTACGGGCAAGGTTCGTGCTATTGCAAATCTTGGTCGTCAGCCTGATGGCAGCTATTGGGAAGATTACAATTATGCCTTATCCGGATCGGAACCCGGAAGTACCTGGAAGCTTACCACACTGATGGCCGCGCTTGAAGACAAAAAGGTTTCGCTGAACAGCACGGTAAACCTTGAAGGTGGTCGTTGGCCGGTGGCCGGGCAGGTGGTTTTCGATAGCGAGATACATGGGCTGCATGAGGCTACGGTACAGCAGGCGTTTGAAAAAAGCTCCAACGTGGGTATGGCTAAGCTGGCAGTTGCCTATTTTAGCACACAGCCTTCAAAATATATTGATTACCTGCATCGCTGGCATATGGATACCCTCACCGGGATTGATTTGCCGGGCGAAGTAAAACCGAGGATATACAAACCCGGCAGTAAAATGTGGAATAAAACAACGCTGCCCTGGATGGGTTTTGGTTATAACCTTTCCATTACCCCCATGCATACGGCTATTTTGTACAACGCCATTGCCAATGGCGGTAAAATGATGAAGCCTTATATGGTGAATGCCGTGGTGAAGGAAGGCGAAGTAGTTGAAAAATATGAGCCCACTGTAATGGTGGAAGCTGTTTGTGGCCAGGCAACCCTTGCACAGGTAAAAACCTGCCTTGAAGGAGTGGTGACAAAAGGAACCGCGCACAAGCTGCAAACCAAAGCTTACAGTTTTGCGGGCAAAACGGGTACTTCGCTGGTTGCTGATAAAGGGGTGAGCTATGCCGATAAAATGTACCAGTCGTCCTTTGCCGGTTACTTTCCTGCCGATAAGCCTGAATATACCATTGTTGTTGTGATCCGCAACAAAATGCATGCGGCTAAATTTTACGGTGGCCTTGTTGCGGGTCCTGTTTTTCGCGAAGTGGCCGACAGGTTAAACGCCGGTTACCTGAAGCAATCGAGGAGCTTGAAGGCTTCTTTATCCGACTCCCTTCGATACAGGTACTTCGGGGCCAGGCATACCATTGAAAACCTTGCAACGGCCATGCATATCCGTTACTACGATTCCAGCAACAAGAGCTCCGTGGTAAAGATTGAAAAGCAGATGCAGCAGAAAGCCATTGTAAAGGGGGATATTCAGGAAAAGGGAACCATGCCTTATTTGGCAGGCGTAGGGCTGAAGGATGCATTGGAATTATGTGAAGCTAATGGATGGGTAGTGGTATTGAAAGGAAAGGGGAAGGTTGCTGAACAATCGGTACCGCCGGGAACGCTTTTGGCAAAGGGGCAAAAAGTGGTTTTAACGCTAAACTAAGCATGTAGAAAAGGATGGCATTATTGCAAAACATATTAAAAGGCGTAACACCCATTGAACTGAATGGCAGTCCGGATACTGAAGTATCAGGGATCACCATTGATTCAAGGAGCGTTCAGGCTGGTTGGCTGTTTGTGGCAATAAAGGGTACGCAAACCGATGGCCATCTGTATATAGCAAAGGCCATTGAATTGGGGGCATCGGTTATTGTTTATGAAATTGGAACGGTAGTAGCGCCTGCAAATGTTACCATAGTTAAAGTTGAAGATAGTGCGGCTGCTGCAGGTATCATGGCCCATAATTATTATGATCGTCCTTCACATAAAGTTATCCTGGTTGGGGTAACGGGTACCAATGGAAAAACAACCATTGCTACCCTGTTGTTCAAGTTATTCCACAAGCTTGGTTATTCATGCGGATTAGTTTCTACTGTTCAAAATCAAATAAATGATGAGGTTATCCCCTCATCACATACCACCCCTGATGCGGTAAGTTTAAATGCACTGCTTGCACAAATGGCTGATGCCGGATGCACCCATGTATTTATGGAAAGCAGCAGTCATGCCATTCATCAAAAACGGATGGAAGGGCTCCGGTTTGCCGGTGGTATCTTCAGCAATATCACGCACGATCACCTCGACTATCATAAAACATTTGATGAGTATATCCGGGTAAAGAAATCATTCTTCGATGAATTGCCGGTTACCGCATTTGCCATTAGTAACCTCGATGATAAGCGCGGGACCATCATGCTGCAGAATACCCGTGCAAAGCGTATTTTCTACAGCCTGTTGAATATGGCTGATATAAAGGGAAAGATACTTGAGAATGGATTTATGGGGCTGGTGATGGATATAAACGGAAGCGAAGTTCATTTCAGGCTGATTGGCGCTTTTAATGCCTACAACCTGCTTGCAGTGTATGGTGCAGCATTGGCGTTGGAGGAAGATAAAGACGTGGTGCTATCGGCTTTGAGCAGCATAACGGGTGCTGAAGGCCGTTTTGATGTAACGCTTAGCCCTGCCGGTAAAATTGTTGGCATTGTTGATTATGCCCATACCCCCGATGCTTTGCTGAATGTATTATCAACCATCAAGCAATTAAGGCGTGGCGATGAATCGGTTATTACGGTGGTAGGCTGTGGTGGCGACCGGGATAAAACCAAGCGACCCATTATGGCGGAAGTGGCTTGCGAGTACAGTCAGAAATCCATTTTCACCAGCGATAACCCCCGTACGGAAGACCCCGATGCAATCCTCAAGGATATGATGACCGGGTTGAAAAGTGAATATAAAAGGAGAAGCCTTGTGATACCCGACAGGAGAGAAGCTATTAAATCGGCTGTAATGAAGGCGCAGCCAGGCGATATAGTATTGGTGGCAGGCAAGGGCCATGAAAAATACCAGGAAATAAATAAGGTTAAGCACCATTTTGATGATAAGGAAGAGCTGATAAAATGTTTTGAGGAAAGATAATTATAGGTATAAAATTTAATTATATGTTGTACCACCTGTTCAATTGGCTTCGCAGCGAGTTTAATCTCCCGGGTACCGGACTGCTTCAGTTCATTACCTTTCGCGTAGCATTGGCAGTTATCCTCTCTTTGGTTATTTCTACCATTTACGGAAAACGAATCATCAATAAGCTGCAGAAGCTGCAGGTGGGTGAAGCTGTCCGTGAATTGGGTTTGCCCGGCGAAGTGGATAAAAAGAACACGCCGACTATGGGTGGGTTTATCATCCTGCTTGCTATCCTGTTGCCAACCTTGCTTTTTGCAAAAATTGATAACCTGTATATCATTTTAATGATGCTGGTTACTATTTGGTGCGGCTTGATTGGTTTTGTGGATGACTACCTGAAATTGCGCGCCAAAAGAATTGCAAAAGAGAAGGGCGCAGATTATAAAAAAGCTGATGCGGATGGATTAGCCGGCAGGTTTAAAATTGCAGGCCAGATAGGTTTGGGTTTAATTGTAGGCGCCACGCTGTATTTCAGCGAAAAGGTTGTTATAGAACGCGAAGTTGTTGGCCCCAGGGTTGTGTTGGGTCAGAAGGAAGTATTGGTAGATGAATCAACTAAGGTGATTGATGGTAAGGAATATCGTTATGTAAAAGTAAGGACCCCTATTACTACTATCCCCTTTGTAAAAAATCACGAATTCAATTATTCAAGGCTTCTTCCTTCGGGATGGAAGGACTTCACCTATATCATTTACATTATTGTTGTCATCTTTATTATTACTGCCGTAAGCAACGGCGCCAATATTACAGATGGTTTGGATGGGTTGGCTACAGGAGTGAGTGCCATTATTGGCGCCTGTCTTGGATTATTTGCCTATACCAGTGGTAATATCAAGTTTGCCGAGTACCTCAATATCATGTATATCCCCAACCTTGGCGAGCTATCCATTTTTATCGGCGCTTTCATAGGGGCTTGTGTAGGATTTCTTTGGTACAATGCATACCCGGCACAGGTTTTTATGGGCGATACCGGGAGCCTTGCACTCGGCGGCATCATTGCATCGCTTGCCATCATTGTTCGTAAAGAATTGCTGATACCCATTTTTTGCCTCGTATTCCTGGTGGAGAACCTGAGTGTGATGATACAGGTCAGCTATTTTAAATACACAAAGAAAAAGTATGGTGAAGGGCGAAGGGTTTTTTTGATGAGCCCTTTGCACCATCACTATCAAAAGCTTGGATATCATGAAAGCAAAATAGCTATCAGGTTTTGGATCATTACGATTATATGCGCCATAGCAGCAGTGGCTACATTAAAAATGCGTTGAGAAAAAGTATATAGAAATTGCCAAAGAAGATTACCATATTAGGCGGTGGCGAAAGCGGGATTGGAGCAGCCATACTTGCCCGTAAAAAGGGCTATAAAGTATTTGTGTCCGATAGCAAGGCCATTCCCGAAGCGTTCAAAACCGAATTGAACAGTTTGGAGATTGAATTTGAAGAAGGAAGCCATACCATTGAAAGGATCATTGAATCCAATGAAGTAATCAAAAGCCCCGGCATTCCCAATAAAGCGCCTGTTATCCGGGCGATTTTGCAAAAGGGCATTCCAGTGATAGGGGAAATGGAATTTGCTTACCGGTATATGGGTAAGAGCACCCTGGTAGCCATTACCGGAAGCAATGGCAAGAGTACGGCCACTTCGCTTACCTATCATATATGCAAAGAGGCCGGGCTTGATTGTGCGCTCGTGGGTAATATCGGTTTTTCATTTGCACGCCAGGTGGCGGTTGACCCCAAGCCTTTCTATATCGCGGAAATAAGCAGCTTTCAACTGGATGATTGTGTTGAGTTCAGACCTCATATTGCCATCCTGCTCAATATAACCGAGGATCATCTTGACCGCTATAATTATGTGTTTGATAATTACATCGCAAGTAAATTCAGTGTGGCCAAAAACCAAACGGCAGATGATTATTTCATCTATTGCGATGACGATCCCGTCACTGTTTCTAATCTTCATAAATACCCATTTTTTTCTAAACCGATATCATTTTCTATGAAAAACAACGAACGCCAGGGAGCTTACATTAAAGACGAGGAAATGCTGCTGAAGGTAAAGCAGGAAGAAGTAAGGATGAACATAAATGATTTTGCGCTTAAGGGAAAACACAACCAGTACAATACTATGGCAGCCGGCATTGCATCGAGCTTACTCGATATCAGGAGCAGTAAGATAAGGGAGGCTATCGCTTCTTTTGAAGGGCTTGAGCATAGGATGGAGTTTGTTGCCACCATCAGGGGGGTAGAGTATATAAATGATAGCAAAGCCACCAATATTAACAGCACCTGGTATGCGCTTGAAGAAATGAGCAAGCCGGTTGTGCTTATACTCGGCGGGGTGGATAAGGGAAATGATTATTCGTTGATTGAAGAGCTGGTTGAAGAAAAGGTAAAAGCCATTATTTGCCTGGGGGTAGATAACACCAGGATTCATGCGGCTTTTGACCAATCGGGAAAAGAACTGATTGATGTAAAAAGCATGGAGGAAGCGGTAAGGATGGCATATCGTATGGCAGAGAAGGGTGATGTGGTCATGCTTTCGCCTGCCTGTGCAAGTTTCGATTTGTTTGTGAATTTTGAAGACCGTGGTAAACAATTTAAGAGCGCAGTAATAGAATTATAATTTTGAACGCCTGGGAAAAAATATCGGAAGAACTGCACCTCGATGGAACAGATGAGGGAAGGGCTGCCTTGTTGCGTGCCAATACACGCGGCGACAGGGTTATCTGGAGCATTGTTGCCTTTTTGGTGGTGCTTGGAATGCTGGCTGTTTACAGCAGTACCGGTACGCTTGCCTATACTGCATTCGAAGGAAGAACGTCTTATTTTCTGTTTAAACAGTTGAGCTTTATAGTAGTAGGTGTGGGTATCATTTATTTCACTCACCTTGCCGATTACAGGATGTTCAGCCGTATTGCCTTATGGTTATACATGATCTCCATTCCATTATTATTATATACGCTGTTTTTTGGGGCAAGCTTTAATGAGGCAAGCCGCTGGATTAAAGTCCCGGTTATCAACCTCACTTTTCAAACTTCAGACTTTGCCAGGCTTAGCTTGTTTATGTACCTCGCCAGGCAGTTGAGCCGCAAGCAAAAAGTGATCCATGATTTCAGGAAAGGATATGTTCCCTTGATTGCGCCTATCCTGTTTACCTGCCTGCTGATTGCCCCGGCCAACTTTTCAACCTCACTGTTAACAGGCGCTACAGGGCTGCTCCTGCTTTTCCTCGGCAGGGCTTCCATGAAGCACCTGCTGATCACAGTTGCGATCATGCTGTTGCCTGTGGCATTACTTGTTTCCATGGCCATGGCTACGCAGCGGGATGATGTAAGTGAAACCACCGGCTCGGGGTCGGCGCTGGTTTCGCAGGTAAGCCAGGCCGGCCGCGTAGGAACCTGGATCAGCCGCATACAGGACTTTATGTACGCAAAAGGAGATGAAGCGCCCTATCAATTGCAGCAGGCTAAAATTGCCGTTGCCAACGGTGGGTGGTTTGGCCTTGGCCCGGGCAATAGCGAGCAGCGTAATTATCTTCCCCATTCCTATAGCGATTTCATTTTTGCCATTATTATTGAGGAGTATGGCCTTGCGGGCGGGCTTGTTATTATGATGCTGTATATGGTGTTCCTGTATCGTTGCATTATTATTATCAGGAAATCTCCACGGGCTTTTGGTGCTTTTCTTGCGCTTGCATTAAGCATGACACTCGTGATACAGGCGCTTATTAATATGGCTGTAAACATTGGTCTTTTTCCCATTACGGGGGTCACCATGCCGTTGGTGAGTATGGGTGGAACTTCATTTTTGTTTACCTGTTTCTCAATTGGTATCATATTAAGCATCAGCCGGTATATACAAAAGATGGAAGGAACTGAGGACCCGGCTGTGGCAGTTAGAACTTCAAAGCAAGCTGCTGCTGAAAATGAAGAGGAGGTGGAGAATGGGTAAGCATATTGTAATAGCAGGAGGTGGTACTGGCGGGCATATTTTTCCGGCGGTTGCTGTTGCCAATGCATTGAAAGGAGTGGATGCTACTATTGAAATATTGTTTGTTGGCGCAAAGGGCAAAATGGAAATGGAGAAAGTGCCAAAAGCCGGGTTTGAAATTGTGGGGCTTGATATTGCCGGGCTCGACCGCGGGCAATGGTGGAGAAATTTTACGCTTCCTTATAAGCTGCTGAAAAGCTTTTGGCAGGTTCGTGGCATATTTAAGAGCTTTAAGCCTGATGCAGCTTTTGGAGTAGGCGGTTATTCAAGCTTCCCGGTTCTGCGTTTTGCCCAATCCAAAGGAATTCCAACTTACCTGCATGAGGCAAATGCCTATGGAGGCAAGAGCAATATGTTACTGGCTAAAGGCGCCCGAATTGTATTTACCGGAACGCAGTATGGTATGGAAAAATTCTTTCCTGCTGAGCGAATTGTTTTCAGTGGCAATCCTATTCGTCACCAGGTGGTTGCGCACAGCAGGACAAAAGAAGAAGCTCTCGCTGTTTTCGGATTGTCGCCTTCAAAAGTTACGCTCCTTGTGGTGGGTGGAAGCCTTGGTGCAAGATCCATAAACCAGGCTGTTCGAAATGGTTTGAAGGCATGGACCGAGCAGGGATACCAGGTAATATGGCAAACAGGTAAGCTTTTTACCAAAGAAGCGGCATCGGCAACTGAAGGTTTGGATGGCGTATACTACAATGAGTTTATAAATGATATGAATGCGGCGTACGCGGCTGCCGACCTGGTCATTAGCAGGTCGGGGGCTATGAGTGTAACTGAATTGTGCCTGACCGGTAAGCCTGTAATTTTTGTACCATTTCCTTTTGCAGCCGAGGACCACCAAACAGCCAATGCTATGGCGTTGGTAAATAAGCAGGCTGCCTGGATTGTAAAAGATGAAGAGGCACAGGAAAAGCTGATGGATAAAGCGCTTATGCTGGCAGCCAATGAGAACCAGCGGAAGGAAATGAGCAGAAATATAATTCATCTTGCCAGGCAGGATGCTGATAAATTGATTGCAGGTATGATTTTAAAAGACCTTGAAACAGTATGATCAGGCTGAATGACATATCAAGGATTTACTTTATAGGAATTGGCGGCATTGGTATGAGCGCCCTTGCCAGGTATTTTAATTACCGGAAGGTAAACGTATCGGGATACGACCGCACCGAGACCCCACTGACAAAGGCGTTGGAAACGGAAGGGATACCGGTTCATTATAGGGATGATGTTGAGCTTGCTGATAAGGATGCCCAATTGATTGTGTACACCCCTGCCATCCCATCGACTCAAAAAGAGTTGCAGTGGTTCAGGGAGCAAAACTATACCGTTATAAAAAGGAGTGATGTGCTCGGCATTATCACCGAAGGAAGCTTTAATATATGCATTGCCGGCACGCATGGAAAAACAAGCATCAGTACCATGGTCGCCCATTTGCTGCGGCATACAGGATATGGATGTAACGCTTTCCTGGGAGGGGTTTCGGCCAATTACGGAACAAACTTCTGGGCATCGGAGCGCGAAGTTTCAGTGATAGAGGCCGATGAGTATGATCGTAGTTTTTTGAAATTGGCGCCTGATATTTCGGTGGTTACCTCAATGGACCCTGATCACCTCGATATATACGGAACGCCGGAAGCTATGGAAGAAGCTTTCGTTCAGTTTGCAGGTAAAACAAAATCTTCCGGGTTCCTGATCCGTAAGCATAATTTAAAGCGATTGAACGAATCCATGGTTAGAAGGCAACTGACTTATGCGGCGATAAACGATTCAACCAACTATACCGGCGACGAAGACCAGCCTGATGTGTTTACCCGGAATATTAAAAACAACGGGCATGGATACCGGTTTGATATATCGGTATCCGGTGAATGGATAGAGGATGTGGAGTTGAATGCAGGCGGGCTCCACAATATTGAGAACATGACCGTGGCCATCACCATCGGCCGTTTGCTGAATATTGATGTAAATGCTATTAAAGATGCAGTAGGGGCATACAAGGGAGTAAAGAGGCGTTTTGAATTTAACCTTTCCGGGCCCGGGAAAACTGTGCTGATTGATGATTACGCGCATCATCCTGGTGAGCTTGAAGCCTTGCTGAAGAGTGTAAGGGGATTGTTTCCCGGTAAAAGGATCACGGTATTATTTCAGCCTCACCTGTTTACCCGCACACGCGATTTTGCAGAAGGCTTTGCCGAAAGCCTGTCCATTGCCGATGAAGTGTTGCTGTTGCCCATTTACCCGGCACGCGAGATGCCCATCCCGGGGGTTGATAGCTCTATCATAGGTAGAAATATAGATAAGGTGACTTACCTGGAAAAACAGGAAGTGATGGGTTGGATTGAAAAAAATGAAACAGATGTATTTGTAACTGCAGGGGCGGGGGATATTGATGCCCTTGTACTGCCAATAAAAGACGCATTATTAAAGAAAGTAAACTAAATGGGAACCCGTTTACATATCATTTTGCTACGCGTAGTCATTACCATTGGGGTAGTGGTGGGCAGCCTGATGCTATTGAGCGCGGTTAAAACCAAGGATTCAAAGCCCTGCAGCAGGGTAAGCGTGGTATATAAGAATGGCAATGAATCGGGGTTCCTGCCCAAAACAGAGGTTGTGAATTCAATCCGTTCGATTATTCAAACGGAGCCGGTTGGGGCAGCGTTGGAGCGGTTCGATCTGCGCCTGATTGAGCAAAAAATTGAACAGCAGCCCTGGGTGTATGATGCCCAAATGTATTTTGATAATAACCAGGCGCTGCATGTTGTAATTGATGAAGCTGTTCCGGTGGCAAGGGTTATTGATGCTGGGGGTAATCATTTTTACTTAGACAGGCTCGGCAATGAATTGCCACTCAGTTCTTCTTACAGGGCCGATTTGCCGGTGTTCACAGGGATACAGGTAAAGCGGAACAATGATTTGGGCAGGGCGGGCATTCAAAGGATCATTGGCCTGGCAGAAGCGATTGTGGCAGATTCTTTCTGGATGGCGCAGGCAGCTCAGATTGATATTTCTCCTTCGGGAAAAATGGAGCTGGTGCCTGTTATTGGCAACCACACGGTGGAATTGGGTTTTGCCCATAAACCTTCTGCCATGCTGGCCAGGCTTAAGCTGTTTTATATGGCCATAGCTGCAGCCGGCAAACTGGATGATTATGTAAAGCTGAATGCTGCTTACGAAAACCAGGTTGTAGGGCAGCGCGACTCATTCAGGGTGCATGGGGCCGATAAAATGCAGGCAATGGATACCTACCGGAAAATTATTACGGAGAATAAACAGGTTGTAAATGCGAACTCCGTTGTAACCACCAGTGCAGCCGGAAGGATAATGAGCGAGGTTCCGGAGAACAACGAAAAAGAGCCAAAGCTGAACGCTGTTGAAACAGGGGACAAACCAGGGGCTAAAACAGATAAAACTGTTCCGGCAGCCAGGCAGGCGCCAAAACTTCAGGAGAATGCAAACGATACAAAGGAAGAAAAGAAACCAAAGGCATTGATGCCAAAACTTGATAATAACTAAAACACGATTATATGATGACCACAAACACTACAACTGATCAAGGTGCTCCCCAACAGGCGGGTGTAAAATCAGCTAACAGAAACCCGGTAGTGGTAGGCCTTGATATTGGCACTACCAAGATTGCTGCCATTGCCGGCCGGAAGAATGAATTCGGCAAACTCGAGATCCTTGGATTCGGTAAAGCCGGAAGCAATAATTCGGTTCAGCACGGGCAGGTGCTCAACATTGAGAATGCTGTAAAAGCTATCAATGAAGCTATGGCCAATTGCCGCCAAAGCAATCCGAACCTGAAAATTGAAGAGGCCTATGTGGGGATAGCGGGCCATCATATAAAGAGCCTTCAAACACGCGGCGATCTTGTTAGGCAGAGCCTTGATGATGAGATCAGCCAGATGGAGGTTGACCGCCTGATTGCCGATCAGCGGAAAACCTATATTCCCGCAGGCGATCAGATCATTGATGTGATTCCGCAGGAATTTACGGTGGACAATTACCAGAATATTAAAAGCCCCATAGGATACAGTGGCGTAAAGGTTGGCGCCAACTTCCATATCATTACCGGCGACCGTCATGCTATCCGCAATATTCAAAGAGCTGTAAACAAGAGCAATCTTTTAATTAAGGATATTGTACTGCAGCCACTGGCAAGCGCCGATGCGGTGATGTGCGATCATGACCTTGAGGCAGGCGTGGCCATCCTCGATATAGGAGGTGGCACCAGTGACCTGGCCGTTTTCCAGGAAGGCATTCTTCGTCATACCGCTGTGATTCCCTTTGGTGGAGAAAATATCACCAATGATATCAAAACCGGTTTGAGTGTTTTAAAAAGCCAGGCTGAAGCCATGAAGGTTCAGTTTGGCAGCGCGTTGGCGCAGGAAGCCAAAAGCAACGCCATCATTACCATTCCGGGTATCAGGGGGATGGCGCCCAAGCAGGTGAGTGTAAAAACGCTGGCCCAAATTATACAAGCACGCATGAGCGAGATACTCGATTTTGTAACCTATCACCTTAAGCAGGTTGGCATGGATCATCGTGCTTTGAATGGCGGTATCATCCTTACCGGTGGTGGCTCACAGTTGAAGCACCTGATCCAGCTTACCGAGTATCAAACCGGTTTGAATGCCCGTATCGGTTTCCCCAATGAGCATCTTGCCAGCGGGCACATTGCCGAACTCACCAAGCCCATGTATTCTACCTGTATCGGGCTTATACTGAAGGGTTACAACGATTATGAACGCAACCTGAAGCAATTCTCTACTTCAAACTTTGAAGTGCAGATGCCGGATACATTCAAAGCAACAGCAGCGCCGGTTGAAGAGCCTGCCATTGAACCCGCCGCTGGAAAGCGCACCACCAGGACCAGGAAGGGTTTCAGCATCTGGCAAACCGTTCAGCAATCGTTGATTGAATTGTTTAAAGAAGATGAAGACACAGAACTAAAATAACCGCCTCATCATATAAAAAGGAAATCTATTACTTACTAACCGAAAAAAATCTATTTGTTATGATTCATTTTGATATGCCCCCTCAGAAATCCAATATCATCAAGGTTTTGGGATTTGGTGGCGGTGGTGGTAACGCCGTTAACCACATGTATGGACAATCCATACAGAATGTTGATTTTATTGTTTGCAATACAGATGCACAGGCGCTTGCCATAAGCCCCGTGCCAAATAAAATACAATTGGGGCCGCACCTCACTTCAGGTTTGGGCGCAGGAGCCAACCCCAATGTAGGGAAACAGGCAACCGAAGAAAGCCTTGAAGAGATCAGCCGCATACTTGAGGTAAATACCAAAATGGCATTTATTACCGCAGGCATGGGTGGCGGCACAGGTACAGGGGGTGCTCCCATTGTGTCGCGTATTTGCAAAGAACTGGGTATTCTTACGGTTGGTATTGTAACCACACCTTTTAGCTTTGAAGGGCCCAAGCGTATGGCACAGGCACAGGCCGGCATAGCCGAATTGAAACAGCATGTGGATACGCTGCTGGTAATAAGCAATGATAAGCTGCGCCACCAGTTTGGAAACCTGAAAATGAAGGAAGCCTTCAGCAAGGCCGATGATGTATTGACAACGGCAGCACGTTGTATTACCGATGTTATTAATACAACCGGCCAGATGAATGTTGACTTTAGTGACGTATGTACCGTAATGCGTGATGGCGGTGTAGCCATATTAGGTAGCGCGCAGGCAAGTGGTGAAAGCCGCGCCATACAGGCCATTGAGGCGGCTGTAAATTCTCCACTGCTGAACGATAACGATATATCGGGCGCTAAATGGATCCTCCTGAATATTACATCGGCAGAGGGCGAGCATGAATATTCAATGGATGAAATTGAGATCATCCAGAATTACCTGCTGCAGCAAACAGGCGCCGATACCGATATTATACTGGGCATGGGTTACGATGAAGGTCTTGGCGATAAACTGGGTATAACTATTATTGCTACCGGTTTTCACCATAAAGATCCTTTTGCCAAACCCGAACCAAAGAAGGAGCCGGAAGCGGCGCCGATTGTGATGACGCTTGGGGTAGAAGGTGAAGAAAAGAAAATGGAAGCCGCGGCCCCTGCAATTACTGAAGAGAAAGCAGCATCAATTGCATCATGGATGCCGGTTTTACAGGATTCCGCACCTGTTCTTCCGCTTGGTCGTAAAGAGCCTGAAATGTTTGGTTTCACCGAACCGGTTGCGCCTGTAAGTATGGAGCCTACTATTGAAGGCCCTTCACTGGAAACCGAACAGGCTATGGTGTTTGAGCTTTCCATTAACCCGACTGCTGATTCAATTGATACCACCATTACTGTTGAAAGCAAGTCAGAGGCCTCAAAGGAACCCGAACCTGCGGCTGAACCTGAAATGAATACGGCCGAATTGTTTGCTTTTTTAAACAAACCCGCAAGTATTTACCTGGCAGAAGATAAGGCTCAACCCGATCCTGTTCAGCCCCCGGTTGAAAAAATGGAAATCGAAGAACAACCAACCATTCAACCTGCACTGCAATTTAAATTTTCGGAGGAAGAAGAAGCGCAAGGGCTCTCGCTTTCTTTTGAAGAAGGCATTTCCGCGATACCCGCTTCCGCATCAAGACCTGCCGTAAAGGTGATTGAGGATATTGGAGCGGGTGGCAATGATTTTTCGGAAGAAGAAATGCAAAAACGCAGGGCTCAGGAGCGTATGGCCAGGTTGCGGAACCTTTCCTTCAATACGCAAAACTTCGATCATAACAGCGAATTTGAGGAAACCCCGGCCTACCTGCGCCGCGATCTCGACCTGCATAATAAACTTGCCAATGTGGAAGATTTTTACAGTCGTGCCACCGTAAGGGTTGATGAAAATAACCAGGCCAACATCAGCACGGTAAATACTTTCCTGCATGGTGAAAAGCCGGATTGATAAGGTTTTATTGTTTCCATTGTGTTTTTAGTTAAAAATGCCCCTGTCTTTTTAGGCAGGGGCAATTTTTTATTTTAGGCTGTTTCGCAAGCAATAGGATAAAAGACCCGAAGTGGGGGCAGCAGCGATCACTAGCCCAAGGCAAGGGTTAAAAAATTCGTGTAGTGGAAAATGGTGCATAGCGGCTTCACCAGTGCATTGCCGGCATAGCCCTGCTTATTTTTTGCCACCTTGGTGTTGTCATAAAGCGAAAGCCCCTCCTCAATATTTGCCATCATTTTTTATAAACATACTTGTTGGCCATTGCTGAGCGGTTTGTTTGTCAATTGTGTTTGGGTTCTTCAAATACCTTTAATTGTTGACCCCTATCCCTTACTTGTCGCCTTCAGTACCCGCATAAAATTTCCACCCAATATTTTCTTAATTTCTTTCGAAGAGTACCCCCGGTCAACCAGCGCCTGGGTGATTTTCGGGAAATCCTGCATACCCTCCAATCCTCGTGGTGCGGATTCAATTCCGTCAAAATCACTTCCCAGGCCTACGTGGTCAATGCCAATCAGTTGTACGATGTAACTGATGTGGTCAACCAAAACGTCAAGGGGTGGGCGTAAGGTGGACGATTCCACGGGGTATTTTTTGCTCATGTGGTTGTCAATTTCATAGGCAGCCATGCCTGCTTCGCGGAGCGAGTCCCTTTCAGCCCTGTGGTTTTGCAGGAAATCGTTTTTGCGCTTTTCATAAGAACTATCAAGGAAACCACTGTAGAAATTTACAAAGACCACCCCGCCGTTTTTTCGGATGGCTTTCAGTTGTTCATCCTTCAGGTTGCGCCTGTGGGGGCAAATGGCCCAAACACTGCTGTGGCTGGCAATAACCGGTTTGGTGGCAATTTTCAATACATGATTAAAAGTGGCTTCACCCACATGGCTTACATCCACCATCATGCCAAGTTCTTCCATTCGTTTTACCACCGCAATACCCAACGAATCGAGACCGCGGTCGGCTTTGGCAAACCCCCTTCTCAGGTAAATGCCGGGGACGGTATTTTCGTTTTCATCTTTAGCGCTTGTGGCCCATGAAGTGCTGTTGTTCCAGGTAAGGGTCATGTAGCGTGCGCCGCGTTTGTACAGGCTGTCGAGGTAGTCAAGGCGGTCCTCGATCATGTGCCCGCCTTCCACGCCCATCATGCAGGCGATCTTGCCGGCTTTTTGCGACGCTTTAATGTCGGCAGGGTTGGTGGCTTTCATAAAAACATCCGGATGCCTGGCAATAATGTTATCAAGCGTGTCCATTTGCCGGATGGCCATGGCAAAGGAGGTGCCTTTTCCATACTTCTCATCGCAAAAAATGGAGAATATCTGTACATCCAATCCGCCGGATTTCATGCGGGCAATATCAGTATGTGCCTTGCCGGTTAGGTCATCCTCCATCCTGGCGCCGGGGAGCACTACCTGGCTGATCACATCGTTATGCGTATCGGCAAGAATGGCTTTGCGGTGCAGTTTTAGCGTTTTTTCGGTTTGGCCAAAAGAGGTATAGACGGCCAGGCTGAAGGAAACGAGTAATAAAAATGATTTGGCGGTATTCATGCTGTTGGTTGTTATTTAGTTGGGTTGCCAATATTGAGTTTTGTGAGGGACTTTTATCCGTCACTTCATTGCGTCATGGTTTGTCCGCAAGCACCACAAGCACCATTCATTAATTAAGGCGCGGGAATGGTTTTCAGGATTTGCTTAACCACATATTCCACATTTAGTTCTTCGGCCTCGGCTTCATAGGTTAATCCAATGCGGTGGCGAAGAATATCGGGCGCCAGCGTAACCGCATCATCGGGAACCACATAGGCCCGGTTGTTGAGCAGCGCAAGTGCTTTGGAGGCATGGGTTAAATAAATGCTTGCCCGTGGCGAGGCGCCGTAACTGATAAGCGGCGCCAGCGATGGAAGCCTGAATTTGGCGGGTTGACGGGTGGCTTGAATAATATCGAGGATAAAATTTTCGATCTTTTCATCTACATACACCCTCTTGGTTAAACCGGCGGCCTTTTGTAAAACCTGTTTATCTGCAACGGCTGCAGGCTGTTGGCCGTTGCTTTCTGCAAAACTGTTTCTAACGATCATCATTTCCTCATCCCTTTCGGGGTATTCCACCATCACTTTCATCATAAACCGGTCCTGCTGCGCTTCGGGCAGTGGATAAGTTCCTTCCTGCTCAAGAGGGTTTTGCGTAGCCAGCACCAGGAAGGGTTCGGGCAGCGCGTAACTGGTTTCGCCAATGGTAACCTGTTTTTCCTGCATGGCTTCCAGCAGCGCGCTTTGCACTTTGGCCGGCGCCCTGTTAATTTCATCCGCAAGTAAAATATTGGTAAAAATAGGGCCCTTCCTTACCAGGAAATCGCCTTTTTGCTGGTTGAATATCATGGTGCCGATTACGTCGGCTGGAAGCAGGTCGGGGGTGAACTGGATGCGGCTGAAACCCAATTGCAGGGTTTGCGCCAGCGTACGCACGGTTAAGGTTTTGGCCAAGCCGGGCACGCCTTCGAGCAGTACATGTGCTTTGCAATACAGCCCAATCAGCAGCCGGTTTATCATTTCATGCTGGCCAATAATGGTTTTGTGGACCGCTTCTTTAATTTTTTCGGAGTGCGGGGCAAATGCGGTAATTTCTTCCTGTAGTTTATTAATCTCCTCGGTTGTGTAGCTCATCGCCCGCAAAGGTAAAGGGTAAAAAAAGCGAAATGTTTTTTTAAGGCCAGGTTATCATGAGCAATTTCACACAAAATTGATTTTCGTCAGGCTTTAATTTGGCAAGGTTTGATACCTTTAGCCTGTAACTGAAACAATTTGATCATCAATAAATTAACTCATAGTCCGTATGAAAAACATCCTGGTTCCTGTTGATTTTTCCTCCACCGCTAAAAACAGCGCCATATATGCGGCCAATATTGCCTGCGAATTGGGGGCCGAAAAGGTAATTCTCTATAATGCCTACAGCATGCCGCTTGCCACCGAAATGAGTTGGGCCGTTTTGCAAACCGAAGAATTGCAGAAAGCAAGCGAAGACGGGCTGAAAGAGTATAAAAGAGAGCTTGAAAAAGTATGCCCGGGGCAGGTGGCCATTGAAACCATCTCTGATTTTGGTTTCCTGGCCGAAAGGATTGATACCATTGCCCGCGAGGCCAATGCCGACCTGATTGTGATGGGGATTACCGGCGGGGGCAAGCTTGAAGAAGTGCTGATGGGAAGCAATACCACCCATGTGGTGCACCATACAAGTGTGCCGGTTTTAATTGTGCCTTCCGATGCGCAATGGAAGGATGTAGAAGTGATAGGCTGGGCCTGCGATTATAAGGATGTTATAAAAACAACCCCGGCAAGGGCGATAGCTAAAATAGTGGATGAATTAAAAGCCAGGCTGGTGGTGATGCATAATAATCCGGATCCAAGGGCTTTTGACCCCGAACTGTTTCATAATAACGTGATGGTGGCTGAAATGCTGAAAAAAGTTCAGCCGAAATTTGATATGGTGAGTTACGATAATTTCCTTGACGCCACGAATGATTTTGTGGAAAAACATAAAGTGGATATGCTGCTGGTGATCCCTAAAAAAACCGGGTGGTTTGAATCGCTTTTCAAGCGCAGCCATACCAAGATGCTGGCTTTTCACAGCCGTATTCCGCTGCTTTGCTTACGCGCGCTATCCTGAAAATAAATACAGAACAACGGTTTAAAATCCACATTCCTGTATTCTTAAAGGCGGGAATGTGGATTTTAAAAAATGCCCAGGGCATTTTTATCAACGTCCTGGTAACCAAATTCTTCGCCTGCGTGGAGTTCTTTTCCTGTGTATTCTGCGGTCAAAATTTTGTACACCATCCACAAAACCGGGATAGGGGATAGCAAAAGCATAAGCGCCATGGTCCAAAACGGCGCTTTGGCCTGGAATAATATGAGGTAAACGAGCAAGTACCCGGTTGCAAGTATTATAGCAATTTCGTACCGTTTCATTACCCTATAACAAACTTCATCCCATTTCGGTTTGAAGTTTTCAATTAGGGGGCAGCTATTTTATTTAGGGTAATCTGCCGAGGTTTTTACCTCTTCAATCTGCAGGGTGTGCCTTTTGGTATGGGCCGATAAAAATATAATGTACTGGTACAGGTTGATGGTGCCAAAGGGGGAGGCCCAAATATGATTCAGCAAATCATCATTGGTCTATAGATTTTAAATAATCATTTTTGGTTTGGGTAAGGTAATCTGAAGCAAATTTTCTTTGTTCGGCAGATAGCGTACCCTGCGCCTGGAGCATGCCTACCAGGATAAGCCCTAAAAAGCTTAAAAGAAGTTTTTTCATTTTTTTTGATTTATTGATTGAAAATAAAATAGTGTTAAGAGGAGTTTAAATCTACACTTATTTTCCGGCAATGGCAATAGCTGAACACAGAATTAATACCAGACCTGTCAGCTTGAAAAGGATGAAATTTTGTTTATTTATAATGAATTGTGTTTATATTTAGTGCGTGAATGAACCCCGGGGTAATATGAAATTTAAAATCCTCTGCTTCTTTTGTATTGGTTTTTTCATGCATGTACATGCGCAGCCTTATGTGGACCCCATCCAGGTTCGCTGGACCTATGCATTCCGCAACAATAGTGGCTCAGCTACACCTCATACACATCTGTGGGCGGGCAGCGACCTGCCCATTAAGCTGAAGGACAGGACCTTCCAGCTTTTTAGCCCATTCTACGAATCGTGGAATATCGATTCTGCCGGAAAGGAAAACATTATTCCGCATGTGCAAAGCATTGCTTTCCCGGTGGGCATTATTTTCCCTACCAAAAATCCCGCCTGGACCATTAACCTGCTGCCTGTGATCAGGTGGAACGGGGAGGAATTGTTCCAAAAAAACAGTTTCCAGTTTGGCGGAGCGGCATTTACCACCCGGACGGTAAAGCCGGGTAAGAACCTGCGGTTTGGGGTGTATATGAACAGCGAATTTTTTGGCTTTTTTATAATGCCGCTTATTGGGGCCGACTGGCGGATTGATGAAAAAAACTATGTATTCGGATTATTGCCCGGCAGGTTTACCTGGGAGCATACATGGAACCCAAAACTCTATGGCGGGGTTACATTCCGCGCCATCACCAATAGTTACCTGCTGAAAAACGGGCAGTACGCACGGATTGACGATAACCAGGTTTCGCTGTACCTTGATTACTACCTCGCCAAAAAGTTTGTGGTAACGCTGGAGCCCGGCTATGGCATTATGCGCAAACTGCGCACGGGTATTGACAATAAAGACTACCTCACCGAAACGAACTGGGGGGATGGGCCTTTTATTAAACTAAGCTCATCTTACCGCATCAGGTTGTAATGCGCTTGTTTCAAGCAATGTCTCGCCCCAAGGCGGACATTGCGTGTAATTGACGCACATTGCGTGTAATGTGCGCAACGTCCCCGCTTTGGGCGGGAGACGTTGCTCGAAAAGCAAGACGGAGTTCTAAAGCAATGTCTCGCCCCAAGCGCGGACATTGCGTGTAATGTCCGCAACGTCCCCGCTTTGGGGCGGGAGACAGTGCTCTAAAAGTCATTCAATACACAATAG
>CAYUGH010000002.1:0-124876 GCA_964444195.1 uncultured Chitinophagaceae bacterium
CCTGGCAACAAGATCGCAATAACAAAGAAGCAAAAATCAACTGGCAGTTCACCAACGATAAAGCAAGGGTAAAACTAAAAAAACTTTATCAGACAATTTTAGATTGACATGACACTAGAGCTTTTTGCATGAATAATTGATACCCGTATATCCTTTCTTGCAAAAAAATCTGCAATTTTCCCCATTGTACCCTTGCCTCTGTTAAGTTTCAAAATAATCCTTGCCGAAACTTTCCAAAGTTCAGGGGGTACTGGTGTAATCATGAAATCATGTTTGGCTGATTCTGTTAAATTGCTTTCTGGTATTGAGTCATGTTCTTGACCTTTTGGATAATATATGCCCCACAAAAAACTGTTGTATCTTATCGATAATGGTCGCAATACATCGTGTGGCAATTTAATTTGTCCAAGTTGGTCAATGAAGCCAAGTCCTGATTGAGTCATATTAAAGTCTGATTTTGCAGTCTGTCATAATAGCACACAACGTTCGATGCTTTGTGCAGGTATAGAATTAGAAATTCGTCCGCCCACCATACCATGCAAGCCACCGTATAGGGTGGGCAAAATGTCGCAGAAATGCATGATTGCGTTATGTAAGTCAAAGAATCGGGTAATGTGAATATACCCAAATAATATAGAGAATTTTACTACTCTTTTACTACCCTAATGTTTTCTATTGTTCCATCAAAGTAAACAGTATGCAAAAAATAAATGCCATTCGTGAACTGATGCATATTGATTGTTGGACTTAAACTCGAATTTTTCTGTTCCAAAAGAGTTTTGCCCGAAACATCAATTATGCGGATGCTAAGAATTGGGCTATTTGCCCGAATAGTTAGGTACCCCTTAACTGGGTTGGGATAAATGCTTGACAATGTTCCTCGATTAGTTTTTAAAGAAATAGTATTGCTATAAGTAGCTTTTCCATCATTATCTATTTGTCGAATACGGTAGTAAAGGATTGCTTGATTATTGTTTGATAGTTGATTGGTGTAGTAGTATGTATTTGGGATTGAACTATTGCCTTTGCTTGATATAAAGCTTAGTGGAGAAAATGTATGTCCATTAAAACTGCGTTCAATGTAGAAACCTAAACTATTATACTCTGTTAATAAATCCCATTCTAAGGATACATTATTGCCTTTATACTGGCCTTTTAAAAATAGGCCAGTAATTGGTAACGCGGCCGCATTAACTATTGCCACTGCATCAAACTCGTTCCAGTCAGTTACAACTGGAGAATTAAATGCAATACGAACTTTGCTAACTGGAAATTCTGTAGGTGGAAAATCAAAGTTAGTAGGAGAGGGAAAAATGCAAGGAGTGCTTACTGCTGTTTTTTGCATTAGGATTATCCAGTTGTTAGTATTTTCATTCCAAGCATATATAGTATCAACCGACCCAGGAGCACTTGTCTCCCACAACATAAGCCTTTCAATCGAATGGGGTTGTCCTGAGAAAACAAGTTCTATGAATTCACGCCTACCATCAGGTGTAGAATGGGCCCAAGTATTGCATTTATAGCTGCATCCGCCTGGGCTTGAAGGAGCATCAGGTGCTCCTAGAATTTTATCTACCCATTGGCAATCACCAATATATTGAGAACTAAAGGATTGTACGGAAGATGCATACCGTGTCTGCGAAATGAGTTTTGTTCCGATTAATAACAATGGAAAAAGGATTAAAAAATGTTTCATGTTTGTTAGTTTTATTTGAAATTATTGAAATGATTTGTTTGTGTATAACTGTCGTCCACCCCTTCACGTTGTGTCATGGCGGCTTACACCTATAAAAGTATCCGATAGCCCCCCAAAAGAAGCCCCCACCTGGAAACTGTTATAGTTGGCTGGCGGTAAACTTGGGAGCATTAATAGTTTCTCTTTGACCTTTTTGTATGTTGATGGCCATTGTTATTTGATTTTGAATTTATGTTCAGTTATATGCAAAAAATCAGCGCAGGCTAATTCCCATTGCTTGCATCTGAGGTCCGACCAAGAACCCGAAGCACAAAGCAAAAAGGAACGCCCACGCTTTACCGTAGGCGTTTCCACTTTTACTTTCCTGTGTTACATTAAAAAATTGGTCGTATTTCCGTAACAGGAAATTTTTAAAGCGAAACGCTATATTTTATATGTCTTTATTTATGTCATTTCATCCGGTTTTATTTGTTGATTATGCAAATGTAAATATTTTTCACTCCGCCGTTCATTTTATGCCCTGCCGCCTGTTAGGCTCGAACACCTGTAAAAGCACCCGTGTTTTACCCCTTATGTATCTTTCCGGCCACCGGCTTTGCCGTTTTACAGATGTTTTTTTTGTGGTATTCAATTTTTTACCGGTTTAAAAATAATGGGTTTCACCATTTGCGGGGTTAATTTTTTAGAGAGTGGCTTTGGGGGTTAAAAAGTGAAAAGGGGGCAGGTAGCGCGCTGAAACCGGGAAGCGGGGTGTGTTAGGGGAAGGAATGGGGAATTAGGAATGAGGAATTAGGAATGGGGAATTAGGAATGGGGAATGGGGAATGAGGAATTGGGAATTAGGAATGAGGAATGCGGAATGAGGAATTTGGAGTGAGGAATTTGGAATTTGGAATGTACGTGGATGGCGTAAAATATCCTATTGTTTCAAAAATTCCTTCAAAAACGCTGCGGGGCTGTACATGGGCAACACAGGGCTTGAATGCTTCAAAAGCTCCTTATCCAAACTGATAAAGTAGTCCAGCTTGTGTTGAATAGCCGTATAGTATTGTATTGCATCTTCAATTCCCGGAATGGCTGATTGCAACGCTATTTGAGTGGTTTCATGACCGGTATCAATAACAAATACATCATTTAATAAGGTCAGCAAAATTTCTTTTGCCTTTGCGTTTCCATAAGCTTTAGTAAGCCAGTATCCCGACATTTGAACGATGGATGGCGTAATAAAAGCCTGAATTCGTCCCTCAACAGCTAATGAAACAATTTCTTTGGAAACCCGGTAAGCCTGGCGTTTCAAAGTAAAATCAAGCACAATATTGGCATCGAGAAATACTTTAGAAGCCATGTTTGCCCGATTGTTCAGTGTAATAAAGTTCCTTTAAGTCCGCCAATGGGTCCAAAGACGGCGTTTTTAATTTTTCAACCAGGTCAATAATGCTTTTCCGCCTGCCTTGCCTGGTTACCGTTACAAAAAAATTTTCGACCAACTCAGATACACTGGTTTGCTTTCGGGCGGCATAAACCTTCATTTCATCGAGCAAAGCATTATCAATAGTTAGATTTAATCGTGCTTTCATTATTCAAATATACGCATATATTTAAAACATGCGCATAACAAACTTAACCTATCCCCAACCTGCCAAACCGCCCTTCTACCAACGCTTTGTACTTTTAGTATCCCAAAAAACCAACATCAATCCATTCCAGCCATTTGGGTCTTGCTTTTCCCATTTTTTTAAGCAGGTTATACTGCTGCTTTGCATCTAACCGTGCCGTTTGAAATGCAGCCTTAAAATCCCCCGTGTTGGTCTTCTTTTTCCTGCCGTTTAAGGTCAGGGCAAGGTCTTCATCATCCGCAGTGTTTACCAACGCAGTGGCTGCAAGGTCGTAGGCAGGCGACAATACAGGCCCTATGCCCGGCCGGTATATCAGCGAAAAATTCTTCAGGTGCATATCCGCATTACCCGTAAGGAAAGAGAATAATACCATTTCAAAAAAATTCACCACATCCAGCCCGGGTTGGGTGGAGTATTCCAGGATAGCTTTTGCCATTTTCTCTTTTTGAATTAAGCAACAACTACCTGATTATCAATATATTTCAGCAATTTTCCGTTTTTAAATTAAGCAAAATCCTAACCCCAAACAGGGATATATTCTGCAAATTTTGTGGATTCATTCTCCGGGTTTTTAGGCTTAATTTTTCCTTTGGCCAGCGCTTCTTTTATAACCAACGACACCTGCGGGCGCTGTTTATCATGCATCTTAAACCTTTCCCTCAGGCTCGTGTTTGTCATGCCGGTACCCATAAAATACTTTAGAATACTATGCTGATAACAGGCTTCAACTCTTTCTGCCGCAGTTAGTTCAGCAAAAGTTTTGGGGCTGTACATGGTAACCCTGAAAGAGTTTTCCAATTCTTCAAACCTTAGTGGTGGCAATCCAAATAATTCAATTGCTGTAACCGCCTTTTCAAAACCGGACCCCCTTTCTTCGCAAATATTATACCGCCGAAAAGCAGACGCCAGTATTTCGTTTCTTGATTCGGGTGTTGTTCTTATCAGGCGATCAATTTTTTTGGTGGGAAGCAGCTTGCCCGGATTTGAAATCTCAATCCTATCGTCGAAAATTTCAACCATCGGCCCCGCACCACGGATGGTAAAATCCTGGTGAATCAGCGCATTGGCTATTAATTCACGAAGGGCAATTTCGGGATAAACCACTGTTTCTTTCCGCAGTGCATTTTTAATGACCTCGCTGCCGGGAAGCAAGGCCTTCATAAACTCAATGAGGTCTTCAAAACCAATAGCATAGCCTTTTGAGCCCGGATATTCCTTTTCGGTTTCTGCTTTATTTTTGCCTTTGTATTTAATTACCCGGATACATTTTCTGGCAAGCCCGTCAAAGTCTTTCAGGTTATGCGCTGCCGCTAATATGCCAAAATTGGTGATATAAAAACCCGCTCCGTCAACTGCCTGTACCATCTTTTCATGTTCCATCCATTGCAAAATCTCGTTCTCACTTCGCGGAATGGGTTTGTTAAGCAGTTTGTAAATGCTCCTGAAATCCAGTTCGTCCAAAATTTCTGATGCAGACTTTAATTTTGACGCATGCAATTCTTCGAACTGCGGTGTTTTGCTATTCAGCATCAAACTGCCAATTTCCTGCCTTGATGCTTTGCGGGTAGTTCCCCCGCTCCTAATAAAGGCGTCCTCTAAAGTACCCCCTGCAAGATGAACAGGTTTTACCGCACTTTCTTTTATATGCACAAAAAGCAGGGCTGCCCCCTGGTAGTTTTCTATGGAGTGGTCAATGGTTACCAGCGGACTCACCGCATCGCGGCAAAGATTGCTTAGCCTTTCTATAATCGCAGATGCTTCTGTTTTAAGGACTGATTTTGGGGTACCGGTTTTATCATCAATACCAAATACAAGGAAACCACCTCCGGGTTGATTGGAAAATGCGGAAATATGCCTGCTGAACTTTTTATTATCAGCAGATAATTCCGCTTTCCAGTCCAGTTCGTTCAATTCCTGCGGAACGGGGTTTAAACTGTGCCCCAAAAAATCAATTGCCCTTTGTATCCACTGTTTAACCATATTCTTTTTCCAAATTAAGCAACAACAAATTGAATATCAATCACTTAAAGTAATATTCCGTTTCTGAATTAAGCAAAGCATCCTGCACTTTTATTTCCAATTTGCCACTAATCAGCCTCGGCAGCAGCCTGTCACGGATTTGGCGAAGTTGGGTATTTTGAAGTTCAGGAATTTCTTTTGGTCAAACAATTGGCTCTACAATTTATTAAAACTCGTTAAAAGTGAATCGGAGGGCTTAAACAATAAAAAGAGAGTCATTAATTGCGTTAGCTTGTGGTAAAATATCCTATCCCTCCCATAAATTTCTTCAAAAAAGCTGCGGGGCTGCACATGGGCAACACAGGGCTTGAATGCTTTAGCCTATCCAAATTTAACCCATCCCCAACCTGCCAAACCTTTCTTCCACCAGTGCTTTATATTTCTCCTTCATTTCAGCATCCAAAAAACTCCGGTCAATCCATTCCAGCCATTTGGGTCTTGCTTTTCCCATTTTTTTAAACAGGTTATCCTGTTGCTTTGCATCTAATTGCGCCGTTTGAAAAGCAGCCTTAAAATCCCCCATATTGGTTTTCTTTTTCCTGCCGTTTAAGGCCAGGGCGAGGTCTTCATCATCAGCAGGGTTCACCAGCGCAGTGGCTACCAGGTCGTAGGCAGGCGAGCAGCAGCCCCATGCGGTCGCGGGGGTTAAGCTTCCAGTTTTTTTCAGCAATGTCCAATAACCAGCCTTCGGGTATCAGCCCGTCGAAAAAAGCGAATAGCACATTGCTGTTGTAAGGGTCAGTTTGCAATGGCAGTGTAAGGCTGACGGGTACTGGTTGCTCACTATTAAGATAACCGGCATCATACGCAAAATGATAACCGGTTTCATCCTGCGTAAGCCAACCCGAAGTGGTTTCAAATATTTTTATTTCAGCCTTTCTCATGGTCGCCTGTATTGCGTTCTATTTTCACCGGTCCTGCCTCATAGCCAAAAAGTGCAAGCACCTGGTTCAGCTTGTCCAATCGTAGTGTTTTCTTTCCCTGTTCCAATTCGCGCAGAAATCGCAGACCAACACCTGCTTTGGCTGCGAGGTCGGGTTGTGTAAGCCCTGCTGCATTTCTTTTCTCCTTTACAAAAACACTTAAATTCATTTTATACCTTTTCGGGTGTAAATATAGCCAAAACAGGTTACAATATACCATATCGGGTATAAATTTGGCTATTTACATCAATTTTATACCCCATCAGGTATAAACTTCTGAAATATACATTACAATATACCCTTCCAGGTATAATTACCCAACAAAAAAGACCGCCCCAAAACCGGGACGGTCCAATATTCACCACTACTGATTAATAATTTATTTATTTCGCCTGCATGGGCTCATCCACTACGTTCTATGCATAATCTATTTGCCAGGGCATTCAAAACGCATATATCCCCAAGGTACGCACGCTCAGGCATAGTGCACTCAGCCTATTTCTTATTTGCCTTTACCAGTTTCAGATCATCTTCAGTGGCGGGTAATACACTGACGGCAGCCCCGCCGCCATTGGCCAATTTTAATTTTAAAACCGACCGGTTGTCAACAATTAATTTTTCAATCCTGCAGGCTTCGGGGTTTGTCTTCCAATCGGCATTTTCCGCATCAGCATATATGGTGGCCACATATTTTACCCCCTCTTTCAAAAAGCTCAGGGAAACTGTAGTTGAACGCGGATTTTCATCGGTAATGGCCCCTATAAACCATTTGTCGCTCCCCTTTTCATTCCTGGCAATGGTCAGGTAATCACCGGGTTCGGCTTCCAGTATTTTAGTATCGTCCCAATCTATGCCTACATCTTTTATAAACTGAAAAGCATCCAACCGCGCTTCATAATTTTCGGGCAGGTCGGCAGCCATTTGAAGCGGGCTGTATATAGTAACATACAGCGCTAATTGCTTGGCAAGCGTGGTATGCATTTGCCTTGCAGGTGCATCCTTTGCATAATTCCGCAGCTTAAAAATACCCGGGGTATAATCCATCGGGCCACCCATTAAGCGGGTAAATGGTAAAATAGTTTCATGTTCGGGAGGGCTTCCTTCACTAAAGGCATTCCATTCATTTCCCCTGCCTGCTTCGCTGGCTATAAAATTGGGCCAGGTACGGTTAAGCCCGGTTGGCCGTACAGGCTCATGCATATCCACCATCACTTTATGCTGCGCCGCTTTTTGTGCCACGCGTACGTAATGGTTTACCATCCATTGGCCGTCATGGTGCTCACCACGGGGGATGATTTTACCTACATAGCCGGTTTTTACAGAGTTGTAACCAAATTGATTCATGAACCGGTAGGCTGTATCCAAATGCCTTTCATAATTGGTTGCGCTTCCACCGGTTTCATTATGCATGATCATTTGCACCCCTTTCAATTTCGAATATCTTGCAATTTCGCTTACATCAAAATCAGGATAAGGTGTTACATAATCAAAATTATCTTCTTTCCAATCCCCTGTCCATTCTTCCCATCCCCTGTTCCATCCCTCTACCAGCAAGCCTTCAATGCCGTGCTTTGAAGCAAAATCAATATAGCGCTTTACGTTGGCTGTATTGGCGGCGTGACGGCCATTCGGGATCAGTTCGCCGTTGGTTGAACGTGCATCCAAATTGTTAGTGTAATTCCAACTCGTTTTACCAATCTGCATTTCCCACCAAACGCCCATAAATTTCATGGGTTTTATCCACGAAGTATTTTCAATTTTCGATGGCTCGTTCAGGTTTAATATCATTTTTGATGCAAGGATATCGGTAGCCTTATCGCTCACGATGATGGTTCGCCAGGGTGTAGTGGAAGGTGTACGGAGGTAGGCTTTGTTTCCTACGGCATCGGGCACAAGGTCGGCGGTTAAATGAAAGCTTGATTTATTCGCATGCAATTGCATGGCGGGGTAATTGATGAGCGCCGCTTCATGAATGTTGATATATAACCCTTCAGTGGTTTTCAGCATCAATGGCGTTTGCACCGAAAACCGGTCAGGGATATTTTCTGCAATATTGCCCGGTGAGATCATCGGGGCCTTCCAGGCATCTATTTCGCTTATTTTCGAAGTGGTGTACAGGTATTCATTTGAATCATAATCGCCGGGTATCCAAAAAGCCTTATGATCGCCGGTCATATTAAATTCAGTCAGTTCGTGAGAAACAACAAAAAATTTCATACCTGGTTGAAGGGGAAATTCATACCTGAAACCAACCCCATCTTCAAATACTTTAAACACAATATTCATGAGCAAACCGCTACTGTCCTTTTGTTGCAGTTGTACAGTAAGCTGCTTATAGTGGTTCCGGATATTGGCAACCTCTCCTAAAACCGGTTTCCACGATTCATCAACCACTGTTGAATCAATTTTTATTACCTTGAAATTACTATCCAGCGAAAGCCTTTGGTTTACTATAAACCCAAGGCGGGATGGAAGCACTACCTCTTTCCCGGCAAACTGAACCGAATAAACAGGAACACCTGATTCAACCAAACCAAAGGTCAATGCCACTTTATTCATTGAGACCTTTGCCGGCTGGCTTTGTTGTGAAAAAGCAGCCATTTGCAGGATGCAAACTGAAAGCATGCATAAAAACCCATTTCTAAACCACATATTATTAAAATTATGCGGTTGGCCGGATGCACCAACCGCAGACATAAATCTCTTTACTTTTTGAGGATCATATAGGCATAGGGCTGTAAAGTCACTTTTGTAGTTAGGGTTACAGTTCCGCCATTCAATGCATTTGTCCAGATTGAATTGGCCAATGCAGCAGGTAGTGTGTAGTCCGCAACACTATTTCGGGCATTGCTGATCACCAGCACTTTTTCACTACCCAGCTCTTTGGTAAATGTGCAAACATCATCGCTGCTGTACGCAAATAATTGCCCTTTGCGCAGCGCTGCACTGCTATTTCTGAAAGCCAGCAGTTTTTTGTATTCCGCAGTCACATCGGGGTTTAACGACCAATTGATTTTGGTGGAAGTAAATGGAAAGGGGATCTTATATGGGGTACCCACTTCCTGCCCGCTATATACCATGGGAATGCCTTTCATAAAAGCAGTAATTACAAATGCCGACATTGAACCCGTTTTTCCGCCAAACAAATCCATGGGTGTGCCATCCGAACTGTTTACATCATGGTTGGTGGTGTACCGCACTACCTGCGATTCAGCATTGGCATTGATGAATTCGGTAGCGTTTACTCCATTAATGGAGGTAACAGACTTTTTCGAACCAAATACTTCCTTCAAATTCTCATAGTACCGGAACCCGAACTTCCATTGAAATCCTGCATTGAAATGATCATTCCTCGTGCCTTCGGCAAACAACAACAATGTATGGGTAGTAATGCTGTTTAAGGATGCATTTGCCTGGCTCCAGAAATCGAAAGGAACATTATCGGCAAAATCGCACCGGAAGCCATCAATGTTGGCCGAAAAAACCCAATAACGCATAGCTTCAATCATGGCTTTACGCATATCCTGGTTGGTGAAATCCAGTTGGGCCACATCATTATAACCCGGGGGACTGACAATATTACCCGAACCATCCTGCTTATACCAGGTCTTATTTTTTATCCATTCATTGTCCCATGCAGTATGGTTGGCCACCCAATCCATCATTACCGCCATATTCCTGCTGTGTGCGCCATCTACAAGCTCCCGCAGATCATCAAGTGTTCCATATTCAGCGCCAACAGCTTTATAATCCTTTACAGCATACGGCGAATTAATGCCCCGCTCAATGCCAACCGGGTGAATGGGCATCAGGTAAATTACATTGGCCCCAAGGCTTTTTATTGAATCAAGGCGGGCTGTTACACCTTTCAGGTTTCCTGCCGTACTAAAGGGCCGGATATTTACCTGGTATAAGATCGCATCAGCGCTGGCAGGTACATTTGCAAAGGGCGTGCCGTATTGCGGCGGATCGGTACTTAAGCCAGGCGCGGCGGTAGTGCCTGATTTATTGCAGGCCAGTAAGGCTATGGCAATAAGCAGGAAAGAAATTTTTTTCATTTTTATCTTATAGTGAGTTGACAAAACCATTAGTTCTTTTTAAGGATGTACGTGTAATTTCCTGCGTCATGTAAATCTAATGTGATGGTATAATTTCCATCTTCAGGAACCGAGAGGTTATTTAAATTGGGGGTGTAACCAAAAAAGGGATTGTCGGCATACACAAGCTTGCCATTATTATCCACACCAAAATCTATTACCCATTCATTATTCGCCCTGAATTTGAATGAGCCATTTTTCATCATGTCACAAGTAACTTTCCATACCTTACCTGCTTCATCGTAAGCCATTTGAGTATCGCTTCCCCAGCCACCGGGCGTGGCGTCGCCAATAATGCTCCAGGTTGTTTTGGTAGCCGTCCATTTCATGGTATTCATGTTTGCGGTTATTTCATAATACCCGCCCTCGCTTACACTCATATTTCCGCCGGCATAATTAGCCTCAATAATATTGCCGCTTGTGCCTGTTGCATCCCCATAAGCCGTAGGGGTCCAATCGGGCTGTGGTGTCATTTTAAACTGATAGGTGCCTCCTGCCGGAATGTGTACGTATCCTTCAAACATTTTCGGATAGCCATTCGCTTCGCGGATGATTGAAGCTGCGCCCGGATTCCAACCCTGGTAATCGCCGGGCAAATACAGGACGGCCAAAACGGTTGTTTTATAAGGATTAACAGTGAATGCAACTGTATTTGAATACACCGGCCGGTCCATATAGGATACTACCCTGGCTACTACCGTACTCACCGAGTCGTTTTCCAAACCCAATGAGTTGATGGCAATATTATTAAGCTCAGCTCCTGTGAAATATTTTGCCAGCACATCTGTACCAACTTCCACGCTTACCGCTTTACTCCAGGCTGTGCTGCCAATGGTATCGGCAGGAAGCGTAAGTTGCATGGAGTATGTAACGGGCGCCTCAATTTTATAGGTAACCGAAGGCCACGAAAAGGAAATAACCGTAGAATCATCCACTGCCGGGGTAAGGGCAACGCTGCCTGTAGATGCCGTAAGCGCCGGTGGAAATGTAATCACATCAAGATAGGTGAGCACAGGATCCTTTTGGCAGGCAGCTAAAAGAAGCAATACTCCCACTGCCATTTGCCACTTAAAAAATATAGATTTCATAGAATTATTTTTTATAATAAATGAGATGAAGCATTTTGATTAGTACCCCGGGTTTTGCACCAGGTTTTTATTTGCATTCAACGCTGATGTAGGAATGGGAAATAATTTTCTGAATGCCCCTGACACAGGCTTGAAATCGTGCGCCAAAAGGAATTTATCAAACCGGATCATATCCTGCCTGCGATGGGCTTCCCAGGTAAGTTCAAAGCCTCTTTCCATATAGATGTCTTCGAGGGTTGGGTTTGCGCCAAGCGCTGCAAGACCCGCCCGTACACGAACCTGGTCAATAAATGGTTTTGCCTCTGCAGCATGGCCCAAACGAACATTACATTCTGCCTTCATCAATAAAATATCGGCATACCGGTAAATAGGAAAATCATTGGATGCCCCACCACCATTCATAGGTGCAGCCGGGTAAAATTTCATGCTCCTGATTCCGTCTTCGCGGTTTGCCCCGGGATTGTCCAATGAAGATATATCCATCGAATAATTTACGCCCCCGGCCTGCGCACCCCACACATACTGTTTTTTGCGTATATCATTGTCGTCAAACCGCTCCACATAATTGCGGTGTATAACGGTGCCATTCCAGCCACTGCTGCCAAAAGTTGCATTGAAATGAGGGCCCTGCAGGCTCCGTATGGTAAAAATATTCCTGCCAACAATATCTACTTTGGTATAAATAGCAAGTATGGTTTCATCATCGGGGCAAACATCGCCAAACAGTTCAAAATACTGGAATCCCAATGGGCTTTCTGCTTTTGCGGCGCCAGGGTGAAGTGAGAAACCACCTTCACTAACCTTGTTGCAGGCCGTTAAGCATTCATTCCATTTTGGTGTGCCGGTATATACTTCCGCATTCAGGTAAACCTTTGCCAGCAATGCATACCCTGCCCATTTATTAAACCTTCCATAGTACTCCCCTCCTTTATTGGATGATAGCTTTTCAACGTTTTCAGTCAGCTCCTTTACAATAAATTCATACACTTCGCTGCGGTTTTTTTGAGGCAGGTTTTCAACCGTAATATTATTCTCGGTATAAAAAGGAATATTGCCCCAATCATCCATAAGCAGGTAATAAAAGAAAGCCCGCAGCACTTTTGCCTCTGCAATTTTAGAAGCTTCGGCATTCGCTTTGGTTAGTTGCTCCACAGCAAGGTTGGCCGAAAAAACCGACCTGTACAGCCAATTCCAGGCGCCATTTACAATGCTGTGGGTAGGCAGCCAGTTATGCTGGTACAATTGCGAAAAATCCAATTGCCAGTCGCCTGTATTACGGTGTGGTATAACCTGCTCGTCTGATGACATGCAGTTTAAATCATACCACCCGTTGTCTGCACCGGCATAGCCGTTTCCATCCCAGTTTCCCGGTATTTGTGCATATACACCGGCCAATGCAACATCCGAACCCTGAGGTGAACTATAAAACTCGGAAGCCGCGTATTTGTCATAAATATTTTCGTCAACCTTAGTGCAATTCTGAAAAAGACATAAGGTGAGCAGCGAAAGAATTGATATTTTTTTCATAAGTTTTTTTTCAATTATTTAAAAATCACACTCAGCCCAATTGCATAGCTTGTGGTGCGCGGATAAATGCCGCCATCACCTGCTCCTGCTCCGCCATAACCGCCACCCAGTTCAGGGTCTATCCCCTGGTAATTGGTAATCACCATTAAATTGTTACCGGTGGCCGATAAGCGTAAAGCCTCTACACCAGGAATTTTTGAAACATTAAACCGGTAGCCTATGGATAGATTTTCAAACCTTACAAAATCACCATCTTCCAACCAAAGATCAGATCCATACTGTGTGGTGAACAAGCCAAGCGGAATAGCGCTTTCCAACACATTGGCTTTACCCAGGTTCTCAAAACGGCTTAAATTCGACCTGATGTCGTTGTAAATTTTATTGCCTCCCGCGCCACGCCAAACCATGGAAAGATCGAAATTCTTATAGGTAATACTTGGTGTAAAAGCATAGGTGTATTTTGGCAATGCTGAGCCATTTATATACCTGTCAGGGCTTTGGTTTCCCTGGTCTATAATACCGTTCTTGTCACGATCCACCACAACTTCCGAACCGGATGCATTTATACTCTCATGTTCAAGAATATTAAAAGTACCAATCGGTTTTCCTTTGATTAAATAAGAGCCTGAGCCCCAGCCAACATAATCAGTATTCAGGGGAACACCATTGATACTCCCGCTTAATTCCAGCACTTCATTTCTAAGGAAAGAAACATTGCCGCCAAGGTTCAGCGTAAGGTCTTTGTTGTGGATGACCTGGTAATTCAGCCCAACTTCAATGCCTTCGTTTAACAGGCTACCCACATTTGCCAGGATGGTGTTGTAAGGATAAGGAGGCTGCGGTACGGTATAGTTAAACAGCAGGTTCTCTGTTTTTGCTGAAAATACGTCAAACGAACCTGTGAACCGCGAATTGAACATGGCAAAATCAAGTCCAAAATTAAATTGGTTCCTGGTTTCCCATTTAAGGTCCGAATTAGCATTTTGAGTGATGACAAAGTTGGTTATTTGCGATCCGCCAAAATACGTTACACCCGAAGCGCCTACAAGCTGGGTTGAATTTTGCGGGTACAACCCTTGCTGGTTACCGGTTACACCATATCCTGCACGTAGCTTTAGATCACTAAACAGTTTTTGACCATCCATAAATCCTTCCTTGCTCAATCTCCAGGCAACAGAGGCCGATGGGAAATTACCCCATTTGTTGTTTACCCCAAATACCGATGCCCCGTCTCTTCTGAAACTGGCTGTTACCAGGTAACGATCTTTGAAAGCATAATTTATTCTCCCTAAAAAAGATACCAGGTTCCGGTCGTTTTTGTAGGAAGAAACATCGCCCGGGGTCACTTTCGACAGATCGCCATTTTGCAGTGCATTGTAAGTGGTAATATCGTTTATAAAACCCTTTGCCTGTGCAAAATTGCCCTGGTACATCTGTGATTGATATTCGTACAAACCCAACACATCTAATTTATGCTCACCAAAAGTTTTTTTGTAGGTAAGGCTAATGTCCATCAGCTTTTCATCGGCGCGGTTGTTGGTAACATTCGCCACACCGTTATTATCAATGGCATAGGAAACGGTTGAGGCCGCAGGCAGATAGTAACCCCAATAGTTGTCGGTTTTGCGCCAACTGCCAAACCAGCTTGCAGTTAATCCTTTAACGATATCAACATCGGCCCTGAGCGAACCAAAAAGATTGTTGGAGCCGCCTTCGTTTGAAACCGTTTGCGCAACGGCATAGGGGTTTATGTACTGAAATACATTCGGATCGGTATAGTAGGCACTGTCTTCTGTAAATACCGGGTCGGTGGGCCTTGCCACATAGGCATTGCTTATCAGGTTCGAAGTAAAAGCTGCCCTTCCCACACTATTGGGGCTGGCCAGGGTGTTGGAAATATTGCTGTTCAGGTTCATGGTAAGCGTTACCCTATCGTTAATAGCTTTTTGCGTAGCCTGGATGCGACCTATATAATTTTTATAGTTGGAATTAATAACGATGCCCTTTTGAAGTATAGCAGCCAGCGATGCCCGGTAACTAAACTTGTCGGTACCCCCGCCAAATGCCAAAGAATAGTTTTGGGTTGAACCGTTTTGGGTTAAAATATCATACATATCCGTGCTGGACCCATGATTTTCGGATGCAGGCACATTCCACTTTTGGCCCTGCTCCCACCACTGGGTTGCATTCAGCACATCTAATTGTTTGGAAGGCACATCAACCGAAACAACTGAATTGAATTCGATTGAACTCTTGCCAGCCTTATTTTTTTTAGTGGTAACAATGATTACGCCGGGGGCGCCGCGTGACCCATAAATAGCGGTAGCCGAAGCATCTTTCAAAATATCAACGCTTTCAATTTCATTGGGGGGAACCTGCCTGAACAGATCCATGTTTCCCTGCACCCCATCTACCACCACCAATGGATCGCTGCCGCCAACCAGTGATGTAATACCCCTGATCCTTACGCCGGGCGCACTGCCGGGCTCGCTGCCAATCTGTATCACATTTACTCCGGGCGCCCTTCCTGCAATTTGCTGGAGCGGGCTGGTTACCGGCCCCTGGTTAAGGTCCTTATTTGAAATGGTTGATACCGCACCGGTAATATCTTTCTTACGCGCCGTGCCATAGCCTACCACAACCACATCAGTTAAGGCCTGTGCGCTGTTGATTAGGATAACTGTAACCGATGTTTTACCCGAAATGCTTATTTCCTGTGTAATAAACCCAATATTGGAAACAACGAGGAATGCTGCCGACTCAGGCAGCGACAGCTTAAAATAACCGGCGCTGTCTGTAATGGTGGCCAAATTGGAACCTTTTACTGTTACAGTTGCACCTTCAATGGCCAGCGACTTTTCATCAATTACCTGCCCTGTAAATATTTTTGCCTGGGCAAAGCACAATTGAATAGAAAAGGACAGCAAACAGACCAAAATGGCTGGAATTATTTGTTTGTTCTTCATCACGAAAAGAATTTTTAAGTTGAATATTATTTGTAAAGGATCAGTTATCCAGGGGAAAGCTTTGCAAAAAGCTGCCCTATTATTGAAAATCTAAGGGGGTGAGAAAGCGTGAGGGGGACTTGAAATCAGCGGGGCAAATCCGGTAATCTTTTTCATGTGTTCATTTTTAGTGCGCCCCGCACGTGCGGGGCTGGTTTTTATTTGTCACACTTGTCCCGCCTTTGCGGGGTGGAATCCCCAATGATCATTTGTGCCCGGGTGTGCAACAGTTCGTGGGGATTTCATAAGGCAGTTTTTGGTAGTTTATATGCTCATCCAGGTGAATCGTAATAAAACAGGGAAAAGCGGTATCAGCTTTCGTTTAGCTATACAAAAGAAGATAATGGGGAACCGGGGGAAATTTAATAGTGCTGAAATATAGAAAATAGAAGGAATTATAGGGATTGACTTCATTATAAACTACTAATAATCAAGCAAATACGATTATATTAATTTCATTATCATATATATGAATCAGACAGGAAAACAGCCTGTTTTTTACCGGTAAATGAACGAATGCGGCTGCAAAAGCAGAACCCATTGAAACGAAATAAGCCGGGGGGCTTTCACAAAAATCAAATGAAAGAAAGAAACGGGCAATGCTTAAATGGAACTGATCTCCATCACTCTCCTGTCAAATTCATCTTTCGGAACATTTGCCTTGTTCCTGATTTTGGTTTTGTACGCATATATGGATTTTACAGAATATTCAAGAATTTCGGCAATCTTTTCATTTTCCTTAATGCCCAAACGTAAAAGCGCATATATCCTAAGATCGGTATTTAAGTACTCCCCTTCCTGAAGCTTTACCTGGTTCTCTTCATCAAAAAGCGCATTGAATTCATCTACAAAACGGGGGAACAATTTAAGGAACACCTTATCAAACCGTTTTACCAATTCCTCTTTTTCCTGCTTTATGTTGAGGGTATTAACTATGTATTTTACCTCATTAAACTTGCCGTAATGGATTTTTTCCTCAATCTGAAGTTTGAATTTTTCAACCTTTTGAAAAAAATCGGCATCTGTTGTAAAAAAATGGCCAACGTACTCTTCCTTTATTTTGTTCGATTCTTCCAGCCTGGCATTTGCATCGAGCAGGTTGGTGTTGGCCACATGTAATTCAGCATTCAACTGCTGCAACCGGTCGTTAACCCTGCGGAGCTTTTCATGCGCATCTGAAATCTCGGCCCGCGCGGCCTCCAGTTTTTTGTTTTGCCGGTAAATAACTACCAGCAAAAAAGCAAATAGCAACAAGGCGAGCGACACCACTGTTCCGTAAATGATCAATGAAGTCCTTTGCTTTTTGATATAGTTGATCTCGCTACCCTGGATGATGGGCATAATGGAGTTTACCTGCACCGTTCGTTGCCTTGCCCCATAAGTGGTGGCATCATCAATGGCTTTCTTAATAAATTGGGAGGCCCTTGCAAAATCTCCCTGTTGAAAAAGTAGCTGCGACAGGTTTAGGATAGCAAAGGTTTCCTTGGTGGAGGATTTAATATCGGCAATAGCGGCAATGGCCTGGTGGCTGATCGCCTGGTTTACATCGCCCCTTGATAAATAAATGAAACTAAGCGTGGAGGCGGTTAAGGCAACCTGGTGTTCGGTTAAGCCTGTTTTGCCCAGTAAAGATTGCAAATGCACGAATGCATCATCTAAATTACCGGTTTTCATTTGCTTAAGCCCGCTGTAGTAGATGCTTTCAAATGATTTTGGATCAAGGCAGGAAACAGCGGAGTCGAAGTAATCACCCGCCTTGCTTAAATAGGTAGGATAAAAGAAGTTGTCGTTTGTATAATCAGCAAGGTCATAGTAGTACCGCCCCCTTAATAAATAATAATCCGCCTTCAAACTATCTGGTTGCCCTGCAATAGATACCTGTTTCAGCACATCATCCGATTCGCCGTACATCCCGGCAGATAACAGTACAAACGCCAACCTGGTCCTTGCCTGGGCTATTCTACCCGGTTTACCCGAAGAAAGCGCCAATTCCTCCATCTTTTTTGCATACGCAAAAGCCGAATCGAACCCGAATATTTTATACTCCTCGTATAAATCCAGAAAAAAGTCATATTGGGCAACAGGGCTGTTTAAACCGGAATTAATAAAAGTACTTTTGATTTGCCCGATCCGTTCAAGCTTGAGGCTGTCATATTGCGCCGATTGATCAATAGTTTGGCTTAGTTCTTTCAGCAGGGTTTCTGTGTCTGCCTGGGCAAACAGGTTCAAGGACGTAATGATGGCCCCAATAAGAATTTGAAAGAATTTACGATTCATAAACAAGGCTGAAAAATCAATATTCCAGGTATAAAATAGCCAAATGTGGATAATTGTTAGCAGCCAAAGATACAGGGAGGGGTAGTTAATATTCGAAAGTTGGGTACGGGGGCCTGGAAAACCACAAAAAAGACCGCCCCAAAACCGGGACGGTCCAATATTCACCACTACTGATTAATAATTTATTTATTTCGCCTGCATGGGTTCATCAGCCACATTCTTTGCATAATTGATATTCCAAAGGTTGTAGCGCAGTTCCTGTGTATTTATTTTTTGCCTGAAGCTATCCCAGCTTTTTTGTTCAGGTTTGGTCCAAAGCACTTCGCTAAGCGCTGCCATACGGGGAAACAACATATACTCAAGCTTGGCCGTGCTGCCAATGTATTCGGTCCACAGGTTGGCCTGCGCGCCCATGATAAAACTTCTTTTATCGGCTGCAATGGCGGCGGGAATGGGGTTGTATGAATAAACCCTTTGCAAAGATGAAAAACCACCAATGGTTACAGAGTCTTCAACCCGCTTCTGCTTATGATCAAAGTAAAAATGGCTGTTGGGGGTCATCACTACATAATGGCCCTCATTGGCTGCCTGGATGCCGCCTTTCTCTCCGCGCCAGCTCATTACCATGGCATTGGGGGCAAGCCCGCCTTCCAGTATCTCATCCCAGCCAATCAGGCTTTTTCCATGCTTTGCCAGTATCTTCTCTACCCGTTGTATAAAATAGCTTTGTACCTCATGCTCATCCTTTAAACCAAGCGAGGTTTTACGCGCCTGGCAGGCAGGGCAACGCTTCCAGTTTTCCTTGGGGCATTCATCGCCACCTATATGGATTATTTTTGATGGGAAAAGGGGAACAACCTCTGCCAGCACATTTTCAATGAATTCAAAGGTGGAATCTTTCCCGGCACAGAATACATCATTAAAAACCCCAAAGGTTTCCTGCGTGAATTTCAACTCCCCCGCAGCCTGCGCCTGTTTTGTTTTTACGGAAATCATGCTGTCCGGTATCCTTGTTTTCTCATTGGGAAAACAACTGAGCCAGGGGTAGGCTGCAATGGCGCCCGAAGCATGACCGGGCATTTCAATTTCGGGCACTATGGTAATAAACCTTGCCTGTGCATAGGCCACCACTTCCTTGATCTGCTTTTGGGTATAGTATCCGCCATATTCAATATTGTCGTTGCCTTTGCCTGGATAACGCCCGATGATGGTACCGTTTCGCTGCGATCCGACTTTGGTGAGCAGGGGATATTTTTTGATCTCGATCCTCCAGCCCTGGTCATCGGTAAGGTGCCAGTGAAAACGGTTGATCTTATGCAACGCGAGGTAATCAATAAACTGCTTTACATATTCAGCAGGCCAAAAATGGCGGCTTGCATCCAGCATCATGCCACGATAGCGAAAAGCGGGCGTATCAACAATTTCAAGCGCGGGAATACCCTGTGCAAGCGCTGAGGCGCCTTCGGCCGGAAGCAATTGAATGATGGATTGTACGGCATAAAAAAGCCCGGGGCCCGCAGTGGCGGAAGCTGCAATATTGGATGTAGTAACCGCCAGTGAATAGGCTTCATCGTTCACCACCCCCGACTTCGCAATTCCCAGAAAAATTGAATTGGGCGCAGCGCTTTTTACCTTCTTAACCTTTGCTTCAATGGAATAAAACTTCTGAAGATAGCCTTTCAAAAACTCGGCGGCATTCTTTGCCTCTTCATTATTGATGCCGATAACTACCTTATCCTGGAGGATAAATTTCCCTTCATTCATTTTCACGGAACTTGGTTCAGGAATAATATGCACCTGCTGGGCAAACAAACAGGAAAAACCTGGAACCAATAACAGCAATACAATGTTTAACAATCGAAGCATGTTTGAAATATTAATTTTATGTGTTAATTAAATACCGGTTCGAAGTTATGGGATAATAGCAGGTTCAGGGTCTTTGTACATGGCCTTCACTTCTTTTAACTTATCCTTCATCATGGCCTGAACTTTGGCATAAGAAGGATTGCCATACAGGTTGTTCATTTCGCTTTTATCTTTTTGCAGGTCATACATTTCCCATTCATTGTGTTCATAAAAATAAATGAGCTTGTAGCGGTCTGTTCTTACCCCAATATGCTTGGCCACTTTGTGCTCAATATTTTCATAAAAATGATAATACAACGCATCATGCACATTCCCCTTCTGCTTTCCCTTTAAAAGCGGTGCAAAGCTTTTGCCCTGCATGTCGGCGGGAATGGGCAGGCCTGCCATATCGAGGATGGTTTCAGCAAAATCGAGGTTTTGCACCATCATGTTGGTGGATGCTTTCTTTTTGGTTACCCCGGGCCATTTTACAATTAAGGGTGTACGGAACGATTCTTCGTACATAAACCTTTTGTCAAACCAGCCATGCTCGCCCAGGTAAAAACCCTGGTCCGATGTGTAAATGACGATGGTGTTTTTGTCAAGCCCTTTTTCTTTGAGGTATTCCATCAGGCGGCCTACATTATCATCCACGCTCTGCACACAGCGCAGGTAATCCTTCATATAACGCTGATATTTCCAAATGGCCAGGTCGCGGCCCGTGAGGTTCGCCTTTTTAAAAGCCTCAATGGAGGGGCCGTAAGCCGCATCATATTTTTTCTTTTCATCGGGCGTCATGCGGTCGTAAATACGGTCCCAGCTTGCCGCCAATCCTTTCTTCTCATCTTCAGGAAGCTCCAATGCCAGCTTAAGATCGTAGGCATAGTTCATATCCGTTGCAATCTCCATTTCCTGCTCACGGGCGGCCTTTGTGCGTGTGCTGTAATCGTCGAAATAGTTTGCAGGCACAGGAAAGTTGGTACTGTCGAAAAGATGATAATATTTTTCCTCCGGCATCCAGTTGCGGTGCGGGGCTTTTTGCTGGTACAGCATGAAAAAGGGCTTTGTGGTATCCCTTTTATCCAGCCAGTTGATGGCCAAATCGGTAGTAAGATTGGTTACATACCCTGTATATTTTTTGCGCACGCCGTTTTCAATAAAATCAGGGTGATAATAATCGCCCTGGCCTGTCACAATATTCCAGTAATCAAAACCCTGCGGATCGGAGATCAGGTGCCATTTGCCAATGACTGCGGTTTGGTATCCTGCATCGTGCATCAGCTTGGCAACGGTTTGCTGGCTTCCGTCGAAAGTGCTGTGGTTATCCTTAAACCCATTGATATGGCTGTGCTTGCCTGTAAGCATTACTGCACGGCTTGGGCCGCAAATGGAGTTGGTAACATAAGCCCGCTGAAACAGCATGCCCTGGTCGGCAAGCTTGTCAATATTGGGGGTATTGTTTAGTCCATGCCCGTAAGCGCTGATGGCCTGGTAGGCATGGTCGTCGCTCATCATGTAAATGATATTGGGGCGTTGCGTGGTTTCCTGCGCATTTCCTGTCTTCAACTGGAGCATGGATGCTAAAACGAATCCTGCCGCTAATTTTAAACCTTTGGTCATTGTACTTTATCCTTTTTGTTTATAGTTTGTTTGCCGGTTGTTTGCCTGACAAATGCCGGTCCATTGTTTTCATGATGATAACCCTCATACAAAAACAGGATCAATGGCAGGCTGGAAAGCAACCGTTTATAAAGCCGCGCAAAATTACCCAACTATTTACGGGGTTCAAATAGATTATTGACTGCAATTGATGGTTTTTCCACTGCTGGCGCCCCAAATATGGATTGGAATGCATTTATTTAAATTTCAACTCCATGAGAACCGGCCTGTGATCGCTGGTATGCTTTAACAAAACCAGGTAAATTTTAAATCTTAATTTCTAACGCGGAACCCTTGCCGCAGGTCTTATTTCAGTACCAACCTGTTTGGTAAGATCATCCCCAATTTCTTTCCTGTACCTGTCGGCAATTTCAGTAAGCTGCTTCACCACTTCAGGAAATTTTTCTTTTACATCCAGCGTTTCGCCCGGGTCGGTACGTAAATCATACAATGCAAGCCGTACGCTGTCCGAAGCATACCTGCCCGGCCACCCGTCGTAGCCAATGGCCGAAGGCCTTTTGTAGGTTTGCGACACATTGGGAAACACTAATTTCCAATTGTCCTTGCGAATTCCTTTCAAGCTGCAACGATCGTAATAATACACAAACTCATCGCGTGGATTGACGCCGGGTTCCTGCTTAAGCAGCGGGGTTATATTCACGCCATCAATCTTTTTTACAGGCTGCTTAGCCCCGCAAATGGCAGCTATGGTAGGAAGTATATCCATACTCGCGGCCAGGTTGTTGCATACGGAAGCAGGTTTAATTTGCCCCGGCCAGCGAATAATGAACGGTACCCGCACCCCGCCATCCCAGGCGCTTCCTTTTCCTTCGCGAAGCCCGGCGGTATTGCCCGCATGGTTACCATAGGTAAGCCAGGGGCCGTTATCGCTGGTGAAAATTACAATGGTGTTTTGTGCCAGTTTCAGTGCATCCAGCGTTTTCATGATCTCATTTACCGACCAGTCAATCTCCATCATCACATCGCCGAATAATCCGGCACCGCTTTTGTTTTTAAACTTATCCGAAACGGCCAGCGGCACATGCGGCATGGGCTGAGCGAAGTACAGGAAAAACGGGTTGCTTTTATTCCGCTTAATAAAGTCAATGGCGCGTTCTGTATAGCTGGAAGTGAGTGTACCTGCCTCGGTCAGGTTTGTAACCGGCTTCACTGCCGTGTTGCCCTCAATCAATTTAAGCACGGGCCATTTGCCCCTGCCCGTTGTGGTATCAAGCGGGGTACCGTCATAATTCACGGGCCAGTAATCGTGCGAGTACGGCAGGCCGTAAAACTCATCAAAGCCATGCGACATGGGAAGGAAGGGCGGCTTTTGGCCCAAATGCCATTTGCCCACCATGCCTGTTTTGTATCCCTTGTCTTTCAGCAATTCGGCAATGGTTTCTTCTTCAGGATTCAATGCGATTTCCGCATTGGGGGCCAATGCGCCGCTTATTCCAATCCTGTTGGGATAGCAGCCTGTAAGGAAGGCCGAACGGGAAGCGCTGCAGGTAGCCTGCGCCACATAAAAATTGGTGAAGCGCATGCCCTCGGCGGCAAGCTTATTGATGGAAGGTGTATGATAGGGGAAGCCTCCGTAACATTCAAGGTCGCCATAGCCCATATCATCCATCAGGATGAGGATGACGTTGGGGGTTGAACCCTTTTTTGTTCCTGTTCCCTGTGCTGAAATTGTACCGCTTACCAAAACTGTTGACAACAGGATGGTGCATGATAATAATGCAAAAATGCGTTTAGTCATAAAAAACATTGATTCACAAAATGTAAAATTGTAAAAGGCAAACTTACATTGATGCCCCTTATTGCCGAGTAATTAATCTGCATGAAACATCCCCGGCATATGGCGCAATCCCTGATGCCGGAAGGTAATTATGAGATACCCGGTTCCCCAAGCTTAAAACCGGTGTAAAATTAGTTTCTGCCATTGCCACCTGCAATAGACAATTCAATGTAATAGATGGCCTTTCCGATGTTTCTGAAAGGAGGAATCTGCCATTCCTGGTTTCACAAGGTATTAAAATTAAGGTTGAATGTATTTTCTATGCCTGCACATAGGCCGTACTTCGTTAATTTTAGGCGGTATTTATTATTGTTATGCCAGAGTCCAGAAAGAAAGAAGGTTTCCTGGGTGAGAAACAGATCAACGTTCCGGTCAATATTCTTAATCGCCATATTGGGCAAATGCCATTCTTGAATGCCATTTACATTACCCATATCGGTTATTTTCCCAATGCACAATACCATTACCGCGAAAGAAAACATGGCTGTGAGGATTATATCCTGATTTATTGCCTGGGAGGAAAGGGGCATATTGAAACAGCCGCTGCAAAATTTACACTGCAGGCAAACCAGTTTATGTTTTTACCGCCCAATCAATACCATATGTACCAGGCCGACATACAGGATCCCTGGACAATTTACTGGGTGCATTTCAGCGGAAGCAAACTGCAGGAACTGGAACAGCAATTCAGAATAAGCCAATACGAAAAGCCAACGGATATTTATTATTCGGAAGAAATTCTTCAAACCTGGCAGGAGATGTATGCAAGTCTTGATAAGGGTTATAGCGCAGATAACATCAGTTTTGCCAACCTGAGCTTGTACCGGTTCATTTCGTTTTTTATTTTCCCCGGAAGAAAGAAACTTATTGCGCAGGAAGAGGAAGCTATTGAAAAGGGGCCGCTTGAAAAATCCATTGACTTCATGAAAGCCAATATCAGCGGGCGTTTTACCGTAGAAGACCTGGCTATGCAGTTTCATATTTCCACTTCGCATTACACTGCTTTGTTCAAAAAGAAAACAGGCATGTCGCCCATGGATTATTTTATCCGGGTGAAAATTCATTATGCCTGCCAGATGCTGTCGCAGAGCAAACTGAAGATAAAGGAGGTGGGTGAAAAGATCGGGTATGATGACCCCTATTATTTCTCAAGGATATTTAAAAAAGTAACAGGCAAATCGCCGGCGCAATACAAGGGAGGAAAATAAAAGGGTTGTGCAAATGTTTACACAACCCTTTTCCCATTATCCTGGAAAATAGAATCCTATTTGGTTTTTTATGATCACTTATTCCTGTCATAAATACATTTCAGCAGGGAGTACTCAGAAGTAGCTGAAACATCCTGCGACAATTCCCAGGCAAAAATACCACCATAGCCTGCCTGCCTTAAGAAGGCGGTTTTTTCCTGCAGCATGGTTTTGCCGTTAAAGCTGTAGCTGCCAAATATGTTGCTACCAGCAACGGGTGGGGCCTGTGCCACTATATTGTAATATTCGATGGCTACAGGGGCTGCCGCACGCTTTCCATAAAATGGAACACCCGCATGCAATTTTTTCCTGGAGATGCCAAGGTCAGCGTAACTATTCAAGGCATTTTTCGTTTGCAACATGGTGGACTGATTGCCTGATGCATCCAGTTTACCATAAATCATGAGGTTAATATCATCTACATGATCGCGAACCTGGTAGCCCCAGGCGGCTTTTTCAACTCCCAGCGCGATAGAAAACTTTAATCCTTGCGGATGCAATGCATTATAAAATTCCTTAACGAGTGTTACAAATGAAGCCTGGTTGACTGCGGCGGGATAATCTTCCCAATCCAGGTCAACGCCTTTCAGGTTGTGCCTTTTGCAGAATGCCGTAATATCGCGGATATAAGCGCTTCTTTTTTCCGCACTGGAGGCCATTACAGGAATGTATTGTGATTTAATCCATCCGCCCACAACCAGGAAAAGTTCCTGGCTACCGGTGAGCTTCAGTTTCAGTTTTTCAATATTGGTTGAATCGGAATCAGGCATCTGGAAATAACCATTGGCGTCAGGTTCAATGGAAAAGTAATACACCCTGTCAACCAGGCCGAGGTTATCCAGGTCTATGCGATTGATCCCATAATCAGGCAGGTAGCCTGCAACCAGTATCTTTTCTTCCTTTGCAGGTGTATTACCCGGCCCGGGTCCGCCACCCGGACCGGCACTTTCACCTTTACTGCAACTCAATGAAGCAAGCGCGGAAAAACAAAGCAAAGCAGCCATCATTTTAACTTTCATATATTATTTATTAATAATGGTTATTGTAGTCTCTTTTTTAGTTGGGTGCAAAAAGGAGTGGCAACCCTAAAGTTGCCACTACATTCTTATTTACAGAATTCTCATTGGAACAAATATTTACCAACCCGGATTTTGGGTCAGTTTGGGGTTAAGCGTCAATTCATTGTTTGGTAACGGCGACAGGTAGTCCCTACCTATTTTGAACTGGTATCCGTTTGCCAGCGGAGCAGAGTTTTTGAAACGCTCAATGTATCCATCAGCATCCACAGGATAGGCAGTATTGGTAAGAAATGCCATAACGGTAGGATCGGTCATCCACTGCAAACGCTTGGCGCCTTTGGGTTTCCAGCCTACGATGAGTTCATCGGCAGCCGCCCAACGGAAGATATCATCAAGACGGTACCCTTCACAAGCCAGTTCTACGCGGCGTTCACGACGAACTTCATTGATTATGGGTGACAATTCCGAAAAGTCCCATTTGGGATCGGAGGTTATGCCGGCCAATACCAGGTTGGGCATTCCCACACGTTGGCGCAGCTTGTTGATGCTTATGTCTAAATCAGACTGGGTAATGGTACCCAGTTCGGATTTTGCTTCTGCAAAGTTCAAAAGTGCTTCAGCATAACGCATTATAACGAGGGAATTGGTGCCTATGTTTTGCGCATATTGCTGGTAATGGTCTGTGCTGTGGCCCTTGTATAGCTGATACCCGGTAGCAGGCTTCATGGTGTTGTCCGTGTTATTGAAGGCAGGGGCAGTGAAAAGGATATCGGGCAGACCGTTGGGGCGGCCTTGTGTTTGGTAATGCTTTCCATCGGGTACATAAATCGTTTGAGATAAACGCGGATCGCGGTTGGTCACAAGCTTCATGAGGGTATCATCGCCACGGTACAGGGGACTTGCTGAAATAGGCTTGCCGTCCGTACAGAGATAAGCGTCCACCAGGTTTTTTGTAAGACCGCGTGCAGCGCCATATTGGGTATATCGTGCCCAATTGTGCACCACCTGGGGTTGCCCTGTTGATGAGTATGCGCGCCACAACATAACTTCTTTACTTCCGCTATGATTGGATTGATTGAACAATTTCCAATAACCGTCAGCTACGCCAACATTGTCCAACTGGTGAACACCGGAGGTAATCAGTGATTCTGCCACCTGGGCAGCTTTCGTGAGGTATTTGGCGCCATCCGAACCTTCTACTCCAAATACGGTTCCTGCATGGTATTTCTCCCAGGTACCTTCGTACAATGCCACCCTTGACTGGAAAAGCATGGCTATTTCTTTATTGATGCGCATGCTTTGAGCCTTGGACTTTGTAGGCAGTAAGGCAATAGCGCGATCCAGGTCTTGCAAAATTGAATCGGCAATGATATTGCGGCGCAAACGGGCTCCGTAAATCAATTCAGTATCATCCACGGTCATCACCTTGTTTATCCAGGGCACATCGCCGAAAGACTTCAGCATTCCGAAATAGAAGTATGCCCTGAAGAACAATGCTTCTCCTATATAAGGAGCTACCGTTTCCGTGGCGGCCTGCACTTTGCCGTAATTGTCCATAAAATAGTTGATGTTGCGGAGCGATGTCCATGCCCAACCGCCACCGGAAGCAGGCGCCGTACGCTCACCGTTCATGGCAGTATTATAACCACCAAAGGCGATCATATTGTCGCTGCCCTGGTCGGCATCCAATCCATAAATACCAATGGTATTAAAGCCACCGTATGAAGGCAACATGGTATTGTAAAAGCTGTTGCAATACAACTCCAGGTCACTGCTTGACTTCCAAAAATCTGCGTTCGAAATTCTGTCTTTGGGAGCCAGGTCCAGAATGTCTTTATTACAACCTGCTAATGCCAAAAGGGAAAAGGCAAGCAGGAAGAGATTATTTTTTTTCATCTGTAATTATTTAAATTATTCATTTATTTTCAGCGCAGGCGCCGAAGCATTTTTTTTCAAAACCTGATTAAAGGGTGAGATTCAATCCAAATGCAAAGCTGCGCTGCAGTGGATATATTTTACCGTCGCCAATCGCCAATTCAGGATCAATTCCCTGCCACATTTCCGAAATGGTAGCCAGGTTTTCTGCAGAAGCATAAATGCGCAGCTTTTCCATTTTTAATGTTTGCAGCCACTTTGCAGGAAGGGTATATCCCACTTGCAATGATTTTATGCGCAGGTAAGCAGCATTCTGGAGATAACGGTCAGTTGTCTGAAGATTTTTCTGATTCTGTGCACTCAGGTAAAACTTGGGAAGGTATCCGTCGGTATTCTCCGGAGTCCAGCGATCGCGTGTGGAAGTAAACACTGAATTTTGGAAGGGTTGCGCCCCGCTGGCAATACCCCAGAAATAGTTAGAGGACATAAATACATCCCGCTTGCCTACTCCCTGGATAAACAGGGAGAGATCGAACCCTTTATATTGCGCATCAAAATAGGTGCTGTATGAATACTGTGGAACATTGTTACCGATAATGCGCAAGTCGCCTGAACTGTCGGCAGTGTTTTTACCCGGGTCAACCCGGCCACTCTTGTCCAGGTCCAAATAGTTTACGTCGCCGGGAGTCCATACGCCGGTCCAGAAGGAGGCTTTTGGAGCACTATTTGCTATATCAGCCGATTGAAACAACCCATTGGTAGTATATCCCCAAATCTGGCCGAGCTTTTGCCCTTCATAGTAGTTGCTCAACAATTTGGTGGGATTAGGGAACTTGGTGATATAACCATTATAGTTGCTTACCATACCGCGAATGGTGTATTTCAAATCCTTGCCGATACGGTCGGCCCAGGTTGCAGTGAATTCCCAACCTTCAGTGTACATTTCGCCACCGTTGGTTTGGGGTGCAGGGGTTCCGAACACGGCAGGCAGGGGTTGTGAGGCCACCAGCATATCTGTAATGGTTCTGCGATACCAATCGGAACTAACCTGGAGACGATTTTTAAAGAAACCAAGATCCACACCGAAATCAAGCATTACCGGTTTGGCCCATGTGATATTGGGGTTTATATCGCCGCCTTGTGATACATAGGCCTTTGCGGCAGTACCAAAGAACCAGTTTGAACTGGATGCAGCGGTAGTTGGAAGGGTAGCATAGAATGGATAATTACCAAAACTGCTTTGATCGCCGGACTTTCCGAAAGACGCGCGCAGCTTCATGTTATTTACAATGTCTTTTACCGGTTCAAAGAAATGTTCTTTCGACACTACGTAGCCGGCTGAAACCCCGGGGAAGAAAGCCCATTGATTATAAATGAATTTGGAGGTAGCATCATAGCGGCCATTGAACTCGATGAGGTATTTATCGGCGAAATCATAATTAATGCGACCGAAAAAGCCTTTAGCCGAATTGTCACCCATAGCATCGGACACCGTTGGGTTAGGACCGTAGGTAAGAAAAAGAGAAGGCAGATTATCAGTGTACAAATTCGTATTGGAACCATTCATGCTCAGCGTTTCATTGTAACGCATAATGAATCCGCCTAATACTTTAAAATGGTGCTTTTTCACGCGCTTGTCATAAGAGCTGAAAAGGTTCACCAAATGGTTATTTGTTTTGGAAAAGCCCCTGCGTACCTGGTTGGGGTTCTGGCCCGAAACTGCCAGGCTTCCATCGGGGTTGGGCACATAAATGGTTGACCCATTTGCCAATGAATTTCCGTTTCCGGAAAACAGCGTGTAATTGGCTGTTATGTCCCAGCCTTTAAGCGGGCTTACCACAAATTCACCCGAAAGTTGTAATTCTTCCCCATCGGTTATTGTCCTGCCGCCATAGTTCATGAGAGCCGCCAGGCTGCCACCGAGGTGCATATACCCATTGGGCAGCCACAGAGCATTGCCGGGAAATAAGCGGGCAGCATTATGGAGGTAAGCGCTAAGGCCGCCACCCGTTAAACCCGGATACTCGTAGGGAGTGTTGTAATTTGTTTTTACATAAGAGGAGCGGAGATTGAAACGCATCCAATCAGTGATGTCGGCTGAAAGGTTCGCCCTGAAATTATAACGCTTGTATTCATCGTTGCCATAACGGAACATTCCCTTTTTATCGTTATAACCCATTCCAACAAAATAAGTAGATCCGTTGCCGCCACCTGAAACAGAAATATTGTGCTGCTGGTTTACTGCAAAATCTTTGAACGTTACGTTAAACCAGTCGTTGTTGGCATTACCGCTCATCCATCCTGTACCGGTTGGATTCGGCTGTGTTTCGGTGGTCAGCTTACCATCAATATAATCGCGTATGCGTTGCATTTGCTCTTCAGGATAATAGTTTCCGTTTCCTGCATTCCGGTTAGCCTCGTTATACACATTGGCCCACTCAAGCGAGCTTGCCAGGTGAGGCATATTCATCATCTGTGAATAATCCCATAAAGAACTGTAGCTGATCTGGGGTTTTTTATTCTTCTTACCCGATTTGGTAGTAACAAGAATTACACCATATGCGCCATCCACTCCATAAATTGCGGCAGAAGCCTGATCCTTCAGCACACTGATACTCTCCACATCATTGGGGTTCAGGTTATTAAAAGCGCCGGTACCGGAAGTGGCGATACCATCAATAACAATCAGGGGTGAGCCGGAAGCGCCAAAACCCGTAAATCCACGAATATTGATATTCTGTGTTGCATTGGGTGTGCCCCCGTTGGTATTGGTGGTAATATTCAGGTTGGCTACCATACCCTGTAAGCCTTGTGTCACGCGGGTAATGGGCCTGTTCTCCAATACTTCGCCTGATACCTGGTCAACCGATCCGGTCAGGTTGGCTTTCTTTTGGGTGCCATAGCCAACAACCACTACATCGGTCAGCGCCTTGGCCTCCTGCTTCAGAACCACCTTAATTACTTCGGTTACATTCACCCGCACTTCCTGCGATTCAAACCCTACTCCGGTAATAAGCAGGATAGCGCCATTTTTAGTTTTGATTTTGAAAGCACCGCTCTCTCCGGTCATAACTGAATTCTTAGTTCCTCTTTCAGTAACTGTAATGCCGGGTAATGGTTTTCCCGAAGCATCAGAGACCATTCCAGTCACTTCTTCGGCTGACTGAGCCATTCCTGATAGGGATACACTCAGCCAAACGGCAAAGAGCAACAGCCTATTCACGATTTTCATACACATTGATTTTTTGGTTTATAAGTGATCATATAGTCCGAACAATTTCGAGTGCTTACCTGGGTTTTGAAACCCAATGGTACCGGTCAACTTTAAAAGAGAAAGTGAACATCCTTCTTCAATCAGGCAGGGCTGCAACAACCACTGTATGCATTGCAGATCAAATCATTTACTAAATAGAAATAATTGGCAAAGCGTAGCGCAGGCAGGTATTCTTATCTTCTAATTTAAATCCGGGTGCAAAATTATTTGTTAAACCTGGTTGCACAGATGGAGTATTGACTGATAAGGATGTATAATCTGATGGCAAAATATATTTATTAAATTATATTAAAGCTAAAAAATATTTATAATATAATTCATTTCTACTTCAAAAAATGGAATTGTTAACGGTTAAATCTTATATATTTTCCCGATAAAAAGGCATAAAATAATTGTAATAAAAGGAAAAAGGAAGATAGAACAATTGTCTCAAAAGCTCAAAAGGGAGTGCAACCTGGAAAAACACGGGTTCAATTAACTTTTTTTGTTCTTCGTTTCCTTGGTGGGGGAAAAAAATCCCATTGGTTTTTTAATACATGGCCTAGGGCTTTATCCTGAAGGCAACGTTAAATGTATTGTTCCTGAAATCAGGATGCGACATATTTCCTTTGGTTGGCTCATCAATGGAAGCCGCCGCAAACAAAGCAATGGGCTGACCTTTTTTATCGGTCACAATAAACGGGCGTTCCAAATGTGCAAGAGGCGTAACGGTGCCATCTGCACGCCTTAATTCACGCAATGAAATAAGCGAATGATTTGCAGGAGTCCACTTGATGCCATCCACCGAGGTAATGAGCACCAGGGAACCAAACTGGGGTGACAATACCTTGCTGTTTGAATAATATTTGGCGGCAGCATAAAACCGCTTTCTTTTTTTATCATACCACATGCAGGGATCTTCACAAGCCATTTCGGCGCTGGTGAACACTTCGCCCAACATGGTGTAAGGGCCATCGGGCTTATTACTCACCGCCATCCAGAAAGTCATGTTGCCCACATTGGGCTTGCGCGATTTGTACATCATATAATAGTGTCCGTCAGGTCCTTGTGTAACAGTTGGATTGGTAGCCACTTCAAATGTGTTCTTATTATCAGGTACAACCAGCGGAGCAGGCGGCTTTTCGTAATTACCCTTTACCAGGCCGGCAATTGTTTTGGCCTTAACCACGCCAATCTTTTGGGTGCAATTGTACTTCAGCCAATGTTTCCAGTCCCTCGCCATCTTTGTTTCACCGGCAAAAGTGAGCGAAGAATCAAAAGAATTGCTGATGTAATAGAGATAATAATAGTTTCCGAATTTCCTGATTTGCGGGTTGTGCATGGTAAACCGTTCCCAGCTTCCTTCTTTGCGGTCGCCTTTCAAAATGGTTGACACATGCCTGAACGGCCCGTTCAGGTTATCCGACACCGCATAGGCAATTTCAGAATACTTGCCCCAGCCACGGAAACCATCAAAAATGTAATTCATGGAATCATCATCATTCACCCTTTTGCCATGCGACCAGCGCGAGTAAAACATATGGTACTTTCCATCCTCTCCTTTAATTACGCTGCTGCACCAGGTATAAAAGCTGTCTGATACAAAAATGCCGTTGCTGTCAACGGGTTGCAGCATGGGTTGCAGGTTCAGGTTATCCTGGGCCCTGCAATCCGCCACGGCAACATTCAAAAGGAAGAAAAATAAAAATTGCTTCAGAACTAATTTGGTCGCCATAACAGGATATTTCGGTGTATAAATTATTGATTAGCGTATGCCCAATGCCATCACGGATTGGTATAACATTAGGTGAAAGTTATACGCATCTTTTAATATGTCTTAATTCCAAAACTTTTCAATTGCCTCGAGACTTTGCCCTTTGGTTTCAGGAAATTTTTTCCAGGTAAGCCATAGCGCAAACAAACAGCAAAAAGAAAAAACAAAAAATGGCACGGCAGGCCATTGGTTAAGCACAGGGAAAAACTGCCCGACCAGCCAGTTGGCCATCCACAAGCTCATGGTGCAAATAGCAACGGCCCGGCTTCGCACACCGGTCGGAAAAATTTCGGAGATGATTACCCAAACCACCGGGCCGAATGAAAATGCAAAGCAGGCAATAAATAAAATGATGCATGCCAAAAATAGCCAGCCTTGCGTACTGCCTGCAAGGAACAACAGCCCTGCCAGCAACAAAGCAAGCGTGGAACCGCCAATGCCCCACATCAGCAAGGGCTTTCTGCCACCCCTGTCAATTACAAACACGGCCACAAAGGTGAATGCCATGTTTACCAGCCCAATGGTAACCTGTCCACCCAACGCTTCGCTGAGCTGGAAGCCTGCCTTTTCCAGGATGGAAGGGCCGTAGTAAATGATGGCATTGATGCCGCTGAATTGGGATAGCGCTGCCAGCAATATACCCAGCAACAATGGCTTCCTGAGCTTTCCCCTGAAAATGAAAAGCTCCTCCGGCTTATCTTCGGGGTTACTTATTGATTCGTTGATGGATTTCATCTCTTCAGCGGCCTGCTCCTGCGAGGTGATGCTTGCAAGAATGTCACTGGCCCTTGTTGTGTTGCCTTTCCATGCAAGCCACCTGGGACTTTCAGGTATAAACATAATCAGCAATATGAATAATGCGGCAGGCAGCGCACCAATAACAAACATCCCCCTCCATATTTCAGCGGAAAAAAGTTTGTGCATCCAGCCTGTTGCATCCACTAATTTGAGTGCATTTACCTGGATGGTATTGTTCGAAAAGTATGCCATGAGAATGCCAATGGTGATAGCGAGCTGATAGTATGTCACTAATTTGCCGCGCACCTGCGATGGAGCAAGCTCGGTAATGTACATGGGGCAAATAACGGAAGCAACACCAATACCCAGGCCGCCCACCAACCTAAATACAATGAGCCAGAAAGCATCGGGCGCAAAGCCGCAGCCAACTGCACTTGCCGCAAAGAGAATTGCCGAAAGCAGCATCACTTTTTTTCGTCCCAATGCATTCCCCAATTTTCCTGAAACGGCTACCCCGCCAATGCAGCCCAGCAGCGCCGAACTTACAAACCAGCCTTCCATCAAAGCAGACATCGTAAACAGGGCCTTTACATAACTGATGGTCCCTGATATGACTGCCGTATCAAACCCAAACAGGAAACCACCCAGCGTTGCTGCCAGCGTGATAAGCGCGAGATACCTGGAATTGATTTTACCTTTTGGATGCATAACCGGTTTTATATATTATTCTACATGAATTTATAGCTTGAATGTTCCTCAGCAACATGCATCTTTTACGTAAGCTATCACCATCATTGCATCTTTATCAGATACATTCCTTACCGTTGTTGTTTCTGCAGCAGCAGGAATCACAAAGGTTTCCGCATAATGGAAGCGTTGCATTTTTTCATTGGCCAAAACATCTACTGCATTTCCCTGCACCAGCATGCAAACCAAACAGCGGCGCTTGGTTTCAATGCTTATTTCGCCATTGAATTCGAAGCGTTCCACCGCATAAAAATGTTCGGGATGCGTGGGAAGCAGGTAATGTTTGAAGTTGCTTTTCTCTTCAAGCAACACAGGTTTTGATATGAGGTGCTCCTCCACCCATTTTCCCTTTCTATCGAAATAAAGATTATGGAATGCGTGCTCAATATTGATGGGGCGTGGTTTGCCCGCGAGGTCCATCCGCTGCCAATCGTACATTTTGAAGGTAAAAATATACGGCGTGCTGCTGATCTCCAGAACCAGGTTGTTTTTGCCTGATGCATGAATGGTTCCGTTGGGAATCAGGAACAAATCGTGCCTGTGTGCATCAAATGATTGCACGTAAGAGGTTGCATCCATTTGCTCACCTGTTTTTTGCGCATGGAGCAAGGCCTGTTTGAAAGCCTGCGGTTCAATATTGTCCTGGAAACCCAGGTAAACTTCCGCACCGGGCTCGCAGTCGAGGATGTAATAAGTTTCATCCTGCGTGAAGCTTTCACCAAACTGCTCCTGTATGTATTTTGTACGCGGGTGGCATTGAATGGAAAGATTGCCTCCATCGTATGTATCGAGAAAATCAAAACGAATGGGGAACTCCGTACCAAACCGTTTGGCTGCTTTTCCAAGCAATTGTTCATTGTTATGGTAAAGCAGGAAATCGAACGACACTTCCAGCAATTGCCGGTCGCTTTCGAATGTGATTCCATTCTCGGGTGTGATCAGCTCAAACGACCAGGCATAGTTTATTTCACCAGGGTTCAGTCCTTTCAAATGTCGCTTCATCCATTGCCCGCCCCAAACACCGGCCTCAAACCAGGGCCGTGCCCGAAAAGGCTGATGCAGCATTTCATCGAGGGCTTTCCTGAAATCATTGCCCTGCATCCACGCAATCTCCTGCATGCGTTGTTCATCGGCCACAATGTTTATGGCAGCAAGCAACTGCTGCTTGTGCCTGTTCAGTACAGGCCAGTCCACAAAATAAAAGCGCTTGTACATCTGCGTGTTTTCAAAGCTGCCTGTGGCGCCAAGATTGCAGATGGTTTTGGCACGCATGCGGTATTGAATTTCATTCTTTGGAATGTCTATGTACACCAGCAACCCATCCCATTTGCTAAGCGCTGCACCCGTACCATATACAATGCATATTTCGGCATGAGGGTCTGGCTTTATCGAGCCGAGCTTTGCCGCATCAAAAAAATCAGCAAGCTCCCCCCGGTATCTTTTTCCAAATACCGGGTCGTTTCCATTCAGGTTTGGCGAAATCATTTCCTCAATGTCCGATTCAGGTTTCAGGCATGTGCTGATGTCGTACCACAAGGGCTTCACACCAAGCGCCGGAAAACACGCATTCAACTGCTGCCTGAATGTATCCCAAAGCACACCGCCAAAACCATCTATCACCACTGTTTTGTTTTTAGCAATGGTTGCCGCAAGTGTTTCAAAACCGGTATGAATTATCCCGGGCGCTAATGAAAATGATGGAAATATGTCGTAGCCTCCTGTTGGGTCATTTGTTTTCTGCAAAGGCAAGAGCGGCTGTGTTGTTTTGCGCCATGCGGCTATTTCTGTATTACCTGTTTTCATTTTTGCGGATTCCATTTTCCTATTCATATTTTGTTCGGCCAGTAAAGCGGCGCCTGCAATGATACATGCTTCCGTATCAGCCACTGTAATAATTTCAGGCATATCCCGTTTGAATTGCCTGAGTGTTTGCGTAAAATCTTCGCCAAAAAGATGCCGGGCTTTTACAATGTTTCCACCCATGATGATTGTATCACATTCAAACTTTGCCATCCAGGGTTGCAGGAATGCGGCAAGGTTGGTTCCGAATTGCCTGAATACCCGCCGGGCACAATCATCATCCGCAGCAAGTTCGGCAAGCGCTTTTACCGATTCAATTTTCCTGCCGCATGTATGAAAATATTCCTTCAAAAACCAGCGGGTAGAAAAATAATCGTCGGCAATGGAATGGTGGAAGGGTTGGTTATACAGGTAGCCTGAACCGGTGAGCCATTTGTTTTTCGGAAGCAACAACCCGTTTTCGAGAAATGCCGAACCAAAGCCCGTACCCAACGTAAGGCAAATAGTGCGTTTGCTTTTTGCATGCAGCGTGTGGTAAGCGCCAATAGCAAAGCAATGTGCATCGTTGGAAAAATACACTTCGCTGCCTGCGGGCAGTTGCGCATAGTCATGTATGGCCTCGCCAACATGCAGGCCGAATGTGCCGGCAAACTTTCCTCCCACGCCAAAAATTTCACTGATGCCTGCATCATAATTGAAAGGGCCCGGCATGGCAATACCCACTGCCAAAGGAACTGCTTCTCCACGCAGTTGGTTCCTGATGACGCTGCAAATTGTCCTGATTATTTCCAATGCACCGGCACCGGCATCAAGCGGCAAATGCTCCAATGGGGTAACTGAAGTATTTGTTGAAAAACAGGCGGCAGCCAAATGGCTTCCACCAATATCCATGCCTATTCGTTTCAAGCGAAATTCGTTTTAAAAAAATGCGGAACCACACGAGGTGATTCCGCCAAACCTAACAAAATTCCATGAAATAATCTGATGCTAAGCGGATTACCAACCCGGATTTTGTTTCAAATAGGAAAAGGGAAAATGAAATGATTACAACTTGTTTCAACCCTGCATTCATTTTTATATGCAAAAATATGCGATACAAAAAAGCGGCCCCTTTTTCAAGAGGCCGCTTTCCCTTTTTATTTTTTACCAACCCGGCGCTTGCTTCAGGCTGGGATTAATTACCATTTCCTGGGTAGGCACAGGTTCAAGATAGAACTTGTCGTTCCAACCGGTAGCCGCAGCAAAGAACCTGACATAGCCAACTGCCGCACCGCCATCAATGGTCAATGCATTACCGTAATCAGCATTTTTTACTTTTACCCCAAGTGCATATTGATTCAAATATGTACCCTTTGCCCAGCGCTTAAGATCATTGAAACGGAACCCGTCGCCAAACAATTCAACCCGGCGCTCACGCCTGATTTCCCACAAAACAGGATCAACTGAAGGGTCGCGATTCAAATCAAAGCCACCATCAATTGCAGCAACGGTCATTGGCTGTACTGATGCCCTGGCACGCAGCTTATTGATTGTGAGATCGGCAATGGACTGGTTGAACATTCCCAGCTCATAAGCGGCTTCGGCGTAGTTCACCATAACTTCTTCAATCCGGAACAAGGGGCAATCCTGTGTATTGTTGGTTGAATTATCCTGTGGCAGCCGGTTGTAAAATTTCCAGAATTGATAACCAATCCGGCTAACCACTTGTGCTATAGCAATATTTTGTGCAGGGGTGTTGGCCCAGTTGCTTAAACTGCGGTTCCATTTATCAAAGTGAGGAATATTGGGGATCACATTTCCCGATTTCATATCGGCAGTTTGTGCAAGCAACGGAAGTGTTTTATTGGTGTTACCGGGGAAAGACTTCATCAAATCAATGTACTGGCCATAGTCTGCATTGGCGTCCCTGGTCCATAGTGTATCTGATGCGCCCGCTGCCGAGGTTGGCGATGGATTCTTAAACTTAACACGATAGGGTGGAATAATATTCCAATACAAACGGCGGTCCCTGTTTTTAAATACGGCATACATGGAGTCGTCGCCCGCATATACTGTGCTTGATGAAATGGGGCGGCCATCCGAGCACAAAAAGCTTTCTATTGCATCCTTAGGAACATCGGCATACCAGTTGGTGCTTGCTGTAAAACGTGTATTGGCGGGATTGATTGATGTAGAGCCATTATTAATGGTGGTATTTGCAACATACGGTTTAAAGAGTATTATGCCAGGCTTGCCCGACAAATCTTCACTATTGTAAACATCATCATAACTGCTCATGATGCTCGGGAAGCTCGCAACAAGCTTCTGAGAGTAATCAAAGGAAGCTTGCAGAAACAGGTTGGCATCACTCAGGCCATGATATTTTCTCCAGGTTCCTTCAAACAAACCAAACCTTGATATAAGCGCCCTCACCACATGAACGTTGATGGTGTTGCTGCCATCGCCGGTTGCTTTAATATGGCTTTCGGCCCAAATAAGATCGTTCAGCATTTTTCTGGCAACAGTATCCCTCGGGGTTTGCGTGGCATATAGCACGGCAGTATCATTAATGTTAAGCTCATGTTCAAGCCAGGGAACATCGCCAAAGGCTGCAATCAAGTCGTAATAGCGCAGCGAGCGGAAGAAAAATCCGACGCTTTTCCAATGATCCTTTTCGGCCTGGGTCATAGAAGAAGTTTCAATATGATCCAGCATGATATTAACACGACGTACATAGCTGAAATTCCATTGTGAAATTTGCAGCATGTTTGTGGCAGCGCCGGCAGCAGTTGGAACAAGTTTAGTTCCCATAGCGTATGCCGACTGGGCGCCACTCCGGGTTTCCGAAAAATTGTCCGAGTTAAATTCCTGGCTGGCAAAATAAGTAGGATATTGGGCTGCAGTCTGGCCATAACCACCAAAATAGTCGTATAGCCCCCATGCATAGGTTTTAAAATTATCATAGGTTTCAAATGCAGTGCCATCGGTAAGCTGGTCAATCGGCTTTCTATCGAGAAAGTCTTTGTTACATCCTCCAAGAACCAACAGGCAAAGAGAGAATGCTAAAATATTATTTTTCATGTTCATTTATTTTGTTTTCACAGATATTTCTGCTTGTATTACAAAGAAGCGTTGGCAATTTTGATGTATTCCTGTACTTTCAGCTATATACCAAAGATTTGTAAACGCTGTATTTTTTTAGAAAGTAAGGTTTACGCCAACCGACCATTTTTTCATGAACGGGTATCCCATTCCTCCACCTGCGGTACCGCCAACTGTAGCCACATCAGGAAATATACCTTTCGGCATGTGATCGAAAGTGAATGGATTTTCAACACTTCCGGCAATTGACATTCTTTTGATCATCATTTTTTTCAGCATGTTATCCGGCAGGTTGTATTTCAAAGTCATGTTTCTAACCCTTGTGTAGGCGCCATTCAGCAGGTACCTGGTTTGTGTTACCTGGTTAAAAGTCTGTGGGGTGTTACCGGCAGCATCGGCATAAATCCTTCCATAATAAGCTTCCGTATTTGTTTTCGACCAGTAATTGGTTTGGTGCGAATACAAAGCCCCATAAGTTGACCAAAAGTTAGGGAAAATCAACTGGTCGGCACGGAATTGATCCTGCTTTCCAACCCCATTAAGGATGAAGGAGAAATCGAAGTTCATGTACGAAATACCTCCCCTAAGACCCCACTGATAGCGCGGTGTGCTGTTTCCAATAATCCTGCGGTCGCCTGAAGCGGCAAGCGTATTGGAACCCTGGTTGATAACACCGTTGCTGTCGAGGTCCATAAACATAAGGTCCCCGGGATTGGGCGACTGCCCGGCCTGCTTTGGCAAACCGGCTTTTAATGTTCCGTTTTTCAGGTTTGCATCGAGTGTACCTTCAATGAAGTCTGATTCCTGGTAAAAACGATCTGTTATATAACCCCAAATTTCTCCGCTTTTACGACCAACATACAGTTGGGAAATAAGGTCGTTTGGATTGTTGATTTTGGTAACTGTAGATGTATAGTCAAACATGTTGGCGCTGATAAAGTAGCTTACTTTGCCTACTTTATCCTTCCACGAAAGTTCGGCTTCCCATCCGTTGGTGCGCAATGAGGCGGTATTTACCAATGGGGCGCCGGTGCCAAGCGTGGCAGGAATGGGCGTATCGTTTGAGCTGAGAATATCCCTGGTATTGCGCTGGTAAATATCCACAGCGCCGGTCAGCCTGTTTTTCAGGAACCCAAAATCCACCCCTATGTTTTTAGTTTCAACTGTTTCCCAGGTAAAGTCGGGGCTTACCAGGCCAGGCGCACTCAGTGTAGTGATAGGCACTGAACCTACCAGCCAGAAAGGCTGCGTTGGATTCATACCTGCATAGTACTGGTATTCGCCAATATTCTGGTTTCCCACCGAACCGTAAGATGCACGTATTTTCAGGTCGCTAAGCCATGATCTGGCGCCGCTCATGAAATTTTCCTCGGTTACCCTCCAGCCCAAAGAACCTGAAGGGAAGAAGCCCCAGCGGTGTCCGTCGGGAAACCGGGAAGACCCATCGTAACGGCCATTCAATTCAACCAGGTACTTGTTCTTATAGTCGTAGTTAAACCGGCCAAAAAATCCCCTGGTAGCAAACTGCGAATAATTGTCTGTGCCTTCAATTACAGCGGTGCCTGTAGAAATAGAAGGTATGCTGCCGTTAATCATACCACCCCGTGAAATAACCTCCTGCTCATAATTCCTAAACTCCTGGTTGAAGCCTCCCATCAGTCCGAAATTATGGTCCTTTATGTTTTTCACATAATTTCCAAAAATGTTGATGGTATTGTATTCGGTAAAATTGTTGTCTTTTGAATATTTCCCCGACCCATAGTTGGTTGGAGTATATGTGTAAGGATTTAATTGACCTGAAACAATTTTGTCGTAACTGGTATTCAGGTTGCGGTAGTAGTCAAAAGTGTATTCACCTGTAACGGTAAGTCCGGTAACGGGTTTAAGTATTATCCTTCCAGTCAAACGTGTTTCATCATACTTGAAAGTAGAAGGTATCGTTTGGTTAATCATGTACTTAGCACTGGCAATATTGCCCGGTGTTCCTGCAAGTGTGTCAACCGGCAAAAATGATGGAAGATTAGTAGCATCACCAAAGGCATTTGTGTACGAAGGGCGGGTGGTGAGACCGTTATAATAGTTTGCATCAACCTGCGCAGAAAACCAACTTGTAATATCCGTAGTAATAATTGATTTAAAATTGTAACGCCTGAATTTGTCCTGGTTAGCGTCGGGAACAAGGATGCCTTTCTCGTTTGTTGTACCGAAAGAAACGCGGTAAGTTGTTTTGTCGGAACCTCCATTGAACGAAAGGTTGTTCATGAACTGGGTAGAGTTGTTACCCAGGAGGTCATTCATAGCATCGGTTGCAGCAAGCCTGTAATACACATTATTCTGCAAGGAATAACCCAGCGGATACTTGGATGGATCCTGCTCATATTCCTGGAGAAGCGACCTCCAGGTAGCCAGGTCCTGGTTTCCGTAATACGAAGTACGACCGCCATCAATATAATGCTGAACAGTTTGAAGAGGCGTTGCTTTTTCAGGCAGGTTGGTTGGGGTAGCAAAAACAATATTATTGCTGTAATTAAATTGTATCTTCTGGTTCTTCGTACCCTTTTTGGTAGTAACCAATACCACGCCAAAAGCCGAGCGCGCACCGTAAATAGCTGCCGACCCGGCATCCTTCAAAACAGTGATGGATTCAATATCATTGGGATCAATCAGGTTTAAAGGGCCGTTAAGCGGCGTATTATCCACTAAAATCAAAGGGCCGCCATTTTGGATGGAGCCTGTGAGCGATGTGCCAAAACTTGTTCCCCCACGTACATTGAGGTTGGAACCTGCTCCGGGTTGGCCCGAAGTGATGGATACCTGCAAACCGGGGATCACCCCTTGCAGCAGACTTGATGTAGTGCTGACGGGCCTTTCACCCAAAACCTCATCCATTTTCATGGTGGACACGGCGCCTATCACTTTCGCTTTTTTCTGGGTGCCAAAACCTACAACTACTACGTCAGACAGTTCTTTAGATTCGTCAATCAGCACAATGGAAAGCGGCTTATTATCCGTAATTTTTATTTCCTGGCCGGCAAATCCAACCCCTGAAAAAACCAGGGTGGCAGTTCCTGTTTTCACCTTGATGCTGAAAGTTCCTTCAGCGCTGGTAATTACGGCATTGGAAGTGCCCTTTTCAGCCACAGTAATGCTTTGAAGCGGCGCTCCCTTTGCATCCTTAACCACACCGGTAATCACACCTGGTGCATTTTCCTGGCTAAACCCTGCCGATACGATGAAAAGGCTCATCACCATCAGCAACAATTTGTTTTTGAAGCTCATAATTCTTTGAATTGGGTTATTAATTAAATATTTCTCCATCACACATATATAGCTTTTGATGCTATATGAAAGGGAGGGGGGTAGTGGCAAACAGTCTTTATTGATTTTTTAACATTTTTTGAATACAATCCTGTATGTAGAGGTCTGTTGAAAGCAAGAACCCTGACCCCCTGCAGAAATATTTTTCCATTCAACCGTTAAATTGTTTCCCTTAAAATCTCCCCTGGAAAGGTGAACAAAGGGCATAGGTTTTCCAAACACCCCCTGGTTTGAATTTCGCATGCCACGCAAAATCAAACCGGCCGGCGTTTAAATTTTCTATCCATTTCTTCACTTAACTACAAAGCAATTTCAGGCCACCATGAAACTCATAGTGGAAGGTATTGGCAATCATATCTCATTATTGGCAGTACCCGGAAACAGTTTTTTATACCCTGCAACCCCTCGCTCTTTGTCATTCAGGCTTTCCTGAATAACGCGGCAAAAGTACCATGGCTTATACCATGCCAACATAGCATAAACAGCAATGTAGATGGATTATTCTATGAATGTTTAAATTGGCTTTTGCCAACTTTCCAAAACCCCTTAACCTCACTTTGAGCAGAGGATGGCTAACAACGTACGAACAAAAAATAAAGGAGGATCATTTTACCGAAACAATAATCGTGGCGCCTTCCAGCCCCGGCGAGGTGGCCTTTAGCTGAATGTTGCCTGTCCTTCCATTGGATTGTAAAATGGCCAGGCAAAGCCCGTTAAAAGCCCTTTTTTCATGGCCTTTCATAGAAGTGAGGTCAGTTTGCCAGCCATTATCTACTCCGGCCAGAATGCCGGGCCCGGTCACTTCAAACTTCACATTGTTTAATGCATCCGGAACCAGGTTGCCATCTTTATCAACCACCTCAATGGTTACAAATGATAAATCCTTTCCATCGGCAGCAATGCTGCTTCTGTCGGCTTTTAAAACCAGTTTGGCAGGAGCGCCCGCTGTTTTTCGTTCCTGTGTTAAAACAACTTTCCCACCTTTACGCGAAACGGCTTTTATCACCCCCGGTTCAAATATTGTTCTCCACATCACATGCAGTTCATCACCGGTTTTTCGTTTGGCACCGAGTGATTTTCCGTTTACAAACAATTCTACCTCATCGGCATTATTATAGTAAGCCCATATATCAATCGTTTGACCCCGCTCCCCCGCAGGGGCCTGCGGCCAATTCCAGTGAGGAAACAGGTGAAGCACAGGTTTATTGGTCCAAACACTTTGATAGAGATAGTAAGCGTCCTTGGGGAAACCGGCCAGGTCTACAATACCGAAATATGAACTACGGGCGGGCCATCCATAAGGAGTAGGTTCCCCAATGTAATCAAAACCGGTCCAGATGAACATGCCTGAGTTATGTTGCTGCTTTTCAAAAATCTTCAGGGTTTCTTCATGCGTGGTACCCCAGGGCGTGCTGCAATTTTCATAGGCCGAGCAGGTTGTATCTGCATTGCCCGAAGTAAATGCGCTATCCCAGCGAATGGGCCACCTGCGGATGCTGTCGGATGGCATATCGTAGTGCCCGCGGGTTTGCAGCGCCGAAACCGATTCAGTTACAATGAAAGGCTTTCTGCCCCAACGATTTTGAACACTATCCTTATCCCAGTCGGCATGATGATAGTTGTACCCTATTATATCATTGGCGCCTGAAAGTAGCAGGTTGTTGTATCTCTGCGTTTCATTGTTGGCAGTTACTGAAGGCCTGGTAGTGTCGAGGGTTTTCAGCAGCGCATACAATTCCCTCATTATTTTACGCCCCGATGTATCGGTTACCGGATCATGCCCGTTTTTATCCCACTGCTCGTATATTTCGTTGCCCAGGCTCCACATAATAACAGATGGATGGTTGCGGTCGCGCATCACCTGGTCGGTTAAATCCCTTGCATGCCAGGCATCCCAATAATTCGCGTAATCATATTTCGATTTGGGTCGTTTCCACATATCAAATGCTTCATCCATTACGAGGAAACCCATGCGGTCGCACAATCCAAGCAGTTCGGGTGCAGGCGGGTTATGCGAAGTGCGGATAGCGTTTACGCCCATTCCTTTGAGTATTTCAAGCTGCCGCTCAATCGCACGCGTGTTGATAGCTGTTCCAAGCGCTCCCAGGTCGTGGTGCATGCACACGCCGCGTATTTTAAGGTATTCGTTATTCAAAAAGAAACCACTGTCCACATCGAACCGGAAAGAACGGAATCCAACCGGTGTGATATATTCATCCATTGTTTTACCATTCACTATCACCTTTGTAAGCAATTGGTACAGGTTTGGATGCTCAATAGACCATAATACCGGTTTACTCACCTGCATCAAGGCATCCACGTTGGCAGTGCTTCCGGCAGGGATGGTTACATTAGCATTGGCTTTAGAAACTTCTTTGCCTTTATTATCTTGTAAAACCTGTACAACGCTTACCGTTTGCGCAGTCTTGTCTTCATTTGCAATGCTTGCCTTTACCTGAACACTGCCAGATTGTGCATCTGCCTTTGGTGTAGTAACATAGGTTCCCCAATGCGCCACATGCACCGGGTTGCTTACTGTAAGCCATACATTGCGGTAAATTCCTGAACCGCTGTACCAACGGGAGTTGGGTTGTCGGCTGTTGTCAACTTTCACAGCAATTACATTTTTACCACCGGCAGGCTTCAGGTGAGGGGTAAGGTCGTACCGGAAAGAAATATACCCGTTTGGGCGTACTCCCAGCGAAACACCATTGATGAATACTTCGCTGTTCATATACACCCCGTCAAAATCAATGAAAACTTTTTTGCCGCCTGCATTTGAAGGCGTATTGAAAGCTTTTCTATACCATCCAAGTCCGCCTCTTAGTGCACCGCCTCCGTTTCCTGTTGGGCTATGCTCGTCAAAAGGCAGTTCAATACTCCAGTCATGCGGCAGGTTCAATACCCGCCACTGCTGATCATTATATCCCTCTGGTGATGCATCTTTTAGCTCTCCTAAAATAAATTTCCAATCCTTATTAAAATCCATCCTGTTCACCGGGTACTGTGCATGCAGGCAAAAACACAAAATGGAAAAGGTTAGAACGCAGGCAATTAGTTTCATCTGTTTGATTTGAAATTTGAAATTGAATCCTATTAAAACGTCAACACAGCATGCTTACCTGAGTACTTAACCGTTTTTGCAGGTTTGGCATTAAAATCCATGGCTGCGGGCTTATCCCTGCTGATAACAACCACATTGAAAACCCTTTTTGCAAGCATACCGGCAAAGCTTCCTGTACGTTCGCCAATGGTCAGTGTTTTTGCCGCTTCATTCCAGTTAAAATTAATTTCTGCAAATGCTCCCTTTTCGTAATTGTAATTCAACCCTTCATCTTCATATAAAGTAAAATCCGCATCCTTGCCTGCATACACAAACAGCGTGATCACATCAGCAGGCTTTTCGGCAGTGTATTGCAAGGCCGGGCCTGTGGGAATAATAGATCCTTCGCACACATACACAGGCATTTGCCCGTAAGGCGCATCAGCTATTATTTCCTTTCCACCCTCTTCAAATTTACCATTATACAAATCGTACCAGCCCGTTCCGGCAGGCAGGTATAGTTTGCGTGTGGTGGCTTTGTAGGTGTACACAGGATTGATCAGTAACGAAGGGCCAAACATAAACTGATCGCCAATGTTCAATACTTTCTTATCGCTTGCAAAATCCATTGCCAACCCACGCATAAGCGTATAATCCTTATGAAAAGAATGCCCGGCTATTGAATAGATATATGGCATCAAACGGTAACGCAAGTGATTGTATTTGAGCATGCTTGTATAGGCGGGATGGCCTTCAGGCGCAATGTTGTATATTTCACGGAAAGGAAACTGCCCATGTGCCCTAAACAGGGGAACAAAAGTGCCGAACTGGTACCAGCGTGTTTGCAGCTCACGCCATTCGGCAAGGTCTGCTTCGTTGGGTTTTTCATACCTTCTCTCCACGGAGAACCCACCTATATCCATAGTCCAGTATGGCAGCCCCGACATGGAAAAATTAAGCCCGGCGCTAATTTGAGCCTTCATGTCTTCCCAACGCGAGGCAATATCGCCGCTCCAAATACTGGCAGCATATCGTTGCGATCCCGCAAACCCCGAACGGGTTAAAAGGAAAACCCGCTTGTTACTGTCCACCCCACGCTGTCCTTCATAAATTCCTTTTGCATTTTGTAATGGATAAGCATTCATAAATTCAGCAGCCGAACCCAACGCGGTGGGTGTCATTTGCAACTTGCGGCGTTCAGGTGAAACATTCGAAAGGATATCGGGCTCACTGGCATCCATCCACCAGGCATCAATGCCCTTTACATATAATTTATCATGAATAAGATTCCAGAAGCCTTTCCTCGCATCTTCATTAAAGGCATCGTAAAAAGTTGAAACATAACCCTGCGCAATCCAATCGCGCTGACGGTCGGCAATATTGCGTTTGTACAGCCAACCCTTTTCATCAAATTTTTTGTAGGCTTCAATCCCTTCATAAAACTTGGGCCAAACCGATATCATGATTTGTGTTTTGTACTGCTTGTGCAATACACTGATCATACTGTCAGGGTTAGGGAATCTTGATGCATCAAAATCCTGGCTGCCCCAATCATCCTGTTTCCAGTAACTCCAGTCGAGCACAATATTATCCAATGGAATTTTTCGCTTGCGGAATTCAGCCACGGTATTCAGAATTTCATCCTGTGTTTTGTAGCGCTCGCGGCTTTGCCAAAAACCCAATGCCCACTTGGGTACCATGGTTGCCTTGCCTGTTAATGTACGATAGCCGCCTATGACTTCATCCATGCTGTTGCCATACACAAAGTAATAGTCAATACTGCGGCCCGCTTCCGAATAAAACCCGAAGCTGTTTTGGTCCTGTACCGGAACCGGCGGCAAGGCGTTCACCGTCAGGTACGATTCGCCGCCATCGGGTATCCATTCAATTTTTATGGCGTGCTTTTTACCTTTAGCGAGGTTAGCCTCCACCAGCCCTACACCGGGGTTCCAGGCCTGTCTCCACTTCTCCAAAACAAGTTTTCCTTCAATCCAAACCTTAATATACCCGGCATAAGTGAACTTCATTTTATGCAATCCTTCTTCCAAACTTGCAATGCTGCCTTCCCAGGTAACCACTCCATTCTCAACATTAAATTCCTTTGGCAATTTAACTTTCGATTCGCCCACATAAGAGATTGCTATTTCCGACTCCGCCTTTTCAAAGATTACATCAGCAGGCTTTGTCCGGTCGTTTGCATACGATGCGGTAAGCCATCCCTGGTTTCCTTTTTTATCATACAATTGCAAAATAGAAAGTGGTTGAAAGGGGCGAATATCGCCAGCGAGGCTGTAAGAATAATTATCCCATAATAAACCATAATTTTTATTTGAAACAAGAAAGGGGACAGCCACTTCAGTATTGTTCTGGTAAAAAACGACTTGTTTGCCCTTGTAGTTCATAGCATCTTCCTGGTGCTGGCCCAATCCATAAAAGGCTTCATCAGCGCCGGTTTCAAAAACTAGTTTGGTAGCATACAAGGCATGCCCCTCGTGCATAACCGGGTCCAGTGACCTGCCCTGCCCTGCGCGCTCAGCAAGTATCTGCTTGCCTGCAAGGTCAAAAAAAGCAACAGCCCCTGAACCTGCATGGATGTTGGCTGAAACCAATTCAGTAGTAAGCACCACATTACCATTGGTCTCTTTTACATGGAATCCTGATGTTTGCGGTTGAGCGATTACGGTCAAGCTGTTTCGCGATTCAACTTCGGCCACAGGAGATGCAACAACATGGAGAATGCCGGTGCTTATCACTTTTAACTGAACCGCTTTGGCGTCGCCTGCATTTGCGCTTTGAGGATAAACAATTACACCGTCAGGCAACACTTTATAATTTACTTTTTGGGCTGCAAGGGCAAGCGGGCAGGCAAGCAAAAAAAAGGCAACCCTGAACATGCTGCCAGGATTGCCATTAAAAGATTTCATATTCATTCTTCAATTGGTTGCGGATCCTGCTAAAAGTTAACGGCGGGAACCCGGTTACTTAATTTGCTGAAAACGGCAATACAATTCCGTTGCCATACATGCAAACCTATTTTTTCTCAATGGCCATATATACAGCGGACCTTGCAGGCAACTGTATGCGGATTCCGTTAGTTGTTGGGGCCGCATTGGCTGCGATAGCCTGGTAGTTGGCGGGTCCGCCTGATGCATAGGTTGGCCCCGTTCCATTTACAAGCGTCTTGCGCGAAAACTCTCCGTTGTCCGTACTGCCGGTAAGTGTGTACCACAAAAAACGCGAGCCCATACTGAAGTTCTCCACCTTCACTTCTGCTGTTTTGGAATTAGCGCCTTTGTTAATCAATACCACCCCCATTTCGCCGGATGTAAAGGAGGTTGCATAGGAAACAATATCCGCATCGGATGACACAGATGACACAAGCCTGTCGCCAAAAAAACGCTGCATAAAATACATGTGGTAAAATGCAGGCCGAGCATGCCATTTTGGGACTCCATCCGGCTCATCGCCATTATTAAACATGCCATGGTCGTTGCCGTTATCCCATCCATTGGCAAGGTCCCATCGGGCAGCAAGGCCAAAATTATTTTTAAGCGACTCGCCTAAAACCATTACAGCATGCAATCCATTTATGTGTGAAACCTGCTGTTTGCTTCCTGTTGAAAAAATATTGTATTCATCCAATGCTATGGGTTTGGAAGTTTGTGCTGTATTGGCTACTGATTGTTTTATAAAGTCACCCATTTTTTTGGTGACTGCTTCAGGAGTAGCCAGTATTTCGGCAGCATTGGCATTGGTCATGTAATTGGTGTAATAGTTATGCACCACATAAAAGTCGGGGCTTGCGCCTGCAGCAGGCAGGAGTCCGCTGTTCCAGGTTTTCACCGTATTGGTTGCCCAGCTTTCGGGTGCAGAATCAAACAATAATGCTCCGATATAAATGTTAGTCCCAACTTCTGAGGCCGCCTTTCGCATAGAATCGGCAAACACCTTAAAATGCTGGCCGTATAGCTGGCCGGTTGCATATTCGGGTTGCCCATCCTTATTGTCAGCCGTTTTAATCCTGTATCCTGCTTCCCAGTCGCCAAAGTTTTCATTGCCAATTTCCCAGTATTTGGTGCGTCCGTTATCATAGCGTACCCAATCCGCGGCAAGGTGCGCGGCGGCTGCTACCGGGTTGGCCCCTGTGCCATAGCGGGCATAACCATAATTAATGGTAATAATACCCTTGCTGTTGGTTTGCTGCAACAGCTTATAATAGCTGTCCACGCTAATGGTCCAGTCGGCGGTATTTTGTCCATACCAGTAGCCCGCAGGATTAGAGGCTCCGGATGCATTGAGCAAGTTGGCCGGTGCATCGGCGGGAGGGGTATTGGGTAAGGCATTCCAAAAGTAAATATCGCTGGTGCTGCCCCCCGGAAAACGTATTATATTTGGCTTTAGGTTTGTAATACTTTCCATCAGGGAGGGTTGGGTAATAATCTGCGTCATCCATCCATTGGCATTGTTTCCATATATGGAATTAGGTATTTTGGTAAGCACCAGGCTGCGGTCGATGTTTACTGTTACTGATGATGTTGCAGGCGGGGTAATTGTATTGACTGAGGCAACGCCACCAAAGTGTTTTGGCTGCCAGTCGTCAAGGAAAAAACCAATGGTTTTGGCTACCGGCGGATCAACCTGTGGTTTAATTACCGGGGGAACCGGCGGATCGGGCGGATCAGGAACAGTACCACTTCCACTGCTGTTCTTTTTACAGCTACCTAATCCAAATAAAAAAAATAAGGCAATCAAACCAGAAAATAATCTCATAAAAAACTCATTTAAAAAAATCCTGATTCATGTGCAAATGCTGCATTGAACCAGGATTTTACAAAACCACTACTAACTGCCAAGTTCGGGCTGCATATACATCCCTGCTATTTTACAAACATCATATTTTCAAAATAGAATGTTCTTACAATCGTCAAATATCGGGAAAGCAGCCTGCCATGGTAAACCAGCAGGCTGTCTTCCAATTATTCATTATTAATTCAACCCCATGTCATCTACATAAATAGTGAAATCACCTGTAGTGCTGTATTTTTTTAAATATAAAAACTGCAAGGTAGTTGCAGATGAAATTTCACCCAGGGGAATATCAAAATCAGTCCATGCACCTTCAACTATTGTTACTGTTTTTCCATCTGCTTCATTAAAGCCAATATTCACGGATTGGCCATCGCTGCCCGCACCACCATAAATGGAAACCCTGAAAGTAGTATAGGGAGCCAGGCTAATGTTGGCGCCGCCCAATTGCAACGGCACACCCCAGTCGCCAACATAACTGATTTTAGCCGATGCAGTTCCACGTTTTACAGGCGAAGGATTATCAAGCGTAACGGTACCACCCCAGCCGCCGCCAATCCAGCCATTCCAGTTGGATGTGATGCCGTCTTCATAAATGGGGAATACAGGCCCTACCGGAATTACATATCCAACAATGTTAAGCGGCGATTCCGATAATACCGTTTGATCGGTATTGATAATACCCAGCATTATTTTGCCATTGATTGAACCAACCGGAACCACTACGACCAGGGAAGTTGCAGATTGACTGACAAAACCGGTAACCGGTGTAGCCACTCCCTGGAAAGAAACAGATTTAACGAGATCGAGGTTGGTACCGGTAATGGTAAGGTTGGAACCGATTTCTACTGGATTGGGATCCATGTTTGCAATGGCCGGGTATGTAATATTCATGTCTGTCGCCGAAACCGAAGGCACATTGGAAGCAGGATACAGTGTTACCTTTCCGCTTACGGCTTCTGATGGTACATTAATGACAATTTGAGTAGCCGACTGGCTTACAAAATCGGTTATTGCGGCAGCTACACCTGGCAAGCTGACTTCCTTTACCAAATCGAGGTTGGTTCCATTAATAGTAAGATTGGTTTGATGCTTAACCGGGTTAGGTGAAAAGCTTGTTGCAACGGGCAATGTAACTGTAAGGCTATTGGTGGTTTCAAATTCATCAGGCTTTGTTCCTGCATAATTAATCAACAGTTTTCCACTCTCAGCATTATCGGGCACTTTTACTACAATCTCGCTTATTGATTGGCTTACGAAAGTAGTTTCCACTAACCCTTTGGCAAATGTGACGCTGGTAACCCAGTTTAGATGATTGCCCTTTATGCTGATATTGCTTCCAGGCCTTGATTCTTCGGTAACGCTGGTAATGGTTGGCATTACTTCGAGGTTCAAAATAGTTTTACTTACTATATCGCCATCACTTGATTTTAGGGTGATGTATCCCGGTTCGGTTTCAGCAGGTATAATAATGTTGATTAGCTCGGCGCTTTTACTAATAAACGATGCTGCCGGAACTGTTGCACCTGTAAGATCAACCTGGGTAACCCTGTCGAGGTGATACCCAATGATGCTAAGGGTATCGCCATGTAGGGCACCTGTTGGGCCAAAGCTTTCCAACGTGGTTGTGGCGGGTACTGTAAGTATAGGTTCTGCGGCCTCTTTCTTACAGGCCTGTAGCAAAGCTATCATACATACCATAGTGGTAAATGCTATCAGTTTTATATTTTTTATCGAAGTCATGATTGAGTTGGTTGAATGCTTCTGAAATATTATTTACTCTCTTTTGGTACTACCCTGAAATTGTCAAAACTCATGTCAGCATCCAGATCGCCAGGACCCTGCAGCAATACCATGGCCCAGTATCCATCCGGGTTTACAACCGGTCGTACAGAATAGCTGGCTATAACTTCTGCATAAGGTAAAACAACGGTTTGCCATAAGCCTTTGCTATCAAAAGGCGGCGCCCATTTATACCCCTTTGTGTCCTGAATTACCGACCCTCCTGCATTAATGGTTATCATGCTGTTGTTATAAGGCTTCATTGTATTTATCTCAAACTTGAGATAATATTTTTCAGGATTAATAATAGCATCGTCAGGAATGTTTTTGCTATAGCTTGGCATAGAGCCGGCATCGCCATCGGCAAGTTCATTCCAACCCCAGCTACCAATGAATGCTTTTATCCGAAAATAGTTGCCGTTAATTTTAGGCGGGTCACCAGGCCCGGGATTTGTTACTACAAGTGATGCATTGTTCCAGCCTTCAAAAGGATCGCTGCCAATGAATATATTTCTCGTATCTCTAAACCAGAAGTTGGACTTGGTCTCTCCAAAATTTGTTTTAACTGTTATTTGTCCCGTTTGTGCTCCGGCAGGTACACGCACTTGTATTTCCTGTGCAGTTAGCGCTACAATTTCGCCTGCAACCCCACCCGTGAATGTTACCGTAAGTGGCTCATAAAAATAATCGCCTCTAATGGTGGCCACATCGCCCTGGTTTACAAACTCGCACAACATGCTGTTTACGGCCGGTTTACTTATCTGCACCTCAAAATCATAGAGTAAGGTGCTGCCGTTTTCAAATACCAGCTTTATCTTATTGTTTACTTCAATAGGTATTTGGCTTGGCACCGATACCAGTATGGAATTTCTGGTTACATAAGTAGAAGTAAGTGTTGCCTTTTGGTCGTTAAACCAGGCTTCTACGGTAGCTTGCAGGTGATCGCCTATAATGGCAATAAGTTGGCCTTGCCCAGCGCCTACCAGCAGCGAATCCGACGATGCGGGGCTTGTGATCCTCACATATTTAATAACCGGTGTGCCGGTGCTTATGGTATTGTCGGTTTCTTTTTCGCAGGAAGCAAACAGTGTTACTGATGCTATTGCAAACAGAAAGTATGGGAATATTTTATTGAGAGATTTCATTTGTATATAATTTCTTTTATTAAATATTTTGCAACTTTATGGATAATCAACCGGTGGCTTTAAAAGGTTTGGTGCCTGGCTTAACTCTGTATTTGGTATGGGCAGAAAAAAGTTTCCACTGGTCACCTCGGCATTCCTTTCTGTAAACCAGCTCGTTTTATTAATAGTCCACTCGGTAGGATTTGGCATTACATCCGGCACCACAAAAAACAAGCCCCTATCCTGCGAGCTAAGAACGCTGTAAGCCTTTGTGGGATTCCAATACTGAAGGCTTATCATATCATACCAGGCCATGCCTTCCATGGCAAATTCTTTAAAGCGTTCAGAATAAAGTTTATCAAGCGTTAGCGGACCCTGAGCGCCTTGACCGGCAACCTCATATGGCGGTAAACCAGCGCGGGTGTGCACCGCATTAAAATAATTGATAGCCGTAGCATCTGTTGTAGAAGCGCTGTTGCCTATTACGGCTTCGGTATAAATCAAATACATTTCTGCCAATCGCATCATGTAGGTATTCTGCGGGTAATTTTGCTGAGCAGCGTTACCCTTTAGATTGGATACTCCCACCATATATTTTTTAATATTTGCTGCATTTTGATCAGTTCCGGAAAGCGGTGCTACAAAAGGTTTGCCTTTATCAGGACCCTCAGCAACATACACAATTTCAGGGTATTCAAAACCGGGCAGTAAGAAAGAAGCTTTTAATCGCTGATCGAGTGTGCGACCCTTTAAGGTATCGTTTCCAATTTTGGTAAAGCCATCGTATTGGCTAAGTAACCACCATGTAGCACTATAACCACCGCCCCAATTGTTAAGCGCCAATTCGGTACTTGGCGACATTTGATCTATTACACTATTGCCCAGACCATACGTTCCGGTACCGCCGGTAAATAGCCATTGTAATTCAAACAGCGATTCATTGTTATTATCATAAGGAAATTTGTACAAATCGGCATAGTTTGGTAGCAACTGCTTGCCGCTTTGTGTAATTACGCGTTGAGCATAGTATTTAGCACTATCCAAAAACTGCTGATTTCTTGCACCACCAGCAGATTCTACACCTGCACGGGTAAGGTAAAAACGGGCTAGCATACCCTCAGCCGACCACTTGGTAAGCCTGCCTGGCAAAGAAGACGCAACAGGCAAATCTTCAAGCGCACCTCTCATTTCGCGGGTAATAAAACGCCATACGCTTGGCACGGTATTACGGGTAATAGTAGTATCGTACAGCTTTTCAAAGTTGTTTTCTATGATGGGTACCGGCCCCCAGTTCATTACCAGGTAGCGGTAGGCCAATGCCCGCATAAATCTTGCTTCGGCAATGCCCTGCTTCTTTACGGCCGGTGTTACCGCTGCTCCGCCATATCTTTCAATATTATACAGAAACAGGTTAGCCTGTGCAACCACGGTATAGAAAGCATTCCATGATGCGGTTACATGGCCATTATCGCCTGTGGCAGTAAAAAGCACATGCGACCTGTAATCGCCACCCCAGGGATAGAATAGCGTTCCTCCCCTGATATCGCCCAGGGCAAAGCTGGCTTTATCGTTGTAGCTAAACCATACTTTACTGTACAGCAAGCTGGTAGCGGCCAATACCTGTTCATCGGTTTTATAAAAATTGGCATCTGTAATCGAATCTAGCGGCGGCCTATCGAGAAACTCTTTTTTACAACTCATACATGCTACCACTGCCAGCAGAGCACCTATCAATAATCGTGATTTATATATCGTATTCATAAAAAAGTAATAAGAAAGTTTAGAAATTGACATTAACGTTAAAGTTGTACATGGGTGTAAGTGGGTAACGCCCATAATCGAGACCTACAGCCTGATTGGTAGAGCTTGCCCCTGCGCCAGTGTAAGATCCAACTTCGGGGTCGTACCCCTTATAACCTGTGAGGGTAAGCAAATTTTGCGCACCTACGCCAACTTTTAGCCCTTTAATAACTTTAGTGTATCCAAGTATTTTGGCCGGCAAATTGTATGAAAGCGTAATGTTTTTTAAACGGAGGTAAGAGCCGTCTTCAACAAAACGGGAAGAGACAAGGCTCTGATTATTATCGCTTGAAACGCCGCCGGTAGTTATACGAGGAATAGAAGTACCGGGGTTTTCTAATACAGGATCTAAAGCGTCATCGCTGAACCTTGCATAGTCGGTCATATCGGTTAAAAAGTTACGACTAAGGTTCACATTATTGGGGTTGAGGCTTAATTGCCTGATGGCATTATAAACTTGATTGCCATACACACCAAGAATTAAAATACTTAGATCGAAGTTTTTGTATGTAAACGTATTGGTAAATCCGCCACTTAGTTTGGGCCATGGGTTGCCTATATTGGTTTGATCTTCGGCGGTAATTACCCCATCGCCATTAAGATCTTTATACTTCACATCGCCTACCCAAATGCCTTCGTTGTTGTTAGCCGTAGGTCTGCGGGTACCATTGCCATCCACGGGTACCGGGCTGCTGTCAATTTCTTTAACCGATTGAAATATACCTTCGGCTATATACCCCCTAAACAACCAGGGCTGATTGCCAATAGATGCACGTTGCACCCATGGGAAAGTATAACCAAAAATCCAGTCGGAACGGCGGTCAATAAACGCACTTTCTGTATTTAATGAGGTAACCTCTGTTTTAAATTGAGAAAGGTTCAGGTTAGCATCCCATTTAAAATCGCGATTGTTTATAACCGCAGCATTAATGGTAAAGTTCCAGCCTTTTGTTTCCAACGAACCAGTATTTACCAACGGGGCTCCCACAGCGCCTATGGCATCATTAATACCCATATACTGTGGTAAACTAGCCTGCAAAATCAGGTTGTCTGTGTTTTTTATATAATAATCGGCTTCTATGGTAACCCGGTTTCTCCACAAGCCAATATTTACGCCTATATTTTTTGTGTTGGTTTCTTCCCATTGTAAGGCTTCGTTGGTAAAGGTGCCGGGCATAAAGCCGGTACCCCAGGGCGTTGCGCCCGGAACCATAGACGCATAAATACCCGAACCAGTACCCTGATTACCGGTTAAGCCGGTTTCCAACCTAATTTTTAATTCGCTAAAAAGATCAGAATTAAAGAATTCCTCCTGGCTCACCCTCCATGCGGCAGATACAGATGGGAAGTTACCCCACCTTTTTTCCACTCCAAAATTGGGCGATCCATCGCGCCTAAAAGTAGCTGTTAACATGTAGCGGTTATCGAAGTTATAATTAAACCTACCCAGGTAAGATTCCATAGCCCATTGGCCACGGCCACCTCCGTTTGTAGCAGTAAGCGGATCGCCTGCATTCAAATCAAACACATCGTTTGTTAAGAAGTCTGTTCGGGAGCCCGATACATTTTTCCATTCCGACTCTTGTGCTTCGTGGGTAGCCATAAGGCTTACATTGTGTTTGCCAAATTGTTTGCTGTATTCAATCAACTGATTCCAGTTCCAATACCAGCTTGTATTTGTGCCTTGGTTTAGCGAGTTTATTCTTTGTTCATGCCACTGATCTAAATAGTAGGTTGGCGTATAGTACATTGATAGTCCGCTGCCCATATTGGCATTAAACGAACTTCTGATGTTTAAACCCTTTAATGGTGTAATGCCAATATTTAACCCACCCATAAACTGCTGCTTCTTATTTGAATTGGTAATAAGGTTGGCAATTGCAATGGGATTTACTGGCGCAAATTGCCCCTGTCCATTAATAGGGTCGCTGTTTCCCCAGGAGCCATCGAAGTTTTTAACCGGAATTTGAGGTGTTAAACGGAGTGCATTGGCAATAAGCGGATCTGTTGCACTATAGTTGGTAGCCGTTAAGGTTTCTTTGGTTTGATTAAAATTAAGGTTTGCTCCTATCGAAAGCCAGGTGCGGGGCTTATTGTCCAGGTTAAGACGGAAGCCATAGCGGTCGAAACCAGAGCCTTCTGCCACACCATCCTGTTTTAAATACTCACCCGACATGTAATAGGTAGTATTATTGGCACCGCCGCTTATGTTTACCTGATGCCTGCTCATGGGAGCATTATTAAACAACTCATTTTGCCAATCGGTACCCTCGCCCAAAATAGAAGGGTCTAAAAAGTTTTCGGGAATATTTTGAGGCGTACCCAGCACATTTTGGTAATCGTTCACCATTTGTGCATACTGCCTAAGGTTCATAACATCGAGGCTTTTGGGTGGCGTTTGCAGGTTGTATTGGTAAATATAACCTACCTTAAAATCGCCTGCTTTACCACGCTTGGTGGTAATTAATATTACACCGTTTGTACCACGCGAACCGTAAATAGCGGTGGCAGATGGCCCCTGCAATATTTGCATATCCTCAATATCGGATGGGTTTAAGCCCGCCAAAGGGTTTGAAGAACTTTGGTTGCCGTACGATACATCTTCATTTACCTGAATTTGTACCCCATCAATTACATAAAGGGGCTGTGTACGCCCCAATGAGCTTATGCCCCTAATATTTACGGAGAGACCACCACCCGGCTGTCCGGAGTTCTGCGTGACATAAACACCCGCAGAACGGCCCTGAAGCGCCTGCTCCAGGGTAGTATTCACTGTTTTTTCGATATCCTTCGATGAAACGGCAGTTTGAGCGGTGGTAAGGTTAGCTTTTTTAGCAGTTCCATACCCTACTACCACCACTTCGTTTAATTTGGAGTCGGTAGCAACTAATTTAAAAGCGAAAGTCACGGAATTACCGACAGCAATTTCCTGCGAATTCATTCCAACATAGGACACTACAAGCGTTTTGGCAGTTGGGGGGATGGAGAGGGTAAAACTACCATCCAAGCCTGTAGTTGCCCCGATTTGAGTGTTTTTTACATTTACACTGGCTCCGGCCAATGGGGCACCGTTCTCGTCACTCACGGTTCCTGTTATTTTCTTTTCCTGGGCTACGGCTAACAACGAAAAAAATAGATACGCGCAGGAAAGAAAAATCCTGAAGATTTTCTGACTCATATGGCAAACTTAGTTTTGTGCAAACCTAAGGGTATGGGTAACTTCATATTAATACTATTTTAACGAATGATTGTATTCTTAGGTTGAAAATATAATTTGGGCTCCAAACTCAGCCCGATTTATCACCAAAATGGCGAAATGTAAACATTTACATCACCAAATACATGGATTTTGACCAATAATACTTTTTTAGCCTAATTATCATACAGTTATACCTATAAAGGAGGTATTAAACAGTATTTCCAGTGTTAAGCAATCGTATAAAGCAACTCGGATACAGAATATTAAGAAAAAAAACGGCCGGATCAATTGACAGGGTAAAAATAGGTTCCGAATAAGTAAGGATTGATGATTTTAATTCGTTTCCGAAAGTTTAACGGTTGAATATAGAAATGCTCAATATTTTTTGAATGCATCTTTTCCAGCAAAGACCACTAATCCACTTTCTTCATCTGCTTCCACTGCTGGTCTTTAAAAACAAATGCCGGATCAAAATTGGGATTGTCGGAGAGAACAAACGATGTTCCGTCACCACGGCTCCAGGCATGATTATAGCCCGATTCCATTTCGTACTTGCCTGTTTCATCACGAAAGTTTTCCACCTCGCGGATGGTTTTTACAAACTCAGTGTGCATCTTGTCTTGTGATGACTGGGTTGCTTCCCAGCTTCGCATCTGGTTGTCCATCTCTTTCAACCGCTGGTTGCCTTGTGCAACTGCCTTTTCGCCCATTTGTATTGTTTGTTCATCCATTAATTTTATTTTTTCCCAATGCACCCGGTTTTTTTTCTGCCTTACCTGCCGCCAGAAATTATTAATGGCATCATTATAAGCAGTGTTGCTGCGCATGCTGGCCATAATCACGGTAAACAGCGATTTGGCTTTTTCCTTTTCACCTGCCGGGTATTTAAACACTGTTTTCCTCGTAATGGCTGTTGTGTAAGATTTATCGTAAGTGCCATTATACGCATTGGCTATCAGCAATTCATTAACCACGGCTCCCAGTATCACAAATCCTTCCGTGCCATCGTTCCATTTCACTTCTGCATTCACAGCCGATGCGTAACCCTGAACACCGGCAGCGCCATATTGCATCAGTTCCGCTTTGCTTTTTTCCACCATCTTCTGCATTTCAGCCGCCACTGCTTTGTTGGATTCCACTTTTACAATTTGGGGGTTTCCCAACTCCTTTACAAATGCACTCCTCAAATATTGTTCGGCGCCTATTGGCTGGTTAAAAATGCAATAAGCAGAATTACCCTGGTTGGCCATATTCCATTGCAATACTTCCTGGTTGGTGGTCCAGTTCAGAATGATATTGGGCAGAAACTGCAGCGAATATTTATTATCCGGTGAGGATGCTTTGAGCCATGTGTTATTGCCTGCGCAAGCCTGGCCCGGCATTGTCCACATTATTTCACCCTGGTGTTGCCAGCCCTTTGGCAGCAACAGGCTATAAGCCTCCACGGATTGCGTAAAACCCTGGTTGTCCATCATGCGTACCCGATCAAACACAGTGTAGTCCTTTCCTTCGATAAACTTTTGTGGTGATTGCCGTTCGGTTGCTGTTTGCTTTTTTTGTGCTGCTGGTGCTTGCTTATTTGACGACTGCCCGGTGCAACTTGCCTGGAAAAGCTGACACAGGCTAACCAGCAGGATCAATGAAAATTGCATTTTCATGGTGTTTATTTTTTGTGAAGCAGGTCAGAATACTGAAGATACTTATAATAAACCAAAAAGCGTTTGTTGATTTTGATCGAAATAATTGCCTCTAAAAAATGCCGTTTGCTATTCTTATTAAGAATTAGTTTAATGAATAAAAAAAATCCTGGCCTGTAATATGGGCTTTTCTCTATTGCTTCACAATCTTCAGCGTTTCTTTATTACTGAGCCTCACGAGGTACACACCATTGGCATAATCCGACAGGTTTATTGTCTGGCTGCCTGCTGTAAGTTTTATCTGCTTCAGCACACGGCCATTGATATCCATTATCGTTGCTACTGTTCCGATCAGTGATTGGTCGCCGAGTACCAATGTGATCATTCCTCCGGTAGGATTGGGATACACTATTGCAGGCTTTCCGCCACCAGACTTGTAATTCAGCCGCACTATTGATGAATAACGGAAGTTACTATCAATATCTACCTGTTTCAACCGATAGTACATTACATTACTTTTCAGCTTATCAATTCTTCTATCAGTATAGTCGTAATACCTTGTCGCAGTACTCGTACCTGCTGCAGCTATCACAGCAACCTGGATAAAATCCCGCCCGTTAAGCGATCGCTCAAGCCTGAACTCTTTACTCTGCTGTTCACTCGCAGTTGCCCATTTAAGAACATTGTCCTTATCATGGTTCGTTCCATTAAAGAACAACCATGTTACCGGCAACACCCCTCCTGCTTTTTTGCATGCTATATCACCGGGAGTCATTGTTTGCGTATTTCCTACCCTGTCGGTAGCCAATACAAAAAAACAATAGCTTGAATCCTGCGCCAGGGTAAACGTGGTATCCATACCGGCAACACGCGAAAATAATACGCTATAGTTAACCTCGTCTGCAGATACATATACTGTGTAATGATCAATACCGCTTCCTCCTGCATCATCAGCCGCCGTCCAGCTTAGCGTGACCGAATTGCCGCTGCCGGTAATAGTATTTAATTGACTTGTGGGCGGCAATGCATCAATAGTATTTGTATGAATATTGGTGGGTATTATTTCATTCTCGTCAAAAACAATAAAAGCTCTTGCGCCGATGGTGTCTAATGTTTGTGCATCCGGGCGGGGTTTGAGGCTGAAGTTTACAAAGCCGTGACCATATTCCGATTGTGCAGTATCCCGCAGGAAGAGAAAACCAGCTTCAGGATCATCAGGCGGCAGCAATGTAATTGGATCTATTGCCTGGAACTCCCAGAATATCTGGTTATTGATCACATCATAACCGGCAGTGAGGTCAACAAATACACCGGTTGAATCTCTTGCATCCAGCCGCTGGTAATAAAAAGAAAGTCCTTTTGGAATTTCAAACGACTGGTTATTGAAACCTACACTGCCCAATTCTAAAATGGTTGGATCTTGTTTCGGTTCAATGGGTGTTGTTATCTTAATATACCTTGCTCTTGCTGTGGCATTGGAATCATTTTCAAATAAGATAGTATAAGGCAGCCGGTCTTTTACACTTACCCATTTTTTATCAGGTTGTCCATCGGGGCCGATGATTTCATTGGGATCAATGGGTGCGCTGACTTTCATTTCTTTTTCATCGCCGTTAGTTTTAGGTCTTTCTTTTTGGGTACCGGCTGGTTCTGTACATGGTGGAGGTTTTGTAATTTGTGTATATCTAAGTCCATCATTTTTCCAAACTTTCCATCCATTCTCAATTATGTCGCCCTCCCAACTCGTGTAGGTCGTTCGATTTGGTAGAAATAACCTTCCAAACTCTTTAGTTCGTGAATTGTATGTTGGCCATGATTGACCGTCCTTGGATTTATACACTTTTAAATCAATAGGGCCAACGAAGTTACTTTCAGGAAGATTTTCAGGCAAGATACCCACACCTGTATAATCGTTTCTTACACCATTACTATAAGTTGGTGATGCAGTTTCATTATACCCCATTCCAGCCATATCAAGTTGTTCTTTAGTTGCCGCAGTCAATTTGTATGCCCGCCAATTAATTATATTGTTTTGCATTGTATTATATGATTGCCCTGCGGCCTTGGATATCAAACCTTGAAAATAATAGTTCAACTCAAAGTTTTTATAGGTACCACCTCTAAAGTAAAAATCGTTATTCCGCTGAAAACCATCATCAACGGATCTATAAAACCAACTGTCAAATTGAAGAAAATCAAAAACATCAAGTTTCGATCTGTCATTAATGCTCCTCAACATAGCATTAACTTCTTCATTCCATCTTTCCTCACTTACATATAAATATTCATCTTTGTCCAAGCATGGTTTGCCATCCGGCCCAACTGCCAGCCCCCACACATCCACCCCATTCGCTGGATTATTCCCCACATACTGGTACATACCCATGCCATCGCCATACTCAATCAGGTCTCTTTGATTAAACACTCCTGTTTCAGGAGAATAGTTCCGAAAGAAAAAACGATAGGTACCGGATGCGCTGTCATACTCCTGGCCGGTAAAACCAAAACGGTTGCCGGCTATAGATGAAGCAAGCAGATTATTCAAGCTGTCATACCGTGACAATTTCCCATACACATCATAGCGATAGCTTTCAATCAATCTTCCATTGCTGTTGCTGATGGCTTCTACAGAGTTTAATTCGTTTTGGTGATAATAATAACTGTTGCCGTCCTTTTCATTAAGTACAGGGGAAAGAAAACCGGCAAACACTGTCCGGTTCAATAATGTATTGCTGCTGTTTCGTTCCTCTATTTGAGCAGCGCCACTGTAAGTATATTTCAGCGTATTGCCATTAATAGTTTTTGTCACCCTCCTGTTCATTGCATCATATCCATAAGTAATCACACTGGCAGGTGATAAAGAATCTTTAACCAGGCGGTTTTCCGCGTCATAGGATTTATAAAATGTACCGTCATAAGTTATATTTCCACGATCATCAAATATGAAGTTGGTTCCGTTTACTCCTGTTAGTTGGTTTAAGTTATTGATAGTATAGTTTGTAGCAACTCCGTTCAGATTGGCGGCTGTACGGTTGCCTACTGCATCGTAAGTATAAGTATTTTGAATTACCGGGCTGCCCACCGGGCCTCTTTTATAATTGGTAAGCCGGTAACCATTGTCGTAAGTAAACTGCTCTGATAAGGATGGATTGTTCAGCCGGTTGACCGCTGTTTTATTATACGCTTTATCATAACTGAAGGTTGTGTTTTGAATTGTTCCGGTAGTAATAGAACTTAAACGGTTGGCAAAATCATACTGCATAATGCTGCTTACACCATTCGCAAAATTCTTATTGGTGAGCTGGTTGGCATTACTGTAGGCATACTCTGCAACCGCCACGTCATTTTTTGAGATTTTTATCAACCGGTTTCTTGTGTCAAACTCTTTTTTTACAACAGTGCTGTCGGGGTAAATAGTGGTTTGCGTACGGCCGGCGATACTATAGTTATAGTGGATTGTTCTTCCGTCAAAAGTTTCTGATGTTACACGATTGAGTGCATCATAGGTGAACGTTACTGTGCCGTTGTTGTTGGTAGCCGTTAACACACGGTTTAGATTGTCATAAGTAAAACTATATACTTCTCCACCGGGCAATGTGCGGCTTATAACACGATTCAGTGCGTCATACTGATAACTAATAGAAGTCCCGTCTGTCAATCGTATTGCCGTAACATTACTTTTATTATCATAAGTATTCTCCACATACTTTCCATCCGGGTACGTCATCCGTTTTCTGCGGTTCAGGTTGTCGTAAGTATAAGTGGTCGTATTATTATTCTGGTCAGTCAGCGAAGTGATATTGCTTTCTGCATCATACCCAACCGTTATTACAAAGCCATTATTGTCTGTATAAGTTTTCACCCTGTCGAGACTATCGTATGTATAATGACTGGTATGGCCTTCACGGTCGGTTACGGATATAATATTATTATTGCTATCATATATATAAGAGGCGCTGTTACCCAGCGGGTCGGTTATTTGTTTTAAGCGATCAAGATCGTCATAACTGGCAGATGTGATGGCGCCGGTTGCATTCGTATAGCTGGTAATATTATTATTCTTATCGTAGGTTAATGTAGCAATTGTGCTGGTAGCATCGCTTACAGATATTACCCGGTTCAATTGGTCATAGGTATAATTCAATGACCGGCCGTTCGGCAAACTGATACTTGTGACATTTCCATTGCCATCATAATTATAGACTGCATTATTGTTTTCAGGATCTTTTGTTCCCTTCAACCGGTTGCGGTTGTCATAGCTGAATTTTATTTCATGCCCCAATGCGTTTTTTACACTGGTCAGGTTATCCATACCATCATAGGTAAAGCTGGCCTGGTTACCCGTGGGCCCGGTCACCTTTACTATCCTGTTGCTGGCATCATAATTAAAATTGCTGGTTTCATTATTTTTGTTGATCGCCGAAGTCATGTTTCCCGCTGCGTCATAATTTAACTGTACATTATTATTGATCGGGTCGGTTATTTTTTTAAGCCTGTTCAATATATCATACTCTGCTGTTGAGGTATTGCCCCTTGCATCTGTATAAGATAGCAGGCGGCCCCTTGCATCAAAAGAAAGCGTTGCAGTATAACCATTCGGCCCGGTTACATTGGTTGGGTTGCCATATACATCATAGTTATAACTGTAGCTGTTCCCTTTCGGGTCGGTGCTTGTGATTATGTCACCGGTGGCATTATAGGTGGCTGTGTAAATATTATTACCCGGCGTTACCAACTGTGTCATATTTCCATTACCATCATAGCTGATAGTGTACAGGTTTCCTTTGGCATCTTTGTAACTGTTTATTTTCTTAAAGTCTGTTGTATAGCTGTATGTACTTACCTGGTTCAGGGGATCGGTAGCCGTCAGCATATTACCATTCTCATCATAAGTGTAAGTGTACACCTGCCCGTTGGCGTCCGTCATCTTTGTTTGGTTGCCCTCGTTATCGTATTCATAACTCATGTTAAATCCACAACAATTGCCCGACATGGAAGTGATCCAGGAAAGACCGTCCACCGTCTTGTACATGTATTTTGTAACCTGGTTGCCCATTTCAAGATGATCGGTGACTACCGTCATTTGTGAGGCCGTATCATAAGAAAAACTCAACCGTTTATTACAACCAATCAATTCCCGGATCGTCATGTCGGAGTAATAAATGATATCCACTTTATTATTATTCTTATCTGCCAATGATTTCATTGGCCCATTCACGAGATAGCTGTATTGATATTTACCGTTCAATGGGTCTTTTACCTCTTTTAAGTTTCCTGTTGCATCGTAAGTATAAGTGTAGGTACGCGAAGGAACAGCAACCGCATCAAGCACGGTGGCAAGACGACCTTGCGGGTTATAAGTAAATGCAATACTCTGACCCGCTGCATTTGTTATTCCGGTTAGTAATGTATCAGTATAGGTAAAATTGATATAATTCCCATTAGGTTCTTCCATCCGGGTAATGCCTTTATGTACTGCATTGTCAAAAAAGTATTTTACTCCATCCAGTTCTGTCAGCACATATTTACCGGGTTGATATTGTGAGAGGGTGTTGAAAAAACCTTTAGGTGATTTATAAGTTCCGCCGGGTAGTGAATCATATTTATCTTCTCTTCCGTCACCCCATAATATCAATCTTGGGCCGGGCACGGTATCATAACTGTACGTTATATTATACTTAAATGTCCATCCTTTGCCATAACCATAGTCTTCAGTAAACAAAAAACTGTTGTAGCTAAACGAAATATCCAGATTAAAGCCTCTTGCAGGAATGTAAATATCTGTACGGGGTATAAATAAATTTCCGCTTAATGTATTTACCTGTGTACCCAGGGGACCACGTTTATTTGGATTGTTCAGGTTCTGTCCGTTTACTGAAATAGCGCATAAAGAAAAAAACAGCAGCAGGTATCTGCATGTAGCTTCGATATGACTGTTATAATTTTTTCGGATGCTATGCATACAATATTCTTTTACCAGTTATTATTTTAATTTAAACAACACCGATCCGTCTGCCGGAACCTCTCTTGGCGACCGGCAATGAATGGTAATGGTTCCGCTTCCACCTGGCCGGATAATCCCCGGCGGACCGCCATCTTCTGTAAACTCCATATACAATGAAGTGGTGCCAGTGGGTACTCCTGCTTTAGTAAACGCCATCTTCACTTCTTCTTCACTGTATAATATTCTTGATTGTGCGGGTATATCAAAATTTGTAGGGTTACTGTAATTAACGAGTATAACAATAGGCCTGTTGGTTAAAACCCTTGACGGAACAACCAACTCAACTACTAATTGCGAATTCAATCCGCTTGCTGCACCGGGGTCACAACCGGGTTCATTGCCATTACCGGCTCCTGTATTTACTCCGGCACCTGTTATTAAACCACCGTTGTTTGCTGGAACAATAGAGAAACTATTTGCTAATACTGCTTCTGAGAGATCAGGTTTTATTAATGTCACATCATAAATTCCCAAAGGTTTTCCCTGTAATGGGAAGGTTGCAAACACCTGCCCGCTGTTGCTGTAATAAACAGCAGATGAATAAATGGTCGTGGCTCCATTACTTAGTTTAGCGATCATGCTATCCCTGAAAAGTGAGCCCCTTATTCTTATGGTCACATTGCCAATGTTTGCGCCGGCATTGGTATGAACATTCAGGATAGCAAATGGCAGTTTCACTGCTTTGAGTGTTACATTCTGCATAACCGGGTTGGGAGAAACACAACGATACATAATGTAATACACCGAATCAGTTACATCCGTCATCACGATCTGCTGGTTGCCATAGTTGGGTATTTCAAAACGGTAATCATAATTGGCTGCTGTAGGTACAAACCCGCCACCTATAAACATTTCATTCTTCATCGTTAGTGAGTCAGGCGATTTCAACGTAACCATTATGGTGGAACCATACAATGAATCCGGTATTTTTAGTTTGTAAAAACGGCTGATCATTTGCAATGAATTCAATTCATCCACATTCAACGGTAATTCTTTCACCTTAACATAAATTGGTGTGGCTGACATGCCAATATTGTTATCCTCATCTGATTCAGAAATATTAGTAAGCAAATCCGTTTTTATAAACACGTTATAGTTGCCTTCCACCACACCTGTTACCAATGGCGCCATGCGGACCGTATCTTCCTGCAGCGGCTGCATCAGTATATTTTTATCTTTTATACCCAGCAGCACTGCGGTGGAGTCAAAGAAGTCTCCCGCAGACAGATAGATACCATCCTTGCTATATCCCCTCGCCTGCTCGCCGGATACATTGCTGACTACCCATTTTGCAGTATCCATGGTATAACCCAATATCACTGTATCCGGGTGAAGTACATTGCTTACAATAAGATCTGTTAACGGCGCTGCTACCACCGAGATGAGGCTAAACCCAAGGTTATTGGTCATATTGGTTTCTATCACTGCATTGTTAGCATTTGCCTGGCTGATCAATATATAATTACCCGGCGCCGTAGCAGCAGAAATTGTAACCGTTACTGTGTCATAATAATATTCTCCTGCATTCAATGGAGTTGTCCTGTTACGGCTTGCCAGGAGTTTATCACCATCATAAGGCGCTACGATAAAATCGGATGATAGTAACAACCTGTTTTGAAAGTTAGTACCGGGGAATGTGATGCCTGTTCCCTTGTTGGTGATCTTATATATTACTGTTATCGGCTGACCTGCATCAACAGTTACCGGCGCAGACACTATTGTGTCAACCAAATCAGACAATGGCGGTAGCGTCACAGGTATTTTTTTAGCAGCCCCTGCGCCATCCCTGATGAAGTTTATATTATTGCTTAATATTTTTTCCGCCGGTATGCGGTTCGTAAAATTGTTATGTACATATACATAATAATCACCCGATGGCATATAAGGAGTATAAGGCGACTTGCTGTTTCCAACATCCTTATCCCGGTCTATTCGCAGGTATCTTAAATATTCACCTGCTTTAATATCGCCGCCATCAGCAATGGAATCTGCAGAAAAATAAATAGCATCATACCATGAACTGTAGTATTGTGTTTGATTAGGATTGTAACCTATATTTTTTACCAGCCAGTTTACAGGAAAAGCAGAGCCTACCGCAGTTGCATCAGCGCCGGTAACAGTGGTAACAATATGATCTACCAATGGATTAACCAATATCCGGTTGCCGCTGCCTCCAACATTGTTATTCACTGCGCTTCCTTCATAAGCTGCATTGTCTGCATTTGTTTTTACAAAGAAATAAGCATTACCATACATGGCTTCGGGGAAACAGGAATTGATCTGGAATGCGTATTTCATGGCCACGGTCAACGTGTCTGTATAAGTTCCCAATGATGCAACAGTTCTTACCTGGGTTCGCTTACCAATATAATAGCTGGTTGCAGCATTAAATGCCGGATTGCAACTGATGAATATACTGTCTGTCCATGTGCCTGTTGCCACACCGCTTCCACCATTAGTTACCGTATAAATAATCCTTTCAGTAAAAATGGTGAATACAGAATCAGCAGCCTGTACATTACTAACAATAAGATCTGCCGGCGTTGCAGCGCTTACTGATGTAGCAGCAGCAGCGCTAAGATTATTTACATAATTGGTTTCTTTGAACGAACTATCATAATTGCTGATGACATAAAAATATTTTGTTCCTGTTGTAGCGGGAGGCATATTGTAATTAAATGTATGTGGCACAGCATTGCCAACAGGCAGGTCTTCAGTAAATGTATTTGTACCTATCAGCACAGCGCTGCCATCAAAGCTCGAAGAATTGCTGATATAAATTCTATCGTTGCGAACATGATTGAATACAGCGCCTCCTCCATTGTTCTGTACATTATAGCTGATGCTGATTGATTGACCACCTGATGAAGTTGCAGGAACAGCAATGAACGGCACTGTAACATCAGGTCTTTGTATTACGATTGGCAAATCGCTGCGTTTTATCTGCGGAGTGCCGGGATATTCAAATACTGTTTTTGTTGGGTTTGTATAAACATACACATAATAAGTGCCGGGCTGCAGGTTGGATGGCACATTAAAGTTGAGTGTCTTTGGAAAATTGGAATTGGGGTAAAGGGCATGTTCCGTATTGGATGTGAGATAGTAACCACAGCCATCCGAACTATCCGGCAACAGGGCTCCTGCAAATTGCTGAATTCCGTGTTTTACTTCGCTGAGCAATATTGCATTTGAAATATTTAAACCTCCTGGCTCAGTACTGAGGTACACCCTGTCAACCCAATAGCTGGAACCCTGAACCAGGCTATCCCGGTATTTTGGTGGTCCAATACATACAGATCCGGGTGGTGATCCCGGTGGAAGATTACAAGGACAAGTAAAGATTGTCGGCAGAAAATAATGTCCCTTTTTCTTTTCTATATTATCTGTGAAGCCTTCATTTTTAATATTCCAGTTTATACCTATCGGTTGTGTTGTGCTTGCATTGCTGATCGGTAAATTGAGTGAGCTGACTGTAAGCTTCGGCGTAGGTGCGAGGTAAACCTGTGTCTGTGCCTGTCCAAGGTTATTATCACTGAACGCTCCTTCATAAAGTGAGTTTGCCCCTGTTTCCTTTGCATTTGTTTTTACATAAATAAACCAGGTGCCGAAAATGAAATTAGGAATGACAACATTGGTGCTTCGTGTATAGAAACTGTCTGACTGCAGTTGTGTATTGTTGAGATAGCCGGCATTAGAAGCATTCGGATAATAAGATCCATTTGCTTTTGGCATTTTTAACGGAATAGCATTGGCACGGTCGAACAATGGATTTTGAGAAATGAATACTGAATCAATCCAACTGCCACCTGCCGGAGTAAGCACTCCATAGTTCTTTACCTTATATGTAAGATTAACTAGGCTGCCTGAGAATGTACTTCCTGTTGTAAATACAGAATCAACACGAAGATCGGGTGTTGGTGCAAGAGTGATATCCATTGCTGTTTCCTTTCTTGCTGTGTCGTTGGCTACACTTACCTGCAATATCTTCCAGTTCGGATGCTCATTATCTGTGATGACATAAATATAAACCGGGAAACTGTAACTAAGCGGCAATGTAAAATCCAAACTGTTGGTATAAAACTGCCCGCTTTCTAAAGATGTTGGTCTTATTTTTTTACCAAGCAAGAGCGGTCTTGCATTTGCAGTCAATGAAGTCCATGTAGATGGATTCCAGTTTGGCGAACCCCGGAAACTTACATCAGGCACTGTGTCCAATGCAAAGTAAACACCATCATACCACGTAGAGCCGGGTAGTGTTCTGCCGGGACCTGTATTTGTTACTTTCCAACTGATAGTGATGGTTTGTCCTGAAGTGGCGGTAGCTGGCGCCTGCACATCACTTACTACCAGGTCAGGTAATGGAATAATACTGAACTCCTGTATTGGCCCTGAAGTTTGTGAGCAAGGATTTTTTGAAACTACTCTCCATTTATAAGTAGTGTTATAGGCAAATGAATTTGCAGGAAGTGTAAATGAGATGTCTTCAATATCGGATGCATAAGGTGTACCCGGCTGCGGATCGGGTGCCTTCCAAACATACAGATCATATAAAGTGGTATTGGAACCCGGTATCCATGACAATTTTAACGGAAGAAATTGGTCAATAGCCCCATGAACAGGCAACATTCCTGTAACTACAGCAGGAGAATTATTGGACGTAGCAATTTCGAGAACACTTTCATCAGTATATACAGCATCACAAGCACTGTTTGCTTTTACTTTCAACGTATGATTGCCAGGTGTTTGCCAGGTTATCCATGCGGTATCAAGGTTTGTTGTAAGTATGCCACCGCCACTTAGTGTCCATTGGTAATTAGCGCCGGGGATTTTTTGTGCATGGTAACGATAAGTGTTAATGCAGGGAGCAGCATCACCGGTTATAGCACTCAATGTTCTTACACCTATACAGAATGTACGATCAACCGGTGTTGCACCAAAATAATTTGCACTACCAATTTGCGAAGCTCTTATTGTAACTGTTCCTGCACCGGTCAGTTTTATTTTATTACCACTTTGAATGGTTGCATAAGCACTGCCGGCAATAACAGCATAACTGACAGGCAAACCAACTGAAGAATTTGCTGTAAGCTGGAAAAGCTGCGGGCCATATATCATGTCGGGTATCGAATCGAAACTAATAACCTGGTTACCTCTTATTATCCTTATTGTTTGCTGCATATCAGGAGCAGGGCTGTATATTTCATTGCCCGGCTGCATTGCATTGATAACAATATCACCAACAAGAGTGCCGTTGCCTGTTATAAACAGTGTATCATTCTGAATATAACCAGGCCCTAAAATTTTCTGAAAGAAAACAGGCAACCCTGAAGTTGAAGTAGCTTCCAGTTTTACCCTGGTTGTTGGTGTAAGTGTAATGTCGGGGATATTATTAAAGCTTATGGTTTGGGGAGTCGCAGATGTGGCAAATACAATTGCATTTGATTCAGGGCCTTCGGCGCAAGTGCTGATAAATCTTGCAGTGTATGTTCCATCCAGTGCTGCATAATATGCAGGTTGGTTTGCGCCAACAATAGCAGCCCCGTTTCTGTACCATTGACAATAAGTTCCATCGGGGAAATTGCTGGCAGAAAGTGTACGGGCAAAATCCGTAATGATCGGGGCTTGTGTAGGAGGCGTTCCCCCGGTGATTACATGTATTGTTTTTTCTTTTGGTGCTGTTGAACCTGCACCGTTTGATAAATACAACTCAATTCTCTTATCACCCAATGTTGTCCATGTTACTGTGGCGATACTGTCATTAACACTAAGTGTACCGCCGCCATCGGGTAAGCTCCAATGATAACTAATACCATCACCCACAACATTCACTGCTGCATAGGTAACCGTATTACCAACACAAACTGTTGTATCACCCGCAATAGAAAATGAGGAAGACGGAAGTGGTAATGCAACAGCTTTCCATAATTCTCTGCCATAGATCGGGTGAGTGGCGGTAAACAACAGCATATCGTTTAAAGCGATTAAATGATCGGGAGTTGAGGTAGTGCTGCCGGGAAAGAGATCGTAACCAACAGTACCTGCATCGGTACCATCGCTCTTAAAAAACTCAACCCCGCCACCCGGCATGGTTGCCCGAAAGAATAAATTGTTATTGACTACTGTTAGCAGTTCAGGACTTCCATTCCCTGAACCCGTATTGATATCTTTTACTAATGTAGTCCCAAGTGCAGTGCCATCTGTTTTCCACAATTCACGACCTGCTGCTGTACCACCTGCATTAAAATATACAAAGCCATTCATGGAAGTAAAGCCAAAAGGACCAGAACCTCCACTACCGGGATCAATATCTAAAATCATGTAAGTACCCTCCGGAGTTCCATCACTTACCCAGGGCTCAAATTGGGTGGTTGAAGTAAAAGCAGAAAAATAGAGTTTACCACCTGCCACAGCAAAATTTCGTGGGTTGGAATTTGGGTAAGATGCGCTGGTTGCAATATTTACAAACAACATTGTGCCGGCTTCTGTTCCATCACTTACCCAGGGCTCTTCTCCGTTTACACCATCATTGGCAGGAAAATATACTTTTCCATTATAGGCTACCAACTCGTCTATATTAGGTGAGCCGGTACCTGCAACAATATCTTTTACCATAACAGTTCCTGCTGCTGTTCCATCACTTTTCCATAATTCCCGTCCGGAAGCTGCCAGCAATGCTGTAAAAAACAAGGTGCCATTTACATCTGTGAGCAATGTTAATGAAGAGTTGCCGGTGCCCGCAACAATATCTTTTACTAATACTGTTCCTGCATTTGTACCATCGCTTTTCCATAATTCAAAACCTGCAATGCCATCTGTAGCGTAAAAAAATAAGGTGTTGCCTACTGCTGTAAGTAATGAAGGGGATGAAGGACTTGCTCCGACCCGTATATCTTTTACCATTACGGTCCCCGCATCTGTGCCATCACTTTTCCAAAGTTCCTGACCAGTAGCAGAGGTACTGGCACAGAAAAATAAAGTGCCATTTACATTGACTAAATTTGTTGGCCCTATATTTTTTACCATCACCGTTCCTGCTTCAGTGCCATCAGTTTTCCAAAGCCCCGAGCCATTAACACCATCGTTTGCCCCAAAGAAAACAGTGTTCCCGATCTTGCAAAAATTTGCAGGAGTTGATGAAGCCGTTGTAGCATTTATATCTTTTAACAGCTTTGTCCCTGCATCGGTGCCATCACTCACCCATGGTTCACGGCCGGTTGCTGTGGAAGGAATACCGGGCTTAAAGCCGTTGTACATGAAAAGCAGCTTGTTTCCCAAAGCAAACAGCGTTGCGAAAGTGCCGCCACTTACCACCGTGCTGTTTAATGCAGTCGTACCCGCATCCGTACCATCTGTTTTAAAAAGAAAAACCTGGCCCGATACTGTAGCAGTGAAAAAAAGCTGGTTATTTACAACTGTATAATTCTGCGGTCCTGAAGATGTGCTACCTGCTGCAATATCTTTTACTAATACTGTACCCGCTTCTGTTCCATCACTTTTCCAGAGTTCGCTTCCGTTTGCAGCAGTGATGGCCCTGAAAAATAAAGTGCCATTCATATTGATAAAAGCTGCTATTGAGGAACTGGCTGAACCCGGGTTTACATCTTTTACCAGCACTGTCCCGGCAACTGTGCCATCTGTTTTCCAGAGTTCAGTACCATTCGTAGCATCTGTTGCTGTAAAATAAATTGTATTGCCGATGGCAAAAAGATTTTGCGGACTGGATGAAGCAGAACCGGGATTGATATCTTTTAATAAGAGTGTCCCTGCTTCTGTGCCATCTGTTACCCATATCTCGTTACCAGAAGTGCCATCAGTGCCAAGAAAGCAAATTAAGTTTCCGATAGCTATGTAAGGCCCGGTATTTCCGCTTCCGGTACCAGGGTTGATATCTTTTACTATCGCAGTTCCTGCGTCTGTACCATCAGATTTCCAAAGTTCAAAACCATTGACACCATCATTTGTACTAAAAAAAAGATGACTGCCGACAGGAGTCGGACTTAAAAATGTTGAACTTGTTGTACCGGCCATAATGTCTTTCACCAAAACTGTTCCTGCATTTGTGCCATCGCTTTTCCATAGTTCCGTTCCGTTTGCAGCCGTTGTAGCAGTGAAAAATAAAAGACCATTTACATTATTAAAATTGGCCGGTGTGGAGTTGACTGTCCCGGGATTAATATCTTTCACCATAACCGTTCCTGCTTCGGTACCGTCGCTCTTCCATAGCTCTCTTCCGCTTGCTGCAACTTGTGCAGAAAAAAACAAAACACCATTTATGGCAAAGAGATTAGCAGGGCCGGAGCCGGTGGTACCTGCAACAATATCTTTTACCATAACCGTTCCTGCTTCGGTGCCATCTGTTTTCCAAAGTTCCTGTCCATTAGCTGCCGTGGTTGCAGCGAAATATAAAAAACCATTCATCTCCACTAGTGGCGGTGGAGTGCCTGTAGTAATACCCGGCACACCCGGGTTAATATCCTTCACGAGAGATGTTCCTGCTTCTGTGCCATTCGTTTTCCAGAGTTCAAATCCGTTGATCCCGTCATCTGCAACGAAATAGGCAAACCCGTTCATGGTTACAAAAGAGTACCCGCTGGTTGTTTGTGAATGAAGAGTAGTGAGCCCATTTATATCTTTAAGTACCTGGGGCATTTGGGCATTTATCTTCCCGTTTAATAAAAAGAATGCAGATAAAAGCAGCGCCTGGAGTTTTACAAACCTACAGGCGCTTCCGTTTGCTGTTTCTCTATTGGTGAAACAGTTTCCTTCATTGCAGGGCTGTGGAAGCAAGATGGCTTTTTTCATACCTTTATTTGGCGCTGAATAGTTCTGTTTATTAATTTGCTGTAATCGGTGGCCTGATTTTTTCAGAAGAAATGGAAATAGATGAATAATGACCGTAAATAAAATCTACTTGCTTGTTTTCACCTATACTCCTTTTGGATTAGAAGAGAATCGCCGCAGTATTCCTTATTTTGATACTATAAAGTCAATCGCTTGAGAAGGCTGTGTATTTTATTGTCGTTAGTCGCAACTGTTTTGGGCAGCCAATGCGGGTTTGCCCAGGCTGTAAGCAGGTACAATACTTTTAGCTATGGCGTAAATGAAGGCTTGCTGCAAAGCACGCTTGGCGGTATAGAAATTGATAAAAACAATTTCTGCTGGATATCGTTTCCCAACGGAATTCAAAAATTTGATGGTAATAGCTTTGTGAATATTCCCGTGCAACCAGGCCTGCCGGATGATAAGTACACAAAATTTTTCCGTTGTAAAAACGGCGATCTGCTCATCAGTCATTCGCAGGGGATCAGTAAGTATAATATTGCCACTGATAATTTTTCACTGCTGTATAAGCAACCCGCCACCTGCCACCTGCCTGCTATTTTTATTGGCGAAGATGCGGGTATTCTTTATTGTCACGACGAAACCGGGGCTATCACCGCTTTTGATTGCGCCACGCTTAAAGCAGTTTCGGTTTTTAAAACAAGCCTGGCCGGCAGTTCTTTAAATGCAGAACAACGACTGCAATTCAGCGATAATATCATTAATAACAGGGCTGCAATAAAATCCGGTTCAACCATTTACCTCCTGGATTTAAAGGAAAAGGAAATAATTAATCAAGCCAGCATTGAGTCGGTGCTGCATTCGTACACATTACGATTAAAAAACGAAAACGAAGTTTTGTATTATGATTATAAAATAAGCAATGCGTTGCAATGCTGGAACTTTAAAACAAATAGCAATACATCGCTTCCGGTCCAGGGAAAAGATGATAATCGTTTTCACCGCTGTGTTATTTTTCCATGGCAGAACAAAATGCTGCTCTCATTTGACAACCGGCTGTTTGAAACAGACAGCACATTACAGGTACTGAGATCGGAACTGGTGAATTTCCAAAACCAACCCGTGGCAGGAAATGCAGGCATACACAGCATAAAAGAAGACAACTTTGGCAACCTGTACCTGCAAACAGTTAACGAGGGGCTCCGGAAAATTATACGCAATAATTACCCGGTAAAATATTTTGGAACTACAGAGCCCAAAGACAATAATATTCTTGCAGTGCTTCCTGATAAAAATAGCAACCGCATATTAGCTGGCGGCACAGGCGGTTTGTTTATTTTTGACACGCTGCAGCACTTGGTTCAACATATAAAAACAGTACCGGGACCTATCCATGCATTTACGCCCAATGGAATTATCCGGTCTGGCAATGGCAGCTATTTTATTTTTACCATTAACTCGAAAACGGTTTGGCGGTTAAGTAAAGATCTTTCAACACTGGCGCCTGTTCGTATTTCCTCAGAATTACCGGCTATAAAAAGTTATGCAGAGTATTTTGGAAACCCAATTCTTAACACGGGTGAGTCAGCTATTTTTCAAACCCAGGGAAAACTCTATCGCATTCATTTCAACAGCAATAAAATTTCCGAACACCGGTTTTCCGGGGCCTATATTTTAGGCGGCTTTTGGTATAACAACATGATCATTTCGCATGGAGGGGAAGAACTCATTTTCCTTGACGGAAAAACTTTTAAAGAATTAAAAAGAATTCCTTTTAAAGAACCGGCCGGTGTGAGATGCTTTGCCGGCGACAAGGATGGCGGTATATATGTTGGCAGTAATAAAGGAATATTTAAGATTGATACAAGTGGAAAAATATTACAGCAATGGAATAAAACAACCGGCCTGCCGGATGAATGTGTATATGCCATCCGTTTTGACAAGCAAGGTTCGCTATGGTGCAGCACCAACAAAGGAATATGCAGAATAGATAAAGACAATAATCTTTTGCAATTAACCAAACAGGATGGGTTACAGGAAAACGAATTTAATTCCAATGTAGCGGCCATAGCGGAAGATGGTGAGTTTTATTTTGGCGGCGTAAATGGTGTCAGTAGTTTTTACCCTGCCGCCATCAACAAGTACCCTGAAAAACTGACGCTTTTATTTACCGGCATAAGGGCAAACGGCGAAGATGCTGTTGGCAATACCGCAGCATGGGAGGCTGAATCCGTTATACTGCCTTACGATAAAAACTCGCTGTCGTTTGATTTTATTGCAATGGGCAATAACAATGCCGATCAGTATATTTACCAGTACAGGATGGATGCAGCAGATAAAGAATGGATGCAGCAGAATGGCCTGCAAACTGTACGTTATAGACTGCCACCGGGAAAATATACTTTCAAAATTTATGCATCGCGTTCTTTTAATGCAGGTGCAAAACCAATGAAAGAAATAAGGATAATCATACGGCCTCCATTCTGGAAAAGCTGGTGGTTTCTTTCGCTTGCTTCACTCACATTTATTTTATTGCTAACCTATTTCATTAACCGGAAGAACAAAAGAAGATATGACAAAAAATTACAGCAGCTTGAAAATGAACGGCAGTTGAAACAGGAACGGGAACGTATTTCCAAAGACCTTCATGACAGCCTCGGCGCTTATGCAAATGCCGTACTTTATAATTCTGAGCTGCTGGAAAAAGAAAACGGAGAAGAAAAAAGAAAAGAACTTATTGGCGATTTAAAATTTGCTTCCAAAGATATCATCACCTCTCTCCGGGAAACCGTTTGGGCATTAAAAAAAGAAAAGTATTCAGCAGAAGAATGTTTTGTACGTATTCGAAATTTTATTCAGCCCCTTACCCGCTACTACCCCAATATTCATTTTAAAACTAAAGGCGAAGCCCCGGCATCCCTCAATCTTTCGCATACAAAAGCATTAAATCTTGTAAGAATAGTGCAGGAAGCTGTTTCGAACAGTGTGAAGCATGCAGCCCCGGCAAATATTGTTGTATCATGTAATCATATCAATAGCAAATGGCAATTGATTATTGAAGATGACGGAAAAGGTTTTGATTACAACAGCATGAAGGAAAATGACAGGGGAAATGGCTTAAATAATATAGAACACAGGGCTGAAGAATCCGGCTTTGGCCTCAATATTCATAGTGAAGAAAAAAAAGGGACCCGGATCACCCTTACCGTATAATATATGCCTGTAAAAATTGCAATAGTAGATGATAAACCCGGCAACCGGAATATCATTAAGGGTAAACTGATGCGCCATAGCAATTTTGAAGTTTCGCTTACGGCAGAAAACGGAAAAGATTTTTTGGAAAAAATGAAATCCCTTCCATTGGATAAACAGCCGGAAGTGGTGCTGATGGATCTGGAAATGCCCGAAATGGATGGCGTAGATGCCGTAGCAGCGGGTTCGTATTTATATCCTTTGGTAAAATATGTAATGCTCACCATTTTTGATGACGAAGAAAAAATTTTTAAAGCAATTAAAGCCGGAGCATCCGGTTACCTGCTCAAAGAAGAAAGCGCTGAAAACATTGCAGAAGTACTTAACCAGATGTGTGAAAATGGAGTAGGCCCCATCTCACCTGGTATTGCATATAAAATGCTCCAGTTAGTGCAAAACAACCAGGTATCGCTTCTTCAAAAAGAAAAAAAAGAAAAAATGCCCTTCAACCTGACTGAACGGGAACAGGAAATTTTAGCGCTGCTGGTGCAGGGGCTTTTATACAAAGAGATCGGAAGCAAATTGGGCATTAGTACAAACACTGCCAAAAAACATGTTTTAAATATTTACAGCAAACTGCATGTAAACAGCAAAGCCCACGCATTAAATATCGCTTATCAAAAAGGACTTGTTTGAGATACAGATCGTTTGAATAACTATTTTGTTTGCCTGTTGTCCATCTGTTTTGCCCGGTAGATTGGGGCTACAAAAAAAAGCAATCAGGGAATGGCCTTATCTCCCGGTATAGCATTTGGCTTTCAGGTCATTAATTTACTTTAGAGGAATAAGCAAATTTAAAAACAGGTCGTTTTCTTTAGCTTCTTATACACGTTAAAGAAATAGCTATTTCTGTGTTCATTCCCTGTGGTAAAAAATCGTTCAATTGCTTCAAAGTTTTGGTTTTGTTTTTCGCTTTTACCATTTGTCTTTTATGCTTTTATGCGCTACTATGCAAATTCAATAATTGTTTTCGGGTCAATTTTTAAAGTTTGGTAAAGCCTTTTTGCTAATTTCATGGACACGTTTCTTTTGCCGTTTAATATTTGGCTGAAAGTGTTTTCTTTTACGTCTAACAGTTTGGCAGCTTCTCTTTGGTTTAACGCCTTTATTTTCATTTGTTTTTCGATAGAAACTATTAAAGGGCTTTTTACTTTCAGGTGTTTAAAATTTAAATAAATGCTTTCGTAGTCGGCTATCATTGTGCCTATACGTCCCATTTCACGGGTATATTTATTGTCGTTTTCGGGATTGCTTAAATAGCCTTTTCCGGTGGCGAATTTTATTAAATCTTCAAAATAAGCCCTTACACTTTTAAATGTTGTTTCGTCAGTTATTTCTGTAAGATTTTCAAATTTCTTTTTCATCTTGTTATAAATTTTCAATGCTTTTAATTTTATCATACTCGGCGTGGGTACCGCAAAAACGTATTTGCATTAAGCCGCCGGCAAAAACAACCAAAACCAGAAATCTGTATTTATTTCCCTTAATGTTAAAAACATACCTGCTGTTTCCTACATAATCAGCCGAAGGAAAAACGTTTTTTAGTTCGTTATGATTAGCAAACAAATTGCTTTCAATTATTTCAGTCCATTTATTTACGGCATTAATAGCATTAGTATGCTTTATCAAAAAGGCATCTAAAATATCTTTATTGGTTATTTTCATTTTCTACCTATTGCAAAGGTATAAAAACCTCCCAAAATGAGAAGTTTTTAATGCGGTTTTACTTTTCCGGTTGCGTCCCGTTTAGTTTGATCAATGATCTTTGCGTAAACCTGTGCGGTTTTCAGTTCACGGCGCCCCGGCATTTTTGAAACAAGGATAAATATCCATTGCCTTTGACAGCTGGAACCTGGCGAATGCGTGGCCAAAACAATGAAAAGTAGTATCCTTTTTGCCCGGCTACTTTCCGATACAAAACTTACTAAAAATATAATCCAGTTGGTCTTCGTGCGTGATCTGCCCGGTAATCTCACCCAGAAAATGCAGGCAACGGCGTATATCCAGCGCCAGCAGGTCCCCGGGGCGATTCTCTGCAATGCCTGTAGAAATATCTGTTAGTGAGCGGTTTACTTCCAGCAGCGCCTGGTAATGCCGGGCATTGGTAACAATAGTATCTTCCTTTAATTGGCGGCCATCAAGTACCCAGGCTACCATTTGTTGTTTAAGCGCCGCTATGCCTTCGCCTGTTTTGGCGGAAATGGGTAGCACAGGAACTGATGCTGAACCGGTGTCAGGATTCATCATATCGGCTTTATTTCCTACCAGCAAAAAATGCTTCCCCGATTGGCCAAGCCAGTTAATCGTTTCCACCAGGTCGAATGGCGATTCGGTCTGCACATCAAAAAGGTACAACACAAGGTCGGCCTGCCCCATCTTTTCAAGGCTCTTTTCTATCCCTATGCTTTCTATGCTATCAAGGGTATGCTCGCGGATACCGGCCGTATCAATCAAACGGAACAGGATACCTTCAATATTGAGCGTTTCTTCAATGGTATCGCGTGTAGTGCCGGCAATTTCGCTTACAATCGCCCGGTTCTCGTTCAGCAGTTGATTCAGCAGCGTGCTTTTGCCCGCATTGGGTTTACCTATAATGGCTACCTGTACGCCCTGCTTAATTACATTACCCAATTTGAACGACTGGAGCAGCTCACCCACATGGTTTTGCAGGAGGTTCAGCAGCGAGATCAGTTTTTCCCGGTCGGCAAACTCTACATCTTCTGTGGCAAAATCAAGTTCCAGTTCAATAAGGGCGCCAAACTGTATGAGCTGTTCCCGCAGAAAAGCTAAGGTTTTACTGAAGCCGCCCCGCATCTGGCTGAGCGATGTACGGTGCGCGGCTTCTGTTTGGCTGGCAATCACATCTGCCACGGCTTCGGCCTGCGCCAGGTCCATTTTAGCATTCAGAAATGCACGCAGTGTAAATTCACCCGGCCTGGCCAGCCTGATACCGTTTTGAAGAAACAGATCAATGATCTGCTGCAGCACGTATGGCGAACCATGCCCGCTGATTTCTACAACCTCCTCGCCGGTATAGCTTTTGGGCGCACGAAACAGCGACACCACCACTTCGTCAACACGTTGCTTATTGTATAACAGCCAACCCACATGCAGGGTATGCGATGGCTGCTTTTCCAGGTCTTTCGAAGGGAAAAATCTATTGACCACCTGTATGGCATCGGGTCCGCTGAGGCGTATCACCCCTATTGCCCCTACACCCGGTGGCGTTGCCAACGCTATAATGGTATCGTTCCATTGCTGCATACTGCAAATATCGGACAGGGCTTGCTGCTGTGCTGGTATTCATTGAACGTCCAGCCCGGAACCGCTGCTGATTGAAAAACTGAAGATGAAGTTAACAACAAAAAGCCAAATAGAATTCCGTCGGCTGGAACTGCTGCTGATAGCGAATAAAAAGATGAGGATATATTCGTCAGCCAGCATAGCAGCAAACCCCCTGTTATGTGTTCGCCCTTCTACATGGTGATCTATAATGTGGGTCTGTGTCCCACCGTAGAGTGTTGCCTGTGCGTTGGCACAAGGCAGGCTCTTTTGCAAGGTTGGCTTTTGTGTGTCGGCTTTGTGTGCCTTGCAAATGTGCCTGACTTGGTGCGTTGGCTTGTCAAACAGTTGTAATGGAATTAGCTAATCTTTTTTCATTACCTATTTTTGTCGTGTAATAACGCTGTTCAATTCCGTAAAGCAATTTCTTTAAGTCATCTTCATTTGAAATTGAAAAATTCTCATCATTCTCGTCAAATACTAAATCCTCACAATACTCTCTGATGTAACTGAAAATTTGCTTTTTCTCTTTTGGTTTAAATTTCTTCAATGTCTCCTGTGCCATGGCAATTCGCTTTCTGTTTGCCTTTTTTACACTGTCAGCAGTAAAGTCTTCGTCAAGGTTGATGAACTTATTTTGCAGAAATGTTTCAGTCTCTTGTTGTGTAGCTTCTTTATACAGTTCGTAAATGCCACTGAAAATTGTAGTTATTGAGGTAAGCCTTTTGAAATATAAAGTGTCGTCATCCTTTACATAAATTGCGTCTGGTAGCTGATTGATTACTATAATGGGTGAGTCTGTAATCAAATCTGGTTGCTCAGAAATATTAAAGTATTTTTTACGAATTACCTGACTTGTTGAAAGTTTTTGAAAGCAATATACACCAGTCTGATATGCTACTAAATAGTCAATATTTGAATACTGCGCCCTTGGTAATTGGTTGTAGTCGGTTGATATGAACCTTGTCGTTAAAAACTCAATGCAGTATTCCTTTTCAGAAAACTCTGTGATTGCGAACCACTCATCGTCTTCCAACTTGTAGTCGGAATTGTATTCAACTGTATTGTTAAGGTCGTCAGGCATATCAAATATTTGCCTGTTGGAAATAACTTTAAAAAAGTTTCCATTCCTTCCTTTTGTTTTTGCTAAGAGATGGTTCATATTGTTACTTTTCTTTGTCTATAAATGTAAAATCATTGATTCGTTTGAGTTTTGGAAAATTTAATCCACTTGGATTTTTCAAATTCCGTTTTGTAATCACAAATATTTTGATTTTTGTTTCAGTTGTGAGGTAGTAAAAATGATAACCGAAAACCAAAAATAATGGATTGAAATAAAGTGTCTGTGATAGAAACGTAAACAAAAACAGAATTGCAAAAACGAAAATCAATGTGTCGCAATGGGGAACACTCAATGCTACAAAAAAGTAGCCCAGGTAACTTGGTAAGTAAGCATTATTCGCTTGCTCTACTTCTTTTATCGCCGATTGCCCTTTTTCGGCTTCAATATTATCATCAGCAAGAAAGTTGCTAATTAATAAACTCAGGAATGTTAACAGAACAGGAACTGCGAAATACAAAACATACGAAATCCAATGTGGCAGATTTGTCAAAAAGCCAGTATAGCCATTTATTACCTTTTGCTCTTTAACCAAATAAACCACTAAAATCAATGAAGTGGCATTAAAAGTTAAAAACAATCTAAACAATAAGTTTATCATATCAATTTGTCATTCCGTTTATAAATGTATCAATATGTGCCCGACTTGGTGTGTCGGCCAATTATCGTTCTATTATTTCTTCGTTTGTTGAATCGTATTTGTATTTTACAATGTCGCCTGAAATAATTAAATGAATTGCTTGGTCAATAATCCCCACCGGTGCAATAAACCATTCTCTTGGAGTATATCTGTTGCCGTCTTTGTCAAACACATCAATATTTAAGCAAGAGTTACCAAAGAAGTTGTGAATTAGTTGCTCAAACTTTTGAGGATTCATGTTGTAGCATTTGTATGTCATTACAATTCTCACATCTGCCATTAGGTAAGTCGGTTCTTGAATTGCATTTCTTACTCTGTCTTCAACATTTGATTTTGAAAACCCAATCTTGAATAAATTTTGAATCTCTTTTATTTCCTGCTTGTCGCTTTTTGATTTTAGAATGTAGATGTAACCTGCTTCCTCGTCATGCTCTGTTATGTTGCTAAATGTTTCTAAAAAACCTTCATTGACATCATCTACATTTTTAGAAATTGATTGTCCATTTGCTAAAAGTGATTTGTAAAGAGAACGGAACAACATATTTGATTCAGTTCCGTTTTCAAAAAGAACTCTTGTTCTCCCGTCTTTTCTTTCTCTGCTGCCACTTTTATATTCTTGAACTTCTTTTTTATCATCCACTTTTTCTAAATACAATAGAACACCATTGTGAACATAGAAATCACCTGCTCTCAAATTCTCCTCTTTGAATGTAATTAGTCTGCGTTTGCCGTTCTTTAAATCTCTCTGCACTTCTTTAAACTGTTGTTCGTATTTGTCAAAGTCTTTGCATGGTTTTCTTCTTGCCACAAAATCTGCACTTGCTCTTTCATCTACTTTTTTAATGTGTTTAAAATCAAATAATCCTTCTGAATCATCTTTCAATATTCCTAAATCATCATCATTAAAAATGTCGTCAAATGAGTGAATGATTTTTATTTCAAAATTGAGTAAGCCAAATTTATCATGTGGTTTAAGTATCTCAATTTTTGCAGGATTTTCTCTTAGTGATTTTAGCCTTGCATATAATTGATGTTCTTGTATGCCTCCGCCTTGTTCTGGTTCTTTGTTGTTCTTTTCGTAGAAGTCGTTTATTTCTTTGAATGATGCAACAAGCCTTTCATCTTCATTCCGTACAGGAGAAGTTGCAGGCTTAGTATTCAGTAAGCCCAATGGGTCATCTTCAAAAATATCTTTTAGTATTTTATTCTTGTCCATTGTTTGCTTTTCTTTTTTGTTCTTTCAAAAAGATAATTGCCTCTGCCATTCTTCTTTCCAATGGGTCGGTTGAATTTAGATTTGGTTCTTTTTTAAATGTGTTTGCAAAGTCTTTTATTTTAGGCCAAAGCAATGATGCTTCTTCCAAGGTCATTGTAATTCGTGTTGCTTCAATCACATCTTGAATTACTTTTAACACTTTTGGTGTCACATCTTTTGATAAAACTTCAAATGCTTTCTGGAAAGGATTTATGCGGTCTATCAAGTCAATGTGTAAATCATCAATGTTTACAAACTGTCCAGCCATCCTTATAAAACGCTTGTCTGCTTGGGTACCGTATTGAGCATCTGGTTCCATAACAACATTTAATTTGCTAAATGAGCTTGCTTCATCTAATGACAAATCGGGATAAACCGTTTGAACAATTTTCGGTATTAGTTCTTTTTCAATTATTTGGTTTGGATTGGCTTCTGCAATTGCTTTCTTAATTCCTTCATCTTCCCGAATAGCTTTTTTAATTGTAGCTACATCAATCATTAAATTATTTTTCACTACCGAATCTAACACTACATATTGCCTTACCTCTTCAATCTGTTCTTCGGAGAGTTCGGGATATTTTTTTGCAATTATTTTTGGAATCAAAACTTTGTTGATTACCTCGGGGTCAATTGTACCGGGCAGGGCTTTCAACATTGTATCGTTTTGCAGAATCGTTGCTTTCAAATCATTCAAATCCGATTCTATAATTTCTTTTGTTCTTTGTGAACTTGGTTTTTTCAAACCATGAACTTTAATTTCTCCTTCTTCTGCTTTGTCATCATCAGAAACTTTAGGCTTGAATTTAAAGTTTGGTGCAAGCACTTGTTCCATCAGCAACGATGCTGTAATTGCTTTCAGCATATTGTTTACCGATAACCTTACTAACTCGTCTGCTGCATCGGGTTGAGCAATTAGGTTTGTAAACTGTGCATGGGTTTTATTGCTGCTGTCTCTTGTGCAACGCCCAATGATTTGAATTATTTCTGTTAGCGAACCTCTATAACCAATTGTTAAAGCATGCTCACAAAAAGGCCAGTCAAAACCTTCCTTTGCCATTCCTAAAGCAATTATCAAATCCATATCGTCAACGGTTTTGATTTCTCTTAGGTATGCAACTACTTTATCTCTATCTTTTGGATTGTCATTTACCAAATCAGCAATTTTCAAAATCTTGCCATCTGATTTTCTTTTCAAATCAATTATGCCTGTTGCACTGTCAACTTTTTGAATGTCGCCAATGGAATCCAAAATCATTCCTACTTCATTGTGTTTGTCTTTGGTAGATTCTCCTGAATTTACATTGGGTATGTGAAGAATTGTTTTCTTGTCGGTATCTAAAATTTCAAGAATGGCAGATGTGTATTTGCCTTGATAAAAATGATAGCCAATGCCCAACGATTTTAAATAAGTGTATCCGTTTAGCTGTTGATAATAGTTGTACGTCACTTTGGTAAACTTGGCTTCATCTTGTGGCACTAATACGGGAGCGGTATCTCCACGAAAATAGGAACCTGTCATTGCCATAATATGAACCGTTGACTTTTCCATTAAGCTCCGTAACAGTTCACCTAAACGGCTGTCGCCATCGGCTGATACATGATGGAACTCGTCAATTGCTAAAAGGATGTTGTTGAATTTTGAATCGTCTAATTCTTCAAATGCAAAACGAAGTGTGGCATGTGTGCAAATCAAAATCTTTTCATCGTTTTCTAAAAAGTTTTTGAATGCTTGCACTTTGCTTTTGCTTCCGTCCATTCCAGGAGTGCAAAGATTGTATTCATCGTTTGGTTCCCAATCGGCAAAAAATCCAAACTGTTTTAATTTGGTTATACCAAACGAACCGCCAATAGATTTTTCAGGAACGGCAACAATTACTTTTTTCAAACCCTGATGCACCAATTTATCTAAGGCGATAAACATTAATGCTCTGCTCTTGCCCGAAGCAGGCGGAGCTTTCAATAAAAGATATTGAGCATCTCTTGCCTGATACACTTTCTCTTGCATTTCTCTCATACCAAGAGCATTCAGTTTGGAGCTTTGCCCTGTTTGAGCATACGTTACATTTACTATATCAGGCATATTTCTTCTTTTTCGTTTTTTGGTTTACTGGCTCAAAATCTAACTCTCCGTTTCGTTCTTTTTCTTCGGCTATCATTCGCTCATACAGTTTGAATAAATATTCTAATCGTTCTTCATCGTTTGCAAATGGTTTGCTGCGGTAGCAGCGTTCTACTGCAAGGTCAAGTTGGTGGTGTGCCTCTCTTAAACCATCAGGCATTTTATCTGGGTCGTAAAGTTGGGCAATAGTTTTTTCTGGATGATGTTCCCGTTCTTCTAAAATGGAATAAACATTTCTTTCAAGTTCCTGTTTTTGAGAATCTGAAATCGGTGGAAATGGAAAAGTATTATAACAAATCTCTGTTGAATATCTTATCCTTGTTTCTAATTGTCCTCCGACAGAACGAACCCAAACATTGTGCATTTTAGATGATACAATTCCGAAGATGAAAGGCTTTGCATCATAAATAGCATTTGCTGAATTTGTAATTACAGTTCCACTATCTAAAAATCCAATAGGAACATATTCACGGTTTTCAGATGAAGTAGAAGGTACTATTATTGCATTAGATTCTATGGAACAACGTTGTGCAAATTTATGAGGAATTGATGCGTATGCGTTTGTTGTTTTAGCCGTTGATTCAATTCTGAATTCGTAAACTTTTTTAATTCTTTCTTTCAATTCAGGGATTGAATTAGCCAATTCAAGTTGGTCGTCTGCAATCCAAAAACACCACCTCTCAGAACCTTGAATAAATTCAAGTGAGCCAAATAGTTTACGGATTAAGTTTCTTGATTGTGGGTATTTATTTAAGAATAAAGTTTTTTCTTCCGCTGTTAAAATTAAATTACCTCCGTCTCGTGCCATACTTCCAATAACCATTTGAGGAAATATAACCGTAAGTGGTTCGGATTTTCTCTTGACAAAAATGGTTGAGCTTGCAGTTAAATATGGTGAGATGTTATCAACTTGTTTTCGCAAGCCTTCTGAATAAATATACTTTTTCCCCTTTCCAGAATTTTGCACTCCAATAATAACGCATGTTACACCAGCATTACTTTTGGCATTATTTGTCCATTTGAAAGATGAATGAGCAAAGCCAATCTCTAAATTATCAGCAAAAATTGCCGGCCAAAAATATGCTACTTGCTCACCTTGACATATTGAGTTCGTTGAAACAAAACTATATTTTGCATCAGCATCTTTAATATATTTTGCCCCTTTTAGTAACCAACAAGAAATGTAATCCGAGTCTTTATACTCTTCACTTCCTCCAAAGACAATCATCATATCCTCCTTTTGTATCTTGTCCTGATTTCTTGCTCCCAAGTAGGGCGGGTTACCTAAAATATAAATTTCATCGTTTGGTTTTTTCGGACAAACCTTTTCCCAATCAAGTCTTGTGGCGTTGCCATGTGTAATATTGCCGCCTTCTTTCAACGGTAGCGTTGGGTTGCCTGTTCCAAATGCTTCTTTAAATTTCATATTCATTTGATGCTGTGCCAACCATAGCGAAAGTATGGCAACCTCATGAGCAAAATCATCTAACTCAATCCCGTAAAAATTCTCTAATTCCACTCTTGTAAACATGGTTGGTTGGTAAGCAGCCGCCAATGTCAGTTGTGCTTTTGGTATCAACTCCAATTGCTTTGGCTCAAAACCTGTTGCCACTTTTTGCAAGACTTGGAGTTGTTGCAAAATTTTAATCTCCAACAAACGCAACTCCTTGTAAGCAATAATTAGAAAATTGCCGCTGCCGCAGGCAGGGTCAAATATTTTAATTTTTCCAATTCTTTCAAGGAGTTTGTTTAATCTTCTCGGGTCGTATTTAGCAGCTTCAAATTCATCGAGTAGTTCAGTTAAAAAAAGCGGCTCAATTACTTTCATAATGTTTGGCACACTGGTATAGTGCATACCTAAACCGCCACGGTGTTCAGGCGTAATTACTGCCTGAATCATTGAACCAAAAATGTCGGGGTTAATGGCACTCCAATCTAATTCGCCGCTTTCAATTACAACTTGTCGGCTTCGCCTTGTAAAAAGTGGTGCGGTGTGTGGTCTGCTAAACAAGCCACCATTTACATAAGGAAAGGCATCAAGATAAGCAGGTAAATTTTTTCGTTGTGAGTAATCTGTATTCATTACCACAAACAATTTATCAAGATAGCTGTGCAAGTCGCTGCCGTCTTGCTGTGTGTGGCTGCTTATGCCAGTTGTAAATTGTCCTTTTTTAAAAATGTCGGTGTCCTCTGCAAAAAAACAAAACAACAAACGGCTCAAAAAAACATTGAGATTATGAACTTGCTCTTGTGTTTTGGTTGGGTTATCTTTTTTTATTTCGTCATACAACTTTGCCATCCGTTCTGCCGCTTTTACATCGGCAGGGTTTTCAACTTGGTGCTGTGCTTTTTCCATGCCAGCCCAAGGCAAAAAGAAATCAAAGTGTTTGGCAATGTCAAGAATCGGAATATCTAATGTGTCCTGTGTTTTTGTGTCAAATGCCAAAAGAGTTTTGTAGTCGGTAACTATAATAAAACGTGGGCTGTGCTTGTTGGCTCTGTCGTTCTTCTTAACAAGGTCAAAAAGGGTTTGAGGGTTCTCGTCAATGGCAGGTTTAAAGAAAAGTTTTTTCTTCCATGCAATTTCGTCTTCCACTTTAGAGAGATTCAATCCGCCTTTTTGTAATCGGGTAATGGTACTCTTTGGTGTGTCATATGCCAAAAGCAAATCGTATATGAAAGCCTTCTTTTTAAATGACTTTATTAGCTGCTGTAAATTATTTTCTATCTGTGCTATGTTCATTCTATCCTTTTCTCATAATAATATCCTGTGAAGGTAATTTTAAAATGTCTATTAATTGCAATGTAGATGTCTCATTGTCAGTCTGCAATATGTCGGGTGGTGGGTGGGCTTTGGTGTCCAGTAAAGATATATTGCTGAAGTGTCGGACTAATGATGATAGATATTCGTCAGCCGGGGTGGGTGCGTTGTGCGTTGGCATTTTTAGCTCTTTGCAAGGTTGGCTTTGTGTCGGGGTTTTGTGTGCCTTGCAATGTGCTAAAAATAGCGTAGGGTCGTGTCGGCAAAGTCATGGATGTTTAAATGTTTGCAGGATGCTGTTTAGGGTGACACATAACGGGGTTGATAGAGTTGATAAGTTGACGGGTTAACAAGTTAACCTATTAACCCGTCAACCTTTCAACCCGTCAACCTCTCAACCTTGATTAATCCTGAAAGTAACAGCCTGAATATGGCGGTAAATAACCTTATTTCCATTCTGTTCTGCGGGCTTCCATTTCGGGCCTTTTTTAATGATCCGTACTGCTTCTTCTGCCAATCCGTCACCGGGATCGTTCATGGCCTGCACATCGCTGATGTTGCCCTCCCTGTCAACAACGAACTGAACCCTTACCACCCCCTGTGTTCCATTGTCAATAGCGGCATCAGGAAAACGGAGGTTCTTTTGAAGGTATCTTATCCATTCGCTTTGCCCGCCCGGAAATTCAGCCGGAATTTCTACCTTGGTCCACACTTTGGTATTAACGTCCTCCACACTCTTTGGAGCTACTACTTCTGCAACTCCTTTTGTTTCAACGGGTGGAGCAACCACATTGCCAATATCCATACCTTCTGTTTTCTGTAACCCTATTTGCGCAGTTTCCAGTACATCCTGCTCTGGTGGCATATCTTCAGGAGAAACTTCTTCATTTACAATCACCGGCGGGGTAAAAATTTCAGTACGTATTGCTTGCTGAACCGCAGGCGGGGGCGGCGGGGGCGGCGGCATGGGTATGTCAGGAGGCGGTGGTAAAATAAGTTCTACATCAGGGCCGCCGAAAATAACCGTGCTGCCTTTCTCCATTTTAGAAAAGGGGCCCAAAAAATAAAAAAGAAAGCCTGCGAGGCATAACCCGATCATAGTGCCTATAGCCATGCGCATGTGATGGCCATACTCCCTGCGTAAAAGATAGGCGCCATAGCTGCGGTTGCGATCCTGGAATACAATGTCGTTTAACGACGCAGATAAAATTTGTTGTCCGGTAAGCATAGTTTTTAGATTTTAAACTATGACACAAAACGGGCAATATTCCATAAATAAAACTACTGACAATCAATTCATTAAATAAAAAAGCCTCCCTTTTCAGAGAGGCCCATTTATTTATTTTTTCAGAAATTATTTATTCGAGACGGAAAGTGATTGCCTGAATATGGCGGTAAATTACTTTACGGCCATTTTGCTCGGCGGGCTTCCATTTCGGACCTTTTTTAATGATCCGTACAGCTTCTTCGGCCAACCCGTCGCCCGGATCGTTAAGCGCCTGTACCTCGCTGATATTACCTTCCCTGTCCACAATAAACTGAACACGTACAACGCCCTGGGTTCCATTGTCTATCGCATTGTCAGGATAACGCAGGTTCTTTTGAAGATAACGGGTCCATTCGCCTTGTCCGCCAGGGAATTCAGCGGGGTTTTCCACTTTGGTAAACACCTTGTCATAGTCTTCTTCTACAACCTTTGGGGCCACTACATCAGCAGTACCTTTGCTTTCTACCGGGGGAGCAACAATACCAATATCCTTTGTACCTTCCTGGTTGATGGTACCGATTTTGGCTTCCTCGATCTTTTCGATTTCAGGCGGCTTTTCCTCCTCCTTCACTTCCTCATCCTTTACAATTTTAGGCGGGGTGAATTTGGCAATTTCAATTTTGGGCGGCTCAGGTGGTTTGGGTGGAGGAGGGGGTGGAGGGGGAGGGGGTGGTTCGTTACGTTGTTCTTTCACTTCTGAAAGCTGCACATCCTCCACATTGGCAATAACCTTCTTTTTGTCCTTCACACTGTCTGCCACAAGAACACTGATGAAAATCAGGGCGCTGAGCGCAGCCATAACAGCAAGCGCAATCATCATCCGCTTGTTATAGCTTTTGCGAAGTTCATAAGCGCCGTACTCCTTGTTCCTTCCATCAAATATAATGTCGAGCAGGTCGGCACTCAGAATTTTGTTTACATCCATCATAGCTTTATTGTTTGCTAATATGATTCAGAATTACCGGAAATTCCACAAATTATTTTTGTGCAGCAGGCGCCGGTACAGGTGCTGCGTTACCGCCTTCGGTCGTATTTATCAAAGCCATTTCACCTTCCGAAACATCTACCATTGCATAACGTTTTATATCGGCAATAGTCATTTCATCCAATGCATCCACCACATCGGCGAATGTACATTTCTCAGTAGGCTTAATTACTATTACAAGATCTTCCTTAGCCGTATTGTTTTTCTTATCCATGACCAGCTTACGCACTTCAGAAAAAAGGCCTTGCTTAAAATTCGACCCGTCTGTTTTAAGCATACCTTCATAGTAATATATGCTGCGCTCCTTACTCAATAAAATGGTAAGCGCCCCCGATTCCTTGGCTTTGTTTTGTTCCTCCGGCTTTTCGGTATCCTTAGGCAAAAACAGGTTCATTGCCGTTGGGGTACTCATGGTAGTTGTAAAGATGAAGAACGTGATCAGGAGGAACGCAAGATCAACAAGCGGGGTAAGGTCCACCCTGGTAGATAATTTCTTACCCTTCTTAACGCCGGGTCCTTTTTTATGACCACCGCCTCCGCCTTCTGCTATCTCTGCCATAATATTTCAGTTTAAAATGAATAAAAATCCTGGAATTAATCCTTAATGACTCCCTGACGGGCTTTTTCAGCTAAAGGAGTACCACCCGGAATTGCTTCCTGGCTGGTAATGATCTTAAATTTCATCTGATCACTCTTCTTAAATGCATCAATTACCCCTTTAAAGGCAGGATACTGCATTTTCTGATCCCCTTTTACCATCAGGTTTAGCTCCGCACCCAGGAAAACATTTGTAACCGACCTGATCCATTCGGTCAGTTCATTATTTGCAGTATCCTTGATTGGAACACCAGGGAAAGCCCCGCCCTTTCGCTGATCAATTGGAATAGCGAGGAAAGATTTCATTTGAGAAAACGAGGAACCGAAATACTCCGCAGTTTTGGCCGAATTTACTTCAGCGTCGGTCAATCCAATACCCAATCTCTTATTAAGGTCATTGAGCACCTCTACCCGGCGGGTATCTTCAGAAAATGAAATGAAAACCCTTCCATCGGGCCCGATGCTAACCAGGCATTGGTTTTCCGCCGCTGCTTCCTTTGAAGAAACCGAACTGGGCGTAACCACCGCTATCGCCTCAGGTGGCTTGAATTTTGTAGTAAGAATGAAGAATGAAAGGAGAAGGAACCCAACATCACAGAATGCGGTCATATCCACATGGGTACTTTTCCTTGCAATTTTTGGCCTTCCCATAATTAATTGTATTTACTGATTAGTTGATGAGATTCAAACGGGGATGATTTCCATACACAAAAAGCATAAAAATCAATCCCGGGAACATTACTTATACAAAGAGCCAAAGCTCTGGGTAAGCGTAAAGCCTGATTCATCAATACCAAAAGTAATACCATCAATACGGGTAGTAAACACGTTGTAGAATACCAGGGCCACCGCAGAAGTACCAATACCAAGCGCGGTATTGTACAAGGCTTCGGAGATACCAACCGCCAGTTTGGAAGCAGCCGCAGAGCCACCTTCTTCACCCAAAGAGGCAAATGAACGGATCATACCCATTACCGTACCGAGCAGAGCCAAAAGGGTTGCCAGTGAGGTGATGGTTGAAAGGAATACCAGGTTTTTCTCCAGCATGGGAAGTTCCAATGCAGTAGCTTCTTCCACTTCTTTTTGAATGGCAATAATCTTTTGGTCGGTGTCCAGTTCTGTATTGGTAGTCATTTCTTCGTATTTGCGAAGACCGGCCTTCATTACATTTCCAACACTTCCTTTTTGCTTATCGCACTCGGCAAGGGCTGCGCTAATGTTTTTGTTGGCGAGGTGGTATTGAACCTTACGTACAAACTCAGCTATGCTTCCCTTTCCGGTGGCTTTTCCAATGGTGAGGCCACGCTCAATGGCAAATACAAATACCATCAGCAGAAGCCCAATCAAAAGAGGTACTACTATACCTCCTTCATACATACGCACAAGGGCATTGTGCGGACCTTCGTGCAAAGGCCAAAAAGCATTTCCGCCTACATTGGCGCGCTCAAAATTGCTGGGATTACCCAACAGAAAGCGCCAGATGCAATAGCCTGCTAGAATACAAGCCACAGGTGCAATCCAACTAATTGAATTGCCTTCTTTCTTAGGTTGAACAGATGTAGCTGCTTTGGCTACAGTTGCAGTAGGTTTGTTTTCTGCCATGGTCATCAGTTTTTAGTGAACAAACAATTTTTAAAAGTTAGAAAAATTCAGAATAAGGGCACAATGGTAAACAAAAACATGAATTGAACATCCGTTGACCCAGATTTTTTTTTGGTGGGGCAAATTAGCGATAAATCAATAAGGAAACAGGCTCCGTTGTTTTTTTTTTCAAATTGGCATCGCTTTCTTCAAAACCTGAAATAATTTTTACTACTGCAAAGGTTTGCCTGGTTTTTGACTTCTCATAGCAAACTATTTGCGCCTGGTACCAGGGCATATTTTGCATTTTTTTACTGCTTACCTGCCATTTATATAAAAATGAACAGGATTTAAAATTCTTATCTCAGTTTTGTCTATTCTCAGGCTCTCTCACTATTGGAATCGTTTAAATTTTTATACTTACATATAGTTAATACAAAAACAAAAACAGAAAATGCTACGATCAACTTACGTATCAGGCTTGCTTCTTACCGGAATTTTCTCGGTTAGCCTCTCCATGGCCCAGCGGCCTCAAACACCCCCTACGGGCGCTCCGCAGAGCATGGATACTACCCGGAGAGGCGGTGGAGGCGCCGGGGCTCGTCCATCAACCGGTCCAAAGCCATTTAAAGAGGTAATTACAGACAAAGCCAAGTCCCAAAAGGGCATGTTTACCTTGTACGAGCAGGAGGGCAAGTACTTCTTTGAAATCCCGGACACTATGATAGGACGGGATATTCTTACGGTAACCCGGATTTCAAAAGCTGCCGCAGGGGTAAGAGCCGGTGGCGGTGGATATGCCGGAGATAATATAAATGAGAAGATGATCAGGTTTGAAAAGGGCCCGAATAACAAGATTTTTCTGAAAACCATCAGTGTGCTTGAAAGCAGTTCCGACACCACGGGTATGTATTGGAACGTTCAAAATTCGAATCTCCAGCCCATTGCAGCATCTTTCGAAGTAAAGGCTTTTGCAAAAGACTCTGCTTCCGGCGTTGTTATTGAGGTAACAGATTATATAGCCGGCGACAACGAAATTCTATTCTTCAACCCGAGAGCAAAACGCAGTATCGGGCTTACCATGTTGCAAGCCGACCGTTCTTATATTGAAGGGGTGCGCGCCTATTCTGGAAACATTGAAATTAAGACCGTAAAAACCTATGCCCGTACTTTGGGCGGAGGCGCACCGGGTGGAGTTTCCTTGCCCGGTGGTGGCGGAGGAGTATCAGAACCTACTACGCTCGAGTTGAATACCTCGATGGTTCTTTTACCCTTAAAGCCCATGCAGCCGCGTTATTTTGATGACCGGGTAGGTTATTTCACTTCGCAGGCCATTACCGATTTCGACAAAAACCCCCAGGGTATTGAAACCGTAAGGTTTATTAAGCGGTTCAAACTGGAGCCAAAGCCGGAAGACCTTGAAAAATACAAGCGTGGAGAATTGGTTGAACCGGTTAAACCAATTGTTTATTACATTGACCCGTCCACGCCCAAAAAATGGGTTCCTTACCTTATCCAGGGTGTAAACGATTGGGCGGCAGCATTTGAAGCCGCAGGTTTTAAAAATGCCGTTATTGCCAAAGAAGCGCCAGGCAAAGACCAGGATAGCACCTGGAGCCTTGAGGATGCCAGCCATAATGCAATTGTGTATAAACCTTCTACTATTGCCAACGCAAGCGGCCCAAGCATTATTGACCCACGCAGCGGCGAAATCATGGAAACGCATATTAACTGGTACCATAATGTAATGAGCCTTCTGCGCAACTGGTATATGGTTCAAACCGCAGCGGTTGACCCTAAGGCCCGCAAAATGGTGTTTGATGATGAACTGATGGGGCAATTGATTCGTTTTGTGAGCAGTCACGAAGTAGGCCATACGTTGGGTCTCCGCCACAATTTTGGTTCTTCCAGCACAGTGCCGGTTGAAAAGCTTAGGGATAAAGCCTGGGTAGAAGCCAATGGCCATACGCCTTCCATCATGGACTACGCCCGTTTTAACTATGTGGCACAACCCGAAGATAATATTTCCGAAACAGGCCTGTTCCCAAGAATTGGCGACTACGACAAATGGGCTATCGAATGGGGTTATCGTTTGTTCCCGGATATTCAGTCGGCCGATGCCGAAAAAGCTAAAATAAATACCTGGACCATTGAAAAAATGAAAAATCCACGGTTATGGTGGGGCGACGGTGAATCGAACCGCGATGACCCCCGCAGCCAGACTGAGGATCTGAGCGACAATGCCATGAAGGCCAGCAGCTATGGCATAAAAAATCTTCAGCGCATTATTACACAGCTTCCCGAATACACCAAACAGCCAAACCAGGATTATGAAGGATTGCGCGAAATGTACAGCCAGGTAACCGGTCAGTTCGGCAGGTATATAGGGCATGTAAGCAGCAATATTGGTGGCCTGGAGCGTACGCCCAAACGCCAGGAGCAAAGCGGCCCTGTGTATGAATTTACAGCCAAAACAAAACAAAAAGAAGCCATGGCATGGCTGCAGGAAAATGTTTTTAAAACACCAACCTGGGTCATTCAAAAAAATGTGAACAGCCTGGTGGGAACCGATCCTTCCCTAACCATCGGAAGTCTTCAAAACAGGGCTCTTTCATCTTTAACGGGTGCCAATACCATCAACAAGTTGCTTCGTGCCGAAGCTGAGCTGGGCACCAATAGCTATAGCCTTACTGAAATGATGACCGACCTTAGAAAAGGCATATTCAGCGAACTGGACCGCAAAGTTCCTGTGGATATTTACCGCAGGCAGTTGCAAAAGTCATATACCGAAAGGCTTATCAGCCTGATTAAGCCTGCCGATGCTTCTTCAGGAGCCATTCAAATATTCGGCCCCGGTTTTTCAGCACCAAGCATCAGCAACACCAGCGATGCGCTGAGTACGGCAAAAGCACAGCTAAGGCTTATCCAAAGCTCAATTACAGCGGCTATCCCGGTTACTACGGATATACCAACCAAAAATCACCTGCGCGACCTGCAAGACAGGGTTAAGCAAGCTCTTCAGCCTAAATAACCGGTTAAGAACACAATTATTAAAGCAGCCTGCCTAATTTGCGGGCTGTTTTTCTTTTATAGGACTCCAAAAATCATCTTCATGCATACCTCACTAAAACATTTGTTCGCCGGGCTGTTTTTTATTTTGGTCATTACAGGTTGTTCCAAAGAAAACAGTTTTTCCGGCAATGAATTCAACCCTACTGTTTCCAAAACCATCCTGGATGAAAAATATGGAACCGGAACCCGGCAGATGGCCGATATTTATTTACCCGCCAATCGCAGTTCCACCACTCCTTTGGTTATTATGATCCACGGCGGTAGCTGGACCGATGGGGATAAGACCGACCTGAATGATGTAATTGCCCTGATCCGCGCTCAATGGCCGGAGGCTGCCCTCGTAAACATGAACTATACGCTTGCTGATAACACCGCTGCAAACTACCACCCTGCTCAAATGAACGATATTACCCGCTTGCTGGATTATATTGATTCTAAAAAAAGCCTGTGGCAGGTTGGCGACAGGATAGCTGTTACTGGCGTAAGTGCAGGCGCCCACCTGGGTATGCTTTACAGCTATGCATACAATACGCCAAACAGGGTAAAAGCAGTAGTTGATGTGGTAGGCCCGGCCGATTTTTCAGACCCGTTTTATACAGCCAATCCCATATTCCAGGCGATAGCATTGAACCTGCTTGGCAAAACCTGGGCCCAGGACCCTGATTTTCATAAGGCAGCAAGCCCTGCGCTAAGGGTATCGGCTACCAGCCCGCCAACCTTTATGGCTTACGGCAAGCTCGACCCGCTGGTTCCTTTGTCCAATGCCGCCACGCTTCGCAACCGGCTTCAGGCAAACGGTGTTACCCATACCTATGTGGAATATCCAACCGAAGGCCATGAGTTTTCGACAACAGCCATTAACAACCTGGTGCCGCAGGTTATAATTTTCCTGAAAGCTAACCTGTAAGATTTTATTCGTAGCGAAGCGCCACTATCGGGTCGAGCTTTGAGGCTTTGGAGGCCGGGTACAGCCCGGCAATAAGCCCGGTTATGAAACAGATTATCACCCCGGCGCCAACCCAAACCCAGGGAACCACAAAACCGGTTTTGAGGATAATGGAGAAGATGTTGCCTACCAACACGCCGAGTAAAATGCCAAACAGCGCGCCGAGGAGGCTGATGATTACCGATTCATATAAAAACTGTCTCCTGATATTTTGCCCGGTAGCCCCCATGGCTTTTGATAGCCCTACTTCCTTGGTTCGTTCCGTAACAGCCACCAGCATGATATTCATAAGACCGATAGCGGCCCCAATCAAAGTAATGAGTCCAATTACTGCAGCAGCCCCGCTAATCCCACCTAATAGTTTTATAAACTGTTCGGCAAGCGCATCGCTTTTATCAATGGCAAAATTATCGTCCTCGGTAACTTCCAGTTTGCGCACGCTCCTGAAAAGCCCTGAAGCCTGGCCCACAGCCTGTTCCATCAGCGATTGATCGTTAACCATTACGCCTACACTGAAAGTTTGGCCCGCCGTAGGCAGCCTTCGTACATGGTTATATGTGGTAATCACCACATTATCCAGGTTGAGAAAAGCGCTGGCCCCTTTGGCTTCGAGTGCGCCAATCACCAGGTAAGGAAGCCCCCCTATCTTTACCGTTTTGTCAACGGCCCTAAGCGGGTTGCCTCCAAAACATTTATCCACTACCCCACTTCCAAGAATGACCACATTCCGCCCTGTTTCTACATCCAGCCCGCTAAAATTGCGGCCTGCAGCCAGCTTATACCCATTCAGATCGAGGTAGTTTTCATCTCCCCCAAGCATGGCTATATTGGGGTTGGTTTTATCTACCCTTCCCTCGCTTAAGTACTGAATGGTTTCGCTAAATCCGCCCCGGAGGGAAATACTGACCACTGCAGGGAATCTGAACCTCTGCTTGAAAGCAAGCGCTTCGCGATAAGTAATAACCCGGCCCTGATTGGATTTCCGCACCACTTTCTGGCCACCCTTTTTCTCCTTTTCAACACTTCTTCCGTTACCTCCTCCTAAAAAAAAATTCCGCTCCTTGTACCGGATATTAAAGGAATTTGCCCCCATAGTGCTGAAGCTTTCCCTTAGGCTTTGGTTCATAGCCTGGATGGCGGTAATGATGCCGATAAGCGCCATGATGCCCAGGGCAATAATGGATACGGTAATACCCGTCCTTAATTTATTGGATCGTATGGTAGTCCATGCCAAATGAACCAGGTCTGTCCAGCGCATATTGCACAAAAATAGGCAAAGCAGGGTTGTACCCATTACCGCTAACTTGATAAGCGGTTAAGAACCATGACAATACCGGGAAGGAATAACTCTTTATCAGAAATAAAGGTATTGAAGAAGCATTTGCGGCATAACCCCCACAATGATAATAATGGCAGCCAGTACCAACAAACCGAAACGAAACGCTGTGGTAGCCGTAAAGGATTGCTGTTGTCCTGAAACATCGGCTTTAAAATACATGGCCTGTATCACCCTGAAATAGTAATACACACTCACCGCAGCCGAAAGCATGGCCACAATTACCAGCCAGATATACTTTCCTTCTGTTGCTTTAATTACGGAAGCTATCATATAGTATTTTCCAAAAAAGCCTGCTGTGATGGGAATACCGGCAAGGCTCAGGAGAAATATGGTGGCCAAAGCTGCTATCTGTGGCTCCCTTTGTGCAAGACCATTAAATCCTTCATAGGTATAATCTTCCATTTTTTGAAGAATGCCAAACAGCCCGATGGTGGCAAAACAATAGGCTGCCGCGTAAATAACAATCCCTTCGTTGGAAATATAATTGTACGAAAACAAGGCAAACATCATGAAACCGGCCTGGGCGATGGAAGAATAGGCCAGCATCCGTTTTACACTTTGCTGGAAAACGGCGGTAATATTACCGATAATCAAGGTAAGAGCAATGATGATGGAAAGTACAAGCTTCCATTTTTCGCGTGGAAACACTTGTGTTGAATCCACAAACAAATTTACAAATGCGGCAAATGCGGCCACTTTTACAATAGTAGCCATAAAGGAAGTAAACACTGTAGGAGCGCCATCGTACACATCCGGTGTCCAAAAGTGAAAAGGTGCCGCGCTTACTTTAAAAGCCATGCTAAGCAACAGAAGCAATACGCCGGTAACCAGCGGGTAGCTGAGCGGCGAGGCTTCAAGGTTCATTTTGTCAATCATCAGGCTGCCGGTTCCCCCGTAAATCATGGCAATGCCCATCAGCATGATACCGGTTGAAAACGAACCCATTAAAAAATACTTGAGCGAAGCTTCATTGCTTTTCAGGTTTCGCTTATCGGCACCGGTAAGAATGTACAGCGGAATGGAAATGATCTCAATCCCAAGGAAAAGCATCAAAAGATTTACATAGCTTGTAGCAATGCCCGCCCCAACCAAAACAAAGAAAATGAGCGCATAATATTCAGCCACATGCTTTCCAACCATTTCAATATGCCGCCCGCTAACAGCAAAATACATAAAGCATGCTGCGAGCATTATTTCGTTCATCAATAATCCAAACTTCGAGGTTTCGAGCATACCTGCAACAGGCAAATCAATTAAAGCTGAACCGGTGGCCAACTCCATGCTGTTCACCAGCAATAAGAAACCTATAAAGCCAATGGCCAAAAAAGACACAGTCCGTTTGTTGTGCACAAAAAGCCCCGACAACATCATCAAAACCCCCAGTAGTCCGGCAAATAGTATAAGGTTCATAATCTTCTAAAAGGCTTTATTCAGTTTAACTAAATCTCTAATATTCAATTAAGGTTTTACCACCGTGGAAATGGTTTGCAGGGCCTCTCCCGAACCAAGCTTCAGCAAGGGGCCGGGATAAAAACCTGAAACAAGTATCATGGCGATAATGGCTACCATTGCAATTACTTCAACTGCTCTTAAATCGTTTTGTAACGGCGATGGAACAGCTTCGCCATAAAAAACTTTGCGGATCATTCCGAGCGTGTACACAGCGGCAAGAATAATACTTAACCCTGCCAGCAGTGCCAGCCACGGATTGAACTGGAATAAACCGCTGAACATGAGAAACTCACCCACAAAAGCATTGGTAAGCGGCAGCGCAATATTGGCCAATGCAACCACTACCAGCAGCGCAGCCATCCAGGGAGCTTTTTGGGCCAAACCACCCAACTGGCTCATCTTGCGAATGCCGGTCTGGCGTTCAATTATATCCACTATTATCCAAAGACCGATGATATTGATCCCGTGGTTAAACAACTGCATAGTGGCTCCTTCCCTTCCATACATATTGTTTACAAAAAAGGCGGCACACATCAGCCCTATATGCGCAATGGAAGAATAAGCGATCAACCGTTTGATATCATCCTGGCGAATGGCTATCAGCGAGGCATACACCATGCCTACCGCGCAAAGGATGATGATTGGAGTAGCCATTTGCCTGCTCATTTCCGGGAAAACAGGCAGCAGCCAGCGAACCACGCCAAATAAACCCATTTTTACCATGATTCCGCTTAATACCATGGTAGTGCCTGTAGGCGCCTGCTCGTACGTATCGGGCTGCCAGGTATGAAAAGGAAAAATGGGCATCTTAATGGCAAATGCCACAAAGAAGAACCAAAAAAACCAGGGCTGTTCATTTTTATTGAGGGTGACATTGGTAAAACTACTCCAGGCAAAACTCTGGTCGGGCGTTTTATTGTACAGGTAAATAATACCTATCAACATTAATACCGAACCGGTAAACGTGTAGATGAAGAATTTAAAGCTAACCGGGATACGCCTTTCGCCACCCCACTTGCTGCAAAGAAAATAGGTAGGAATAAGCGCCAGTTCCCAAAAGAAATAAAACAGTAATGCATCTGAAGCGAGGAATACGCCCATAAGCCCTGCCTGCGTTAACAGCATGAAAGCAAAATACTGGTTTGCATCCTTGTAATCGTTATGCCAGGTAGCCAAAAAGATAAGCGGAAAACCTACCGCGGTCAGCAGCGTGGTTACTTTTCCAATGCCATCAATGGATAGATCGAAACGGCTATGCAAACTGCCCAACCACATCCGGGAGTAATGCAGCAGATCGCTGGAAGCAGGCACATACATGGCATACCATACTACCCCCAGCAATATAATGCTAGCCAGCAATGCTGCAGATTTTGCCTGCACTGCATTTCGGGTAAACAAAATACCCAGGCCTGCAATCAATGGGATCAGTATAAATAGTAAAAGAAGCATGTTATTAATTTTTCTTTAAAGCCGGTTCGCCACTTTTTAAAACAAATAATAAATAATCCAAATAAAAACTGCAATGGACAACACCATCACCATAATATAATTGCCCACGTTGCCGCTTTGCAATAGCCTGAACTGGCGGCTCAGGTAATGAATGGATTTTCCTACACCGTTAACGAGTTTATCAATCCCGCTTTTTTCAACAACCGAGGTTAAAAAGCCGCCAATGGCCAGCAATGGGTTCACAATGATCGCGTTGTACAGTTCATCAACATACCATTTATTGGCAAGCACTTTACCAAACCCGGCTTCTTCCCCCTGGTCGGTGTATGCACTGTATTTCCGGATGGCATAAACAATCACCACTACAATCAACAGCGTTGAGGCACCCATCAAAATCCACTCTGTACTGTGCGAAATGGCATGTTCGGCCATTTTTGCATGGCTTTGGGCAAATACAGGTTCAAGAAAACCTTCAAGCTTATGGCCTCCATGTACAAATAACTCAGGCAAGCCGATATATCCTCCCACTACCGAAAGTACCGCCAGCACTCCAAGCGGAACGGTAATGGCGGCGGGGCTTTCATGCGGATGATGATGAGTATCTCCACGATAGGAACCCATAAAGGTCATAGCATACAGCCGGAACATATAAAATGCCGTCATCAGCGCAGCGCCCATTCCAACATAATATAGCAGCGGGTTTTTAGCATAGGCCCCCATCAATATTTCATCCTTTGAAAAAAAGCCGCTCAACCCCGGGATACCGGCAATGGCCAAACAACCGATCAGCATGGTAATATGGGTTACCGGCAAATATTTTTTCAGTCCTCCGTACTTGCGCATATCCTGCTCGTGGTGCATGCCATGTATTACAGAACCCGCACCAAGAAATAGCAATGCTTTAAAGAAGGCATGGGTCATTACATGGAATACTGCCCCAACATAGGCGCCAACGCCCAATGCCAGGAACATAAAACCAAGCTGGCTTACGGTTGAATAAGCAAGTACCTTTTTTATATCATTTTGCTTCAAGGCAATAGTTGCAGCCAATACAGCAGTTGCTAACCCAATAATTGCCACAATACCGGAAGTGGTTTCTGCAAGCGTGTACATGATGTTGCTTCTTGCAATCATGTAAATGCCGGCTGTAACCATGGTAGCCGCATGTATGAGCGCCGATACAGGTGTTGGGCCGGCCATGGCATCGGGCAACCATGTGTAAAGCGGAATTTGGGCGCTTTTACCCGTGGCTCCTACAAAAAGCAGTAAGGTAATTCCAACCAGTGCAGGATCATTTACCGCGAGGCCGGCAGCCTGCGCAAGCACGCCTGCATTTCCATCAAAAGTAACCGTACCAAACTTTTCTATCATCCAGAAAACAGCCAGCAATACACCAAGGTCCCCTATCCTGTTCATGATAAAAGCTTTACTGGCTGCCTTGTTGTACTCGGTATTTTTAAACCAATAACCAATCAGCAGGTAAGAGCAAAGGCCTACCCCTTCCCAACCAATGAACATAATAACATAGTTGGCGCCCATTACCAGCAACAGCATGCTGAATACAAAGAGGTTGAGATAAGCAAAATACCGGGCGTAGTGGTCATCGCTTTCTTCATGCATATACGATGTGCTGTACACATGAATAAGAAAGCCAACCCCGGTAATGATCAGCAAAAACAAAGCTGACAATGCATCGAATTGAAAAGCAAATGGAATATCAAGCTTACCAACCTTAATAAATTCAAACAGTTGAACCGTTTGAGGCTGGTCTGTAATCTGCAAAAATACCAGCACACTCAAAATAAATGAAACCAAAACCGTTCCACATCCGATAAGCCCTGCCAGCGATTTGCCCAACCGGTTTCTGAAGACTCCGTTGAGCAAAAATCCGGCCAGCGGCAAGGATGGAATTAACCAGGCATATTGTGTCATATCTCCTCCCAAATCAAAATCCGGAACCTGTTACGATGACCGGAAAATGAAAGTCGTTTTAGTTTTTTAATCTGTTCAGGAAATTTATATCAACATTGTGTGTATTGCGGTACATCATTACAATTATGGCCAATCCCACGCTTACTTCCACCGCCGCCACAACCATTATAAAAAATACGAATAACTGTCCGCCTGATGCCGCCTCCAACAATTCCGCCCTTTCCGATGTAACAGCATTGGCATAATGCATTTTCGAAAAGGCCACCAGCATAAGGTTAACCGCATTCAGCATCAGCTCGATGCACATAAATATGATAATGGCATTGCGGCGGGTAAGCACCCCGATTACGCCAATCCCAAAGATCACACAAGACAAAAAAGTATAATATTCTATCGGCATACCGCTATTTTAGTTTAATCTCTTTATCATCATCTCACAATTACTACGCTAATCCTTTTTACCAATTACAACCGCCCCAATCATGGCGCTCAGGAAAAGGATGCTCGTAAGTTCAAAAGGCACTACATAATCGGTGAACAACCTCATACCCAGGGTTTTTACCAATCCTACATTACCGCCCGAAAGCCCTTCAAATATCTTCACATCCTTATCGGGACGAATAGCATCAATCAATACAAACATGAGCAAACCGCCTGAAATAGCCCCGCTCCAGAGCATATATTTATTTTTCTGTGGCTCGCTCTCCTTATTAAGGTTCATCAGCATCAATACAAAAAGGAATAAAACCATAATGGCCCCTGCATACACTATAATATTTACAATGGCAAGGAATTGAGCATTCAATAAAACATAGTGCCCTGATATGGCAAAAAAAGTAATGATCAGGTACAGCACACTGTACACAGGGTTCTTCCGGGTAATTACCATGAGAGAACTGAAAACAGCCAGTGCCGAAAGAAACCAGAAGATAAGTTGTTGTGTTGTCATGCCGAATTGGTTCAGCTATAGTTAAGTTTTAATAATCAGCTACTCAAATGTTACTTATTGGCTGCAATCCTTACCCTGCCGCCGGCCGCTTTGGCATATCCTTCGGGGTCGGTATTCGGATCAGGAATCAGCAAATCATTTTTACCATAAATAAAACCCTTCCTATTATAATCAGCCGGTGTAAAGGTTTCAGACAGGTAAATGGCGTCTTTAGGGCAGGCTTCCTCACAAAGACCGCAAAAAATACAGCGGAGCATGTTGATCTCATATTTCGCAGCATATTTTTCCTCGCGGTAAAGCTTTTCCTCACCATGCTCACGTTCAGCAGCTTCCATGGTAATGGCTTCGGCCGGGCAAGCAACTGCGCAAAGCCCGCAGGCAGTACAGCGTTCCCTGCCCTCCTCATCCCTGTTTAGGACATGCAAGCCGCGGAACACCTCGCTAAACGACCTCTTTTGCTCAGGATAATGAATAGTAGGCTGCTTTTTAAACAGGTGACTGAAAGTAATACCAAGCCCTTTTACGATAGCCGGCAAATACAATTTTTCCCACACATTCATGGGCCGCCTGTTTACTTGTTTCGCTCTGTTGGTTAATTGCATATGCTTACAGCGATTTTTTGATTTTGTAATTTCTTTTACGCTGTCGGTTTTATAAAGTGTCGCAAAAATATTTTTATGGCTGATAGTTGCCAACTAAATTCATTAATTTTTAAATCCAACTGGCTTTCCCCTATTTCTTCAGCCACAGCACCACTACAGCGGTTACCAGCATATTTACCAGCGCCAGCGGAATCAACGTTTTCCATCCAAGCCGCATCAACTGGTCGTACCTGAAACGGGGTATCGTCCACCGTACCCACATAAAAAACAGGATAAACAAAATGGCTTTTGTCATTAAAGCCACAAACCCAAGCACCCCGGCAATGTTTACAGGCAATTTACTTTCATCCAGAAAAGGAATATCGTATCCCCCGAAATATAAGGTAGACATTACAACGCTGCTGATAAACATATTGATGTATTCGGCAAACAGGTAAAACCCAAGTTTCATAGAAGAATACTCCTGGTGGTAACCAAAATTCAATTCATTTTCGGCTTCAGGCAAATCGAAAGGGGTACGGTTGGTTTCGGCAAAAGCGCAAACCAGGAAGATCAGGAACCCGAGGGGCTGGTAAAGAATGTTCCAGCCACTTTTTTGCTGCTGGTGCACAATATCACCAAGACTGAGTGATTGGGTAATAAATACCAGCGCAATAATGCTGATGCCCATAGCCAGCTCGTACGATATATTCTGTGAGGCGCCTCGAATGGCGGACAAAAGCGAAAATTTGTTGTTTGAAGCCCAACCACCAATCATTACACCATACACGCCCAACGAAACAACCGCAAAAACATACAACAGCCCAACATTTATATCTGCTATCTGGAGGCTGATTTCTTTGCCGCCAATCACAAGCTTATCGCCCCAGGGAATAACAGCGCTTGTCATTAAAGCGGCTATCATGGCAAGCGCCGGGCCCATAATAAACAGGATGCGGTTTGCTTTTGTGGGAATAATCTCTTCCTTAAAAAAAAGCTTGACGGCATCGGCTACTGGTTGTAACAGGCCAAACCAGCCTGCACGGTTAGGTCCGGGCCTGTCCTGCAATGCTGCGGCCACCTTGCGCTCGCCCCAGGTGCTGTACATGGCTATGCCCAGCGAAACCAAAGCAACCACTACAATCAGGATCAGTTTTTCAAGGAAAAGCGCAAAATCAAATCCAATATTCAATAATTCTGTAATCATATCAGTTGGGGTAGAATGCTAATCTATTTATTAAAAACACTGCTTGTGGCCGGTCCATTTATTTCGCTCAGTTCAATACCAGGATCGTTCACCTCGCTTATGGTATGAATATCCATTAATAGCCTTGGCTTTAATCCGCCCATTACCTTCTGAATGGTTTCCTCTGGCTTTACCAAACCCTGGTATTTTCCCTGCCCGATTACCGAATTCCGTACAATATCAGCCAATCCCTCAATTTCCCAATCATTTGCTTTTTTCTTTTCGAAACGGCAGGTATTGCATATCCAGCCCGGTTTACCTTCAGGTGTATCCTTTACTTCACCCCACTCATCTTTTCGCACGGTTACCCTGAACACTTCATCGCCACGCATCCAAAGTGTCGCGTCGCCGCAGCAGGCATCGCAATCGCGGTGAGCATACACCGGTTTGGTAAACCACACCCTGTTTTTAAAGCGGAAAGTTTTATCGGTGAGTGCGCCAACGGGGCAAACATCAATTACGTTTCCAATAAAATCATTGTCGAGGCTCTTCTCAATAAACGTGGCAATTTCTGAATGGTCGCCGCGATCAAGCACCCCATGCGAACGCTTGTCGGTAAGCTGATCGGCGGTATATACACAACGGTAACAAAGAATGCAACGCGTCATGTGCAGTTGAATGTAAGGCCCCAGGTCGTGCTTTTTAAAGGTCCTGCGCTGAAACTCGTACCGGGTACCTTCTTTACCATGATCATAGCTCAGGTCCTGCAAATGGCACTCTCCCGCCTGGTCGCAAATGGGGCAGTCAAGCGGATGGTTTATCAATAAAAATTCAACTACCCCGGCGCGGGCATCAATCACCTTTTCACTTGTAATATTTTTCACCTCCATGCCATCCATTACAGTGGTACGGCAACTGGCTACCAATTTCGGCATGGGGCGCGGATCCTTTTCCGAACCTTTGCTTACTTCCACAAGGCAGGTCCTGCATTTTCCACCACTGCCCTCAAGTTTGCTGTAGAAGCACATTGCAGGAGGCGCTACCTGCCCCCCAATTTTCCTGGCAGCCTGTAAAACTGTTGTACCCGCAGGCACCTCAACGGTTATGTTGTCAATTGTTACTTTAAATAATTGTTGGTCTGCCATAACTTGTCCTGGTAATATTCAGTTATTCTACTTTCCCTTATTTGAAATTTTAAAAACAACCCCAATCATCACATTTGCCTGCATAAAAAAGAATCCTTGTGAACCCCTTCCCTGGTTTTTATCCTGATGCAAAATAATATCAGACATATTGATATAACCTCCTTTCAATTCAGATTTAATTAAAATATGCCTGAAAAAGGTAAATCCAATGCCGGCTTTAAGCTGGGCGCCAAATCCTGATACATGAAATTGATCGTTTCTTTCATAATCGAGCAACTTAGCATTTGTTTTCGGGATCATAACCCCAAGTTCCGCCCCTACTAATCCATCTATAATAAATTTGCTATTCTTTGAGTGATGAAAGTTTGCATAATTCTCCACTCCAACATTTACCAGGTTCAACCCGTCTGTATGCTCAAAAGTCAGAAAGTCTTCCGTAATAACCATCGGCCCGTTTAGTTCTCCCTTGTATGGTCCGTTCCTTGATATATTTCCCGTCACATTAATGGTTTGGTTTTGGGTCATGATATACTTCATATGGTCAATTCCAAAGGTCAAAGCGGTTCTTTCCTTGATAAAATAACCCAGGCGAAGGTTGGTTTGTGGAATGGTGACTCTATCGGGCTGCAAATAATTGTGGTATGAAATTTGAGAAAGTTTATCATGGGCCTTCATATCATGCAATGTCAAATCATAATCAACTCCTTTAAGGTGCAATGTGCTTGTGGTAAATGCATCCCTGTTCCATCCCCATAAAACAAATAATTCCCCTTTGCGCCTGCTCCGTTGGTTAGTACTTTCAGAAGCTTTCACAACAGGCACCTGGGCTTTCACATCCTTGACTCCTGAAAACATTAATATGGGGATAATAAATCTCTTCATGCCCTTAACACATATATCCTAAACTATATCTATACCACTACTTTCAACGGATCGGCATAATGCGCCAACCCAAAATTGCGACCCGTAGCTGCGTGCGGGTGGGTTACATGCCATTCAAACTCATCGCGGAAATGACGGATGGCTGCTGCTACAGGCCAGGCCGCTGCGTCTCCAAGGGGACAAATTGTATTGCCTTCAATTTTCCTTTGAATGTCCCAAAGCAGGTCAATATCGCTCATTTTACCCTTTCCAACTTCCAGGTTCCAAAGAATTTTTTCCATCCAACCGGTTCCTTCCCGGCAAGGGCTGCATTGTCCGCAGCTTTCATGCCTGTAAAACCGGGCAAGTGTATAGGTATGCTTTACCACACATTGGTCTTCATCAAGCACAATAAAACCACCCGAACCCAGCATGCTGCCGGTGGCAAAACCACCATCGCTCAGGCTCTCGTAAGTCATAGTGCGTTTTTCGCCCTTGGCGGTTGTAAGTAAAAGATTGGCCGGTAAAATAGGAACCGAAGAACCGCCGGGGATACAGGCTTTCAGGCGCTTGCCATTGGCTATGCCCCCGCAATATTCATCGCTGAAAATAAATTCTTCCACCGTCATGGTCATGTCAATCTCAAAAACACCCGGCTTACGAATATTTCCGCAGGCGCTCATCAGCTTGGTGCCGGTACTGCGACCCACGCCAATTTTGGCATATTCATCGCCACCATCATTTATAATTGGCACTACTGCCGCAATGGTTTCAACATTATTTACCACGGTTGGGCAATCATACAAGCCTTTTACGGCAGGAAAGGGAGGTTTGATCCTGGGGTTTCCACGCTTTCCTTCAAGGCTTTCAAGCAAAGCGGTTTCTTCGCCACAGATATAGGCGCCACCCCCGCGCTGAACATAAATCTCAAGGTTATACCCTGTTCCCAGGATGTTTTTTCCCAACCAGCCATTGTTTTTGGCTTCGGCAATGGCCTGTTCCAGTATGTCGGGTATCCAGGCGTATTCTCCCCTGATATAGATATAGCCTGTATTGGCGCCGAGTGCATAACAGGAAGTAATGATCCCTTCAATAAGGATGTGCGGAATAAATTCCATCAGGTAGCGGTCTTTGAAGGTTCCGGGTTCTGATTCGTCGGCATTTACTACCAGGTAGCGCGGAACACCTTCGGGTTTGGCCAGAAAGCTCCATTTCATGCCGGTAGGAAAACCTGCGCCGCCACGACCGCGAAGCCCGCTTTTTTTCACCTCTTCAACCACTTCTTCGGGGCTCATGTTCTTCAACGCCTTTTCAACACTACGATACCCGCCTTCGCGGCGGTACACTTCGTAGCCCCTTATCCCCTCTACATGAGCCTTTTCTAATAATAGTTTTTTTGCCATAACCCTGGTCAGCCTTATTTTTTTAGGTTTAATGAAGCCATCAGCATCCGCATTGGCAATAGCTCCCTGTTAAATGGATGAAGAACAAGTCCCAGGCTTTCCAAAGTTGTTACTCCCAGTAAAGGCTCATCTCCTTCCTCACCATAAATAACCGGCGCCGGCCCGCCTTCGCCATTATATTCAAAATAGCCTGAAGTTACCCTTCTCGTAATCATGGTTCCATCAGCAAGGGCAAAATCAATGGTCCGGTAAGTATCAATGCCAAGTTCATCCAATATTTTGCCGGGTACCAAACTATACACAGCGCCGCTATCAATCAAAAAATCAAGTTCAATTGATTTTTCTGATTTTCGGTGCTCCCTGAATGTTAGTCTTTTAACCGTAATACCCATATCAATATTTAATCCTTTCAGTTCAATTGCCCCGAGGCCTTCCTGCACTCCTCAATAACCTGATCCACTTTTTCTTTTGTCAGGTGCTCGCGGTAATGCTTTCCCAACTGCATCATGGGCGCATACCCGCATGCACCAAGACATTCAGCGGTTTTCAGTGTAAACAGCCCATCCGCAGTTGTTTCACCTACCCCAATTTTCAGTTTCTCTTTAATGTATGCAATAATATCATCACTGCCGCGCAACATGCATGGCCCTGTATGACAAACCTCAAATACATACTGCCCTACAGGCTTTAGATTATACATGGTGTAAAAAGTAGCCACTTCATACACTTCAATAGGATCAAGCTGCAGCAAGCCTGCCACATAGTCCATAGTGTCGCTGCTTAACCAGCCCCATTCCTCCTGCGCCAGGTGCAGTATTGGCATCAGCGCACTCTTTTGCCTTCCCTCAGGATACCTTGCAATGATCTCCTTTGCTTTAGCCAGTTTTTCTTCGTTAAAAGATACCATAGTAGTCAATAAGTCAATGAGTGAATAAGTGAATGGGCAACAGTGAATGGAGTTTGTGTGTGTTTACTTCTAATTGTATTAAAATATTAAATCTTAAATATAAAATTTGAAATTTGAAATACTTATCCGTCCATTTCCCCGGCAATCAGGTTCAGGCTGCTCAGCGTAACAATAGCATCGCTCAGCATACTGCCTTTTACTATTTCCTTATATACCTGGTAGTAAATAAAACAAGGTCTGCGAAAATGCAACCGGTAAGGGGTACGCCCGCCATCGCTTACCAGGTAAAAACCCAGTTCACCGTTGCCACCTTCCACAGCATGGTACACTTCCCCTTTAGGAATCTCAATTTCGCCCATCACAATCTTGAAATGCCAGATGAGGGCTTCCATTTTGGTGTACACATCTTTTTTCTCAGGAAGATAATATTCAGGCGCATCAGCATGGAAAACCTCGGCTTCCGCTCCTTTAAAATCCTGAACTTTTCTGTAAGCCTGCTCAATAATCCGTAGGCTTTGCCACATTTCCTGGTTTCGCACCATAAAACGGTCGTAGTTATCGCCCGTGGTGCCAACCGGTATTTCAAAGTCGAAATCTTCGTAACTGCTGTACGGTTGAGCCACCCGCAGGTCGTAATCTACCCCTGCGGCACGAAGGTTCGGTCCGGTAACGCTGTATTTCAGGGCCATTTCCGCACTTAACGGGCCGCCGCCTTGCGTACGCTCCATGAAAATCCGGTTACGGTTAAACAGGTTTTCAAATTCTTTCAGCACCGCAGGATATTCTTTCAAAAACTTCTCAAGCTTTCGGAAAGCAATATCATTGAAGTTTCTTTCAAACCCGCCTATACGGCCAATATTAGTAGTAAGCCTGCTTCCGCAAACTTCTTCGTAAATTTCATAGATCAGCTCACGGTATTGCATTACATACAAAAAACCGGTGAAGGCGCCGGTATCAACCCCTACAATGGAATTGCAGATCAGGTGATCGGAAATGCGCGCAAGCTCCATAATGATCACCCGCAGGTAATCCACCCGCTTGGGTGTTTTCACCCCTAACAATTTTTCGCAGGTTATATGCCAGCCCATATTGTTAATGGGGCTGCTGCAATAATTCAACCGGTCGGTAAGCGTAGTAATCTGGTAAAGCGGGCGGCGTTCGGCTATTTTTTCGAAGGCACGGTGAATATATCCAACCGTTTGCTCGGCATTCAGGATGGTTTCACCGCTTAGTTCAAGAATATTCTGGAAAACACCATGTGTGGCCGGATGGGTAGGGCCAAGGTTAATAGTGGTCGTTTCCTTCTGAATACTATCATCAGGAAGCGGGATATGGTGTGTTACTGCAGTTTGCGACATTTTCTATTTCCTTTTTCAACTTTCAATGTAAAAGTCTTTTTTTCGGGCGGATCAATTGTAAGAACCACCACGGCCAAACATTTCGTCATCCTTATCAACACGCGATTGGTCTTCAAGCGGGTATTCCTTCCTCATCGGAAAGTAGTCCATTTCTTCCACATTCAATATCCGGCGCAGATCGGGGTGCCCCACAAAATTGATCCCGTAAAAATCATAGGTTTCCCTTTCCATCCAGTTTGCCCCGGGAAAAAGGCTGGTGGCCGTATAAATATCAGGCGTATTGATACCGGTAAATACCTTAAAGCGTATCCGGATATTATCAACCAGGTTATGCAAATGATACACCACTCCCAGTTCTTCGCCTGTACGATCAGGATAATGGATGCCGGTTAAATCGGTGAGGAACCTGAATTGCAAATCATTTTCATCGTATAAAAACTGCAGGATTTTCAGGTTCAAATCCTTTTGGGCCGCTTCAAAACTGAGCAACCCGTACGGTTCGCTCCAATTCATGATGGAATCCCCGAACTTCTCCGACAATCTTGCTTTTATGGTTTCGTTGGTCAAGGCCATTTTAAATATTTTTCGAATCCTGCTTTTTATTATTGAATGCCGTACTCCGACAGCAAGGCAGTGTATTTATCACCGTTTCTGCGACGGATGCTTTCATTACCTACCAGCTCCTGTATTTTCATAAACCCATCGAGGATGGCCTCGGGCCGGGGAGGACATCCCGGAACATATACGTCCACCGGAATAACCTGGTCGATACCCTGCAAAACACTATAGGTATCAAAAATGCCCCCAGAAGAAGCACAGGCGCCAACAGCCATTACCCAACGGGGTTCGGCCATTTGCAGGTACACCTGCCTGAGCACAGGTCCCATTTTCTTTGCAATCGTTCCCATTACCATCAGCAAATCGCACTGCCGGGGGCTAAATCCAACTCTTTCGCTCCCAAACCGTGCCAGGTCATAATGGCTGGCCATGGTGGCCATAAACTCAATTCCGCAGCAGGAAGTGGCAAAAGGCAGCGGCCATAATGAATTTTTACGGCCCAGCCCCACCACTTCGCTCAGTTTGGTCACAAAAAAACCTTCTCCCTCAACGCCGGGAGGCGGTTCCACCATTTTAACTTTTGAATTAAATCGAACAGGCCGTCCGGTATAAATTACATCTGACATAATCTGATTTTTTACCCAACTAAACTACTTAATAACCGCAGGGTGTACTAAATGTTTTCTTCTCGCTTTATATACCTGGTACTAAAGCTATAATAGCCTAATCTTCCCAGGTTAGTGCGCCTTTGCCAAATACATAAGCCAGGCCAACCACAAAAAATCCAACGAATCCAAAAACCGCAGCTAACCCGGTCCAACCCAATTCCCTGAAATTGACCGCATAGGGATAAAAGAAAATGACTTCTACATCGAACAGAACAAAAAGAATGGCCACGAGGAAATATTTGATAGCCACCGGTTGGCGCGCATTTCCAATTTGCTCAATACCACTTTCAAAAGTGTCGAGCTTGTCGGCTGTTTTGCGGCTTGGTCCCAATAAATGGCTTGCCCCGATCATAACACCTACAAATCCCAAAACAAAAAGCATCTGTATTCCAATGGGTAAATATTCATTGGGGGTACCGGCAATTTGAAGGAAATGAATAATCATACTGATAAATTGGTGCGCAAAAATAAGATTGTAATATCAATTAGTTTTAAATAGCTGGGGATTTGCAAAATAAAAAACCTCACGGAAATAATCCGTGAGGTTCCTTAACAAAATTATTCTTCATTGTTTGGGCGCCTGCCCAATCTTATGTTTTTTTATGAATCCACTTTTTTCAGAGAGGCTACTGTATTTTACCTGCCGCTTTAGCCTTTTGTAAACGTTCTGCTTCGGCAAGCGCGCGTTTGGCATACTCATTTTCGGGGTCGATTGCCAGGATGGCTTTAGCCGATTCAGTGGCTTTTTCGTATTCCCTGCTCTTGATGAGGTAATAATAAATTTTATACCCGTGGTTTTCCATAATGCGGCCCTTGTTTGCCTCCACATCGCGCATCAGAAACTCTGTGTATTGGTCTATAGCCGGAAGAGCTGTTCCTTGCGAGGTATCGGCATCCACGGCAACCGAAGCCCGGCGCTGAAGGCTGTACCCCTGGATCTGGTCGGGGTAAGCTAAAATATACTTGGCTGCAATATCTGCTGAAGCCTGGTATTCACCCGCTTTAAAAGCCGCGTCAGCAAGGAAGAAATAGTTGGTAGCTGTTTTATTGGGAGTAATCTCGTCCATGCGGCTAAGCCACTTGTAATAACCTTTATAATTGGATTGCTTGGCATAGGCATTGGCCAATTGCTGCATATAGTTCTTCTGGTTTTCGCGGACTGTATCCAGTTGAACAGCCTTTTCTACCTGTGCATCGGCCTTTTCTTCCATTCCGGGAAACTTGAGGTAAAAAGTAGCCATTTGGGCATAATCATCTCCGGTCAGTTCGGAAGGATCAGAATCTCTCAGGTATATTTCCATATTATCCCTGGCTTTTACCGAATCGCCCAACCGATCATAGTTTAAAGCGAACAAACTGTACACTTTAGGGTATTTTTCCCCGGGTTTCAGCCCGGCTTCAATTTCCTTTCCCTTCTCAATTGATTCCTGGTTTTTACCGGCGCGGAAAAGGTAGTCGGCATAAAAGAAATCCGTCTCCCTGTCCTTGTCATTATTGGCTATAAACAGTTCAATGTATCCTTTGGCCTTATTAACATCCCTGTTTTTGTAATATTCGTACAAAGAAAGATAAGCAGGGGCATATTTGGGGTCTTTTTCAACAGCCTGATTGTAATACTGGAGGAACATTTCAGTATTCCGCTGGCTTTCGAAAATCTTACCGATTCTCCAGTATGGCCTTCCGTAATTTGGGGCAATATCAATGGCCTGCTCAAAGGCCCGCTTGGCCTGGCCTCCAAATTCACCACCCTTTTTCAGGTAAGATAATCCCATATCAATAAATAAATTGGGATTCTTAGGGTCCAGTTGTGCCGCCTGGTTCAGTTTTTCCAAGCCATAATCAATATCACCGCTCTGGCTGTCGTGCAGGGCATTTGCCCGTCCGATGGCTTCCAATACCGCCGGGTCGCCAAAGTTTTTGTTCTTTTTCTTTTTGGTAGCGGCAATGGCCTGCTCAAAATGCTGTTTGGCTTCCGCATTCTTTTTCTGAATGATTTCCAGGTGCCCCATCCCTACCAGGATTATTGGATCCTGGTTCGTGGATGTAAGCGCTTTGGCATAAAGCTCCTGCGCCTCCTTAAACTTCATTGGTATGTCAACCAGGTAAACCTGGCCAAGCCAGTAGGCAGCTTTAGCATCGGCAGGATTAGACTCGATCAGCTTTTCAAGGCTTTCCTCAGCCTTAATAACCCGCCCATACATCAATAATTGTTTACATTCTTCATAGGTTTGAGCAAACAGGCCTGCTCCCACGCACATCATGACACTAAAAATAAAAACTTTCTTCATTGTTTTGATTTTATTCTGGTTTTACCTGGAAGACTTAAATAATGTTTGTTTTCACAATCCTCCCGTTATAAAAAAATGTAAATTCTAAAAACTGCTTCTATTGTTTAATCTCCATTGACCTTACATCAAACCCCATTCTCCCGGGCAAGAGGTAGGCCCGTTTAAAGATCAGTTGCCCCCTTTCATAGCTCAAAAAGTTCACAAAACCCTTACCTAATCCTTCATAATTTTCTTTCAGTATATAGTAAATACCCCTGACCAAAGGATACCTGCTTAATGCAATATTAGCCTGATATGGTAAAACATATGCATCTTCATTACAAGTTTCACATTTCATAGAAACTAATTTCACATTTCCTACAAAGCTCAACTGGTTCTCATCCCTGCCATTTCCAACCCAGCTTACTCCAATTAACCCATACGCTTCAGGCGTTTTTTCTACGTATTTTATAACTTCTTCGCTCGTTCGGGCTGCCACTACTTTTGGACCAAGCGGCTTTCCCTTCAATAAAGTATCTATGGCAAACCGCACGGTGCTGGTAGCGGTCAAACCATCCATTACCATTTCATATTTGCCCCCAATGCTGCCATCAAGCATGCTCCTGAGCTCTTTGGTGGTTAATACATCTGTTTTCGTTTTTTTGTTCGTTACCACTGCCACAGCATCATACGCCAAAATCCCCCATGAAGGCCTGAATTTTATTTTTTCCAAAAAGCCTTCAGTTTCCTCCCGCGACAATCCCCTGGTGACTATCACCATCCTCACGCTATCAACATCCAGGTCTTTCAAACATTCTGCCTCAGATTTATAATATGCCACTATTTCGGTTTCAGGAAAAGAGGCCTGGTAAACCTTGATCTGTGAATCAATGATTGGCTTAAAACTTTCATCTACACTGATAACAATACGGCCAAATTTGGGAGTGTCATACTTAGGCTTTTCACCCTCGTTGGTATTTGCAGGGTTGCACCCGGCAACAAACAATCCAAAAACAACCGGAAAAACCTGGGCAATAAATCTACTCAAAATATTTCCTTTCATAATTCCTAATCCTCTAAACGTTCTTTATACAATATGTACCCCCTGTAGATTCTGAAAATGCCATAAAGCATAAAGATTGCCCCTATAAAATATTTCATCGCACCTTTAACAAGGTCATTCCCCTCAAAAAAATCGGAATTGAACAACTCTTTTGAAAATGAGGCAAAAAGCGCCACAAAAATCCAAAGCCCACCCATAAAAAAATCCAGCATGACCCTCGGTTCAAATGCAGGTCTTCTCCTTTTCCTATATGGTGTATTCGTTTCCATTTTAGGCGGGCAAGTTAATAAAAATCAATGTTGAATCGTTTTTTACGGGAGTTATTAAGAAATTTTGTTACGAATTGAATAACGCCGACAAAAAAAAAGATTTAAACGGGATATGGTGAAAAAATCTAAAAAATCTTTGATTTGCAATTCATTACATTCAAACTAAACAGGTATTCTTTAAATGATTCGCAATAATTATGGCAGATGTTAAAATTTTAATGGTTTGCCTCGGAAACATTTGCCGAAGCCCGCTTGCCGAAGGCATTTTGCGCGAAAAAGCAAGACAAAAGCAATTGAATATCCTCGTGGAATCGGCGGGTACCGGAGGCTGGCATACGGGCCAGCCCCCGCATCATCTTTCCCAAAAAGTTGCGATGCAGAATAAAGTGGATATTTCAGGTCAGAAAGCAAGATCATTCAGGCCAACTGATATGCTTGAATTTGATTTTGTTTATTTTATGGACCAGGATAATTTGGAGAACGCAAGGCGGATTTCGGGGAAAAACTGGGTACCCGAAAAAGCCGCGCTGATCCTTGACCTGCTGCCCGAACAGGGGCTCAGGGAAGTGCCCGATCCATATTATGGCGATTTTGAGGAGTATATTTTGGTATTCAACCTGCTGGATGAGGCCTGTGAAAAGATACTTGAAAACCTGTAAATGTTTGACAGCCGCATTGAATAACGTTTCTTTGCGCCCGATATGCCGAAACCATCATTACCACAGGGAACAAGGGATTTTGCCGCCGACACGGTGAGGAAGAGGAATTATATTTTCAATACCATCCGGGCGGTTTTTGAATTGTACGGGTTTGAACCGCTTGAAACCCCCGCCATGGAAAACCTGGACACCCTGATGGGTAAATATGGCGATGAAGGCGACAAGCTGATCTTTAAAATCCTGAACAATGGGCTGGACCGCGTGGAAAAACATGATAAAGGCAGGACTGATTTCGAATTAGTGCTGCAGGGCAAAAATGTTCCGGGTATTACCGAACGGGCATTACGCTATGACCTTACCATCCCTTTTGCCCGGTTTGTAGCCATGAACCACGGCAAACTAACCTTCCCCTTTAAACGCTACCAAATGCAGCCGGTTTGGCGCGCCGACCGTCCGCAAAAAGGCCGCTACCGCGAATTTTACCAGTGCGATGCCGATATGGTTGGCAGCACCAGCTTGTACAACGAGCTCGATCTTGTTCATATTTATGCCCAGGCATTCACCAATTTGAATGTACCTGTCGAAATCAGGGTAAACAGCCGATTGATCCTGCTGGCGCTTGCTGAACAATGTGGTTTAACCGAAACGCTTACCGATATTACCACCGCCATTGACAAGCTCGACAAGATTGGGATGGAAAAGGTAAAGGAAGAACTCAACCTGAAAGGAGTGCCTGAAACCGCTATCAGCATTATTGAAAATTACCTGACCATTTCGGGAACCCCGGAGCAAATGTTGAATACTCTTGGTGAACTTTTGTCAGGAAACCAAAATGCCCGGAAAGGCATAAATGACCTCGCATTTTTGCTAAAAAACTTTAAACCTACATCTGAAAATGTTTCGCTGGTACCTGATTTTACACTTGCCCGTGGCCTTAATTATTATACCGGCGCCATTTTTGAAGTGAAAGCCATTGGCGTACAAATGGGCAGCATTGGCGGCGGCGGACGATACGATGACCTCACCGGGCTGTTTGATGTGCCCAACATTCCCGGGGTGGGCATCTCCTTTGGCGTAGATCGTATTTACGATGTTATGGAAGAACTGAAACTTTTCCCCGATACGGTTCAAACCGGCACGAAGGCTTTATTTTTTAACCTGGGTCAAAATGAAAGCCTCAAAGCTTTTGAATTGATGCAGGCTTTGCGCGGCAGGCATATCAGTTGCGAACTATACCACGAACATGCCAAGTTTGACAAGCAATTTAAATATGCTGAAAAGAAGGGCATCCGCTTTGCCATCATCATTGGGGCACAGGAACTCCAGGATGAGGTTTGCAGCGTAAAAAAACTGGCCACAGGGGAGCAGACAAAAGTTGAATGGAAGGATTTAGAGAGGTTTGATTTTGGGTAAATGAAAAGTACGAGGTACGAAATATGAAGTAGGCTTTCGTCTTATAAGCCGGGATTCCTCGCTTGTGCCTCACTTCGGACGGCAACCGAGTGTTCCGTGGAATCCGTGCTTTCTGTGTCATTGAAAAAGTACGAAATATGAAGTAGGCTTTCGTCTTATAAGCCGGGATTCCTCGCTCGTGCCTCGCTTCGGAATGACGGCAACCGTGTGTTCCGTGGAATCCGTGCTTTCTGTGTCATTGAAAAAGTACGAAATAACCTTTTCGTCATGCGTGCCGGGATTCCTCGCTCGTGCCTCGCTTCGGAATGATGGCAAGGTTACAGACCAGCTTTGTTTGCAGACAATTTACTACCTTGGACTCATGAAATTTTACGTGGACACATCAGTTTGGGGCGGACACGAAGACGAAGAATTTGAAGAATGGTCGATTCCATTTTTTGAACAAGCAAGACAAGGAAAATTTACAATTGTACTCACAGACCTAACACTACGCGAACTTACACAAGCGCCAGAAAAAGTTCGAAAACTGACTGAAACAATTCCAGAACAGTTTTTAGAACTCATTAGTTTAACAGAAGAAGCTGAATTACTTGCAGGGCATTATATCAGCGAAGGTGTGTTGACACCAAAATTTGAAAGTGACGCTCAGCATATTGCTATGGCAACCATATTAAAAGTGGACAGTTTAGTAAGTTGGAACTTCAAACACATGGTAAATTTCTTTCGCATTAAACAATACAACTCCATAAACCTTAAATTTGGTTATCAAACAATTGACATCAGATCCCCAAAAGAAGTAATGTATGGAAACGAAGATTAAAAGCAGTTTCAAAGCAGTTGACTTTATGCGTCAAGTTCGTAACGAATTGTCAGATATTTATCATGCAGACAAACAACGTTACCATGACGAACTTAAAAAATCAATGTCAGACTTTCTGAACATGCGGAAAAAACAAAACGCCAGCAAAAGTATTGCTGCAAGTGGGGCCGTACGTTGAAACATGTTTACTACCAAATACTAATTACCGGATACGAAGTACGAAGTGGGAAAATGGCCCGGGTTCGGAGTTAAATGTCGTTCAAACTGGGATTCCTCGCTCGTGCCTCGCTTCGGAATGACGGCAACCGTATTTTCCGTGGAATCCGTGTGTTCCGTGTCATTGAAAAAGAATGGTTAATTCAATGATTTTCTGCCGGTGATCAGCACGCCGGTAATTACGAGCGCTGCCCCAAGCAAATGGGTGAGCCCTACAGGTTCCTGTAAAAAGAAAAATGCCAGGAAAATAGTTGTCATCGGGCCGATAGAGGAAACTATTGCCACATTGCCACTGCCTACCCTTTTAAGGGCTGCCGACACAAGCAAGGTTGGCAACACCGTGGAAAATATCCCCATCAGGAATAAGTAAAAATACACTTTCAGCGAAAGCCCTGCCATAAAAGAAAACGGACTGCCTAACAGGAAGTAATGCATAAAAATGGCCGCCGATGCAGCGAGCATGCCAACTGAGGTAAACCAGGCTGCACCCATCAGGGGGATCAACCGGCCGCTCCACAGCACATACAAAGCAAAGGTGACAGCGCAAACCACAATCAGAATACTTCCAAAAATGGTATCTGAAACATTTCCAAATTTCAGATCTGCCACAAATGAAACCGCTATACCCGCATAAGAAAGCAGCAATGCTACCCACTGGTACCCTTGTATTCTGGTCTTATAAATAAGCGCACCAAAAATCAGTACCAGCGTGGGATAACTGAACAGGATGATACGCTCCAAACCGGCCGAGATATACTTAAGCCCGGAGAAATCGAAAAAACTGCTGACATAATATCCCAGCAAACCAAGCCCGGTGGCTGCCCAATAATGCTTGCCGGTCAATGTAGCCCCGCTTTTCAACTTTACCCCGCTTTTTTGCCGCCTGCGCCACTGCACCCAAAAAATACCCAGGTAAAAAGGCAGGGCAAACAACATTCTGAATGCAAGCACATCGCTGACCGGAATGACTACTTCGCGGTAAATCAATTTGGCCAGCACAGCTTTTGCTGAAAACATGATGGCCCCAAGGAGCGCCATACATATCCCTATAAAATTATGCCCTGATTTTTGACTCAACGGTAAACCCCTTAAAAAAATAAAGCCGGAAAACCGGGTCCGTAAAATTGTTTAACGCGCTATCAGCCAAAAGTTCCGGAATAATTGCTGAAGACCGGATTCTTCCTTTGTTCCCTCCATCACCATATCTCCTACAGTAACTTTTACCCCGTTTACCTTTCCATCGTCGTTGCGCCTGAACTCCGCCACCCCGCTATACTCAACAATCGAAAATATATCGCCTTCTATATGTATGAGCGTTGCATTTCCATGCGGTGACTCTGAAACAAGTACGGAATCCTGAGTAATTTTCACCAGTACCCAGGGAACAACACTGCCCTCGGGAAAATTAAATTTGCCCACATAATCAGTTATGGGCGCTTTTTGGGCAAAACCGCTCACCAATCCTCCAAACAAAAATGCTGCTATAAAAAGGATGTTCTTCATCGTTTTAATTTTTTGGCAAACTACGATTTTCCCTACATATTTTCATACAGAATGGCTGCACCCTGCCCCACCCCAATGCACATGGTGGCAATTCCATACCGCGCATCCCTTCTTTTCATTTCATATAACAGCGTAGTGCTAATGCGCGCCCCGCTGCAACCCAGCGGATGCCCGATGGCTATAGCGCCTCCATTTACATTCACAATCGCGGGGTTAAGACCCAACTCTTTTATGCAGGCAAGCGATTGCGAAGCAAATGCCTCGTTCAGCTCAAACAGCCCGATATCTTCCAACTTTAAAGCCGCCCGTTGCAATACTTTCCGCACGGCAGGCACCGGCCCTATACCCATAATGGAAGGATTCACCCCGGCAACCGCCATGCTTACCACGCGTGCCATGGGTTGAAGATCGAAATCTTTTACCGCAGCCTCATTCGCTAATAGCAGCGCAGAAGCCCCATCATTTATACCCGAGGCATTACCCGCTGTAACCGTACCATCCTTTACAAAGGCAGGTTTTAACCTTGCCAATGCCTCGAGGCTTGTTTCGCGCGGATGCTCATCTTCGCGTACCCAGGTCACTTCACGCCGGTGGTTCATCAATTCCACCGCAGTTATTTCATCATCCCATTTACCCGCTGCTTTGGCTGCGGCATACCGGTTTTGAGATTCAAGCGCAAAAGCATCCTGTTCTTCACGCGAAATATTCCATTGTTTGGCCACGTTTTCAGCCGTTTCGCCCATGGTAAAAGGGTAATATATATCGGCCAGCGTGGGGTTTATAAACCGCCAGCCCATGGTGGTGTCCACCAATTGCTGTGTGCGGCCAAAAGCCTGTTCGCTTTTGCCCATTACAAAAGGGGCCCGGCTCATACTTTCCACCCCGCCGCAGAGGTAAATCATACCCTCGCCACAGGCAATGGCCCGTGCGCCGTCCATAATGGCCTGCAAACCCGAGGCGCAAAGCCTGTTTACGGTAACACCCCCTACCGTTTCGGGGAGCCCGGCCAGCAAAGCGCTCATGCGGGCTACATTGCGGTTGTCTTCCCCGCTTTGGTTGGCCGCGCCGGCAATTACATCCTCTATTGACGCAGGGTCAATCTCGGGGTTCCTTTCCACAAGCGCATGCAGCACCCCCGCCAACAGGTCATCGGGGCGAACGGTGGCCAGTACACCGCCATAGCGGCCAACAGGGGTGCGGATGGCATCAATAATATAAGCAGGTTGCATAAAATTTGGCAAGAAGTTGAGCGGCAAATGTGGTTGATTTTGGTTTAATAAAAAGCATCGCCAAAAATGTCCCCATTATACACAATTAATTCCTTTAAAATAAAATTAATTGAATAATTTTGTACTCTACAGTCGAGAGGTCTGACTTATCAGCCCGCGAGAACATGGTTTCTCCTTGACTGTCTTTTTTTTTAGCCTCATACTTATGCATCTTTTATACGCTGACGAATCAGGCTCTTCCCGCGACCCTAAACAAATCCATTTCGTCTTAGCCGGACTTTCTGTATTTGAGAGGCAAGGGTTTTGGCTATGCAATAATCTGGACCAAATTGCAGCAAGGTACAATCCCGCAGACCCAACCACTGTTGAATTGCATGGTAGTCCTATGTTTGGTGGAAAAGGAATGTGGAGAAAGGTTCCAAAAGAAGAAAGAATTAATACCATTAAAGAAGCATTAACTGTCTTTGCTGAATCGCACGGATCAAATAGAATGTTTGGCTGTGTAGTGCGAAAATCGGTTGTAACTCCCAATGATCCGGTTGAATATGCTTTCGAACAACTATCCAGCAGATTTGATTATTATTTAAGACGCCTTCATAAAGTTGGAGACTCACAAAGGGGATTGATTATTTTTGATAAATCCACCTACGAAACAACTATTCAAAATTTAGCAACCAATTTTAGAACAATTGGGCATACCTGGGAAATCATCCGAAATTTGGCTGAAGTACCACTGTTTATTGATTCGAAAGCATCGAGGTTAATTCAGCTTGCAGACTTGGTTGCCTATTCCATTTTTCGTAAATATGAATTTGGCGATGATCAATTCTATTCATTGATTGAAAACAGGATTGATAGCGAAGGGGGAATTCAGCATGGCCTTTACGAAAAGGTATTATGAAAAATGCAGGGCAGGCTTCTATGACCATAGAGATCACCAACACCCCCTGATTTCTTTATCCACTACCTTTACCTAAACCTGGCAGGCAATGAACTTCCCAACATTACTCCCCACCTTTAGTGATGCAGGTGATAACCACAACGTTGAAACAAAGAAAAGACAACTATCTACTCAAGCAAATAATATGGACTATTTAGAAAAAATTGATGAGACTATTGAAACCTTAAAAGCCGCAGATAGGCATGACCTTGCAAACAGAGTTTTATCGATAAAGAATGACAGTTATACCTCTACCGAATTGTTATCAAGGGTTGTGTATGAATTAAAGCTGATGACTAAAGAAAATGTGCTTGACAATCAAATTATAAGCAATGTTAACCAGCTTGAACACTTTTGCCGAAGTATAGGTCTTTATATCAAATAGTTCACGCTAGTATGTGTTATTGCGTCGGCCCCGCATAGTTCAATTTGTCATACACCCGTGTTAATAGCCAACCGTTTCTAATTTCATTATCCACTAATTTTACCTAACCTTGGTAAGCAATGAACGTCCCAACATTTTCCTCAGCGTTGCAAAGTGATAAAACCTGCATTAGTACCAAAAGCACAAAATTTACAAATAAATAAATTTAAACACATCTTTATAAGGTTCGAAAATTAGTTGGAGGAAAGTAACTTATGGAATTTTATTTAGAAGTAATTGGTATTGCAAGTCAGAAGGCTATCAATGCGGCAACAGAAAGGGGGACAAAGTATAGCATTTCTGACTTAATGGGGCTTTTTTGTAGTTATACTGAATTTGACATCCCTCTTGGCCATACCTTCTCATATTTAATTAAAAAAGAAAAATTTTCATTTTCTATTTTTTGCGAAATAAAACTTGTTACCCAAGGATGGGGGCTTCTCTTTGATCAGATTCCTTTAGGCCATAAAACTTTGTGCTTTGTTAAATTAGATAATGAAACAAAACGTCTGCTTATGGAGAATTTAATGGTTGTTGATGACTGGGGTTATTATTCTGAACATCTATATTTATCTGACACTCCAACATTTTCGATTGTTTAATACCGTGTTTTTGGGCATGCCTGCTTTGTAAACCATTTACCCGTAGCCGGTTTGAGCTGGGTAAACCCCTCATTTAAATGACATTCAAACCTATTCTTCTTCCGGCATCCTGCAAAAAAGAGCCCATCTTTAGAAATCTGCGTCCGTTCCCCAGGAAAGATGCCCCTTTTTTCCACCTCCCAAAACCTCCCAATTGCTCAATTTGGCCAGCTACTGGCCCCAGTCCCTT
>CAYUGH010000003.1:0-124819 GCA_964444195.1 uncultured Chitinophagaceae bacterium
TTGCCACCACTTGCTCGCCGGTGAAATAGCAAAGGAATTTAATGTTGGCATCAAAGGGTTTATCGCGGCGGTAGTACATCCGGGGGAGCCCGGTTACATCGCTGATGGTGGTATCGCGTTCGTATCCTTTAAAGGTTAGCTCATTGCTTCGGGTGGTGTCGGGCCTCCATTCCAGCGGAAATGAAGTTTGTTTGGCAACCTTTTCACGGGCTTGCAGCTTTAATGTTTTCAGGCTTTCCGCATGTTTTTGTGCCATTGCTGAAATGCTGATCATCAGGTCGTAAGTACTTTTCACCCGCTCCTTGTAGGGTTTCAGCATGTGGGTTTCGGGTACAAAACCAATGCATTGGAACAACGCCGCATAACCTGACGAATACCTTGGCGGATCATAAAATTGAGTCATGCCTTTTTTAAGATCATAGGCGTTAAAGTTCACATAGGGAAAAAGATCCCAGCCCTTTGTTTTCATGTCGGCATAAATGGCGGGCTCAAAACTGCTGCGCAAAAAGTTGCCTATCGGTTCGCCCAGTTTATCGTATTGCGAGGTCAGCAGCGTCATGGTATGCTGAAAATCGGCTCCATCGCTTACATGGTTATCGATGAGAATATGCGGGTCGAGCCATTGAAAGATGGCGTTGAAACCTGCAGCATTGCGGCTGTCGAGTTTGGTGAAATCGCGGTTCAGATCGAGGTTTTGCGCATTGCCTCTGAAACCATATTCATTGGGGCCGTTTTGGTTTACCCGGCTGTATGGTCCGCGGTTGAGCGCCCCGCCAATATTGTACACCGGTATAATGGCCAAACGCACGCCATCGGGCAGTTTTACCTTGCCGGTGGCAATATCGCGTACCAGCAACTGGCTGGCATCGGTACCATCGGGCTCGCCGGGGTGAATACTGTTGTTTACCATAATAACCACTTTGCCCTGCTTATGCCAGGCCTGAGGGTCAAAGTTGCCATCGGGGCTTACCAGCACCACATGCAGCGGATAACCGGCATCCGTTGTCCCTTTCTCAATCATGTTTATTTGTTTGGATTGGGCGGCTGCTTTGGTAAAGAACTCAATGGTTTGGGCATAGGCTGCTGCTTCGGCGCCGCCTGATTTTTCAAATACAGTAAGCGGGTATTGCGCTTTTACTTGTAAAAGCCCGAAACTGAACATCGCCAGGAGGAAAATTCGCATCATGCGTCAAAAATATGGAAACCCGTTGCACTGAGTTTTAACAAATTAAGAAGGGCATATAAGGGTACATGTCTCAAAAAGTGTTAATTTGCTAAACAGTACATGACAGAAGGCGTTGAACCTATACAAGTAAGATCTGTTTTCCGGAAGCTGGCTATTGTTTTTATCACACTCATAGTTATTTTCGGATCCATTCACCTGTTCCTGTATTACAAAGCCGCCTCCCTGCTGAAAGCCTTTGTAGAACAGGTAAGCAATGGTGATTATACTGCTTCGGCTGCCAAAGTGAGGTTTGGGTATTTGCCCTTTCGTATCAGGGCCATCAATGTAAAGTTTCACCCGCTCGATTCCACAGGCTTTACCCGAACCTACAATATCCGGGCAGATACGCTTCAGCTCCGGTTGACCTCATTGGCCCCGGTTTTGTTTTATAATTCGCTTGAAGTAAGCGAAGTAAGGCTGATACGTCCCGAAGTGCTGGTGACCTCCGATGGCAGCAGGGCCCCAAGGGAAGAAACCCGTTTTAATATTCCCCTGAAAGAAATCCAGGAAGGGTTGCTGAAAAGCCTCGACCTGCTGCAGGTGGATAAATGCGTTATTGTGGATGGAGGGTTTAAGCTGATGCGCAGCGATATAAAGAAGAATTTTGCAGTGAACCATATTGACCTCACCATTGACAGCCTTTTAGCTGCCAAAAGCGGGATGGTAAATGCCGTGGGCGATACCATTGGCGCCAATATTCTATTAAATATCAACCTGCCCGATATTGAAATCCCCGATTCTAATTACCGGGTGGATGTGGACAAGCTTCACGTGGATACCAAAAAGAACCTGTTTACCATTGATGAGCTCAGGTTTTCGAGGAACAAGGAGGCTGAGGCTTTTGATACCATTCAGCTTTCTTCCATTTCGCTAAGAGGGCTTAATTGGAACCAACTCCTCAATAAAGGGATCATTGAGTTGGATAGCGTAAAAGTAAAGAACGGGCTTGCCCAAATAGACCTTACCGACCGGTTTATTTTTCAAAAAAGAAAGGACCTTAAAGCAGGGCAACGGGGAACCGTTGATGTACCGATGATTTTGCACTATGCATCGGTGCAGCAGGTTTCGTACAAATTGCGTTCGCGGCGAAAGACGGGGCTTTTTACCATTTTGCTGGATGGCGACAGCCTGCTGGTGCGCAATTTTACTTTGCTGGATACCACTGCCCGCCCACTCAACCTTAGCTCGCTTTCACTGAATGTAAGAAATTACTACGACCAGGACGATAATAAAACCTACCTCGCAGGATTCGACCGGCTGTTTATTAAAGACAATAATCTCGACATTAAAAACTACCGCATTATTCCACTGAAAAAAAAGGGTTTCAGCGCCAACAACAGGATTGAAGTGCCCCATGTAATATTATATGGCTACAACCTTCCCGAACTGCTGAGAGGAAGGCTGGAAGCAGACCGGCTGGAAGTGATTGAACCACGGATTGTATTGGATATCCTAAGTAATCGCAATGCAAAAGACAGTACATCAAATAAGGCGAGACCTTTTTTTGAAGCGCTCCACCGTCTTCAGCCAACGCTTGATATTGGTGAATTGGGTATTAAAAATGCAAGGATCGTACTTCAACCGCGTACCAACCTGGCCGATACCATTATTATCAGCCAACTGAGCACCGAAATAAATGTGGAGAAATTGCTTTCGGCCAATAACCTCGATGACCTGATGAAGGTGACCGAAGGCGTAAAATCTGATGGTTTTTTTATTACCGGCGCCAGGTTCGAATTTAAGATTACCAATGCCGAGGTATCGCCGGTGAATAATTACCTCGGCATGAAGCGGCTGCAGGGAAGGCTTGAAAGCGGGCTGCTTATGGACCTCGACAATGTGCAGGTAATTGGCAAACCCGGCGAAATGATGATACCCGTGGATGGAAGGCTGAACCTGACAAGGGTGAGCGTTGGATCGGGGGATGTAATGGTAACTGCCAAACCCGCCGATAGCTTGCCCGGGCAAAGAAAGCCAGCCCCTGCGCTCCATATTGATTCGCTGTACACAGGCGAAATGCAACTGACTTATATAAACAAAAACGGGGCTGCCACTACCGCACAGCGACTGGCGCTGAATGTAGAGGGGCTTGACGTAGATAACAGCCGGGTAAGCTGGATTGATGCATTGATTGAAGGGGGGCAACTGCAAACAGGTTTAGGCAATTCAAACATCAGCGCCGATTCGTGGCACGGCAATTTCCCCGGTAGTTTTTCAATGGAAGCGGTAAAGGTTTGGCCCAGCGCGCGCAACCTTTTTGGTATTACCACCAACCTGCCAAAGGTTGAAATAAAGAACAGGATAAATTCTTTCAACTGGCAGTCTGATGCAATTGAGGAATTGGTTCTTACCAGGCCCCAGCTTCGTTGGACGCTTGCTGTTTCAAAGGATAGTACTGCTCCGCAAAAGCCTTTCCCTCCCATATTTATACCCAGGGTTACTATTAACGAACCAGACCTTGACGGATACAGGATGACGAAAACCGGGGAGAAAAGGCATACGGTGGTAAATGGCGGGTTTATTCAACTCACCGGGGTTGATCTCTTTAACCTGAACCCTGATGAGGTAAACATTTCAAAGCTTTCACTTTTTTTTCCAAAACCGGTGGTTGAAATATCGGATAGCTGGACCATAAGACCCGGTAGCGTAAGGATGTTGGGAAACAATATTGTTTGGAGAAAAGGCGAATTGCCCCGTGGTATTATGGATAGCGCAGTGGTGGATGGGCTTGGCGATATACCGGTTTTTAAAGATGATGAGCATAGGTTTGAAGTAGGCGTGGCAGGCATTTCAAACTGGTATTTTCCTTCGCCTACCGATAGTTTTATTTTTAAACTGGCCAATGGCCCCGATTGGTGGATAGGAGGGGCGAACTATACGCTGAAGGGCAAAAACGGCGATATGAAAGTATATAATGCTTCGGCGCGCCGTGCAAACAGGACCATTGCATTTGATAGCCTGGTAATGAAACCGTTCCTGCCGCGCGATTCATTCTGGCAGTCCTTCTCTCATGAAAGGGATTATATTACGCTGAAGCTTGGCTCAACGGTGATCAATAATTTCAGGCCTGCCACGCTTGACCTGAAAGGCGCCCACCTGCAAAGTATAATGGCAAACGACCTGGAACTGTATGCGGCAAGGGATAAACGTTTCCCCGATGATACTGTCGCCTACAGGTTCCTGCTGGCCAAACAACTGGAAAAATTGCCCTTTGATTTTGCCATTGATACTTTCGGCATTATGAATGGAAAAGTTACCTATCATGAGATCAGCCCTAAATCGGGGTTGCAGGGTGAGCTTGATATTGACCGGTTGTACGGAGGGGTTTACAATATTTACACAAAACCCCAAAAGGGCGGCGATAGCCTGGTGTTTGATTTCAGGGGCAATTTGTTTGGGCAAGCGCCTATGCACCTGTATTTCGTGCAACCTTATCTTGATAGCTCCCAGCGTTTCAGGTTTAAAGTTGATCTTGGCAAGTGGGATATGGTAGCGGCCAACCCCTTGCTGGCGCCGCTGAATTCAATTGAATTTATAAGGGGCTTATCGGATAGCATGTGGCTCGAAGGCTGGGCCAACGACAAATACGCTTATGGTTGGATGGGATTTTATTACCGGAACCTCAAATTGGGGATCCTGAAAAATGGTTATGACCGGGAGTATTTTATGGCAGGGCCAACCAACTTCTTAGCCAACCTGGTGATGAAAAATAATAACCGTGGCGAGGCTACGCCTTTTTATGTGAACAGGCTGCGGGATAAAGCCACTTTTAACTATTGGGGTAAAATGCTGAGTTCGGCTATGATGGGTAGTATGGGTAAGCCCGGAAAAAAGAGGGAAGCGAAAAAAGCGATGCGGAAGGAAAATTTACCGAAGGAAAGACCGGAGGGGTAGTTGCCGGCATTACTTTAATGCAAATTGCCATACAAAAAGCTGCAGCAAAATAATAATGTGTAGGCTTAATTGGTGCAGGTTGTTTTTTTTTCATTCATAAACTTGCCTTAGCCGGGTGCGCGGCGAACCATTTATTTCACCCGTTTCATGGGGAATTTCTGTGTGCGCTCCTGCCCATTTATTCTGCCGGAGATTTCGGCGATTAATGAGTCCGCATTGATTTTATTGTAGGAAATGATCTGCGGGAAGTCGTGTTCAGGGTTTTCAAAAACCATCGCAGACTCTGTAATGGTTTTTAACGAAAACCGAACGGGCAAACCGTTGTTTTGGTTTTTAACCGTAGGGATATAAAATACATTATCGTTTTCCTGCACCAGGCTAATGGTTTCAAATACTGTGGTATCTTTCTCTTTCAGCATATAGCTTTTCCCCGAAAATTCAGCCTCGTTGATTTTCGTCCAGGTTTCATACATGCTTCCCCTTTGGGTTTTGTTTTCCCAGGTTCCTATCAGCCATGCTGCCATCTGGATATTAGTTTTTTGCTGAATGGTCCAACTGCAAAAAACAATCAAACCGGCTAATGCTATCAATAATTTTGTACGCATTTTTATTTGGTTAATTGGTATGTAAGCAAATGTGCGGACAGTTTCACCCTCAAAATTGTAAAAATGCGACAGGCTTAACCTTTTCCGAATGTGCTTATATATTTACCTGGTTCAAATGTTTGGTAGTTCATTTGTTGAATGCTTGACAGGGATTTCCATCAGGCGGTTGCGCCATTCGTAAAAATAAGGATACCGGGCATTTGGAGGAGGTTGGAAAATATTTGCATGCAGCCAAAGAAAATGATTTTCGGGCAATTTGAATAGGAGATTCCGAAAAGCTGGTTTGGCTTAGAGTAAGGACGTTGGTGAAGAGGACCCAACATTGCTGGGCCGGGAGAGGGCTTTCGCTTTTCGAATACGCCGAAGCGGGTAAAACGCCCAGTAGCGCTTTTCAGTGTTACTTTTGTTAGCGGCTGTGTGTTATTTCTTTAGGAAGGCCAATTTTGGTAATTGTTTTTTTTGCCTTTTCAACCTTCTCCGGAAAAAGTACTACTTCGTTGAGCTTATCCAAAGATTTGTCGAGTACTACAATTGGCACTTTGCTTTCATTCAGTTCTTTGATCGTTTTCATACATCAAATTTAAGAGGTTTTCAATTTCGCGATAAACGCCTGATAATCTTTATTTCGTTCAAAGGGATACCAATCGTCTCTGATTTGCCCATAAATTTCAAGATCATCGCTTATTTCATCAAAATATTTAGCAATTCCCATCTGATAGAGTCTTGTTCTTGCTGATGTGCTGCCTGCTGCAAAAATCCATGCATCAGGATGATAGTCAAAAAATGCAAATACAGCGCCAACAACGGTTGCTAAAACTTTTTCACTATCTCCATTGTTGCTTACAACTGTATCATCTATTTCGCCTGTCATTGGGTTTTTGTCACCAAATGCAAGATTATAAACACCCTGCCTGTTTACAAGCGTAAATTGGATACGCTTAGTAATTAATCCTTTCGGCCCTTCACTAACAAATTCATAGCTTAATAATTCAAGTCCTGATTTGAGCTGATATTGTTCAATATTCATGCTTCTATTTTTGCCAGGATGAAGATAATATTTAAGATTTACACTGCTAAAATTTGAGCATCAAATGTATTTACACCAACCGGTACAAAAAGACTAAACGGCGGCGACAAGAATTGATACTACCTGAGGGCTGCTATCCTGGTCAAAACAGTTTAAAACCAAGAGATAAACTTATTGAGCCAAAATCTTGCTTAGTTGTCTTGTCACGATTGAAAACGTTGATGTAAGAGACCTTTCCGGTACACTTTTGATTTTTGGAAAAATAAAAACCAAAAGATGGTTTCAGGCCTAATAGGGTTTGACCGCTTACAAAGCTTGGTCCGGTTACAAGCGATACATACATTGTTTTTGTCGGTTGAAAAGATGCTCCTGCAAAAACATTTACCATTCCCCTTACCGTGGGGATTTCTTTGCCGTCTGCGTCGATATTGTAAACTTTGTCATCTTCAAGATAGGCATCGGCAGTAAGGTCAATGGTTGGTTTAAACTTTGAGTTGTTATTGAAAAATACTTGAAGCCCCAGGCCCATTCCCCATGGATTGTTGCCAATTGTTCTGTCGTAGATGGTTTTGTTAAATTGACCCTGTAAATAAGTTGAAACCTTATGGTTTGTTTGACTGAAAGATTGTGCCAGGATGAAGGAAAGCAGAATGGTGGCTACGAATTTTTTCATGTGCTCATTTTTAGTGCGCCCCGCACGTGCGGGGCTGGTTTTTATTTGTCACATGGAATCCCCAATGATCATTTGTGCCCGGGTGTGCAACAGTTCGTGGGGATTTCATATGAGGGTCTTTTGTGTATGTCCTTTGTATAAAGACGCCTGATTACTGGCAATCGTTGCACTTGTCGATATTATTTTTGTCATTGTCGAATGACAAACTCTAAGATAAATATGTCCTGTATAAGTTCTATTGCATTTCCTGATGATTGTATCAATCCAACACCTTTAACGCCTTCCCAATAATCTCCACACATTCCAATACCTGTTCGCGGGTGATCAGCAGGGGAGGGGCAAACCGTATTTTATCGCCATGCGTGGGTTTGGCCAGCAGACTGAGTTCTTTTAGTTCGAGGCAGAGTTTCCACGCGGCTTCATTGTCGGTATGGCCAATCACCACCGCGTTCAGCAGGCCTTTACCCCGTACGAGTTTGATATGTTTGCTGTTGAGGTTCCTTAATTCCGTACGCATCAATTCGCCCATGGCTTCTGCGTTTTCGGCCATTTGTTCTTCCTTCAATACTTTTAGCGCTTCCATGGCTACCGCGCAGGCAAGCGGGTTGCCGCCATAAGTGCTGCCATGCTCACCGGGCTTTATGTTCATCATAATATCATCATCGGCCAGCACAGCGCTTACGGGTAGCACACCACCGCTTAATGCTTTGCCAAGTATCAGGATATCGGGACGTACATTTTCGTGGTCGCAGGCCAGCATTTTGCCAGTGCGGCAAAGCCCGGTCTGAATTTCATCGGCAATAAACAGCACATTGTATTCATTGCACAAACGGCGCACACCTGCCAGGTAGCCATCCTCGGGAACTACCACGCCAGCTTCGCCCTGTATGGGTTCAACCATAAAGGCGGCAACGTTTGTATTTTGAAGCGCCCTTTCCAGTTCGGGCAGGTTATTGTACTCCACCAGTTCAAAACCCGGCATATAGGGCCCGAATTTATCGTAACTCGAAGGATCGGTGCTGCTGCTGATGGCCGCAAGTGTACGCCCCCAAAAGTTTTGTTTGGCAAATACAATCACGGCCTGGTTATCGGGGATGCCCTTTTTCACATATCCCCACCTGCGGGCAAGTTTAACCGCGGTTTCCCCGCCTTCCACACCGGTATTCATGGGCAGCACTTTATCGTATCCAAAATATTCGGTGATAAACTTTGAGTATTCACCCAGCAGGTTGCTGTGAAATGCACGGCTGGTTAGCGTCAGCTTTTTCGATTGTTCAATCAGCGCATTTATAATGCGCGGATGGCAATGGCCCTGGTTAACAGCGGAATAGCCGCTGAGGAAATCGAAGTACCTGGTTCCATCCACATCGTACAAAAAAACGCCTTCGCCGCGCTCAAGCACCACGGGTAGCGGATGGTAGTTATGCGCGCCATAACGCTCTTCGAGTTCGAGATAGTGTTGGGTAGCCGGGGATACCGGCACAGTGGAAGTATGCATAAAAGTATTTTTGAAAAGTAAAAAATCAGGTCAGGCGCGTAGCCCGGAAAAATAATATAGTATTGAAACCGACAGGGCGTATGTTGCCCAGGAACATGCTATTGGAACCGTGGATGGTCGAGGAAATCAAGGTTGCACCTTAAAAATGATATGTTGCGCGAATTGGAAATTTTACCTGTATTAACGCGGCAAAAATAGGGAGAACGCCTCAAAACCTTTTTTGAAAAATGGTTAGGGCCTGAAATCATCCACAAATTGCTGCATTTCAGGCGCCATCTTTTTTAACCGGGCCAACAGTACCAATTGATTTTCAGTTCTTTGGAGGTTATGTTCCGGGTGACTGACCGGGTAGTAAATATCATTGAGCAGGTAATCGGTATAAAAACGAAGCGCCTGCATGTAGGTGATAAAAAGCCCCGAATAGGCAAAATGGCTTTTTTCAGTAGGGGTAAGCACGGGGTGCATTTCGGAAAGATAACCGGTAGCCAAAGCTTCAAAATAATCCATTCTAACCCTGATCTTCGAATAGTCGGTTTCTTCCTCCCCGGCCGGGCTCAGGTAGTTGCGCATCATATCGCCCACATCGCTTATAAAATACCCGGGCATGATGGTATCGAGGTCAACGAGGCAAATTATTTCCCCTTGCGGGTTGAACAATACGTTGCTGATCTTGGTATCGTGGTGCATCACCCGTTTTATACATTCAGCCGATTCATCAATCTGGCGATAGGTTTCCACCAGCCATTCATAATCAAGCAATTCATTGGCAATGGATCGTGTTCGTTCAATCCGTTGTTCATTGCCTTCTGATAAAGCCCGGTAAAAGCTGAAATATCTTTTACTAAGGTTATGAAAATCGGGAATGGTTATATGCAGGGTTTCAACCGGAAAGCTGTTGAGCTGAGCGCTGAATTTTCCAAACGCTTTCGCTGCAAAGCCCGCCTGTTCAGGGTTTTGGGGAACATCGTAGCTTACCGAGTTTTCAATAAAGGGAAACATCCGGTAGCAGTCTGAATTGTGTGTCAGGCAGGGTTCGCCGGTTAAAGTGAGCAATGGTTTTAAGAAAACATAGTCGGGGTAATGGGTTTCAAAAAACCGGCTCAATGCCGAAATGTTTTCCATGATTTTGCCCGGTTCGGGGAAAACGGAACTGTTTATTTTTTGAAGGATATATTGACTTGCTCCCGAAGGATGGGTAACCCTGAAGGTGCTATTGATGAGCCCGCTGCCAAATGGCTGAATGTCGCAGGATTCATGTTCTGCAAAATATTTTTTAAGAATGTCCTTCATTTCTTTATCCTGTTTTTTTTCCTGAATCTTTGTGCAAACCGGTTTTCCTTTCTAACGGTAACTTACCCGGGTAAGTAAATTGGGGATTAAAACAATCATTGTTCAAAACCGCGGCAATGGTAATATAAAACATGGTAAAAACATTAAGCAGTGCAGGAATGGCTATCAGATTTGGTTTCTTTTTTAAAAATATAAAGGGTGGGCAGCAAGGTTCAAATGGCAAACGCCCCCTGTTAAGTAAGGTTCTATTGGTTTGTTTGATCAGCTACGGGCAGGTATTTTCGCAGGAAGTAGTTGCCCCGGCGGCGCCCGATACCTTGAAAAAGGCAGAACCTGTAACCAATACTTTACCCTTAAGCGAAATTGATATTCCCGTCAGCATGTCGCTGAAGCCGATTTATATTTTCGCCAATAAATTTGTTGATACGCTGTACACTTCGCCAAACTACCCAAAGGATTGGGTGCATGAAGAGTGCGAAATACGCTACCAGTACCGGTTTGTACGCGGCCCGTTCAGTTTCAGGGCTACCCAAAATGTCTTGCTGGCAAAATTTACAGGGGCTTACGGGGTAAGGGGCGCCACCCGCATTTGCAGCAGCATTGGCAATTCCGTTTGGTCGCCCTCCTGCACCTGTGGGTTTGGCACTGAAAAGCCGCGCCGTATTGATGCCGGGTTTGCCGCGCAGTTCAAACTGATGCCCGATTACAAGATCAGCATTTCGGCCAAACTCACCGATCCCACGGCGCTCGATAAATGCGAGGTCTGCTTTTTTGGAAAGGATATTACCAAAATGGTGGCGAATCAGCTAAAGGCTGAAATGGCGGCTTCCATTGCAGATATGCAAAAGCAAATGCAGGCTTTTACGCTGAAGACCTACCTGCAAACGGTATGGGATACGCTGCAAACGCCTTATCCCGTGCCGGGATTTGGTTACCTGAGCATGCAGCCTGAAGCGCTTCGTATAAGCCAGGCAGTGTTGAGGAACGACAGCATGTTTTTCAGCCTTGGCCTCAGCGCCCGCCCTGAACTGAAAAAACAGCCTTCGGTTGTAAAACAGCCATTGCCCAATATCTCCGATTTCTCCCAGCGCGGCGGCTTTACCATGTACATTGCCCAGTTGCTACCGTACGATTCATTGAATGCTATAATGAATGCACAGGCAGGCGGCAAGGAGTTTTCTATGGGAAGGGGCATCATGAAAAGGACCGTCCGGATTGATTCGATCCGCTTGCTGGGCGGGGGCGAAAAGATATTTATGCAGGTGTACCTGTCGCGGGCTGTAAAAGGGGTTGTGTACCTTGAGGGCAAGCCGGTATGGGACCCGGTGGCAAAGGTGCTTGATGTGAAAGACATTGCCTGGGAAGTAAAATCAAAGCAAATACTGGTAAAAAGCGCATCCTGGTTGCTTGATGGCACCATTGAAAAAAAATTGAAGGAATATACCCGCTTTGACCTTGCCACAAAAGCCGATAGCTTAAAAATTCAATTGCAGGCACAAATGAACCGCGACCTGGCAAGGGGAATAACAAGTTATGGCGTTATTGAAAAACTGGAGGTTGACAAGCTGATTGCGCAGCCCCAAGGTATTTTTATTGGCGGCAGCCTGAAAGGCAAATTATGGCTGACCGTGGATGCCGGGGCTATGATGGCGGGGTATTTGAAAAACTGATTTTTTGCCACTTACCAACTGCCACTTACCCACTAACATGTTCATTTGTTGATAATTATGTCAGCATTCCCAGAAAAAACCAAAATAAATTTGAACCCTTCACTCACAAAAACTATACTTTATGAAAAAAGCAATTTTTGCATTAAGCTTTCTTTCGATTGTTTCCATTGGTTTTGCCCAAGAGGGCAGTTGGTATATTGGCGGGGTAGCCGGTTACGGATCAAACACTTACAAACCTACCAATGGAACTGAGCAAAAAACCAATAGCTGGGCTTTCGGACCTGAAATTGGCACCTTCCTCAAAAAAGATGTACAGTTAGGATTTATACTTGGGCTGAACGGTTCTACTGAAAAATATGGGGAAAATAATAAAACCACTTCTTCCTATTTTGCCCCTACGGTGTATGTCCGTAAGTTTAAAGCTGTTACAGATCAATTCAGTTGTTTTACAGGATTATACTTTAACTATGCCACCGGAAAGATAGATGATGATGGAGATGAATCAACCGGCTCGGGATTTGGTGTGAACCTCGGTATCGGTATTGCGTACGCTTTAAGCCCACGATTTACCGCTGTCGGGCAATATGGCGTTTTGGGATATAGCACTACCACTTACAAGCATGAAGGAGAAAAATATGCCACAGAGAATGATTTTAATTTTGGCGTGAACACGGTAGGAAACAGCAGTTTTGTGCAGGGTAACGGTTCCGGTTCCGTATTTAATATCGGGCTGTATTATACTTTTAATACAGGCGCACCAAAGAAATAGGAGTGAGTGCTTTACTAATACAAAAAGGGCTGCCTCATACATTTGAGGCAGCCCTTTTTGTATTAGTATTCATTTACTTAGGTGATTTTCGTTGCCTGAACAACCATTCCATCATCATATCATCCTGGTAGGCCATAATCCACGAGAAATGCCCCACTTCAGGATATTGGGTAAAACCGGGTTTGGCGCCGGCCTGTTGTAAAGCCCTCGCCATATCCAATGAAAATTCCGGTTTTACCGAAGCGTCTTCGGCGCCGGTAAAAATCCACATGGGAATATGTTTGATGGCTTCGGTTTTGGAAAGATCACCTCCTCCGCAAACCGGTACAGCGGCTGCAAAAAGATTTGGATACCGGCTGATGGCATCAAAAGTGCCGAACCCACCCATAGATAGCCCTGTTATGTATATCCTGTTGGTATCAACCGGTAATTTTTTAATGGTTTCACGGATGAGTTCCATCAATAATTCCATGGTTCTGGATGGCGTGGGCGCAAGCGTTATGCCTTCCTTATCGAACTTTGAAATATTTGCCCAATTGGCCTGTGCCGGGCATTGCGGGGCAATCACCAATGCCGGATGGAGTTTCATGTTCTGGTTAGATGCAAAGTTTTGGACACCCCATTTTAATTGGGCCTCATTGTTGTTTCCGCGCTCGCCTGAGCCATGTAAAAAAATTACCAGCGGCATTTTTCGGGAAGGGTTATAATCCGGGTACAGTTGCCGGTATAAGATCGAATCTCCTTTGTCGCTTTTGTATTTTTCCGTGCTCCAAAGCGATGGTTGGGCAAAAGAACCCACTGAAATACTTAAACATAAGATGAGGTATGGAAAGCTTCGCATAGCAAAAATTTTAGCGAAAGATATGAGTTTAAGCAGACCTGCTAAATGATCCATTAAAAAACTATTTTAGGCGTTTAATTTACTGCATTATGAGCAAGCTGTTATGGATTACGGGACTGGTTTTACTAAATATAGTTGCCTCAGCTCAAAAAGAAAAGCTGTCGAAAGCTTTTGATAGCGCGAGGTTGGCCGGATTCAGCGGGGTAGTTTTGTATGCAGAGAACGGTAAATCAACCTTCCACAAATCCACGGGATACCGTCATTTTGAAACAAAGGAAAAATTGAAGAAGACGGATATTTTTGAGCTCGCCTCGGTGAGCAAACAGTTTACCGCCATGATCATTATGATGCTGCAGGAAAAAGGAAAACTTCAGTTTGATGATGCGGTATCCACATACCTTGATGTTCCCTATAAAGGGATTACCATACGCAACCTGCTTACCCATACCAGCGGGTTGCCGGATTACCAGGACATTATGGATGCGCATTGGGATAAAACCAAAGTGGCAGGCAATAAGGAAATACTGGAATACCTGAACCGTTATGCGCCACCTGCAAATTTTTTACCCGGTGAAAAATATGAATATAGCAATACCGGGTATGTGTTGCTGGCAAGTATTGCCGAAAAGGCTTCGGGACAGGATTTTATTGAGCTCTGCAGGCAATGGATTTTCAAACCATTACGAATGAAGGATACCGATATCAGGACGCTTGATGAAAAAGCTAAGGTCCGGCATTTTGCAGCAGGTCATATAAAGGATTCGTTGGGTAACTTTGTAAATGCCAATACTTTTCATGCATTCGATTACACGGTTTGGCTGGGTAACCGCAAGGGGCCAGGCCGTATTAGCAGTACGGCAAGGGATTTACTGAAATGGGACCAGGCATTATACTCAGAAAAGCTTGTGGCAAAAGCCACGCTGGACCAGGCTTTTACACCCATGAAGCTGAATAATGGAAGCCTCTCTAACTATGGATTCGGTTGGGCGATCTCTAAAACAGGGGAAGGTAAAATGGTGGTTTCACATACAGGCGATAACCCCGGTTATCGTACCATCATCATCCGCGATCTCGAGTCCCGGCGAACCTTGATCGTTTTAAGCAACAATGCGCACCCTGCCATCAGGAAATTGGCAGATTGCCTCGATTAGCAGGCAGCGAAGAATATGCTGCCTGGAGTGAAATGTTAAATAAATTATTTTTGGTGAAGTAAATAATTGTACTTTTGTTATTATGCAACGCCATTTGATACATACAAAAGTTTCCAGCCCGGAAGAAATTGTTATTGTTGACATGAGCGATTGCTATACCTGGTCCTTCCCTGAATTTCTCCCTTTTTGCCTCGATCTCTATTATTTCAGTTCATTCAAAGATTTCAATAGTATCTCCTGATTCGGATTTCCTGTTCGCAGGTATTCTTATGGGTGTTCATTTACTATTGTTTAATCATTGAATGTACTTTTTATGCAAAGAAATCAAAAAGAAGTTTCATCAAGAGGAATCATGCTGTTGGTTCTGGTTATTGTTACTGCGCTTACCCTGCGGGAAGGCTTAACGCATAATGCTGCCTGGTATAATATTGCCTTTATTACTTTACCCATGTTATGCTTACTGCTCATTCCTTCCAGAAAAAAGGTTTAAGAGCCAATGTATTACACTGAATTTGAAAGAGCCCGGGAACATTGTTCCCGGCTTTTTAGTTGCCGGCACTGTATTTTGTTGGAGGGTTTGCAGCATAAAATGGTTGTAGGATTCTACATAAATTGGTATTATTTTTGGAGGAAGGCAAGATAGAGCCTGATCCTGGGCCGCTAAGCTTAGGTTTCGGGCAATCGGATGAACAGCTATTCCGAAGATTTTGACAATGGATCATTGAATATAAATCGTACCAATATGCAAAAAATACCATTGCTTGTTTGCCTGCTGGCAGGCTTCTCCCTTTCTGTATGGGGGCAAAAAGTGACCGTGTACAGTGTTACCGAACAGCGCACTACCGCTGACGGTTCTTACAACAACCGGTGCGATATTGAGTTGGAAATTTCGGGCGATGAAGTGAGGAAGTACAAATTCTTGAAAATTTTAAAACTTTCGAAAGCCATAGACGACCAGGGTTTGGACCTGTTGATGAATGAAGAGGACAATGACTTTGAATAAGAAGAGATTGAAGAAGACGGCAGGGTAAGGTTGCAAATCAAAATCCCTTCGCGGAAAGCCACTGTCATTAAAGAAATTTCGGGGGAGATAAGCCTCTATGCCCCCACCGAGGCGAACGGCGGGATAATGAAGATCAGCAATTACCAGGCCAAGACCGGTACCAACCTGCTGCCGGATAACGCAGGTGTTAAGCTGATCTATCTGACACCGGCATCGGTTGAAAAATATACGAAGGAGCAAAATCAAAAGAAAGAAGAAGAATTGAAGAAAATGCCTGCCGCCGCAAGGGAAATGGCTGAGTTGCTGATGAACGCACTTGAGGGTTTCTCCGGGTTTGGGGATGATGCCAACCAGGCCATGTTTGTAATGGATGGCGATGAAACCAAGTTGGTGGAATTGTATTTTGAAGATGCTAAAGGTGAAAAAGTGGAGCGGAATGGGTATGCCAAAAGCGGCAATTTAATTGCCTATTATTTTGATGAAAAGCCAAGTCCAAACTGGAAATTGGTATTGAATATTGAAACTGCCGGTTCAGTGAAAAAACTGCCATTTACATTGCGGGATATTGATCTGCCCTAAATCGGGCCTTTTTCATAATTGACAGGTTGAATTTCAAATGGTCGTTTTCTAAGCAGCCATATCAGTTCCAGTTTTGCTTGCTACAATGGATCAGTCGCCGCCGTTTTTTTTGAATTTTGATTTTGGCTTAGCCCAAAAAAAGAGGTCAGCGCCAACGCGCTGACCTCTTTTCTATTGTAATTGGTCTATCATCCCGTGACAATTATCGTTTCATGAACCTCAGGCTTTGTGCCTTATTCAACTGGTCCATTTTCACTGAAATAAAGTAGATACCGCCATTCAAACCACGTACATTCAGGTTAATGCTATTGGTACCTTCCACTACCGAAACCTGCTGCTGCATCATTACACGACCACCGGCATCTGTAACGGCGATTGTTGCTTTATCCTGCTTCAATGCATTTACCACCAGCGTTAAAGTGCCATCAGCAGGATTGGGATACACCTTTTCAAATGAAGCAACCTCAGGGGCTATTCCTTTCAGCAGGATCATATTACTGAGATGTGTTTTACCATCCAGGTCGTTTTGAACAAGCCTGTAATAAATGGCGCTACCAGCAGCTTTGGGGTCGGTAAACTGGTAAGAAACAGCGGTCTGGCTGTTGCCACCCTGAGCTTTGGAGCCTACAAATCCAATGGTGGTAAACTCTGTTCCGTTCAAGCTCCGCTGAACATCGAACCCACGGTTATTTTGCTCCGATGCGGTGATCCAGCTAAGCAGGTTGTCGGTGCCCTGTTTGGTGCCGCTCAGGCTAACCAGGCCAACCGGCAGCAACCAGGCATCGCTGTTGGTAGCATATTCATCAGCGCCCATATCGGGGGTAGCAGCGTTGCGCGCCTCACCATCAAAATCATCGGCCACTGTGGCGCTAAGCGCCATACCGGCATTGTTGGCTGCAAAAATAAATTGCGGCGACACATGCAAAAAGTCGGCGCTGGCAACATCCAGGCTTTTAAAAGGGCTGTTATTGGTATTTTCTGTAACCGAAGCCTGGTCGGGGTTTGCCATAAATGTCTTGTATTCGGCCAAAGTGTTCTGGCTATTGCCGATAGGAGCGATGATAAGGGGATTAGATTGTATAAGAAGTCCTCCTTCAACATAGGTGAGATGGTTGTTGGAGCCTGCCGTGGGGTTTGCATAAAACAGGTTGTTGTTGGAGGCCACATCATAGTTGGCAGGTGCCAAACCAATGGTTCCTATTGCATTCCTTCTCAACACTGCCGATATCCCGTTTTCATTGCTGTTCAATCCTTCCTGTGCCGGGGTTGACAGGTTCATTAAAATATTATTTCTCAGTTTAAGTGAGCTCAGTGTAGCATTAAACATCATACATGATGTTCCAAAAATGGTAACCGAAGATGAAGTTGCATTCAGGTAAATGGTATTATGGGCCACATCTGCCACCAGCGAGCTCCCTCCTGTCAGGTTTATTCCATTGATGGCATTAGGGTTAGTGGAAACAGGCGTTTTCAGGTTGCCGATAAGGTTATTGTAAATATTAACGGTTGCTGCAATTCCGTCTGCTGCCCCTGTATTGATGGCATTGATGGGTCCGGTAATTGGGTTGGTAATATCCCCGATTTTGTTTTTGGTGATATTTACTGTGGCTCCTGCAGGAATAGCCGTCATGCTGATAGCGCTATTTCCTGCCCCTGTACTTGCCCGGCCGTTCCATCCATAAAATTGATTGTTCGAAATGGTAGCAGGTCCGTTGAAATTTGCTCCCTGAAGCTGGCCCCCATCACAATTTCTCATGATGTTGCCTGTAACAGAATACGTGATGCCCGCAAAAAAACCTGTACTATTAATACCTGTGATACTTCCATAGGATAAGGGAGTGCCGGTGTTATTAGTAGTTTTAATATTTTCAATGGTGTTATTGGAAATATTATGCGCGCCACCCCTGTTTGTGAAGCTTGCAAAGGTTACTGCGCCCCCGGAGCTTGTAGCGCCAACGGGTAACCAGGTATCAATGCCTGAAAAAGTATTTCCAATAATATTTTTGGTAAGGGTTCCCAGGTTTTGTTTGCCGTCGAAATTTGTAATGCCATTAAATCCACCCCCATTGGTAATAATGTTGGAGAATATATTGTTTTCTGCATTAAAAGAGCTGCCTGCCTCCGAACCATCGGTAGCTACCGACGGGGTAGAAATAACTCCCTTTAGGATTCCAACAGTAGACGTACCCCCAACATAAGTGCGCACCAATCCGCTGATTGTATTATTCTTAATATTCTGAGTGCCGTCAACCGGCATGAATACCCTGCCCTGGATGGCCATAAAAGCCAGGCCACCGTTATGCCCGATTTGCAGGTTGTTGAATTTGTTGGCATTCATGGTCAGGTGCTTTACCTGCGCGAATGAATAGATCAGCGTATCTGCTCCCTGATTGTCTGGTGTTACATGGTTCACACCCAAAAATTCAGTCGAGTCCAAATGAAGGGTACCCAGGGCATCTCCTGTATGAATGCGTATCCCGTAAATAAGGGGAACCGCTGTACTTGTGCCGAAAGCATCTGAATACAGGTTGAACTTGTTGGCATTGATGTTGGTGGTAAAAGGCGTACCCGGGTAAGCAATAGCGCCATTGGTGGGGGCATATATACCAAGAATAGCGCCATCGGTGTTGCCGGCAGTACTGCTTACCAGCGTATTGTGCGAAATATTTGGACCAAGCTGGTTTACGGCCAGTATCCCCGGAACGGGGTTAATAGTAAAAGTAGAGGAGGCAACCTGATAAGCAATTGAGTTGTCGAACCTGGCAAATGCAGCATAAAATGCTGTAGTACCCCAATTGGTAAAATTGTTTCCTTCCAAACTTGTTGAGCCGCCAATATTTAATCCCAAACCTGGAAAGGCGGGTGAACCAACTACTGCAACCGGAATATTTACATTTGAAATGGTATTGGAAACCACTAACAAATTGTCGTTTCCACCCGATGCTGCAGTAATATCCTCAACAAGGGTTACATCGGCACCGGTATGAGCAGTGCTTGAGTAAATGGCAAAACTATTGGCATAGGTTTTATTCAGCGCAATATCCATGGCCCTGATGGTGTTATTTTGAGCGCCGTTGGTTCCTGAGCCGGGTAAAAGCGCAATAGCCCATTCGGTCATGTTATTGGTAAACTCATCTGTAGTGGTATTGGCTTCATTTTCACGCAGGGTAAAACCGGTAAGCGTAACATAATCGGCCCCAACCAGTTTAATGATACCGTCATTCAGGCTGCCTGCAGTAAGTGCGGCATTGGCTGTAACGGTTACTGCGCTGCTGCTGGCAGTTATCGTAATAGGGTTGGCCATGCTACCCTGCGCGGTAATGGTGTATCCCCCGGCAGGTGCAGTTTCATTGCCCGTAAGGGTAATCATTACGGGGCTTGAAATTGTTGCTCCGTTTAATGCGGTAATGGCATTGGCCAGGCTGGCATAGTTGGCCGCAAGACCCGAGCCACCGTTGGTAGTAACCTGGGTAAAACCGGTAGCTGAAACAATAATGCCCAGCAGGTAGAGGAAAGTTTTTTTCATTTTTCGGTTTTTTTTTCAGGGATCATTTCCCTGCATTAATAAGAGATAATTTTGGAGATGGCCGGATTTTTATACCGCCTTAAAGATGAGGCTTTTAAAAGCAGTTTACCCTTAGCATGTCAGAAATATTATGCAGGGTATTTTCAAGGGGTTTTTAGACCCCTGAAATGAGATGGATTTTATGGGTAGAACAATCAAGCACAGAACCTGCTGTTTTAAGCGGGAACTCCGTTGGGCCGACTTATGATTTAGCCCCGCTGAACGCGAAATATTTCTGCATGATGTAGCTGAAGGTTACTACAATGGCCACATTTATTATTTGGGAGGGTGTAGGGTAAAATCCAAGCATATCCACCATTATTTTCAGGTTGATATAATTGAGGAAAACGCTGCCCATGGTGGTTAAAAAGTAACGGAACAACTGGTCGCGACGCCTTAAAAGACTGCCACTGAACACCACATAGCGGGCAAGATAAAATCCAACGGGAAAAGTGACCATGAAGGAAAGTATCATGGCTGCAATATGCGGGCTAAGCGTTATCACCGGGGTGTAATAAAGCTCTTTTTTAAAAACAAAATTGTAGCCAACAAAAAACACCAGGATACCCATCACGGTATTATAGGCGCCACAGGCCGCATAGCGAAAGGTTTGCAATGGCATTACATTGCGAAAAGGCGGGTAAAAAAACTCGATCAACCGTGAAATGAGGGAGGCAACCATATTTGAAAGCGCGCAAAGGTAGCAGGATTGCGCTACTTTTGCACCCCCGGCTTAAGATTACCACTTTGCCTGGGGTAAAAACATTGATTTTCATGCAGATAGCTGATAAAATACGGGAACTGAGCGGTCAGGCGCTTAAAGAATTATATGGTATTGAGGCAACCGCAGCCCAGCTTACCATCAACGAAACCAAGCCTGAATTTACCGGCGATTATACCCTGGTGCTGTTTTCTTTTGTAAAGCAGGTGCGGCAAAGCCCCGATGCGTTGGGGAAAGCGATTGGTGAATGGATGCTTACCAACGCACCCGAAACAGTTTCCGCTTTTGAAACAGTAAAGGGGTTTCTGAACCTGACTGTTTCCCCGGCTTATTGGGTAGCTTTTTTAGAAGGTTCTGCTGCGGAAAATTTTGGTTTTTCCGAACCGAACGGGCAAAAAGTAATGGTGGAATACAGCAGCCCCAATACCAACAAGCCGCTGCATCTTGGCCATTTACGCAACAATTTTTTGGGCTGGAGCGTAGCTGAAATGTACAAGGCAAGCGGATATGAAGTAATGAAAACCTGCGTGGTAAACGACCGTGGGGTGCATATATGCAAAAGCATGCTTGCCTGGCAAAAGTTTGGAAAGGGTGCAACCCCGGCTACCACCGGCATCAAGGGCGATCATTTGGTGGGCGATTACTATGTGAAATTTGAAAATGAGTTGCGCTCCCAATCTGAACCCATTTTGACAGTATTAATGGAAGGACAGGTTGTTGCAGGAATGGATACAACTGCGGCTGAAAAAGCGGCTTTGCTGGCGGGGAAAATGAAGGACCCTGCGCTTTCTGCCGAAAAGCAGGCCGAAATAAAAGATGAGCTGAAAGAAATGGCTCGCAGCGCAACCTCCATTATGGCTGAAGTGCGTGAAATGCTGTTAAAATGGGAAAAAGGGGATGAAGAAACCATTGCCTTGTGGAAGATGATGAATGGCTGGGTGTACGAGGGGTTTGATATCACGTATCAGCGTATCGGCAGCCATTTTGATAAAATTTACTACGAAAGCGATACCTACCTTGAAGGCAAGCAATATGTGGAAGAAGGCTTGCAGCAGGGCGTGTTCTTCCGAAAGGAAGATGGCAGTGTATGGATTGACCTTTCGGCCGATGGACTGGATGAAAAGCTGGTTATGCGCAAGGATGGCACTTCCGTTTACATCACGCAGGATATTGGCCTTGCTAAGCACAAGTACGCTGATTTCCCAATGGATCAAAGCCTGTATGTGATTGGGGATGAACAAAACTACCACATGAAAGTGCTGCAACTTATTTGCAAGAAACTGGGAATGCCTTTTGCCGATGGCATTCACCACCTGAGCTATGGCATGGTTGACCTTCCTACGGGCAGGATGAAAAGCCGCGAAGGCACCGTGGTGGATGCGGATGACCTCTGCGATGAAATGGAAAAAGTAGCCGCTGATAAAACGGCTGAACTTGGAAAAGTTGAAGGCTTTACTCCTGATGAACTGAAGCTACTGTACCACACGCTTGGCATGGGCGCGCTCAAGTTCTACCTGCTGCGGGTTGATCCTAAAAAACGAATGGTTTTTAACCCGGAGGAAAGCATTGATTTTCATGGATTCACCGGGCCTTTTGTACAATACACCTATGCAAGGATACAATCGGTTCTGAAAAAAGGCGGGTTTATTGAAGGATCACACAATAACTTAATTAGTGATTTGTTGCCTCTTGAAAAGGAGCAAATCCGTTTGCTGGAGCAATTTCCCGGCATTGTAAAGCAAGCCTGTACAGATTTGAGCCCATCCATAATCGCCAACTACGCTTTTTTGGTCGCCAAAACTTTCAACTCCTTTTATGCCGAACATTCCATAGCCAAAGCAGAAACTGAAGAAAAGCGAATGCTGCGGCTTGAGATCAGTCATCTGACAGGGGGCGTTATCAAGAATGCGATGAAGTTGTTGGGGATTGCGGTACCGGAAAGGATGTAGATTTTATTTCAGTTCCAGCACCCAGCAAGTCATTCCGGGCACTTTCCATTCCTTGCTTATTTCAAGACTACCGTTACTGGTAGCATCTTTGGCAATTAAATAGCCTTTCGTCATTTCCTTAAACCTTTCAAGTTGTAAAGGTTTTTCTTCAGCGTTGGTATTCATCACCACCATTATCTTTTGCTTATCATCATGGCGGAAGTACACATACACGCCGTTTTCAGGAACAAATTGTGTCATTTTTCCAGTAGTAATGGCAGAGGATTTTTTTCGAAATTGTGCGAGGGCCCTGGTATATTCCTGGAATTCCTTTTCCTGCTCCGTCAATCCCTGCCCCGTAAAGGCATTTTTTGCATCGCCGGTCCACCCTCCGGGAAAGTCTTTCCGAACATACCCATCGTTGGGCGAAGTAAGCCCCGGCATCAATATTTCATTTCCATAATACATTTGGGGTATGCCCCTGCAGGTCATCAGCCATGCCATGCCCACTTTCATTTTTTTAATATCCTCATTCACCACGCTCCAAAAGCGGGGTATATCGTGGTTGTCGAGGAAAATTACCTGCTTCATCGGGTCCTTGTACACAAAATCGTTTGATAAATTACTGTACAAACGGTTTACCCCTTGTGTCCAGCCGAAAGGCTCATTCACTGCATTGATAATGCCATACATATTCAATTGAAAATCCGTTACGCCGGGCAGGTTGCTTTTGTAGGGAATGTCAAAATTGTTTTCACAAAAATATGCCTGGTCAACAATCCCATGCACCCAGGTTTCGCCAAACAGGTGAAGCTTTGGGTATTCATCAAGCAGCACCTTATTGCAGCGGTTCATAAATTCGAGGTCGTTGTAGGCATAGGTATCAATCCGCCAGGCATCAATACCAAATTCTTCCACGGTCCATAAGGCATGCTGAATAAGGAAATTGGCAACATAAGGATTGTGCTGGTTCAGGTCGGGCATTTCGCGGCTGAACCAGCCATCGCTCATCAGTTTTTTATCTACAGAAGCGGCATAAGGGTCCATCAGTACCTGGTCCTTATAGGTAGTGTTGGTATGGCTTGGCCAGTTGTGCAGCCAGTCGGAGGCTGGTTTTTCAAGTACAAAAACATGGTTGATATCCACGTGGTTGTACACGGCATCCTGAACCATTTTCATGCCCTTAGCATGCATCTTTTCAATCAGTTCCTTGTATTTGGCTTCATTACCTAACCTGCGGTCAATTTTGTAATGGTCGGTAAAAGCGTAACCATGTTCGGTGCGGTGCGGGCGGTCGTTTTCTATTACCGGGTTTAGCCAAAGCGAGGTAATGCCCATTTTTTCAAAATAATCGAGGTGATTAATGATCCCCTGCAGATCGCCGCCATGCCGGTTAAATACCGTATCGCGGTTAAGCGATTGGTCGCGCATTCCGGGTATGCGGTCGTTGGTAGTGTCGCCATTCGAAAAACGGTCGGGCATAATCAGGTACACCAGGTCGGCACTTGTAATACCCTGTGCATATTCGGTTCCCTTGCCTTCGCGGCGAGGTTTCAGTTGCCAGCCAAGGATGTTTGGCTTTTTACCCAGCACTTCAAGCAATTCAATATTCACCGTTCCGGGTTGTGCATCGGGCGCAATGGTCAGGTCCAAGGCAAAGTACAGGCTGTTTTCAAGACGGTGCACACTATCGAGCGTTACACCGGGGTAGTTTATGGTAACCCGCTGTTTATTAAAATCTTGCTTATTTCCTTTTACCAAAACCTGCACTTTATTCCATTGCATGCCCGGCCACCAATGGGTGGGGTAGCAGTTGGCAATGGGAGGGGGTAAAGGGGCTGCCGGTTTCTTTTTTTGAGCTGAAAGTTGAAAGCTGCAGGCAGTCAGCAAAAAAATGCCGATAGCGCATTTCAAAAAAGTGTGCATCTGCCCATGGGAGGGGCGGTTGAAATACAAAAACTTCATTATTTGTCTTTTATTCTGAGTGTTAGAATGCCGGCCAGTATCATAGAGCAACCGCCGACAACGATGGTATAAATGGCCTCGCCTCCAAATATTGCATGCGATAAAAACCCAAGCAGGGTAGCTGCAAGAATTTGGGGTATTACAATAAAAAAGTTGAAAATGCCCATATAAACACCCATTTTTTGGGGTGGTAAAGCCTGTGTAAGCATGGAATAAGGCATGGCCAGTATGCTGGACCAGGCAAAACCAACCAGGATCATACTTAGCACCAGGTAATTTTCATTTTTAAAAAAGTAAAAAGAAATTAAGCCAATGCCCCCGCAAACCAGCGCGATCAGGTGGGTGGTTGGGCGCGAAAACTTTTTGGCCAAAACAGGAAGCAGGAAGGCAAGAAGCGCCGATGCCCCATTATACACCCCAAAAAGTACGCCTACCCAATTTCCAATTTTATTATACTCAGGCGAAGTGGCATCGGTGGTACCATACAGGTGTTGGGCAAGCGCAGGGGTAGAGTAAATCCACATACTAAAAAGCGCGAACCATGTGAAGAATTGAACAAGGGCAAGCTTTTTCATGGTGTCAGGCAAAAAATTAAGATCATCAAGCACTTCGAGGAATCCACCTTTGCTATTTCTTCCTGCCAGTAGCGAAGCTAATATCTGAAGTACACCAAAAGTTGCCAGTCCGAGGGTAAGTACATACAGTTCTTTTTTGAGCGCTTCTCCTCCGGTTGTTTTATTATAAAAGTAAAGTCCCAATGAAGTAATAAGCCCCAATATCAACCAGGTAATTCCCTTCTTCATAAAGGCTTCTTTGCTGGTTTTAATATTCACTGCCAGGTTTTCTTCAATCACTCCAAAGGACCTGAGCTGTTCGGGAGAATATTCATGTGTGGTAACAACTGTATAAATAATGGTACCCATATAAACGGCAGCACCAAGCAGGAATGAATATTTTACGCTATCGGGTATAATACCTGCAGGAGCTTCATTCGAAACACCCCATTGTGTTAAGAAATATGGTAGTGCTGAAGAAATAACTGCGCCTATTCCAATAAAGAAGCTTTGCATGGCAAAACCGGTGGTTCGCTGGGTATCGGGCAGCAGGTCGCCAACAAAAGCCCGGAATGGTTCCATAGAAATATTAATGGAAGCATCAAGCAGCCATAACATGATGGCAGCGAGCCATAAAGCCTGAACATTGGGAAAGATGACCAGCGCCAGCGAGGCAAAGACAGCGCCTATCAGAAAAAAAGGCCTTCTTCTGCCAAACCTTGGACTCCATGTTTTGTCGCTCATATGTCCGATAACGGGCTGAATGATCAATCCGGTTAAAGGCGCTGCTATCCACAGAATGGGAATATCGTCAATGGCTGCTCCCAGGGTTTGAAAAATTCTGCTCATGTTGGCGTTTTGAAGACCAAAAGCAAATTGAATACCAAGAAAGCCAACACTCATATTGACAATCTGTTTCACGCTTAACATGGGTTTGTTGTCCCTTGCGGCATGTGGGGAATCGTTGGGAGTTTGTCCTCCGGCCATAGCAATCGTTGTTTTTACCAGGTGAAAGTAATGCCTAATTAAAGGCCGAAAGTAGGAATTAATTCCAATTAATGTGTAAGTTTTACATAATTGATTTATTAAGAAAAAACAGGAGCCTTTCGGGCCCCTGTTTTAATAAATTCTTACACTAAGCAGCGTGTATGTTTACAATTGGAAACCACTTGGAACGATAGCGTTTTTCTTGATCACCACAATTCCGTCCTTGATTGTATAAAGCGGGTGGTCGGCCGGTTCAAGATGGTTTCCTCCAATAATCCGCACATCATCTCCAATCCGCACATTTTTATCAATAATGCAGTTCTTAAGGTAGCATCTTTCGCCAATACCCATTTTGGGTAATCCTTTTGTCTTGGCATCTGCCATTTGTTCGAGCGTTTCAAAATAATCGGCCCCCATCATATAGCAACTGATAATATTGGTGCTATGGCCAATGCGGCTGCGGATGCCAATCACGCTTTTTTCAATACGGCTGGCATTGATGATGCTGGCTTCTGCAATAATGGTATGCTCCAGCGTAGTGCCGCTTATTTTGGCAGGCGGCAGCATCCTTGCACGGGTGTAAATAGTTTGTTGGTGGTGGTACAGGTTAAAATGCGGAATATCTTCTGTAAGCGATAGGTTAGCCTCGAAAAAGGAATAGATATTACCGATATCGGTCCAGTATCCATCGTATTGGTAGCTGGTTACCCGGTATTTATCAATCGAGTTTGGCATTATTTCCTTACCGAAATCGGTGCTGTCCTTATACTCTTCAAGGAGCAGGTCGAACAATAATTTACGGTTGAATACATAAATACCCATGCTGGCCAGGTAGTGCCTGCCCTGTTGCTGCATGTCGGCTCCTGTGTCGCTTATCCAGTCGGCCAAAAGTTCTTTTTTAGGCTTTTCAATAAACGAGGAAATCAACCCGTCTTCACCCACTTTCATAATACCAAATTCAGAAGCTTCCCGTTCAACTACCGGGATGGTGGCAATGGAAATATCGGCGTTTGTGGCTTTATGCTTATCAATCATTTCCTGGAAATCCATCTGGTAAAGCTGGTCGCCACTCAGGATAAGGATATATTCTGCATCGTGCTGCTCTATATGCCTGAGGCATTGGCGAACCGCATCTGCCGTTCCCTGGAACCAGCTTGGGTTATCAGGGGTTTGCTCGGCAGCCAGTATATCTACAAATCCCGAGCTGAAAGCGCTGAAATTGTAAGTGTTTTTGATGTGTTTGTTCAGCGATGCGCTGTTAAACTGGGTAAGCACCCACATCCTGTTGATCTTACTGTTGATGCAATTGCTTATAGGAATGTCAACCAACCGGTATTTTCCGGCAATGGGTACGGCAGGCTTGCTTCTGCTTGCAGTTAATGGATAAAGACGGGTTCCGGCTCCTCCTCCCAGTATTACCGAAATCGTAGTTTGCGCCAGGCTCATATATTATTCAATTAAAATTATTAAAAAATCAGTCAGGGCATAAAGCTATTTAAAAATTACTATTGATACACAGTAATGTACCGGTTAGCGCTATTTTCCCAACTATTATCAATCTCCATCATTTTTTTGCGGGCGCCTTCCAAAATGCCCGGCTGATCAAAATACCAGCCCATAGCCCTGTCAATGCTCGTTAACACATCCCAGGCAGTGGCATAATTAAATACCAAACCATATCCATTCCCCCCCTCATCGGCAATATCAACAACCGTATCCTTCAAACCACCGGTGCTTCTTACCATTGGAACAGTTCCATATCGCAGCGCATACATTTGGTTCAGCCCGCAGGGTTCCACCAGGCTTGGCATCAGTAAAAAGTCAGCCGAAGCATACAGCCGGTGCGCCAGGGTTTCATTGTACCCGATATAGCAACTGAAACTTCTGCCCAATTCCGCTTCAAGATGGAGCAATTCATTTTCGAGGTATTTATGTCCGCTGCCCAACACCAGGAAATTGATCAGGCCCTTATGCCTTATTACCCCTTCCCGGATGACTTCGGGTAAAATTTCCGCCGCCTTTTCACCTACCAGCCTGCCAATAAAAATGAACAGCGGCCATCGGGGGTCAAGGTTAAATTCGGAGCATATTTTTAACTTGTTTGCCTCTTTGCCCTCCATAACAGTGGTTACTGTAAAATTTTCGGTGAGCATCGGGTCGGTTTCGGGGTCCCATATTTCATTGTCAATACCGTTTAAAATACCATAGCACTTGCCTTTTTCATATTCAAAAAGCGACTCAAGGCCGTTGGCGCTAAACCTTAATTCTTCGAGGTAGCTGGGGCTAACGGTAGTTACCCTGTCGGCACATTTAATAGCGCTTGCCAGCGGGTTGATCATTCTCTCCCAGTCGAGCAAGCCAGCCTTCCAGTCATCATACCAGGGAATATAGCTGCTTTTATCCCAGCCCATCCATCCCTGGTACTGGGCATTGTGAATGGTAACCACGGTCCGGATGGGTTGAAGCTTCTGAAATCCGTAGCAGAACTTCATCATAAAAGGTATCAGCCCGCTGTGGTGGTCGTGGCAATGTACCACATCAGGAAGATGTTCCCAACTGTTCAGCCAATCCATTACGGCAACCTGAAAGGAAACGAAACGTTCGGTATCGTCATCATAACCATAAATCTTTTCCCGGTCAAGCAACCCGTTGATATCCACTAAGTAGAGATCGAAACCTAATTTATTGGTTTTTTCCCTGATCACAGCATACCTGAACCAACTGCTGCCCAGGTAGGTACCTGCTTCGTGTACCAGTTCCCACTCGTTTTCGTATAAAAATTTTGTACGGTACATGGGCATTACTACTTTGGCAGTATGCCCCAATTGATTCTGGTATTTTGGCAAGGCTCCTACCACATCGCCAAGCCCCCCTGCTTTTGCAACCGGAAAGCATTCGGCGCTTACGTGTATTATTTCCATACTGATTTATTAAAATATTTGGGATGGAAAAGTAGGGAGTATTTGGCAACATAGGCAAAAACGGAAAAAATTTTTCTGGTTTGCAAAAGCGGTTACTTTTACCACTTTATTTTAATAGTAAAAAATTTAACGAATGAGCCAAAGTGAAAGGATTGCCCCTGCCCCTGTACAAACTAAATGGAGCCAGTTTGGGGTATTGATCACCGTTTTTTTCTTTTGGGGCTTTGTGGCGGCCAGTAACGATATATTGATCCCTGTTTTTAAAAAGGCCTTTAATTTAACCCAAAGCCAAAGCCAGCTTGTTTCTGTGGCTTTTTATGTTGCTTATACAGTAGGTTCTATCATTTATTTTGCCATTTCTAAATTGTTAGGCAGCGATTTGCTTAATAAGATAGGGTACAAAAACGGTATATCTCTTGGATTGTTAATTTCCGCTTTAGGAACTTTACTTTTTTACCCGGCTGCTAATACAGGCTCATATACGCTGATGCTTTCAGGGCTTTTTATTGTTGGACTTGGTTTTTCCCTGCAACAGATTGCTGCCAACCCGCTGGCCATTATTATGGGTGATCCTAAAACAGGATCACAAAGGTTAACGATGGCAGGAGGTGTCAATAATTTTGGAACCACCATCGGGCCGCTGCTCGTAAGCTTTGCCATTTTTGGCAGTGTAGCTTCTGCCAACCCCGATGCAAGTATTGAAAGTGTAAAAATACCCTACCTTATTTTAGGTTTAGCTTTTGCATTGGTAGCTGTTTTTATTAAATTTTCTTCAGTTCCTAATAAAATTGACCTTGAAGAAGTGGCTGAACATGAATCGCTTGAAGGAAATAAACTATTGCACAAATCAAGCGCTTTCCAATATCCGCAATTGATAATGGGCATGATTGGAATTTTTGTGTATGTAGGAGTGGAGGTTGCTACTGCCAGTAATTTGCCTGATTATCTTGAGAAATTTTTGAATGTTCCCACTCAAAATGTATCACTTTATATTTCATTATACTGGGCTAGCCTTATGATTGGCCGCTGGACAGGAGCGGTTGGTGCATTTGACGTAAGTATGAATGCAAAGAAAATTATGCGGTTTATAATGCCCTATGTAGCCTTTGCAGTTTTTTTGTTGGTAAATACCATTGCAAAGCATGATGTTTCTCAATTTTATATTTATGCTTTGGTTATTGCTGTCATGATCATTTGTGATATTGCCAGTAAAGGAAACCCGGTACGAATGCTGCTCATCTTTTCCTTAGCAGGTATTACATCATTATTGATAGGCATTTTCTCTTCTGGTATCGTTAGCGCCTATGCATTTATGAGTGTAGGATTATTTTGCAGCACGCTTTGGCCTTGTATATTCACCATTGCAGTAGCAGGGTTGGGAAAACACACCAACCAGGGTAGCAGCCTGCTTATAATGATGATTATGGGAGGCGGGATTATTAGTTGGTTACAGGGATTACTTGCCGATTCAATGGGTATTCAATATAGTTATTTTGCCGGTGTTGCGTGTTTTGTTTACCTGGCCTTTTACGCCATAAAATCCCAATCAATTTTAAAAGCGCAAGGGATTGATTTTGATAAATTGAGCAGTAGTGGCGGACATTAATATCTTCGCAACCGGCAAGTACAAAAACAATCGTGTAAATGAATACTAACGAAGCAACCCTGCTACAAACAAAATACGCAATAGGCATTGATATTGGTGGTACAAACACTAAATTCGGAATTGTAGATGCCCGTGGCGATATTTTGTACCGTGGCGCAATCAGCACGCGCAAACACGAAGATGTCCATGATTTTATTGACGAATTGTATGATGCCATTAAGCCTGCGGTAGAAACGGTTGGCGGATGGAATTACATAAAAGGAGTTGGCGTTGGCGCCCCGAACGGTAATTATTATAAAGGCACTGTGGAATATGCACCAAACCTCACCTGGACGGGGATTGTACCACTGGCAAGCCTCATCAAGACCAAATTCAGGTTACCGGCCTGGCTTACCAACGATGCCAATGCGGCGGCAGTTGGCGAAATGATGTATGGCGCGGCAAGGGGTATGCGTGATTTTATTATGATTACACTGGGTACAGGTGTGGGTAGCGGTATTGTAGCAAACGGTCAGCTTATTTACGGGCACGATGGCTTTGCCGGTGAGCTTGGCCATACCATAATTATTCCGGACGGTCGTTTTCACCCGGGAACCGGCGCCCATGGCAGCCTTGAAGCCTATGCCTCGGCTACTGGGATGAAAAAAACTGCCATTGAGCTTTTAGAAAACCATCCCGGCACTGCTTCAGTGCTTCGCAAATATTCAGCAGAAGACCTTGAAAGCCATCATGTACATGAATGTGCGCTGAAAGGCGATAAAATTGCCCTGCAGGTATTTGAATATACGGGCAAAATTTTAGGGATGGCATTGGCTAATTTCGTCATGTTCTCTTCCCCCGAAGCTATTGTGTTGTTTGGCGGACCCACCCGCGCAGGTGATATGCTCCTTCAACCGGTAAGGGAGGCTATGGAAGCCAACCTGCTCCCTATTTTCCGTAATAAAGTAAAACTGATTTTCAGCGTGTTGCCCGAAAGTGATGCAGCCATCCTGGGAGCCAGTGCGCTGGTTTGGGAGAACAGGGAATAATTGAAAACCCTATTTTGCCGCCCCATGCTGAATATGATACCCGGGGTAGGTGGGCTCCCCTCCAAATATCCAGCCCATCATTTGCCGGGCATTCCGCCGGTTGCTAAAGGATGCTTTTAGTTTCTCAATCCGGTATTGGTATGCATATAAGGTATAGGGGAGTTCAAAAAGCCTTTGTACTTCGTCCTGCATCGAACTGCAGGTATTGGCAATCGTACAGCAATCCTCAAGCCCGCTGCCTTCCACAGCCGAAGCATTGAGCAGGCAATGCCGGCCATTATATAAGGCATTTACAAGTTTAAGTTTGATGCCGGTGCTGTTGAAGGAGGGTAAAATATTCACCTGTGCCTTCCTGATAAGGTCTTCCATTTCCCTTTCGGCGGGGTTGCTTACCAGGCAGGTATGCTTTTGGGCATGCGCCATCCGTTCCAATTTTTTAGACGGATTATGGCCGGCTATTACAAATGGGATTTGAACCCGGCTAAAAACTTTTTCAAGCAACCAGGTAGCGGCGTACTCATTTTCATCCACTTCAAGGTTGCCGTGGTACAGGCAAAAATGACCGTTACCGCCCTTCCATTCAGCATGATAATCAGGCAGGTAGATGGGAAGATTGTCAATTTTTGTATATCCAAACCCATTGGCAAGAACATCACAGTCCTTTTGGCTAATGGTCCAAAAACTGGCTTTATCGGCCAGCGAAGCCTCGTAGGTGTGAAGCAACCTGCTTTCGCGCCGGTAATACAACTTTTTAATAAAACTGTTAGTTGTTTCTGCCAGCTTTTGGTAGTACTGGTGTTCCACATTGGGCAGTCTTACAAAGCAACGCTCCTTTGGTAAATTGCCTGTATGTAAAAAATAGGTGCAATGGATGCCTTCTAACAGGATGGGGTGATCATCAATTTTAAGCCTTGACAATAGCTTTTCATTTGCCCGGCTCGCCACAATATATGGAAGGGTGGGGCTGATGCTTTTAAATGCCGGTAACCTTTCATAATACAAAACCTCGGTACAATATTTTTCAAGCTCGGGTTGTTTCCCGCGCCCATATTCAAAGCAATGCAAATGAATTCTTACACCCTCTTCACTCAGGGTTTTGATTTTGTAAAACAGGTCAAAAACGCCTCCGTAGTCAACGGGATATGGAACATCGTAACAAACAATATGCAGGTGATTTTCGGCCATGGACAGGTTACATAGTATCAGGTGCAAAAAGCTTTTGCCAGCATGCAAGAAGTGTTTTTTCTTCCGATTCCCAATTCAGGATCTTCGATGCCGTACTGCAAATATTTTGCAAATCTTTATATAAAACAGGGTCTCCGAGCAATTTGTTCAAACAGTGGGTAATTGTTGCAGATTCGGTATTATCAAGCGGTACAGCCAAGGGGAATTGTTTAAGGATTGCGGCATATTCGGGGTAATTGACACAAATTTGCGGCGTAAGCGCCATAATATAATCGAAGAATTTATTCCCCAGCGAGTAATATTGGTTTTTACTGAAGGCGTCAAAAATGGTAATCCCGGCAAAGCATTTTGTAGTCAGGCATCGCAATTCCGCAGGGGGCACATTGCCACACATGTATATTTTCCCTCCAAGTCCTCTTTCTGCAATAAAGGACCGGACCTCTTTCTCAAGGTTTCCCGATCCCACCAGCAACAAGCGGGCATGTACATTGACCATAGCTTCCACCAGTTGGTGAAGCGCCCTTCCTTCATTAATGGCGCCCTGGTAAAGTATTATGGGGAGATCAGGGCCTGTTTTTTGGTCAAAGTCGGCCAATATTTTGGAGACCAATGCGGGTTCGGCTAAATCCTTTTCAGGAAGCTCCCGGTAGACGGGCATATTCCTGACCAATGCATAATTCACTCCATACAGTTCCCGGAACTCCTGTGCAATAGCTCCGCCAACCGTGTACCCGTGCCTGAATTTTGGAACCAGCCATTTTTCAATACGCTTCCAGAAAAGGTGGATGTACCACCTTCTTTTTACTTCGATCATTTCGGTAAAAAACTCATGGGCATCGTACATGCGGTGAATACCACGCTTTTTGCTCACCAGGTACACCGGCACAATCGTATCGAGGTCAATGGCGCAGAGCGCATCTGCCGGTTGTGTCATCAGGAACCGGTAGAGCTTATAATTGTATTCGAGGTAAAAGCTTTTGCCCGAATGGTTTTTCAGAGCCAGCCTCACCTGTTTAAAAGGCATGGGCTGCACAGGGGGGGAGCCGGGCGTTTCACGTCCAACCAGCGTTACTTCATACCCGGCTTTGGCCATGCTTCCACATATCCGCTGCATCCTTTGGTCATATACCAGGTCGTTTGTTACCGTAAAAATTATTTTTTGCCCCATCTAAAATTAAGGATTTTTCTCGTTCAGGTCTTCCTTTATTATTTGTATCAACTTATCATGTACTTGCTTGAATGCCAGTGTGTTATCATCCGGTAGGTTGTCCCATAAGGTATCATTGTGCCAAATGCATATAAATTCACCCCCAACTTTTTTCACCTGCTCCCAAAGGCTGATATACCATTCCAGCGATTTTTCCGCCGGAATATTCAAATCATCCCTGAAAGTGGTTTCCATAATGCAACCCGGGTGAAGCCAAAGGTTGGTTGTTTCATTGGCAAGCAGGTCGAAAAAAGGATAGGGGAGGCACATGCCCGACCGGAAACCCGGCATGTCGGGGTAATGCATGCTGTAATCATGAGCGATTCCAGCTTTTAATAATTCCCTGAAAGTATCGGGCAACCTGAATCGTAAAAAATGCTGACGGCTTTGTGTAACAGGTTGGCTAATAATGTCTTGCAGGTATTTCTTTTCCTTGCTAATTAAATCAGGATGATCGCTGCTGTAGTAAGAAGGGTGGATTCCCAACCCGCATTTGTGCTCCTTTAACCTGAGAATCAGCTTTTGTAAAACCGGTGACCGTAGATGAATATTGCGGTCGTACATGGTTTTTTTATCCGAAAGCAGGAAGAAGTAAATTTTCTGTAATGGATTGTTTTCCAGTGTTTTATATGTGTCCGACGGATCGCTTATCAGGCCAAACCCATGCGATAATTTTCTTTGAATGTTTTTGAATTGCCCTCCCAGCAGGTCTTTACCAAGGCTTAATACATGGGTCAAAAAGCTTCTTCCGCAGTATGCAAAAGCCACATCAATATCGTAGGTGAAAATGGCTGTTGGTTTTCTTGCAGGAATATTAAGGTCATTAAAAACTGTTTTCAACTTTTTTTGGAGCAGCGATGCCCAAAGATGAACGACCGGCAAATGGGTAAAATCAAATTTGGCGGAAAGGCTTTCCACTTCTGGGAAACGACCGAACTTATCAGGCCTGAAAGGTAAATACTCCTCGTAACGCGATACCATATAAAATACGGCGCTGAATATGTCAAAACCCATTTTACAATTCACGCGGGCGGGAAATAAGATCGGCAGTCCATTTTGCCAGGATACTTCCGGGTTAACCGGGTGCACCTCTTTTTCAAAAACCAATCCTGATGGAAATATGCAAAACCTGTTGCCGGGCGGGTGAACAGTGTAATATATGGCGGCATGATCTTCGGCTGCGGGTATTGAAGCCGGAGTTACAGCCAATTCAAAAGGTACCTGCCAGATAATGTCGAAAATTATGCGGCAGGCATATTCCAATCTTGGCGTAATCTTGTCACTATAAATGCGCAGGGGTACCAATGGTTAACCTTGATTCTTGCGCAATAATACCCACAGAAAAAATCTCCTTAATAAAATTTCTGTATTTAGCTGGATTTCCCTACTTTTGCACCCCCGTAATTATTAGATTTTAAAAAGATAAACATAAATTTTCATTCGGATGCCTTATTTAACCGCTGAAAGAAGAGCTGAAATTTTTACCCAATTTGGTGGAAACGCTGCCAATACAGGTTCTATTGAAGGGCAGATTGCCCTGCTTACTGAGCGTATCTCTGCATTGTCAAATCACCTGAAATCTAATAAAAAAGATTTCAGCACCCACCGTGGGTTGATGAAAATGGTAGGTCAGCGCAAGCGCCTGCTCACATACCTGAGCAAACATAACCTCGCCGGCTATCGTGCCCTGATTGAGCAACTCGGTCTTAGGAAATAATACAACCGGTTTAAATATGACGGAAAGGATTTTGATGTACTCAGAAGCATCATAATCCTTTTTTTCGTTTATTTCCACTAACATTACGCTCAATTAATCTTTCGATTCTTATACCAGGTTGCCTGATTTCCAGGCAGCTATTCTTTTAAAAAGTCCACAAATCGTGGCATATTTATTTTATGTTGACACAACCACATTCAGTAACGATTGATCTGGGCGATGGTCGCCCGGTTACCATCAGCACAGGCCGCTTGGCCCGTCAGGCCGATGGCTCCGCCCTGGTACAGTGCGGAAATTGCTTTTTACTTGCCACTGTTTGCGCAAACAAGGAACCCAAAGCCGGACAATCCTTTTTTCCCCTTACGGTTGATTACCAGGAAAAATTTGCCTCTGCAGGCCGTATTCCAGGTTCGTTTTTTAAGCGTGAAGGCCGCCTGAGCGATTATGAAGTACTCGTAAGCCGCCTTATTGACCGCGCTATCCGCCCCCTTTTTCCCGAAGATTACCTCTGCGATGTGCAGGTATTGGTTACCCTTATCAGCAGCGACCCCGAAGTAATGCCCGATGCGCTTGCCTGCCTGGCTGCATCTGCTGCGCTTGCCGTAAGCGATGTGCCCATCCAGGAAGTGATAAGCGAAGTGCGTGTGAGCCGCCTGAAAGGTGAAATGGTAATTAACCCTACCCGCTCGCAAATGAAGCAAAGCGATATGGACTTCATTATAGCCGCTACCGAAAAGAATATTATGATGGTGGAAGGCGAATCGAAAGAATGTGATGAGGAAGACCTTATTAAAGCAATTGAAGCAGGTCATGCTGCCATTCAAAAGCATATTGCCGGTCAGAAAGAATTGCATGCGTTGGCTGGAAACCCTGCAAAAAGGGAATATACCAAGCCCTACCGTAATGAAGAGCTTTATAATAAGATCAAAGAGCTGGGCGCAGAGAAGATGAATGCGATTGCCATGGCTGCCTCTGGCAAGCATGAACGTAGTGATGCTTTCAGCAAGCTGCACGATGAAATTAAGGAAGCGCTTGGCGAATTAAGCGAAGAGGATGCAGCGCTTGTGGGCATGTATGTTGGCGACCTCCAGTATTATGTGGTACGCGACATGATCATTGATAAACGTGTCCGGCTTGATGGTCGTAACCTGACCACTGTTCGCCCGCTGGATATGATGGTGGATATGCTGCCCACCCCGCATGGATGCGCGCTGTTTACCCGTGGCGAAACCCAATCGCTTACCACTGTTACCCTCGGTACAAAACTCGATGAGTTGCTTACCGAAAGCGCGGCTGTAAGCGAGTACCAGAAATTTATCCTGCATTATAATTTCCCGCCGTTCAGCACAGGCGAGGTAAAAATGATGCGTGGCGTTGGCCGTCGCGAAGTGGGCCATGGCAACCTGGCCATGCGCAGCCTCAAGCAAATGATGCCAGCAAACGATTTTCCATACACTGTAAGGGTGGTTAGCGATATTCTTGAATCAAATGGTTCATCAAGCATGGCCACTGTTTGCGCCGGTTCGCTGGCGTTGATGGATTCGGGTATTCCTTTTGCAAAACACGTGAGCGGTGTGGCCATGGGGCTTATTACCCGCAAAGACGGAAAATATGCAATCCTGACAGATATACTTGGCGACGAGGATCACCTGGGTGATATGGACTTTAAAGTTACCGGTACCCGCGAAGGAATTTGCGGTGTGCAGATGGATATTAAGGTAGATGGCCTTAGCATGGATATTATGCGCGAAGCGCTGATGCAGGCTAAGCAAGGCCGTGTTCATATTCTTGAGGCCATGTATGCAACCATTGAAAAGCCTCGTGCCGATTACAAGCCGCATGCTCCAAGAATGGTTATGTTGTTTATTGATAAAGAATTTATCGGCGCTGTTATAGGGCCGGGTGGAAAGGTTATCCAGGAAATGCAGAAGGTTACCGGAACTACCATCACTATCGAAGAGAAAAACGAACGTGGCGAGGTGAGCATTTTTGGTTCAAACAAAGATGGCGTTGACCAGGCCGAGCGCTGGATAAAAGGCATTACGGCTGTTCCTGTGGTTGGCGATGTGTACGAAGCTAATGTAAAGAGCATTATGCCATACGGCGCCTTCGTAGAGTTCCTGCCCGGCAAGCAGGGATTGCTCCACATCAGTGAAGTAACCTGGAAACGCCTCGACAGCCTCGAAGGCATTTTGAAAGAAGGCGATATGGTTAAAGTGAAGCTGACCGGTACCGATCCTAAGACCGGCAAATTCAAACTTAGCCGCAAAGTGTTATTGCCCAAGCCCGAAGGAAAATTTGAAGGACAGGTAAGTGAATAATGATTAAACATTATTTTATACATAAAGAAGCTGCCCTTAAACCGGGCAGCTTTTTTTTTTAACCGGGTTAAGCCCTCTTTTTATATTATCTATGAAAAACTATTTAGCCTATAAGTTGCCTTGCAGCGCAGGGGAAACCAGGGATATTTTAATAGCTCAAATGGCCGCTTTTGGTTTTGAAGGATTTGAGGAAAATGATTCGGACATTGTGGCAAGCGCCGAAGATGGCGTAGTTGAGGTTGAACAAGTGGATGAATGGTTGAATGAATCGGGAATACCTTATGAAAAGGCTGTAACCCCGGGCCAAAACTGGAATGCATTATGGGAAAGCAATTTTTCTGCTGTGGTGGTTGACGATTTTGCCGGTATCAGGGCACATTTTCACCAACCCAACCCTGGTGTTCAATACGATATTCAGATTACCCCTAAAATGAGTTTTGGTACAGGGCATCATGCCACTACCCGGCAAATGATTGAATTGATGCGGAATTTGCCCATTTTTGGAAGCCGGGTATTTGATTTTGGGACCGGCACCGGCGTATTGGCCATTTTAGCTGCCAAAATGGGAGCCATAACCGTGGAAGCCATTGATAATGACGAATGGAGCATTGCCAATGCGGCAGAAAACATGCAGGTGAATAGGGTGGAGGAAAAAATAAAATTGAGGTTATCCGATACGCTCGAAGGTATTCCTCCTTCGGATATTGTACTTGCCAATATAAATAAGCATATTATTTTAAGGTTTTTGCCTGGTTTAAAGGGTATTTTAAAGGAAAATGGCTACTTAGTATTAAGCGGGCTTTTGAATGATGATGAAGAAGAGGTTGAACAGGCGGCGGGCACTGCAGGTCTTGTAAAAGTAAAACAATCCGAATTGAACAACTGGATCGCGTTGGTTTTCCGGTGAAAATTTGTTGATGTTAAATATTTATAAACATCAGACAATTTTAATTATCTTTGCACTCCCGTAAGGTATACACGCACACCTGCAACATTGTTTGTGATTTAGTAATCTTTAGAAAAAAGGTATAACAGCCGATGCAGGAAATTCTTTTAATTGTAATTGCTTACCTGATTGGTTCGATTCCTACGGCCGTATTGGTAAGCAGGGTTTTTTTTGGGATTGATATAAGAAATTACGGCAGTGGCAATGCCGGCGCAACGAATACATTCAGGGTTTTGGGAACCAAATGGGGCGCCTTCGTCATGACAGTTGACATTTTAAAAGGTGTTTTAGCCTCTTTCCTTTATTTATTGCTTCCTTATTATTTAACAAACGAATGGGATCGGACCAATTTCATGATTGGATTGGGACTTGCTGCGGTTGTCGGGCATATTTTTCCTGTTTGGGCAAAATTTAAAGGCGGTAAAGGCGTTGCCACCCTGTTAGGAATGGTTGTAGCCATTCAGCCCCTGGTGGCGCTTTGCGTATTGGGGGTGTTTTTAATGGTTTTGTATCTCACCCGTTTTGTATCTCTCAGCTCGATCTTAGCAAGTGTTGCTTTCCCTTTATTTATCCTGGTCATCTTTAATGAACCGGAGCCTTTATACAGAGTTTTTGCTATTGCAGTTGCATTGATGGTTATTCTCACCCATCAAAAAAATATCAGCAGGCTGATGCAGGGCAATGAGAACAAGGCGCGCATTTTTAAGCATCGCGACCGCAAAAGGGGAAGGTAATTAATTGAACAAGGGATATTTTTTGAAGTTCTACATTTATTTTATATAGTTATTCAATTAAATAAACAAAGTCTTTTTTATATGCTGAACGTAACAAAATGTAAAGGAAAAGCTTTCAAGCAGTTCCTGAAAGTCATTTTGTAAACTATCAGAATTTTTTCACCAAACAGTTATTTGAGGCATGTCGCAACCTAGTATTGTTGAAAAATTACATCTGAACGAAGAACGCAACCTGTTGATCCAGGGACTGCCTTCGTCTATTGAAAAGCAGTTTGCCAAGCTATCTTTTTCAAAGAATGTAACCCCGCTCCTTCGTTCAAGGAAGATTGATTGGGCATTGGTTTTCGCAGTAAATGAAAATCAGTTGAACAACATTTTGAAAGATGTACTCCCGGCTTTGCATGAAGACAGTAAGCTTTGGATCGCTTACCCAAAAAGTACTTCAAAAATTACAAGTGATCTGAACCGTGACTGTAGTTGGAGTACACTCACCGGTAGCGGATACGAAGGTGTAGTTCAGGTAGCGCTCGACCACGTTTGGAGTGCATTGTGGTGGAAAAAATGTTGTGAGAACGGGAAGGATGAACCTTGCCTGGAAGCTTTATTGGAAGAAGAATTATTAGCCGAAGCTTAACGACTGCTTGCCGGATGTGAGCTCCTTTCATGAAATGGGCTGTACAAAAAACAGGACAATCAGTCCTGTTTTTTTATGAAAGCATCTTCTGCATAAAACCCGGGTTGAAATGATTGGCCCTGCTGCATAACCTGCATTTTATGCCATTCATTCAATTTGAATTTCATTATCTTATTAATATGAAAGAGCCATTTTGCTTTAAAACTTCCCCTGTATAATCAATTGCCTGAACCTGGTAAACAAAGGTTCCGCTGCTTTGGGTCTTTCCCTTCAAAGTGCCGTCCCAGGAGGCTTCGGGCTGTTTCGATTCAAATACAAGCTGCCCGTACCTGTTGAAAATACGGAAGAAATCAAGTCTTTCCACACCTGCCAGCACCGGGCGTATATTATCATTCAACCCATCGCCATTTGGGGTAAAAGCAGTTGGTACAAAAATGGCGGGCCCGGTGGAAAATATCCTGACGGTTAAATCATCCTCCGAATTGCAACCTTGCGGGGTAGTGGAAAAAATCTTTAATACTATTGAGTCTGTGCCTGCTGGAACAACGCTACGGGTTAAAGTAAGTATAGGGTTCAGGATATTTACGTTACTTAACCCTAAAGATGGCGACCAGGTATTGATGGGTGCATTACTCGTTGCATGTAAACGAAGCGGCTGCCCGAATACGATAGTTGTGTCGTTGCCTGCGTTCACCACAATTTTAGGATTTACAGTAACCACTACGCTTGAAAGCCCTGGTTTTGGGCAACCCTGGTTGTTGAAAACATGCAGCGTGTAGGTTGTAGTTTGAGGAGGTGCAGCAATGGTTACCAGGCTATCCGGGGCCGATAAACCTATTGACGGAACCCATTGAACACGATTCCCGTTGCCATTTCCCCTTAAAACCAGATCCGCTCCAAAACATATAGTGGAATCGGGTCCTGCATAGGAAACCGGGTATGGAACCGTAGAAATCCTGACGCTGTCAGTATCCTGGCATTTGCCAAGATTGGCCACCACAACATAGGTTGTCGTAGCTGCCTGCGGTGTGGCAAGCGGGTTCCTGGTATTTGTATTATTCAGCGTATTAGCAGGGCTCCATGTAAAGGAGAGGCCTGCCGTAATGGGTTTTAGTGAAATAGTATCACCCAGGCAAATGGTGGTATCGTTTCCTGCATCTACCGTAATAAAATCCAGTACATGTACGGTGAGGGTATCTTTGGCCAAACACCCCCTGTCATCCAGGCTAACCACGTATGAAGTAGTTGCAAGCGGATACACCAGCGGCGTAGCAGTATTGGCATTCAAAATCCTGCCGGTTGAGGGGCTCCATGAAAAAATTCCCGTTCCCTGTGCAATGAGTTGAAGGGTATCAATACTACAAATGAGGGTATCCTTAAAGGGGAGTTCCAGTAAGGGTTTGTCCAATACCTGAACCGGAACCTCAACCGTTTTATTGCATCCTTTGGTACTGGTGGACTGTAATTTTACCGTGTAAGTACCAGGCGTGGGGAAGGTATAAGCAGGATTGCGAATGATACTGGTATCGTTATTTGCTGCCGTATTCCCGAAATCCCAGCGCCAGCTATTAACTGCGCCATACCGGGCGCTGGTAGTATCCGTGAAAACAAAAGGATTGCTGAAACAGGAACCGTTGTAAGTAAACCCGGGATTAAACCCGGGGTAAATTTTAACCAGCATGTTGGCGCTGTCGGTACATGCCTGCCCCCTGTTTACCACCAATTTAACTGTATAGGTTCCGGTATCGGGGTACACAAAAACCGGCCTGGTTACGTCAGTTATATTGCCCGCTTGTCCGGGAACCCCAAGCTCCCAGTAATATGAATTGATTATGGGCGAAAATGACCTGTTTTCAAAAGCCACCTCAAAATTATCGCAATTCACCAATTCTTTGGGCAGGTCGGCATCGGGTATTGAACAGTTAGCCACATTCACATGCAGTTCCTTTCGGGTGGAAGCTATAAACCTGCCATCCCTGTACTCTTTTACAGTTACCGATACCACATATTCACCTGTAGTTCGGGGGGAGATACCGGTAATAATACCTGTTGAGGTATTCAGTACCATTTGCGTTCCAAATGGATTATTGGGGCTAAATCCTTCAATATAGGGCAATGAGGCATTAATGGGGAGATTTGCGAGTGGGGGCGCTGGAGAACCGGAACTTGCTCCTGAAAGAGCCGGCCCAAATTCATAAACAAGTGAATCCCCATCGGGGTCAGTTGCACTAAAGTCGAGTACCAAACTGCTGTTGAAGCATACTACTGCCGTATCTTTTACCGCAAAAATGGGGCTGCTGTTTTCAAGGTATTTATCGCCGTCCTGGTTTCCCGGAAGCTGTATGCTGTACGTGTTGCCGAGGTTATTGGAAGGTTGCGCCACATTTACAATGCCATTTATCCGGCAACAACGTTGAAAAGCCGCAGTATAGCCCCTCGCTGAAGGGGCAACTGTTACATTTCCTCGGTATTCAAGCACCACATAACAAACATCGGGCACAGGTGAAATACAGGGGCTGAAAGTGGTTTTTTGTAGCCTGGAATTTTGAACAAGGTTTGCAGCAAATGCTGATTCCAACCTGGAATTATCTGAATTTCGGAATAAGGTAATATTGATAATGTTGTCATTTTGGCCGGGAGATTGTACACCACAGTCCCTGAATACTTTTACAGTAAATTCATACATCAAATTGCCCGAACCGTCTTTCCCTAAATATTTGTAACTCATCCATCCGCCCTTAATATGGAGGGCTTGTACTACAGTAGCGCTCAGGAGTACTAAAACACACAAAATGGCCTTTCTTATTATAAAAAAAGTATAATTCATTTACCGTTACTCCACTTATTCTAACCATCATTACGGGCCGGGAGCCTGGCCGGAGGATGTTTGGTTCTATATAAAATTAAAACTAAAGAAGTTACCCTATACGCCTTCTGAAAAGTTTAATAAAATCTTGCTAAGGTTTTCAGAATCCTCCAACATGCCCATGTGACCTGATTGTTGCAAAATATGGAAATGACATTCGGCAGGATAGGCGGCCTGGGTCAATAAATCGGGTAATGGGACTGCCGTATCTTCGGTACCGGCAACCAATAAAACCGGCACAGAAGCGCTTTTCAATACCCCGGAGCGGTCAGCCCGGGCAATCATGGCCCGGTAATAAGCCGATAACGATTCAATGGTGAAGGCTTTAGCTTCCTGAACAAGGGCTGCTATTTTACCGGGCTGTTCTTTAGAAAACAATGGACCGAAAAGCCCCGGAATGGAAGTTTTTAAAAATGCAAACGCCCCTTTTTCTTTCATAAACCTGATGGCTTTTTGACGCGTTTCCTTTTTAGCATCCGAATCGGCAAAGGCTGTGCTGTGAACCAATCCAAATGCTGCCAGTTTTTCGGGGAATTTTTCAGCGAAGGCCAGCGTAATATACCCGCCCATGCTGTGCCCGAGCATTATGCAGGAATCAATTTGTTTGGCAACCAGTTGCTCATTTACCCATTCAGCCAGCCACTCAATCGTTTCTGTACCCGGTTGCCAATGGTGGCTGCTTAAAACGCCGCTTCCGGGTAAATCAGGGGCAAACACCCTGAATTGTTTTGAAAGAACATTGACCTGGTCCCGGAATATCCGGCTATCCTCGCCAAAGCCATGCAAAAGCACTATTGTTTTTTCCTGAACCATTTTATATAAAGCGTAAATATAAAAAATAGAATGGCTGCAATGGCAAAAGCCCTGCTTATCCAATCGAAGTGGCGGGCATAAAAGCTGGGTTCATTGGTAGGTGGAATATCCATTTTTATGGCTGCTTTAGTATCCCATGGCTGTGGTTGGTACACATGGCCATACGGATCAATAAAACAACTGATACCTGTATTGGCGCTCCTGGCTACCCACAAGCCCGTTTCAATGGCGCGCAGCCTGGCATAGTTCATGTGCTGGTGATGCCCCGCAGTGTTTCCCCACCAACCGTCATTGGTTATTACGGTAATTATATTGGCTCCCCTTGTGGTGTATTGGGTCATGTAATCGCTGTAAATGCTTTCATAACAAATAACGGGTGCAGGCCGGTAAGGGTTGCCGGGGACCGAAAAAACCATAGCGCTGTCCGAGCGGCCAAGCGAGCCGCTGATGCCGCCAAAATCATCGAATACAGCCGACATAAACCCAAGCCAGGAAGGGAGCGCTTCCACACCCGGAACAAGTTTGCTTTTATGGTACAGTACAGGCCGCGTGGCTGAACTTTTTCCCATGGCGGTATTAAAAGCTTCATAATATTCTCCGTTACGCATTTGCCTGATGCTCATGCCGCCGGGGTTTTCGTAACCCCAGAGCTTGTAGCTGTCAATGCCGGTTACCAGTTGCAGGTTGGGGTATTCATCGAGGAATGCATAAACTTTTTTGAAAATAGAAATGCTGTCTATTTCATGTTCCCATGCCTGTGAGGGAATTGCTGTTTCCGGCCAAACCACCAGCCTTGTCTGGCTGTCGATCCGGCTTTTACTCAGGTCTATCAGGCTTTGGGTAAGAATTTGAGGATCGGTATTGAATTTTTCGGTATAGGGTTCTACATTGGGCTGTACCACTACAATATTGGTTCGATTGGTTGCCGGGGTATTTTTCAATATATCTTCGGTAGAAGGGTAAAATATCCATCCGGTACAAACGGGTAAAAGCAGTAAAAGAATAGCTGAAGGAAGATGCCATTTTTTCAATCTTTTTATGGGTAGCTCCCCCGCTTTTACATAAAGAAATACCAGGGCATTTACTAATAATATCCACAGGCTGCCACCCGAAGCGCCGGTAAAACTGTACCATTGAATCCATTCGGGTTGGGTGGCCATGGAATTGCCAAGCGTGAGCCAGGGCCAGCTTAGTTCCCAGTTGTGGTGGATATATTCAAAATAAACCCAGTAAGAAACAAAAGCAAGCAAAGCAAGGTGTAAAGGCAAATATTTTTTGGTGAAACGGTATGCCATTACCGGGAAACACATGATAAGGCTATTGGCAATAATGGCGCCCGCTGCCCCCGGCCCGGTGCTGTTCCAAATCCACCAGGTAGTACCTATGTTCCATACCAGGAAACTTGCCCATAACGTAAAAAAGAAACCGAAAGGAGAACGTATCCTGTCTTCGGCAACGAGCAAGGGAACCCATGCCACAAAAATGAATGCAGTTATACCATTGTGTGGCCAGGATAGCCAAAGCAGGATTCCTGTGAGTAATACCAACCCGTAATGGGTAAAGCTGTTCGTTTTTTGCCGGTTTAGCATGCGCAAAAAAAAGGCACTTCCGCCAAGTAGAAGCGTTCTTTATAAAAATTGATCAATAAATTATTGGTAAAGCTTCTGTTAACCAGGGTATTCAACAAAATTTCTTTCTGTTTCATAGAGCCTTATTTTCAATTCTTTGTTTGCGTCAATGTGAGGGCGTAACCGGTTGTAGATCACAATGGCTATATTTTCCGCAGTAGGTATCAGGTTTTTGAAATCTTCAATATCAACGTTCAGGTTCCGGTGGTCAAAAACCTCGGTCACCTGTTCCTTTACCAGGTCGCCTAATACCTTCAGGTCCATTACAAAACCCGTAACCGGGTCAATAGTGCCTGTTACCTGCACAACCAGGTCATAATTGTGACCATGGTAATTTGGGTAGTTGCAGCGGCCGAAAATCCGTGCATTTTCTTCGTCTGTCAATTGTTCGCTATGAAGCCGGTGTGCTGCGTTAAAATGCTCTTTTCTAAAAACGGATACTTTGTGCATAAAACTTATGTTAGTGGTAATTGAACCTTGAATATAGGCCTTATTGTTCAGCCTGATTTATTTTGAAGGGCAAAATACACCAGTTAAGGAATTCATGCGCCTTTCAAGTACTTTTGCCCCGCTATGGTATATGTTACAAGGGTGGAACATTTTAATGCCGCCCACAAATTATATAATCCTGCCTGGACAAGGGAGCAGAATGAAGCCGCCTTCGGGCCCTGCGCCAACGATAACTGGCATGGTCACAACTATGAAATGCATGTAACCGTAAAGGGCGATCCTCACCCCGATACCGGTTTTATTATTGATGTAAAAAAGCTCAGCAAAATCATTAAGCAGCACGTGCTGGATAGGGTGGATCATAAAAACCTGAACCTTGACGTGGATTTTATGCAGGGGAAACTGGCCAGTACGGAAAATTTTGTAATGGCTATCTGGAAAGAACTTGCCCCGCATATTGATGGCGGAAAACTGCACCAGATAAGGCTTTATGAGACCCCGAGGATTTATGTGGATTATTTTGGGAAGGAGTGAATGAGTGAATTGGGTGTGGAATTTGGAATTTGATTATCGAATCATATTAAATAAATAGATCGTGTTTTCATTACAAGGGAAGAAAGCGGTGATTACCGGCGGGGGAAGCGGTATAGGCAAGGCAATTGCTGAATTGTTTGCCCGGAAGGGTGCTGAAGTGCACATTATTGAATTAACCGAAGCCAGCGCTGAAGCCGCTTTGCAGTCGATTGAACAAGAGGGTGGAAAGGCTTTCGCACATGGCTGCAACGTGGCCGTACAGTCTGAAGTGCAGCGTGCCTTTGATCAAATCGGGCCACATCATATTTTGGTAAACAATGCAGGCATTGCCCATGTGGGCAAGGCAGATACCACCGATGAGGCCGATTTCGACAGGGTGATGCAGGTAAATATTAAAGGGGTTTACAATTGCCTGCATGCTTCCATCCCGCTGATGAAACAGGCCGGTGGAGGAGTGATTGTCAACATGGCTTCTATTGCTGCCTGGGTTGGTTTAAATGACCGTTTTGCCTATTCCACCGCCAAGGGCGCAGTTATGGCAATGACCTTATCTGTGGCTAAAGATTACCTGCTTGAAGGTATCCGTTGCAATTCCATTTCTCCGGCACGCGTGCATACCCCGTTTGTGGATGGATTTATCCAGAAGAACTACCCGGGTAAGGAGGAGGAAATGTTTGAAAAGCTTTCCAAATCGCAACCCATAGGGCGTATGGCGAAACCGGAAGAAGTAGCTGCCCTGGCCCTATATCTTTGCAGCGATGAGGCTTCATTCATCAGCGGATGCGATTACCCGATTGATGGAGGGTTTATAAAGTTGAATAATTAGGAATGGGTAGTCGGCAGAGCCGACCAAATAACAATACGAAACTGCAAGTTTCGTATAACACGAAAATTAACAACAGTAATATCAAAGAAAAATATTTATGAAACTAATCAGATTCGGAGAGCCAGGTAAGGAAAAACCAGGCGTATTGGTAAATGAAGTGTACTACGATGCATCAGGCCATATTCATGATTATGATGAGGCTTTTTTTGCAGATAATGGATTGGAAACCTTGAATGCATTGGTTGCTTCTACTGAACTTCCTGCAGTACAGGTAAGCCGCCTGGGTTGCCCGGTTAAGCGGCCTTCCAAAATTGTTTGTATTGGTTTGAACTATTCCGACCATGCAAAAGAAACAGGCGCTGCGGTTCCTGCCGAGCCGGTGATCTTCATGAAATCCACTACCGCAATTGTTGGTCCGAATGACGATATTATGATCCCCGAAGGATCTGAGAAAACGGATTGGGAAGTAGAACTGGCGATTGTAATTGGGAAAAAGGCTTCATATTTGGATGAGCAAAATGCGCTGGACTACATTGCAGGATATTGCCTGCACAATGATGTGAGCGAGCGTGCTTTTCAACTGGAGCGTGGCGGCACCTGGGATAAGGGCAAGGGCTGCGATACCTTCGCGCCCATCGGCCCCTGGCTGGTAACCAAAGATGAAGTAGCTGATGTGCATGATCTTCGTTTATGGTTAACGCTTAATGGTGAGAAGATGCAGGATGGAACTACTTCAAATTTGATTTTCAATATACCACATCTTATTGCCTATGTAAGCCGGTTTATGACCCTGCTTCCGGGCGATATTATTTCAACCGGTACTCCCGCAGGGGTTGGCCTTGGCATGAATTCTCCGGTTTACCTGAAACCCGGTGATGTAGTGGAGCTGGGAATTGATGGATTGGGTACTTCCAAACAAAATGTAATAGCTTTCCAGCGTCCGTAATCTTATAGCAAGCCAATGAAAAAAACTCAAAATTACCTGGTGCCATTCATTATGGTCACCAGCCTGTTCTTCCTGTGGGCATTTTTGCATAACATCAATCCCATCCTGATTCCTCACCTTAAAAAGGCATGCGAATTAACCGATACGGAAAGCGCCCTCATTGATTCATCCGTATATCTTGGATATTTTTTGATTGCCCTGCCAGCCGGATGGTTCATGCACCATTATGGGTATAAACAGGGCATCTTGCTGGGCCTGATGTTGTATTGCGCCGGGGCATTTCTCTTTATTCCGGCTGCATCTGTACGGAGTTTTCCTTTCTTCCTGTTTGCGCTATTTGTAATGGCAAGCGGGGCAACTTTTCTTGAAACAATTGCCAATCCATACATCACCAAGCTGGGCGATCCGGAAGGTTCGGCACGACGTCTCAACCTCGCGCAATCATTTAATGGGGTGGGGGCCTTTATTGCTCCATTGATTGGTGGCCAATTCATTTTTTCCGGCGTGGAGCACAGCCCTGAAAAATTAGCGGCCATGACCGCGCAGGACCTTGGAAGCTACCTGCAATTTGAGGCAAACAATATCAAGATGCCCTACCTGGTGATTGGAATGGTAGTGCTTCTGATCCTTATTCTTTTTGCAGTAGTCAAACTTCCCGAGATAAAAGAATCGCATGCGCCTGATGCAACCAATGAATTTTCGCTCAGGGTATTTCGGTTTGCCCAACTACGCTGGGCGGTTGCTGCACAGTTTTTTTATGTGGGCGCACAGGTAGGTATTGGCAGTTTTTTCATCCGCTTTGCACGATATGCACATGCAATTCCTGAAAAGGAAGCCGCTTTCCTATTTGGGTCAATAGCAATGGTAGGTTTTATGGCCGGCCGTTTTGTAGGAACCTTCCTGATGAAGTTTATTAAACCCGCCGCATTATTGAGTGCCTATGCTATCATAAATGTGGTGTTACTGGCTGTTGCTATCACAAGTAAAGGTGAAGTGGCAGTGTACACCCTGATGGCGACTCCTTTCTTTATGTCAATTATGTTCCCAACCATTTTTGCTTTGGGTATTGATGGATTGGGCGAAGAAGGAAAAATTGCTTCTTCTTTCATTGTGATGTCTATTGTAGGCGGAGCCATTTTCCCCCTGATCATGGGGCAGATCAGCGATGCCAACAATGGAAATATTCAAATGGGTTATATTGTTCCTGCCGTTTGTTTCCTGGTGATTTTGTGGTTTGGAATTACCCAATTAAAGAAACAAAATGTACGGGTTATTGCCAGTCATTAATACAATTGCTATGCCCCGATATTGTTTTGCCACCGACTTGAAAAATGATCCGCAACTCATTGCCGAATATGAGGCATACCATCAAAAAATATGGCCTGAAATAGCCGCCAGCATTAAGGATGCGGGTATAACATCCATGGAAATTTTCAGGATTGAGAACCGTTTATTCATGATCATGGAAACCACGGAGGATTTTTCTTTTGAAAGAAAAGCAGCCATGGATGCCGCCAATGAAAAGGTGCAGGAATGGGAGACACTGATGTGGAAATACCAGCAGGCATTACCTTTTGCGAAGCCAGGGGAGAAGTGGTTGCCTGCGCACAAAATTTTTGATCTGAAAGAGAATGCTTAGGTTTATGGTTGGCTATTGCAAACCCATTTTATTCAAGGCTCAAAGGCTTGGGCAATACATTATATTAATAAATAACATTATCTTTTACTTTCGTCATCAATTCTTATGAATCTTAATCTTTCTGATAAAATTATCATCATAACCGGTGGCGCCAAAGGCATCGGGTTCGGTATTGTACAGGTGCTGGCAAAGGAGGGTGCTATACCTGTGATTGTGGGACGCAATGAAGAGGACAACCTGGAGGCAGTGAGATTAATTGTATCGGAAGGTGGAAAGACGGGACAGGTTGTAGCAGAACTTTCTCAACCTGATGAATGTAAAAAAGCAGTACAGCAAATTGTTGAGCAATATGGCCGCATTGACGGGCTGGTAAACAATGCCGGCGTGAATGATGGGGTAGGGCTTGAAAATGGTAATTACGAAGATTTTATGGCAAGCCTGCATAAGAACCTTGTGCATTATTACCTGATGGCGCATTATTCACTTCCCGAGTTGAAAAAGTCAAAGGGAAGCATTGTAAATATTGGTTCAAAAACGGCTGAAACAGGGCAGGGTAACACTTCGGCATACGCTGCCTCTAACGGTGGCCGTAACGCGCTGACCCGCGAGTGGGCTGTTGAGCTTGCCAAATATTCCATCCGGGTAAACGCTCTTATAGTTGCCGAATGTTATACCCCCTTGTACGAAAAATGGATACAGACCTTGCCCAACCCGGAAGAAAAATTGAAACATATTACCGGTAAAATTCCTTTTGAGCACAGGTTTACCACTGCTGAAGAAATTGCTAATGCGGTGGTATTTCTGTTGTCGGATGTAAGCAGTCATACCACAGGGCAGTTGATCCATGTAGATGGCGGATATGTGCATCTTGACCGTGCCATTTCCTAACGAAAAGGCTTGCTTCTGCTATTCTTTTAGCTGCCAAACCCTTACATAATCTATTTCGAAAGTAGCAGGCAGGTCCTTTGCATCGGGAAGGCCGGCCCAACCGCTCATGATCTCACAATCAAGCATTACATACAGGGAGGTAGTGAAATAATCATTCTTTCGGTAAAATACTTCTTTACCATCGAGGTACCATTTCATTTCGGTTGGGGTCCACAAAAAACCATATACATGAAAATCATCATAAAAGGCAAAGGGTACTTTCAATTTGAAGGTCTTATTCTCCATAGCGGTTTGTTTTGATTTCACCAGCGACTCTACATATGGGGTCTCCATCCGGTGGACTGTTGCAAAGAATAAACTGTCATTTTCCTTTTTGGTGGGCTTACCAAAAATTTCAAAAATGTCAATCTCTTCCGAAAAACTGCCGACACTGTATTTGGCTGCGGCTTCCAGCGGATCGTACAGCCAGAATGCATTGCAAACACTCGCCTTCATCGATTTGCAACGGGCTTCAAAATAGCCGTATTTAATGCGGTTCTTACTTTTGATGGTGGCTGTAGTAAACTGATCGTAACCCCGTACCTTATTTTCAACCGTAATTTTTTTAGGGTTCGGGACGCTTGCTTTCAGTTTCAGTAAACCTTTTTTGACCTTCACATTTTCACGGGCAAATAAAGCGGGCTTTCTTCCAATCCACGCCGGGTTAAAATCCCACCATTTTGAACTGTCCAAACGCTTTCCATTAAATTCATCGCTGAAAGCTTCAACCGGAATGTATCCGCTGTCAAGCGAAATGGAAGGTGCGGGGATATTTTGTGCATGGGCAGCCATAGAAAATAGCGTCACCATCCAAAGGGTTGAGAATTTTAGGAAGCAAGATAGAAGAGTAGCCTGCTGGGGAACCTTATTCATTAGGAAGTTTTAGTTTATGGAACATGAAAATAGTAGTTCATTCTGTAAATCCTTGTTTTAATTGCAGTAGCAGCAGCACATTGTCTTCTACCGTATTGTCAAAATATTCAATCATTATGGCACCCATTTTGCTGTTAGAAATATCGTCGGTATTGGCGTTCAGTATTCCTTTAATCCTGTTAAATACTTTTTCATTTCTTTTAGCAATTTTATTCATTTCCCTGCCCATTACCCTTGCTGCTATATGCTTCAGGTCAGTATCCTCATTGTCAAACAAATCACTATGGTTTTCCCATATTTCATTGTCGTACATATTAAAAAAGTGGTTCAAAATATCGCTTATGTCTTTTATATCATCCCTTCTTATTTCAGGCCTGTCGTCCCAGGCTATCAATTTTAATAAAACAATTCCAGGCAATGTGCAGAATTTGAATTGGTGCATGCCTTCTAAATCTAATTGCGGCATGCCTTCTTCATATACTTCTGTAAGGCCCTGCAAGTTGATATTGGTTAAGCCTAATCCACTTGTTGTTACTTTGCCATCTTCATCTTCAATTGCTCCAAAGGGTAATAAGTCTACTTCGATTTTGCCCTTCCAGATTAATACAAAGGCATTGCCTTTGTAAGGATGAAAATCCTCTGTTTCTATCAGGTAAGCTTTCAATGCTTCATAAGTGCCTTTATCATTTATTAATATCGCAAAATCAATATCGCCTGTTGTACGCCTTGGAGCAATTTTATTGATGCCGCTCATCCATACATCTCTTGCCACAGCACCAACCAAATAATAGTCGATACCAAATGTTGAAAGGCCTCGTTCTAATGCAAACAGCATTTCTGTTATTTCAGGCTGCTGGCGTATGTGTTCATAATTAATTTTGTAAGTACTCATCATAAATTTTTTGTGCTGCCTCTGTACACCGTCTGTCATTTGCATTTATTAAATCGGCATATACCAGTAATGCGGGCACTGTCATGCCTGTCGGCTTGCTGGCATTCACATTCACTTGATCATCCTGCCAGAATTTTTGATAGGCTTTCACATTCCCTTTATCATCCGGTATCAACCGGTAATTTTTTATCAGCTCGTTCCTTGTTTCGGTAGTGTATAATGTTAGTTCAGCCGGACGAAGGAAATGGGTAAGTAAATCACCTGCCGGTTCTCCACCCCACCATGTTTTATCATTGCGGAGGGGCAGATTTTGCCAGTTCGTAAAATCTTCTTCTTTCAAGAAACGGAATCTACCAACTTTCAGTGTCGGTTTTAATCGTAAATCATATGCTGCAATCCATTTATTTAGTAAGGCCTGTTTATTGCTAAGCTTGTATTCATTTTTAGCAATAGGAAGTAAAAAGCCATCCTGTTTTAGCCCTGTAATAATATTGGTAATGTTGCCGATGCCAGTTCCTGTTTGCCCTGCAATTTGCCGATAAGGTTTGTTTACCCAGGTTTTGTCTATCAGAAACTGAAAGACTACTTTTAAACCTGTTTTGGTAAACGCCCTGCTTATATTCTTTTTATCCGCTTCAATTGGCTTGTTGGTATCAATCCATAATGTAATCTCTTTATTTTTCAGGAAGATATTACCGTTTCCCTCCAGGTAAGCAATCTTATTGAGTCTGAGTTCTTCTTTGATTTTTGGGAAGAGGCGGGTAGCCACAACCATAAGAGGAGGATGGTTTTGGTTAAAGGCTATAATGTGGTGTAGTTGATGGTTCCGTAATTCGTTCTTGATTTCTACGTTGTAATTAATATGATTATTGTCTATATTTAATATTAGTTGTCCATCTGCTTCCCAATCGTCAAATGCTTCCCACTTACCCTCTATTTGGGCATTTTTATGAAGGTTCTCCAAAGCCAGGGCTATAATTTCCTGCTCACTCATGTTCACTTATTTTTAGTGTTCACGAAAACGTGAACGAGTATTATTTGTGAACAAATTTAATGAATTTGTTTTGTATTCAGCCGTGCATCGACAGAAATTGTAAACCCCACTTTTTTTTTTGAATTTCAGCGAATGAGCCGGACTCTGCAATCACAAGTAATTAGAAACAGCCGAAAATAAAAAAGCAGCTATGAATTTTACTTCATAACTGCTTGATTTTCAGTGACCGCGTTAGGATTCAAACCTAAAACCTTCTGATCCGTAGTCAGATGCTCTATTCAGTTGAGCTACGCAGCCATTTCCCTTTTGGGGCTGCAAAAATAAGGGGTTCCGTTTTTTTGGCAAAACATTTTTCTTTTTACCAAAATTTGCAACCCCTGAAATTTTAAATATCAATAATGCCACCTTACAAACGCTTCCATAGCGGCATACTGGGTTAACCCGAGTTTGGCGTACAAGTTTGCGGTATTGCTGTTTCGCTCTTCGGCACGCTGCCAAAATTCGCGGCTGTCGCTTCCCTGGAACGGCACCATATCTTTTTGTGATTGGTGGATGAAGATGCCGTAACGCTTTTTCATCATCTGGTCGGGACTCATGGGGATGGCCATTTCAATTTCGGTGATATCCCATTCCTGCCAGGCGCCTTTGTACAACCAAACCCAGCAATCATCAATCCATTCATCACCATCAGCTTTTATCCGCCTGAGGCTTTCAAAAACAATATCGAGGCAAACCTTGTGCGTGCCATGCGGGTCGGCAAGATCGCCGGCACAAAAAACCTGGTGAGGCTTTATTTTACGCAATAACTCCATGGTCATCAGCACATCCTGTTCGCCCATCGGGTTTTTCTGGATGGTGCCTGTTTCATAAAAAGGCAGGTTCTGGAAATGCCATTGGCCTTCTTTCAGCCCCACATACCGGCAGGTGGCAGCAGCTTCGCAGCGGCGAATCAAGCCTTTAATTGAACGTATCTCCTGTGTATCTACCTGGCTTGGTGTTTTATCGTCAAGGTATTGTCGGGCTTCCTTCAGCACGTTGGTCGATTTTTCGGTGTCAATGCCAAACATTTGCTCGAAACCAACCGCAAAATCAAGAAAGCGGGTTACAAACTCATCGGTTACGGCGATATTACCACTGGTTTGGTAGGCTACATGCACTTCATGTCCATGATCTTGCAGCCGCATAAAAGTGCCTCCCATGCTTATGATATCATCGTCGGGATGGGGTGAAAAAATCAGGCTCCGCTTGGGCTGGATATGACCGCGTTCGGGGTGCCTTGGATTTTCGGTATCCGGTTTGCCACCCGGCCAGCCGGTAATGGTATCGCGCATAATATAGAACACCTGCAGGTTCAGTTCATAGGCGTCACCTTTTTCCACAATCAGGTCTCCAAGCCCGTTTTCATTGTAATCGTGGTTGGTAAGGCTCAGGATGGGTTTGCCCACTTTTAGCGCCATATTTACCACCGCACGGCGGATCATTTGCGGCGTCCATTCAATTTCACCGGTAAGCCATGGCGTTTTAATGCGGGTAAGTTCGCTGGCTGCCTGGTCGTCAATCACAAACAGGCAATCATTATGCTGCTGCAAAAGGCTGGCCGGTACCTGTTCGGTTACAGCACCTTCTACCGATTTGGCAATAATTGGAGCTTTAAAGCCCCAGCCCATCAAAATAATGCGGCGGGCCTTTAGAATAGTGCTGATGCCTGCGGTAATGGCCAGGCGGGGCACTTTACTTATGTTCTGAAAATCTTTGGCATTGGCAATCCGCGTACTGTTGTCGAGTGTTACCAGGCGGGTTTTGCTGTAAATGCTGCTGCCGGGTTCGTTAAAGCCAATATGGCCATTGTTACCAATGCCAAGTATTTGAAGGTCAATACCACCCTCCGCATCAATAGCTCCCTCATAGGCAACGCAATACTTTTTAATGTCAGCCTGGCTCCAGCTACCATCCGGAATATGGATGTTTTCGGGTTTTATATCCACATGGTCAAACAGGTTGCGGTGCATAAAGCTCCAGTAGCTTTGAATGGCCTGGCGGTCGAGCGGAAAGTATTCATCAAGGTTAAAACTGACAACATTTTTAAAACTGAGCCCCTCCTCGCGGTGAAGCCTTACCAATTCCTTGTACATGGTAATAGGGGTGGAACCGGTGGCTAAACCAAGCACACATTTTTTACCCTCCATTTGCCGTGCCCGGATTGTTTTTGCAATTTCTGCGGCCACATAAGCTGACCCTTCTTTTGGGGTACTAAAAATTTCAACCGGAACTTTTTCGTGGGAAGTAACCATACGAATTGGTTTAATTATTGGTGTTCTTTATTTAAAAAATGGATTTAATTTACAAATATGTAAACAATTGCATTATTATTAAAAATAAATTTTTTTATTATAACGGTTAAATAGTAATAAATTTTAAAAATAAGTTGAAAAACATAATATTTTCGCTTTACCAGAAATTTTAAAAATGAGTTTTAAAACATTGCTTCCTGATTTTGAAGTGGCAAGTGGGGTGTTTCCATCAGGGGTGGCTATTAAGGATACAAACCGGCGCAGGCGTATTATTTCGCATCTCAGCCACAGGGGCGAAGGTACGCTGACCGAATTGTCGGATATTTTAAATATCAGTATTCCAAAAGCTACCGAACTGGTTTCCGCCATGGAAGAATCGGGGCTTGTAATGGCAGCAGGTCGTCGGTCGGAGGGCCCCGGAAGAAAAGCCGCAGTGTACAAACTGGCGCCCAATTCGCATTATTTTTTGGGTATAGAAATTAAAAAATACAGCATTAACCTCGGTTTATTGGGTTTTAACAACTCTATCATAACCCATAAGTCGGGTGTTCCTTTTTTATATGATAAGGTTGATAAAGCACTGGTGGAAATTGTGAATTTGGTTCGTGATTTTATTAAAGAATGCGGGGTTGATAACAAAAAAATTGCCGGCATAGGGTTTAGTATTTCTGGCCGTGTGAATACCAAAACCGGCGAATTGCTCACTTTTGACCATTTTGGCGATGCCCCAGTTAAGAAAATTCTGGAAGAACAATTAGGTATCCCGGTTTTTCCCGACAATGATTCAAGGGCGCTGGCTTACGGAGAATTTCATTTTGGGATAAGGAAGGAAGAGAAAGAGGTGTTGACCCTGAACCTTGATTATGGCCTGGCTCTCGGTATTTTTGTAAATGGCAAGCCTGTGTACGGAGTTTCGGGCTATGCGGGCGAACTTGGCCATATTCCACTGTTTGATAATGAAAAGATTTGCTTTTGCGGTAAAAAGGGCTGTTTGGAAACGGAGGCCTCGGGCCGGGCGCTGATCGGGCATATCATTAAAGAGATGGAAAATGGCTCAAACAGTATTTTACAACCCGTTTACCAGGAAAAAGGCAGGATTGAAATTGAAGATATCCTGAAAGCCATTGACCGTGGGGATAATCTCGCCTTGTCAGCCATAGGGTCCATTGCCGCCAGTTTGGGCAGGGGGCTTGCCGTGGCCATCAACCTGTTTAACCCTGAACTGATCATTATCAGCGGCAGTCTTAGCAAGGTAGGTGATGCCCTTTTGTATCCCGTAAAGTCATTTATCCTGCGCCATTCGCTTTCCGTAGTAAACGCCGATACCCGAATTGAACTGAGCGATTTGGGCGAAAAAGCAGGTTTATTGGGCTGTTGTTTGCTCGTTCGGGATAAAATGCTGGGGCTTCTGTAGATAATTTGGGGAAGGATTTGCGGCCAGCTTCCACAGTTTGCTTACTTTTGCGCCGTCCAAAAAAACATTCCTCCAGCAAAAAATGACGCATTCATTCAATCCGGCCATCCTCGTTCTTGAAGATGGTCATTTTTTTCATGGCTATTCCTTTGGCGCAAAGGGTACCACTTCGGGCGAAATTTGTTTTAATACCGGCATGACCGGGTATCAGGAAGTATTTACCGACCCAAGTTATTACGGCCAGGTGCTCATTATGAATAATGTGCACGTTGGCAACTACGGTATCAAGGAAACAGATGTAGAATCCAATTCTGTAAAAATCCGTGGACTTATCGGGCGAAACCTCGAAGAGCGGTTCAGCCGTTTCCAGGCAAATGCCACATTGAATGACTACCTCGTTCAAAATAATATTGTAGCCATTGAGGGGATTGATACCCGTGCATTGGTTGCGCATATTCGCCGGCAGGGCGCCATGAACTGCATCATCAGCAGCGAAGGCAAAACCGTGGAAGAACTGAAAGCCGAACTGGCGGAGGTTCCGTCAATGGCCGGGCTTGAGCTTGCTTCGACCGTAAGCACCACCGCACCATATTATAAAGGAAATCCAGCCCATGGCAAAAGGGTAGCCGTGTTGGATTTTGGTATCAAGCAAAACATTTTGCAAAACATGACTGACCGGGGCATATACGCCAAGGTTTTTCCGGCACATACGCCAGTACGCGACCTGCTCGATTTTGAGCCCGATGGATTTTTCATAAGCAATGGCCCAGGCGACCCGTCTGCCATGCCTTATGCCGTTGAAACCATACAGGAGCTTACCAAATACAACAAGCCTATTTTCGGCATCTGCCTAGGCCACCAGTTGCTGGCGCTGGCGCATGGCATTCCTACGTTTAAAATGCACCACGGTCACCGCGGGCTGAACCACCCGGTGAAGAATATCATTACAGGGCTCAGCGAAATCACTACGCAAAATCATGGTTTTGGTGTTGATCCTGAAGCGGTTACGAATGCTCCGCATATTGAGGTCACGCATGTAAACCTGAATGATAATTCTATTGAAGGTATCCGGGTAAAGGACAAGCCCTTCTTCTCCGTGCAGTACCACCCCGAAGCCACCCCTGGCCCGCACGACAGCCGGTACCTGTTCGACCAGTTTGTGGGGATGATGAATTAATTCTGTAACTTGCTTAAAAAATTGAAGGAAATGAAAATATCAGATAATGGTATTTCCACCATTGTGGACTTGGGGCAAGTTCTTTCTGAAGAGGAAAAAAAAGTACTGAGTAATTATCTTCTGCTATTCAAAAGCCACATTCAGGAAAAAGAAAGGTCCGATGAAATTGAAAAATTTGCCGGGGAATTGAAAAAGGGTCGTTGGCAAAGATTCTTAAAATCACGGGAGCATGGACCTATTAATACTATACACTAATATAGTTTTCAGTTCTCTGATTTCTTATAAAAAGGTTTCAAGTTATTTTAACATCATTTCTGAAAAGGTTCTACTGGTAACCTGCTCTTCTTTAATACAAGAAATAGAAGAACATTGGGGAAGGATTTCTGCATTTTCTGGTCTGCCTATTGAGGTACTTATTGCCCGATTGAATTTTATTAAGTCACAAGTTTATTTCTTTGACCTTGATGAAATTCCGGATGATATAATGGAAGAATCAAAAAGAATAGGGAATCAGGTTGATCAGGATGACATTCACTTTATTGCCCTTTCACTACATTTCGGTGGTCCTATATGGACTGGAGATAAGCGCCTGAAACGTGGGTTAGAAAAGCAAGGATATTTTATTTGTTTATCAACGGATGAGGTGATTCAAACCTTTGAAAAATAGTCTTTTGTAAATCCCCTCCCTTGCAATCGTTTCCGTAATTATTTCATAATTAATGGCTTGCATTGACCTAAATCATATTTTACCAGGCCGTATTTTTATTCCTTTGGAGCGTTCAAAAAAGAAAAACGCATTCTGCAATAGAGCATGAGGATCAGGATAATGGTTTCCTTTTCAATGCCTACATTGCCAAATAATTGATAAACGAAAATGCAGCCAATGAATACCAGTACCATACTCGTTTTAAATAGCGGCTCCTCCTCCCTTAAATTTTCTCTCATACAATCTGAAGACCAGGAAGTGGTTTTTTCAGGGCTGGCCGATAAACTTGGTCATCCCGATGCAACCATAACTTTTAAGCAGGGTGATGAAAAAAAAGAATTCCCGCTCAACCCCGGCAATCACAAACAGGCTGTTGCAGAAATTTTTGCTTATATAGCTAACCAGGGGTTGACCAATAGCCTTACCGGGGTTGGCCATAGGGTGGTTCATGGGGGCGAAAAGTTTAAAACCTCCACCATCATTGATGCCGAAGTGCTGGCTGCCATTGAAGCCTGCGTACCATTTGCCCCACTGCACAATCCGGCCAACCTGGTAGGTATCCGCGGCGCCATGGAAGTGGCGCCCCATTTACCGCAGGTGGCTGTTTTCGATACCGCTTTTCACCAAACCATTCCCGAGCATGCTTACCTCTATGCCGTGCCCATGAACTGGTACCGCGAGCATGGGGTGCGCCGCTATGGTTTTCATGGAACCAGTCACCAGTATGTGGCCATTAAAGCGGCGGCCGAACTCAACATCCCGCTACATGACAGCTCATTTATAAGCGCCCACCTGGGCAACGGGGCAAGCGCAACCGCCATACTGAATGGAAAAAGCGTTGACACCACCATGGGCTTTACCCCTTTGGAAGGCCTGGTGATGGGCACCCGTTCGGGAGATATTGACCCCGGATTGCCTCCGTATATTGCTGAATCGCTTGGTATAAGCCCCGATGATGTGGTAAGCCTGCTGAACAAAAAAAGCGGGCTGTTGGGTTTGAGCGAATTGAGCAACGACATGCGCGAATTAACCACTGTGGCTGCCGAAGGGCATAAAGGCGCCGCCGTTGCCATTGAAGTGTTTGTGTTCAGGCTGGCAAAAGCCATAGGCGCGCTTGCTGTATCATTGCCGCATATTGATGCGCTTATATTTACCGGGGGTATAGGCGAAAATGCTTCGCTTATCAGGGCGAAGGTGCTAAACCGTTTAAAAGTGTTTGGGTACGTGCTGGATGCCGGCGCCAATGCCAGGGCAGTTGGTGGCAAGGGCGGTGTGATAACCATTATGGACAGCCCGGTAGCTATTGTAATAAATACCAACGAAGAGGTAATGATTGTAAAACAAACCATTGAGGTTTTAAATAATATATTATCATGAGAACTTATTACCTGGCTCCTGTAGGAACCAATGCTGCGCTTACTTCCATTGCACTGGGCACGGTGCGCGCGCTTGAAAGATTAAGGATGCGTGCAGCGTACATAAAACCCGTAGCCGATAATTACCCTGGCGAAGAAGGTGAACGCTCCATTGGGTTTGCCAAAGCCTTATTTAATATTAATGTACCCAGGCCCATATCCATCGAAAGGGTTGAATACCTCATCAGTCATGGTTTAAAGGAACAGTTGCTGGAAGAGATGGTGGCTATGAAAGGACTGGCGCAACCTGATACTGACCTGCTGGTGGTAGAGGGATTGGTGCATGATGCTCAAAAGCCGCTATTGGCTTCGCTCAATGGCGATATTGCCCGAAACCTCCAGTGCGATGTGATTTTTGTAGTAAATGCCGAGGATATTGATGCGGTACATATTGCCGACCAGATTGAAATAACTGTTCAGCAGTTTGGCGGTAGCGATAAAGTGTCGCTGGTGGGCTATGTACTTACCCGTACAAAAGCCGGCGCTGATGTACAGGCGCTGCACAGGCAGATAGCCGAACACAGTAAAGTGGTAGGCGATGGTAAGCTGCCATTGCTTGGCCATACACCTTTTGAGCCTGCGCATATGGCCCCGCGCATGCTGGATGTTGCCAGGCACCTCGATGCAAAAATTCTTTTTCACGGCAATATTGAAACTGCCCGCGTGAACGACATTATGGTGGCTACCCGAAGCATTGAATATGTGATTGAGCGATTGAGGCCCGGGGCCTTGATTGTAACAGCCGGCGACCGTGATGATGTACTTATTGCAACCAGCATGGCAGTTATGCGCGGCACCCCGATTGCAGGTCTTTTGCTTACCAGCGGGTTTGAGCCAAAGCATGTTATTAAAAAGCTATGCGCTCCGGCGCTTATGCAGAAAATACCGGTGCTTTTAACTGAGGGTACCACTTATGAAACCGTGAATGCGCTCGGGCGGATGGATACCCATATTCCTGCCGATGATATTGAGCGGGCTACCTTATTGGTTGAATTTGTAGCGGATCATCTCGATGGGGAGCTTCTTGCTTCCAAGTTGGGCGTGGCTTCCGATACGAGGATGCCGCCCGCAGCCTTCCGCTACCAGCTTATGCAGGCTGCCCGGAAAGCCAACAAGCGGATTGTATTGCCCGAAGGCGATGAGCCACGCACCATAAAAGCTGCCGTAATTTGCCACCAGAAAGGGATTGCCCGCTGCGTATTGCTTGGAGATCGTGTATCTATTGAAGAAGTGGCTGAGGCACAGGGGGTTGAGCTTCCATCTGATCTTGAGATTTTGAACCCGGAAGAAATCAGGGATAAGTATGTGCTGCCCATGGTGGAGCTGCGCAAAAGCAAGGGACTGACCGAACCGCAGGCCGAGCAGCAGCTTGAAGATAACGTGGTAATGGGTACCATGATGATTATGATGAATGAGGTTGACGGGCTGGTAAGCGGCGCGGTTCATACCACGGCAAACACCATACGCCCGGCGTTGCAGTTGATTAAAACAGCTCCCGGGGCCTCCATTGTTTCTTCGGTATTTTTTATGCTGATGCCCGACCAGGTGTATGTGTATGGCGATTGTGCGGTAAACCCCGACCCATCGGCCGAAGAGTTGGCGGATATTGCCATCCAGAGCGCCGATTCGGCAAAAGCCTTTGGCATTTCTCCACGGGTGGCCATGATCAGCTACAGCACAGGGGTTTCAGGTGCAGGGGCCGATGTGGAAAAAGTGGCCGAAGCTACCCGTTTGGCCAAAGAAAAAAGGCCGGATTTACTGATTGACGGACCTCTTCAGTACGATGCTGCTTCCGTGGAAAGTGTAGGTCGCCAAAAATCGCCGGACAGCCCGGTGGCGGGTCGTGCCAATGTGTTTGTTTTCCCCGACCTGAATACGGGCAATACTACCTACAAAGCCGTGCAACGGAGCGCTAACCTCGTAAGTGTAGGCCCCATGCTGCAAGGGCTTCGCAGGCCGGTAAACGACCTGAGCCGGGGCGCGCTGGTAGATGATATCGTGTACACGATAGCGCTCACTGCCATACAGGCTGCCTCGCAGAATGGTGAGTAACTTTATTTTGTAAACGGAACCATGCTTGTAATCCTGATGGAGTCAGTACATTTGATGCCCCATGGAAAAGTTTATTGTTTCAGCGCTTAAATATCGTCCGCAGAACTTCAGCACGGTTATCGGGCAAAAACATATTACCACCACGCTCAAAAATGCCATTGCCAACAACACATTGGCACATGCGTTTTTATTTTGCGGCCCAAGGGGGGTAGGCAAAACCACCTGTGCCCGTATTTTAGCCAAAACCATCAATTGCGAAAACCTGAAGCCCGATGGGGAGGCCTGTAATGAATGCCCGAGTTGCAAATCATTTAACAGCAGCAGTTCGCTCAATATTCATGAGCTGGATGCCGCCAGTAACAATAGCGTGGATGATATCCGCGACCTGGTGACGCAAATCCGTTTTGCCCCGCAGGAAGGCAAATACAAGATCTATATTATTGATGAGGTGCACATGCTTAGTTCGAATGCATTCAATGCATTTTTGAAAACGCTTGAAGAGCCGCCCTCATACGCCAAATTTATTTTGGCTACCACTGAAAAGCACAAGATATTACCTACCATCCTGAGCCGGTGCCAGATATTTGATTTCAAGCGGATCACCAATGCCGATACGGTGGAACACCTGCTGGAGATTGTAGAGAAAGAGCATATTAATGCCCAAAAGGACGCTTTGCAACTGATTGCGCAAAAAAGTGAAGGTTGTATGCGCGATGCGCTTAGCCTGCTCGACAAGATCGTAAGCTTTACAGGTGGTGAAGTAAATTATACCAATACCATTGAGCACCTGAACCTTCTGGATGAAGACCAGTATTTTAAGCTGCTTGATGCATTGATCAAGCAGGATATTGCAGGTGCGCTTCTGTTGTATGATGCCATTCATGCCAGGGGCTTTGAAGGCGACTCTGTTTTAAACGGGTTTGCCGCAGTGCTTAGAAACCTGCTGGTAAGTAAGGATGGACGTGCCGCGCAACTGCTGGATGTACTTGAAGGCTTGCAGGGTCGTTATGCCGAAACCGCTGCCCGTATTTCGCTCAGTTACCTGGTAACCGCATTGCAGGTACTTACCGATGCGGAAATGACCATAAAATCGGCGAGGAATAAACGTTTGCATGTTGAGCTGGCGCTCATAAAACTTTGTTACCTGCAACAGGTGATTGATATTACGGTAAACGGTGAGGGTAAGGTTTTAAAAAAAAAGCGGGTTGACGGGCCGGTATTAGTGAAGGAAAAACCGGTAAGCCCCTTGCTGTTAAAAGTGGCGTCGGCCGCAGAACCTGTATTGAGGATTGTACCGCCTCCCGCACCTGTACCTGAAAGGATGGAAGTGGCCGGGTCGCAGGAGTACCAGTCTAAAAAGGAAATTCAGGCTCCGGTAAAAGCAGTTCCGGCTGCAAACCCGCAAAACCCGCAGCCAAGGGCCATTCCGGGCAAAAAAGCAGATCTTTTGTCTGCCCTAAAGGCCGAAAAATTTCAACATTCAGCCCAACCTGCCGAGGTAAAAGAAGTTTTTGCGCCCGATGAAGAGCAGGTTAAGAAAATTTGGAAAGATTTTATTGAAAGGCTGAAGTTAGCCAACCGGGTGGCCATACTCACCCACTTTCAAATTGCGGCACTGAGCATTGAGGGGAACCAGGTACAGGTGTCTGTTCCAACCAGGATAAATCAGCAGTTTATTGAAAGCGAAGCTGCAGAACTGCTTTTGTTGTTTAAGCAACATTTTAATAATCCTGAAATTACTTTCCGGATTGAAGTTTCTGAAAACGAAGAAGATAAAAATAAGGAAGTGGAGCCCCGGTATTTAAACAGTCAGCAACGGTTCAGGCTGATGGCTGAAGACTATCCTGCGGTTATTGAGCTTAAAGAAAAATTGAAATTGGACCTTGGTTATTAGAATATTTTCCAATGCCCGCCTTACTATTTTAAATGTTTGGCAATTGGATATGGTAATTTGGCTATTGTTCCCGATTTTCGCACCTCCAAAATAAACAACGTACCTGATGGCTGAAGTAATAAAAATGCCGCGATTGAGTGATACCATGACAGAAGGTGTAATAGCTGCGTGGCATAAAAAAGTAGGCGACCCTGTTAAAAAAGGCGATTTGCTTGCAGAAGTGGAAACCGACAAGGCGACTATGGAACTGGAAAGTTACAAGGATGGTGTAATCCTGCATTTAGGTGCAGCCGCCGGCGCCAAGCTCCAGGTAGATGATTTGCTGGCCATTGTTGGTGATGCCGGCGAAGATATTTCGGCTTTATTGTCGGGTTCTACAGGCGGTTCTGTTGCTGCTGCCCCGGCCCCTGAAACTAAACCGGCCCCTGCCGCAGCGCCCGCTGCTTCTGCCCCCCCCGCCATGGACCTTTCTAAAGTTGATGAAGTGGTACTTATGCCCCGCCTGAGCGATACCATGACCGAGGGTGTAATTGCCAGTTGGCAAAAAAAGGTAGGGGATAAGGTAAGCAAGGGTGATGTACTTGCTGAAATAGAAACCGATAAGGCGACCATGGAACTGGAAAGCTATAAAGATGGCTTTTTGCTTCACCAGGGTGCTGCCGCCGGTGAAAAAATACAGGTGAATGATCTGCTTGCCATTATTGGTGCACAAGATTTTAATATTACCGGTATAGTGGCGGCCGCCAAAGGTGGCGGTGGTGGCGCAACGCCTGCTGCGCCTGCAATCCCGGAGGCCGCTCCCGCTGCCCCTGCCCCATCAGCGGCGCCTGCAACACCTGCCGCTGCACCTGTTCAGGAAGTGATAAATACCGGTCGCATTTTTGCCAGCCCCCTTGCTAAAAAACTAGCTGAGGACAAAGGCATTGACCTGAAGTATGTAAAAGGAAGCGGAGATAATGGCCGCATTGTACGATCTGATATTGAAAGCTATACCCCTGCCGCAGCGCCTGCCCCTGCTGCTGTGGCTGCACCGGCGCCTGCCGCTGCCCCGGTAAAAGAGGCCCCCAAAGTGGCAGCCTTTGTACCAGGTGGCGCCGGCGAAGGCTTTACCGACAATACAAACAGCCAAATGCGGAATGTAATTGCCCGCAGGCTGGGAGAAAGTAAGTTCACTGCACCGCACTTCTACCTGAAAATGGAAGTGATTATGGATAATGCCATGGCTGCGCGTGCGCAAATGAACGAAATCAGCCCAGTTAAGATCAGCTTCAACGATTTTGTGATAAAAGCCTCGGCCATGGCGCTGAAGCTGCACCCTGCCGTAAACAGCAGTTGGATGGGCGATTTTATCCGCAGCTACCAGCATGTGCATATTGGTATGGCGGTTGCAATCCCCGATGGTTTGATTGTACCCGTTATCCGTTTTGCCGACCAAAAAACGCTGAGCCAGATAAGCGCCGAAGCCAAAGAGCTTGGTGGCAAGGCCAAAGGGAAAAAATTACAGCCTAACGAGTTTACGGGTAACACATTTACCATCAGTAACCTGGGCATGATGGATATTGATGAGTTTACAGCCATCATCAACCCTCCTGATAGTTGTATCCTTGCCGTTGGGCGTATAAAGGAAGAAGTGTACCGCAACGCCAAAGGCGAATTTGCAGTGCGCAACATTATGAAACTAACGCTAAGTTGCGACCACCGCAGCGTGGATGGCTCTGTAGGTGCCGCCTTCCTTAAAACATTGAAGGGTTACTTAGAGAATCCGGTAACGATGCTGGTGTAAAGAATTAGATGGGTCAATATTGAATTTCCTGTATTTAAAAAGTCCGGACACTCGCGCGTCCGGACTTTCATTTTTCAAAGGCAAATCCGGTTACGGTTCCAGTGCAAAAGCGGCAAATGCCGAAGCATCGTAGCCATCAATATTTTGGTTGCCGTCAATGGCGAGTGCATTTACATACACATGCTCTGCAAAGGCGGCCTTGCCTCCTACATTGCAAACCCCAAGCAATACAGGAGGTTTGAATGTTTTTTTGTAAATGCCATTGGCATCGCGCAGGTAGCCGTTTACATGACCGGCTACATCACCGGCAGCATTGGCAGCAGCGCTCATAGGCGCATCACTACAGGTGCCTTTCTGAACGGTAAAGCTAAAATCGGCATGGTTGTGCGGATGCATGGCTTTGTATGAAACCTCCACATCGGCATTGGCGTTTACATATTTCACAAACCCGCAGCAATCGGGCGATGCTTCCACGCCATTCAGTTTTATTTTATACACAGCGGCTTCGCAGCGTTGATTATTGATACGCACACGCATGTCAAACCCTTCAGAAACCGCTGAGGCAGGGGCAGGAAGCACCTGCATTACATCGGGGGCTACCACGCTGGGTGTAAAAGTGGTGGCATGGGGTACCTGGTAAATGCTTTTTGGCGCATTGGTAACCTTAATGCCTGCACTATTGTACAATTCCAGCCTGAACTCATACAGCCCATCGCCATCAAGGCTGTTGGTATCAATACCCATGCTGTAGGTATTTTGGTCCCAGAAGGGGCTGCTGTCTGCTACGCTGAAAGGAGCCATGGCCGGGCTGGTGGGTGGTATCTGGTACAGCCGTTGGGTGGGGCCTACGGTTTTTGGCCCCAATGGCACCGCCTTGCTGTCGAAATGCTTTATCAGCGTTATAGGGTCAATATATTCGAATGTATAACTCTTGCTTACAGGGTTAGCCAGGTCGGTAAAGTCGGCATCTGTAGGGTTGGCAACCAGCACCTGTAAATCGGCATTATGGGTGCGGCAGTATTTCCATTTGTAAAATGCGATTTGCGGTTTAGGCAATCCGCTGCTAAACTGAACTATAAAATAAAGCGAGCTTCCAAAGGGGTTCTTATAATCTCCTGCTACGTTAAAATCAGCCATGCCAATCCTTTCGTAATTTACAACCGGATTATTATGGCTTGGCTGTATTAAAGGTGTTTGCCGTATGCGATTCACGCTGGCACCATGGCCGATGGTTTTTATCCAAACGATTTCGCCGGGAAGCAGTTGCTGGCATCCCCATTGCACACGCGGGTCGGTAACATTAATGGTAATATCGGTGCCGCAGGCGTAATCCCAATAGGTATTGCAGGGTACAGATGGCCTGTAAACCGTTGTCCATACGCCGTTAATCATCATTTCCACCCAAAAATAGAGGTCTGGTTTGTCGCCTCCTTCAAGATACATAATGTTGGTATCGAAGCGTCCGTTCAGGTCGGTGTACACCACGGCGAGCTCGTCGCTGCGGTACAGGTATGGCCAAAACCAGGGGTGATAGCAAAAATAGGGGTGGAACAGTTGGAAGTTATCGAGCAATGATTTCCTGATGGTGGCAATATTCCGGGTCATTAATTGGCGCTTGATCGTATCATTGATGGGCGGAAGAGCCACCAGCGCATCGGCAGAAACAGTGGCTTCTCCAAAAGTATCAAAAGCATTTCCTTTCAGGCCCAGGTTTATTTTGGGGCTTATCAGGGGATTAATAACCGGTTTGTTGATAATGACCGGGCCAATTGGGTCTGGAATGGGTTTGGGTATCCTTATGGGTATTTCCGGTTTAAGGATAATATCGGGAATACGAACGATAACGTAGTCCGGAATTTGGGGAAGCCAGAGCTTTAGCTGGTCAATTTCGCAAATATGCACCCTTGCCCTGCAGAGCGGTCGGTATCCCGGCGAACCGTACAGGTTGAACCACTTTTGCACCCGCCCGGTTACACGGCAAAAACGTAGTTTCCACCAATCAAAAAACTCTTTGGGAATGGGCTTAATGATGATCTTTTCTTTGTCAAACCCAATTACCGGTTCGTAAGCCTTGAGTTTAATCAGGGCTTCAACCGTTTTTGCCGTTTCTATTCCCGGCAATTCTTTGGGTACAATAAAAATCCTGAGCTCAGAGGAGGGTAAATCCAGGTTGTCGAATTGGGCCTTGCCTGCGCTTACGTCACGGCTACCCATCAATTTCCCACTCCTTGAAAATGCAAATACTGTCAGCTGTTGTTCACCGGTTTGCTGCTTGTCCACAGGTACCGGAATGGTAAATCCCTTGGCCATAACAAAAGTTTTAATTGTTTATCCTTCCAAAATATGAATAATAATCCGGAATGACAATATTTCACCTTTGCAATTTTTGCGTGGTACTCAGGATTCAATCATCATATCATTCTTCCCCAATACCCCAGCCAATCCATAATCCTGCTTGTGTATCCAAACTCATTGTCGAACCAGGCAAATATTTTCACATGGTTGCCCACCACCGAAATAAGCGGGCCTTCAATAACGCTGCTGTGCGTGTTGCCTTTCACATCGAGCGACACCAACGGCTCTTCGGTATAGGCCACCACACCCTTATACTTTCCATTGGAGGCTGTCCTGAATGCTTTCCTGATCTGCCCTGAGGAAACTTCCTGTTGAAGTTGTACCGTAAAATCGCCCAGGGCTCCATTTGCCACAGGAATGCGGGTGCTGATGGCGGCCAGCCTTCCATTCAGGTGCGGCATTAGCCGTTCGAGGCTTTCGCCAAGGTCAATTTCAACCGGAATAATGCTTTCTGCCGCCGCACGGCCTCGCCGAAACTGTTTATGCGGAGCATCTACCAGTTCCTGGCGGCTGGTATAGCTATGTAAAAAATGGACCTGTGCGCTTACCAAACCAAACTGCTCCAGAATATCAAGGATGGGTACCGAACAATTGGTCATGCAACCGCCTGGGGAAAGAATATCTGTTTCAGGGGAAAGTTTTTGTTGATTAAATCCATAGATAAACAGCGGAATATCAGCCGACCCGGTGGTGCTGAGCATCACCTTTTGGGCCCCGGCCTTCAAATGTAAACTTGCTCCGGCGCGGGTACTGAAACTGCCTGTACATTCTATCACCAGTTCTACCCCATTATCGCCCCAATGCAATTTGGTTGGTTCGGGTTGCTGGAAAACACTCACTTTTTTTGCCCCAATCTGCAAATGACCATTTGAGTAGCTTACTTCATCGGAAAATGTACCGTAAATACTGTCGTACTTCAGCAGGTATGCCAGGTTTTCAGGGCTCATCAAGTCGTTTACAGCCACAATTTCTGCTTCGGGATGGTTAATGAGGCGGCGTAATAAAAGCCGTCCGATCCGCCCGAGCCCGTTAATTGCAATGCGCATATATTTTTAATAATGAGGGCAAAAGTAGGATGTGCATGTTGATTGTACCTGGTTTTTAATAAGTGTAAAAGTGAACCCAAATTGCATTAAACAGCCCCTTACCTTTGCAACCATTCTACGAAAACAATCTATTAGAACCATTGCTATGGCTACTCTATTAAAAGAACCAACGGTACTACAGGAAGTCGTAATTAAATTCGCCGGCGACAGTGGTGACGGCATGCAGCTTACCGGAACCCAGTTTACCAATAATACAGCCCTGATGGGCATTGACCTGGCTACTTTTCCCGATTTTCCGGCCGAAATCAGGGCCCCGATCGGCACGCTGCCAGGGGTTTCAGGGTATCAGCTTCGTTTCAGCAGCAAACCGGTTTACACCCCGGGCGATCTTTGCGATGTGTTGGTGGCTATGAATGCCGCAGCGCTCAAGGTGAACCTGAAAGGCATAAAACCAGGTGCAAAACTGGTCATAAACACCGATGGTTTCGACAGTAAAAACCTCCGTTTAGCCAATTACCCCGAAGGAATAAATCCATTGGAAGATGGTAGCCTTGACAGCTACGAGGTGATTAAAATGGATGTTACCAAGATGACAAGAGAGGCGCTGGCAACTGCACCACTTGGGATGAAAGAAAAGGACAGGGCCAAAAACATGTTTGTTCTTGGGTTTTTGTACTGGATGTTCGACCGCAACATGGAAAGTACTGTAAGCTTTTTACGCGAAAAATTTGGTCATAAAGATGAAATTTTAAACAGTAATATAAAAGTGTTGCAGGCCGGCTATAATTATGGCGACACCACCGAGACCTTTACCACCCGCTATAAGGTGGAAAAGGCTAAAATGGAACCGGGTTTGTACCGCAGCATTATGGGCAACCAGGCGCTGGCTTATGGGATAATTGCTGCCGGGCAAAAAACCGGCCTGCCTATATTTCTTGGAAGCTACCCGATTACGCCGGCCAGCGATATCCTTCATGATCTTGCCAAATACAAGCATTTTGGCGTACGTACCTTTCAGGCTGAGGATGAAATTGCCGCCATTACCAGCGCCATTGGGGCAAGCTATGGTGGTAGCCTTGGCGTAACCACTACCAGCGGACCGGGCATGGCATTGAAAACCGAAGCCATGGGGCTTGCGGTAATGATGGAAATCCCACTGTTGATCATCAATATTCAGCGGGGGGGGCCAAGCACGGGTTTGCCTACTAAAACCGAACAAAGCGATTTGATGCAGGCCTACTACGGCCGGAACGGGGAATGCCCCATGCCGGTTATTGCAGCCTCAACACCTGCCGATTGTTTTGAATCGGCGCTGGAAGCAGCGCGGATTGCCGTGCAGCATATGACCCCGGTGATCTTGCTGAGCGATGGTTATATTGCCAATGGCGCCGAGCCCTGGAAGTTTCCGGATACAGATAAGATTCCGAATATTAAGGTAGATTTTAAAACCCAGCTTGGCCATGGAGAGGAAAAATACCAGCCTTACCTGCGCGATGAAAATTTGGTAAGACCATGGGCCATTCCCGGAACACCCGGACTTGAACACCGGATTGGTGGTTTGGAAAAACAAAATATAACCGGGAATGTAAATTATGAGCCTGACAATCACCAGCTTATGGTGAAAATCCGGCAGGAAAAGGTGGATAAGATTGCGGAATTCATTCCCGAACAAAAACTGGATGCCGGGCCTGAAACCGGTAAAGTGCTGGTATTGGGTTGGGGTAGTACCTATGGCGGTATCAAAAGCGCCGTGGCCGACCTTCATGCCAAAGGCCACGATTCAGTAAGTCATGCTCATTTGCGTTACCTGCGTCCTTTCCCCCGCAACCTGGGCCAAATCCTAAAAAACTTCGAGGTGGTGCTGGTTCCTGAAATCAATAATGGTCAGCTTATAAAAATTATTCGCGACCAATTTCTTGTAGATGCCATTCCTTATAATAAAATAAAAGGTACGCCCATTACAAGGTTTGAATTGAAGGATGAGATTAAGAGGTATTTATAGTTTTTGAGTTGGCTGGTTGAATAGTTGACTGGTTAACTTGTTGAGTTGGTTTGACAGTAAAAAAATATAAGGGGTTGATTTTCAGCCCCTTTTTTATGCCTGCAAAAAGTAAAAGTGACGCCGGTAGATTGCTATCCTTCATCCAAAACCATATTGTCAATCAACCTTACCGGGCCCAAAAACGCAGCGATCAACACAACTGCGGGTATTCCGGGCTGCCAGTTTTCGAGTGGAGAAAGCGTTTCTGGCCGGGCAATGGAAACATAGTCCACCGATTTAAAACCGGTTTCCAGCAGACTTTGGGTAGCACGTTCTTCCAGTTTTCTTAAAGGAGGTTTTCCCAGTTCAGCTTTTATGTGTTGCATTTCCCTGTAAATACCGTTGGCTTTTTGCCTTTCTTCCTCATTCAGCCGCAAATTCCTGCTGCTCATGGCCAATCCATCCGGTTCGCGCAGGGTAGGGCAGGTGTCCAATTGTACAGGAAGCTTCTTCAACTCTATCAGCCGCTGAATTACCATGCATTGCTGAAAATCTTTTTGACCCATAAAAATGCCTGTGGGCCTGACAATATCAAGCAAGCGGTGTACCACCTGGCAAACCCCCTGAAAATGCCCCGGCCTGTAATAACCTTCCAGCAGGGTTTCGAGTGTGCCCAGGTCATAATGCTCATGTTGCTCCCAGCCATCGGGATAAATTTCGCCTGCGGCTGGTAAAAAAAGGATGTCGCAACCGGCCTCCTCAAGCAATTGAATATCGCTGTCAATAGTGACCGGGTATTTTTTAAAATCCTCAGGATCATTAAATTGGCTTGGGTTTACAAACATGCTCGCAATGGTTATATGGCATTTGTTTTTGGCTGCTTTAACCAGTGAAATATGCCCCGCATGCAAAGCGCCCATAGTGGGTACAAAGCCCGAAGAGGCCCACAATCCGGGGTTAGCAGCCGCATATTGCCTAATCCCTTCAACCTTATGAAAAATTATCATGTTCCATGGCAATTGAACCGCGAAGGAACAATAATTACCGGTTCATTCGGTGCATTTCCGTACCTTTGCACACATTTTTGGGGATTTTTGATAATAGAACCGACGCGATGATTACAAAGAAAAGAGTTTTATTTATTGCTAATGAGATGTCGCCGTACCTGGAATTAACTGAATTTTCAGAAACGGTAAACAGGCTTGCGATTTTATCGAATAACAACAATTTTGAGGTTAGGTGCATCATGCCAAGGTTTGGCATCATCAACGAAAGAAGGCACAGGCTGCATGAAGTGGTGAGGCTAAGCGGTATCAATGTAACAGTTGACAATGATGATTTTCCCTTGCAAATTAAAGTGGCGAGTTTGCCCAATGCGCGTTTGCAGGTTTATTTCCTTGATAACGAGGATCTCTTCAAGCGAAAATTTATTTTCCACGACGACAACGATAAATGGTTTGAAGACAATGACTTAAGAACCATTTTCTTTTGCAAGGGTGCGCTCGAAACGGTGAAAAAGTTTGGATGGCCCCCGGATATAATCCATTGCAGCGGCTGGATGACAGGATTGGTGCCGTTTTATATTCGCAGCGTGTATAAGCGCGAACCCGTTTTTACCCATAGTAAGATCGTGTTTTCGCTGGGGTCAAACACTTTTACCGAATCATTGGGCGATAATTTTGTTAAAGCTGCATTGATCAGCAACACTATTAAAGAAAAGGATCTGGCAATGTATGCCGACGGAACCTGTATGGCTATGCAACGCGGCGGCGCTACTTATGCGGATGCTATTTCCATTGGCGATTCGGATGTGGACCCTGCTTTGATAAAGGAATTTGGTAAGGTTAAAGGCAAAAAAACATTGCCCCTGATACCCTCCGGCGGCGATTTAACAGAGTATTTGAACCTTTATAATGAACTTGCCGACTGATTTTTTTCAAATGAATTCAACCCGCGTTCCTTTGGTCAGCAAAACTTTTTTAGCCGGCTTTTCAATGCTCCTTATCCTGTTGCAGGTTTCCTGTACCAAGATAGAAACCACTACAATGGGTGGCGATTTGATTCCGGCGGTGGATAATGTTACCACCTTTGATACATTGCTTACCGTTATTTCCAATAACTATATTCCTGCCGATACCACCAGGTTAACCCAGGGTGCTGATCATGCAGCAGGTGGTATTTCCAGCGATCCCTTGTTCGGCACATCAAAGGCTACCATTTTTTTTGAAATGAAGCCCGCCGGTTTCCCGTATAAATTTTCGGACTCTACTTTATATTTTGATTCTGCGGTTTTAATTTTACAGTTCAACAGGTATTATGGAGATAGTACCAGCCCCCTAACCTTTAATTTATATGAAGTAGACCGGCAGATGCAGTATGATACATTGATTCGCCCAAATTACGATCTGAATCCTGATTTGGGTATCAACCACTCTAAGTTTTGGGGCACTAAAACCATGACAGCATTGCAATACAGGGATACAATTCCGCTGAAATACAATGACTCTGTTTTTTCAAAAGTTACCAATCAGCTTAGGATTCCTTTAAATCAATCATTAGCCAGTGCACTTTTTTATGGTGATTCTGCTTCTGTTTTAGGAAGCGATTCTATTTATAAGAACCATTTGCCTGGTTTTGCGCTTGAAGTGCAGGGAAGCCCGATGGCGCTGCATTATTTTTCAATAGCTAGCGGTTTGGGAATTGAATTTTACTACCAAAAAAAGAACGGGACTATTAGAGATACCGTTCGTTCAACTTTTGGCGCAACCTATACCTCAGGGCATGCAGTGAAATTTGAGAGAAACAGGAGTGGGGCCGAAATCAATAATTTCCTTACTCCAAATCCAACCACAGGCGTTCAGCAGATTTATATTGACGGCACTCCCGGCGCTATGGCATCTATTGTTGTTCCTGCGCTGAAAACGCTTTCGAACCGGGTGCTGCACAGGGCCGAACTTCGGGTAACTGAGTTGGATCCGGCCACAGGTATGTATTCACAGTTGTCGGCTCCCAGGGCCATGTACCTTGATGCCCAGGATGAAAAGGATGCGACTAATTTCAAGGGAATACCTTACGACCTGAGTCCCTTCACAAAATATTACTGTTATCCTTCCTCGGGACCTGACTTTAGCTATTATGGCGGCATTCCTAAAAAAGTTACGATTGATGGAAAGGACTACAATCAGTATATTTTTAATGTTACCCGGTATATACAGGGATTAATTACCCGTGATGAGCCTTTCTTTAATTTCAGGTTATCCTCACCATACTACATGTATTACAAGGAATGTGTAAGCAACACGGTAACTTTTGAATCACAGGTATTTCCCTTCGTTTCCAACAGCAGATTTATCAATGAAATTGGTGAATCAAGGATTAAAGTTGGAGGTGGCAATCACCCTGATCTACGGTTCAGAATGGAAATCAGGCTGATATATTCGAAGTTGTAATCCAAAGCCTATATTTGCCACTCAAAAAATTTACCGTTATAAAATGCCGTATTTATTTACCAGCGAAAGCGTAAGTGAAGGCCATCCCGATAAGGTGGCTGACCAGATTTCAGATGCACTCATTGATAACTTTCTTGCCTACGATAAAAACAGTAAAGTAGCCTGCGAAACCCTGGTTACTACCGGGCAGGTAATTTTGGCTGGAGAGGTAAAAAGCGAAGCCTACCTTGATGTTCAGGATATTGCCCGTGAGGTGATCGGCAAAATAGGTTACACCAAGAGTGAGTACATGTTTGAAGCAAAAAGCTGCGGCATTCTGTCAGCCATTCATGAGCAAAGCCCCGATATTAACCAGGGTGTTGACCGTGTTAGCCCAGAAGAGCAGGGCGCCGGCGACCAGGGTATGATGTTTGGTTACGCCACAAAGGAAACAGACAATTATATGCCCCTGGCGCTTGACCTGGCGCATAAGATACTGCTCGAAATGAGCGTTATCCGCAAGCATGAAATTCACCTGATGCCTTATTTGCGCCCCGATGCAAAGAGCCAGGTAACCATTGAATATGGCGACGACCACATGCCTCAGCGGATTGACACCATTGTTGTGAGTACGCAGCATGATGACTTCGGTTCGGAAGAACATATGCAGCAGCGCATTCGTGAGGATATTATCAATATTGTAATTCCACGGGTAAAAGCAAGCGTAAAAGAAGATATCCAACCTCTATTCGACGACCAGATTACTTATCATATTAACCCTACCGGCAAGTTTGTAATCGGTGGTCCGCATGGCGATACCGGCTTAACCGGGCGTAAAATTATTGTGGATACATACGGTGGAAAAGGTGCGCATGGCGGCGGCGCTTTCAGCGGAAAAGATCCCAGCAAAGTGGACCGCTCGGCTGCATACGCAACCCGCCACATTGCCAAGAACATGGTAGCGGCAGGTGTTTGCGATGAAATTCTGGTGCAGGTATCTTATGCCATTGGTGTGGCCAGGCCTTGCGGTATTTATGTAAATACTTATGGTTCGGCCAAAGTAGGATTAAGCGATGGTGAAATTGCCAGGAAGATCGAAGAACTGTTTGATATGCGTCCATACTTTATCGAGCAGCGCCTGAAGCTTCGCAATCCTATTTACAGCGAAACGGCAGCTTATGGCCACATGGGTCGCCAATCCGAAGTGGTTTCCAAAGTTTTCAATAAAGGCAAAGCCACCGAGAAAACCGTGGAAGTTGAATTGTTTACATGGGAAAAGCTTGATTATGTTGACCAGGTAAAAGCGGCTTTCGGCTTAGCTTAATTCAACAAGTTTTTTGAAAAGCCCCTGTAACATTTTTGTTTTCAGGGGCTTTTCTGTTATTTTGAAGTAACATGTTTATAAAAGGAAAGAATATTATTGTTGGGCGGAACCCTGTTTTGGAAGCGCTTAAAAAGGGTGGTGGGGTTGACCGGATACTGATTTACCGGAATGCAACGGGGGATGTTTTGACCGAGATCAGGGTACTGGCAAAGTCATTGAATGTACCGGTTCAACTGGTGCCTTCGCAAAAGTTGGACGGGCTGACGAATATCCAGCACCAGGGCATTGTAGCCTTTAAAACGCTTGTTCAGTATCATGATCTCCAGGACATTATTGACCAGGTGAATAGCCATGGAAAAGTTCCTTTGTTTTTAATACTCGATGGAATAACCGATGTAAGGAATATTGGCGGCATTGCCCGTACAGCGCTTTGCTGTGGGGTAAACGGTATCATTATTCCTGATAAAGGCGTTGCTGCGCTTGGCGAAGATGCCATGAAAGCCAGCGCCGGCGCGCTTTCGCAATTGCATATCATCCGGGTAAATAGTTTGGTAAAAGCTGCCGATACGCTGCACCTGAATGGCATACCCTTACTGGCAAGCGCCATGCGAGAGGGAGAACCTGTGTTTCAACTTGACCTGCAATCACCATGTGCCATTGTGATGGGTAGTGAAGATAAGGGCATTCAACCTGCACTGGAAAAGTCATGCGACAAACAGTTTCACGTACCTATGCCGGGCGATTTTGAATCGCTGAATGTTTCGGTGGCGGCGGGGATGATTTTGTACGAAGTGGTGAGGCAGCGGGGACAGGCAGGGGATTAGTTGATTAAGTAATTGGGGATTAAGGAATAAGGAATGAGGAATAAAAAATAAAACGAGTGGGTGTGTCAACCAAATTTCAAATCTCCAATTTCAAATTTCCAATGATAGCTTCTCCTAAAATAGTAGAATGTCCGCGGGATGCGATGCAGGGTTGGCCGATCATGATTCCGGCCCGGCAAAAAATAAATTACCTGAACCAGCTACTCAAAGTTGGTTTTGATACCCTTGATTGTGTAAGTTTTGTAAGCCCCAAAGCCATACCACAAATGGCAGATAGCACCGAAGTGCTGGATGGGTTGCAGTTGCATGGTTCAAAAACCAAACTGCTTGGCATTGTTGCCAATACCCGTGGGGCAGATACGGCCGTTCAATTTCCTCAACTTACTTACCTCGGTTATCCTTTTTCCATCAGTGAAACTTTTCAACAGCTCAATACCAATAGCTCTATCAGGGAAAGCTGGGACCGTGTTCAATCCATCCAGGAAATATGTGTTCGGAATAACAAGCAATTGGTAGTGTATATTTCCATGGGTTTTGGAAATCCTTATGGCGATGTGTATAATGAAGAAGTGATTGCCGGTTGGGTTGAAAAGCTTGAAGGTATTGGTGTTGGGATTGTTTCGCTTGCAGATACGGTTGGATTGGCTACACCTGATATGGTGCAAAGAATTTCTAAAGCTACCATTCAATCATTTCCGGCTATTGAGATAGGGGTGCATCTTCATACCACTACCACCGGGATTGCTGAAAAGCTTGATGCGGCCATTCTTGCGGGTTGCACTAGGTTTGATGGTGCATTAAAAGGCATTGGCGGTTGCCCCATGGCGAATAACCCACTGGTAGGGAATATGGATACCCAACGAATGATCGAACATTTCGAAGAAAAGGGAATGCCAGCATCAATCAATATGGAGGAATTGCAAACTGCGATACAAATCGCCGGTGAAATATTTATCTGATTCATACAAATGGACTTCAGGCTCGAACTACAAATAAAACCATGGAAGCAGCAGTTAAGCCTTCAGCAGAAACTGATGCTGATGGGTAGTTGCTTTACGGAACATATGGCTGAAAAGTTGTCGGATTATCGTTTCACAGTGCTTGAAAATCCTCATGGTATCCTATTTAACCCGGTTAGTATTTCGAGGGCTTTACAAGCCTATTCCACCTCAAAAACTTACGAAAAGGCTGATCTGTTTTTCCATGATGGACTTTACCAAAGCTGGGAACATCATGGGCGGTTTGCTGATACCGATCCGGATTTGGCATTGCAAAAAATGAATTTGGAAACCGCAGCGGCAGGTGAATTTTTACAGCAACCAGGTTGGATGATCATTACTTTGGGTTCGGCTTTTGTGTACGAACTAAAGCCCGGAACATCATTCGGAACAAACCCGGAACCCTTGCCGGTAGCCAATTGCCATAAAGTTCCCCAACTCAATTTTATTCATCGCTTATTATCGCTTGAAGAGGTACATGCATCGCTTGAGCAAATGATTGAAATGGCAAGGCAAATGAATCCTTTCATAAAAATCATTTTTACCATCAGCCCGGTAAGGCATTACCGCGAGGGACTTGTAGAGAATAACAGGAGCAAAGGGCTACTGCAACTTGGGGTAATGAGTATGCTTCAAAAGCAGGATGTTTTTTATTTTCCGGCTTATGAACTGGTAGTGGATGATCTGCGCGATTACAGGTTTTATGCGGAAGACCTTGTGCACCCGAACTACCTGGCTACGCAATACGTTTGGGAGAAATTTTCAGCGGCTTGTATTTCAGAAGAAAGCAAGCTGCTGATGGAAAAGATAAACCGGTTGAATGCCGCCATGCATCATCGTCCCCGGCAACCTGAAAGCGCAAACCATAAAGCCTTTCTTGCTAAAATGCTGGCTGAAACAAAGACGCTGAAAGAAGAAGCTCCATATCTTAAACTTGATGATGCGTTTGATTATTTTGGTGGATAGGAAAGTTTAGTTTTCCCTTTGCAGATTCAATGCATCCGGTCGCCCCTTAATTCCATTTGTTTCATTACGCCGGCCTCGTAATCAAGCCATTCCTGCCAGCGCTTCCAAACCAGGTCTTCGTTTACATATTCGCGGGCAAGGTCAATAAAAGTGCGGTAATGCCCCGCCTCGCTTTCCATAAACCGCCTGTAAAACCGGCAGAGGTATTCATCGTCAAGTCCTTCGCTCAGGCGTTTAAATCTTTCACAGCTTCGTGCCTCAATCAATGCGCAAAAAAGAAGCTTGTCCAGCAGCCGCATTTGTTCTGCCCCTCCCTTTGTTTCAAATTGAAGCAAGGCATTTACATATTCATCCTTCCGTTGTTTTCCAAGGTTTAATCCACGTTTTCTTAATTCCTGCACCACCAGCCTGAAATGGCTCCATTCCTCGCTTACAATCGGGATCAGTTCGTTTACCAGAGCTTCACGGTTGCTATATCCCTGTATCAGGCTGATACAGCTTGTAGCGGCTTTTTGCTCGCACCATGCATGGTCGGTAAGAATATCTTCCAGTGAAATGCTTGCAAGATCCACCCAACGCGGATCGGTAGGCAGTTGTAATCCGAGTATGTTTTTCTGCGCGCCTGAATTTTGCGAAGTATGCTGCATCCGGCAAAAATAATCCGGTTGATGCCATTTATACACAGACTGTTATTTCATACTTCGATTGTCCCTATTTTCACCTTCCAATTTTTTACCATGAGAATTGTTCCGCTTGTCCTGGGTTTTGCTTTTACCGCAGGGCTGATTTATGTGTTGGATACCAAAATGGGTTCAATTCCACCGCTTGGAAACCTCCTGAGCCCATCGCACGGGTTGTGGAAAAATGCAGAAGATTCTGCGGCCGATTTTTCGCTGGATGTAGTGAGTGATTACCTGCAGGCTGATGTGGACGTGAGGCTTGACGACCGGTTGGTGCCGCATATTTTCGCGCAAAACGATGAGGATGCTTATTTTGTACAAGGCTACCTGCATGCAAAGTTCAGACTTTGGCAAATGGAATTTCAAACCTATGCGGCGGCGGGTAGAATTTGCGAGATCATTGGTGAAAAAGTAGGGACGGTAAGTGTACTCGAAGTGCAGGACCGCAAGTTCAGGCGATTAGGCATGTTGTATGCGGCTGAAAGATCGATTGAATACCTGAACGAATTTCCTGAAGTGAAATCGGCTTTGGATGCTTATACCGCAGGGGTAAATGCATACATAAAAGCATTGACGCCTGCCAATTATCCCATTGAATACAAGATACTGGATTACGCGCCCGAGCCATGGACTCCCGTAAAGACAGCCTTGTTTCTTAAATACATGAGCTATGATCTTTCGCGGGATATGGACGATTTCGCCATGACCAACCTGAGGAATCATTTGGGAAAAGACATGTTTGATAAAGCATGGCCCATTTCGCAGGATTCATTGGATCCCATTGCACCTAAAGGAACCGTTTTTAATACTACTGTGCCTGCACCGCCACAACCTGCCGGAGTAGAACAGGAGTACCTTAACCCTAACCCCGATAGCATGGCAAACGATGGATATGCGTACCGGCTTGAACCCCGTAACCCCGATGTGGGCAGCAATAACTGGGTGGTGGGCGGCGCCAAAACGGCATCAGGCAGACCCATTTTATGCAACGATCCGCACCTTGGGCTGAACCTGCCTTCGCTTTGGTTTGAAATGCAGATACATACGCCAACGTACAATACCTATGGGGTAAGCTTTCCTGGTGCGCCCGGTGTTATCCTGGGTTTTAATGATAGCATTGCCTGGGGTGTAACCAATGCCATGCGCGATGTAATGGATTTTTACGAGATCCGTTTTAAGGACAGTACCATGAATGAGTACTGGTACAACAGTGAATGGGTGCAAACCGAATGGCGTACGGAAACTATTAAAATACGCGGACAAGCCGATTTTGTAGATAAAATACCAATGACCCAATTAGGGCCCGTAATGTTCGACCGTACCTATGCCAACGAAATGAAGAACAACAAGGCTTTCGCTGTTCGCTGGTCGGCGCATGACCCCGGTCTTGAAGCCAAAACCTTTCTGTTGCTGAACCGTGCGAAAAACTATAACGACTACCTTGAAGCCATCCGGTATTTCGACTGCCCCGGGCAGAACTTTGTATTTGCCAGCAAGTCCAATGAAATAGCCTGGTGGCAGCAGGCAAAATTCCCCGCTAAATGGCGGCGCCAGGGCGATTTTGTGATGCCCGGATGGGATACCGGCTATGCCTGGAAATATGATATTCCGGCTGATGATAATATTCACCTGGTGAATCCTGAAAGGGGCTTTGTTTCGTCGGCCAACCAGTTTCCTGCAGATACAACTTATCCTTTTTACCTTGGAGGAACCCATGATTTGTACCGGGGTGTGATTATTAATCGTTACCTGCGCCAGCTAAACGGCATTACCCCGCGCGATATGCAGCTTATGCAAAATGATAATTACAGTGTGCAGGCTGAAATGACAAGGCCATTGCTTACCAAATACCTGCAGCGCGATCAGTTGGATGCGTACGAAAAGGAACTTTTGCAATGGGTGGAAGGATGGAACCTTAGGGCTGATAAGGATGAAAAGGGGCCGACTGTTTTTACAGAATGGTGGCGCGAAATGAATAAAGCGGTTTGGGTGGATAATATTTCAAGACCCGATTCATTGCCGGTTGCCTTCCCGCAAAGCTTTACTTTATTGGAAGCCCTTCTAAAAGATTCTGCTTTTGTTTTTATTGATGATATTCATACGGAGCAAAAAGAAACGCTGTATGATATTACCACGAAGGCTTTTAAAGCAGCAGCAACTAACCTGAAAGAAAAGGAACTTGGCTGGGCTGCGTATAAGGCAACAGGGGTAAGGCACCTGATCAGTTCGCTTACACCATTCAGCCGCCTGAACCTTCCTATTGGCGGCGGTTCGGGCATTATTAATGCAACCACGGGTAATTGGGGGCCAAGCTGGCGGGTAGTGGTTCAATTGACCGATGAAACCGAGGCCTACGGCGTGTATCCCGGCGGGCAAAACGGTAACCCCGGCAGTAAATATTACGATCAGTTTGTTGACCAATGGGTGAGGGGGGAATACAATAAGCTTTGGATAATGAAGGCTGATGAAGCAGACCAAAGCAAGGCAAAATGGCGCATGAAGTTTCAACGGAAAGCTGCCTGATACTATAGATTCATTTTTAGAATACCGACAATATGAAATTTTTTGCAACATTCGCATTAACCATGTTACTGGGTTACGCGGCTTTTCTTTTTGCCAACGAAACGCTGTGGTGGATTTTTGCCATCGGGGCATTTTTAGCCGGATGGGTTGTTCCGCTTTCTTCGTTCAAAAGCTGGCTTGCAGGGTTTCTTGCCATATTTATCCTTTGGCTTGCACTTTGTTATGTAGCCGATTCAGGCAATGCCGGAATCATGTCCCAAAAAATGGCAAACATTATTCCGCTTGGTGGTTCTTCATGGGCTTTGATATTTGTAGCCGCGCTGGTTGGCGGGTTGGTTGCAGGGTTTGCTGCGCTTACAGGCTCATTTATAAGGAAACGAAGGGTGAAATAATTTTACAAAACCTTATCTAATAATTCTGCTTTATTTGTGGGGCATTTCAAATAAATGCCTGGCGCCAATGCACCCACTTACATCTTCATCAGCACGCTGCTTATCCATTTTATGTATTTGTATAGCCATTGGCGCCAAAGCCCAAATGCTGAAGGGGACCGTTACCGATAGCCTTGGAAAGCCTTTAGCTTATGCCTCATTAACCATCAAGGGTTCCAACCGGGGCACTACCACCAATAACGATGGTAAATACCAGCTTGACATGCAACCTGGTAACTATGTGGTAGCCTGTAATTTTATTGGTTACGCCAAGCAGGAGCGTAGCATTACCCTTGAAAAGGGAGAAATAAGAATGCTCGATTTTACGCTTCGTGAAACGCAGGTTGAACTGGCAACAGTGGTCGTAAAATCGGGAGCCGAAGACCCTGCGTACGAAATTATGCGGCAGGCGATTGCGAAACGAAAGGTTCATTTGGCTGAAACGGCCGAAGTACAATCTACCGTGTACATGAAAGGGCTTATCCGCAGCCTTAAAGTGCCCAAATCGGTAATGGGGCAAAAAGTACAAATGAACAACGATATCATTGACAGTACAGGCAAGGGGATCATTTATTTCAGCGAATCATTGACAAAATACACCAAACGTAAAGATGGAACTTTTAAGGAAGAAGTGATTTCGGCCAAGGTAAGCGGTAACAGCAGCGGGTTTGGCTTTAACAGCCCAAACGACCTTGATGTAAATTTTTACGAAAACAATATTTCATTGGAGGGGTTGAACAGTCGCGGTTTTGTATCGCCTTTAAATGAAAGTGCATTCCATTATTACCGGTTCAAATACATGGGCTCGTTTTACGAAGACGGGATGGAAGTAAACAAAATAAAGGTGATCCCTAAAAGGAAGTATGAGCCACTATTTGCCGGCGGCTATATAAATATTATTGAAAAAAGCTGGCGCATACATAGTTTGCATTTGAGCCTGAACAAAGCTTCGCAGATTGAAATAGTTGATTCGCTTGACATTATCCAGGAAATGTACGCAGCCGAAGGAGATAAGTGGGCGCCACAATACACCAGGATCATGGCAAGTTTTGGTTTCCTGGGGTTCAGGGCTGCAGCCGATTTTGCCGCTGTGCATTCAGCCTATAACCTTAAACCGGTAGATGCATCTTTCTGGAAAGGAAATATCATAAAATCCGTAGATACATCGGCCAATAAGAAAACAGCTCAATACTGGGACTCCATTCGCCCCGTTCCGTTAAGTACCGAAGAAGCAAAGGATTATGTAAAAAAGGATTCGCTGGAGAAAAAATTCAAGGACCCGCATTACCTCGACAGCCTGGATAAGAAAGCCAATAAGGTAAGCGTCATGGGATTTCTTTTGCAGGGTGAAACTTTTACTTTCAGGGCAAAGAAAAGAACCATCTACCTGTCGCCGCTGCTTACCAATATCCAGTACAATACCGTTGAGCAGTGGACCATTTGCCTTGAGCCCCTGCTTAGAAGCTGGAAGGATACAGGCGCTTATACATTTAGCCCGCGTATCAGGTACAATACTGGTTTCAACAGGCTGTATGCCGATTTCAGTTTCAATAAAAGAATTGGAAAAACATATAACAAAAGGTGGAATGTGGGTGTTTCGGGTGGAAGATATATGTTCCAGATAAACCCCGACAACCCGATAGGGCCCTTGAACAATACCCTTGCCACTTTATTGTACACCATCAACTACATGAAGCTGTACGAGAAATCGTATGGCACCATTGCAGCCAGGAAAACAATTGGGAGAGGACTTACACTTGGACTGCGTGCATCTTTTGAAGAAAGAAGACCGCTTGATAATACCGATACAACCTATAAATGGCGCGATTATAAAGACCGGAATTTTACCAGTAATTACCCGGAGGAATTGCCCGAAGGTAAATTTGACCTTCACCAGGCATTTTTAACCGGGCTTACCCTGCGGTACCAACCGGGGGTAAAATATATACAGTATCCCCACCGCACTATTCCGGTCGGCAGCAATGCACCGGTATTTACGCTTAGCCTTACCAAAGCATGGGCTGATATATTCGGTTCGGATGCGGAATTTGGAAAATGGCGTGTTACCGTTACCGATGGGTTTAATATGAAACTTGGAGGCTCTGTAAATTATGCGCTCGGGGCCGGTGGTTTTATCAGGAATGATAAAGTTCAGCTACCTGATTTCCAGCATTTTATGGGGAACCAAACCATTGTGGCATCACCCTTTGTGCGTAGTTTTCAACTGGCGCCTTATTATGCCAACAGTACAGACGAAGGGTTGTATGCCAACGGGCACTTGGAATGGCACCTGAATGGATTGCTAACCAACAAAATACCGTTATTCCGCAAAACCAATATCGGGTTGGTAACGGGTTCCAATGCATTTTATGTGGATCAAAACCGGAATTACTCTGAAATTTTTGTAGGTCTTGAAAATATCCTGAAGTTTTTGCGGGTGGATTATGTGTGGGGATATGATGGAAACTCGCGTAAATGGGTGAATGGGGTAGTGCTTGGCTTTGGCGGAATTATTGGTGGCGATGGCTATGATTAGCGGGCTTTTCATTTTGCCTTTACCTTCGCCCCGAAAAGCAAAACTGGAAGCAAAAATTTATGGCGCTGATAAAATCAATTTCAGGAATACGGGGAACAATGGGCGGAAAACCGGGCGAGGGATTGACTCCCCTCGATGTTGTAAGGTATGCAGCAGCTTATGGCACCTGGTTGCAAAAAAAACATTCAAACTGCAAGGTGGTAATTGGCCGCGATGGTCGTATCAGCGGCCCGATGGTAAGCAGCCTGGTGATGTATACTTTATCCGGGCTTGGCATCCAAGTAATTGATCTTGGACTTAGCACCACTCCAACGGTTGAATTTGCAGTTCCGCTTGAAAAAGCAGCAGGGGGTATCATCCTCACGGCAAGCCATAATCCCCGTGAATGGAATGCTTTGAAATTACTGAACGATAAAGGTGAATTTTTGAGTGGGGCCGATGGAGCCGAAGTGCTTGAAATTGCTGCTGCAGAAAATTTTAAATTCGCTTCGGTAGATAAGCTGGGTAAAATCCACCTAAATGATACATACCTGCAAAAACATATTGATGCCATTCTTGAATACCCGCTGGTAAACAAGGAAGCTATTGCAGCCAAAGGGTATAAGGTAGTGGTTGATGCTATCAACAGCAGCGGAGCCATTTTTGTACCAGCCTTATTAAAGGCGCTTGGTGTAAAGGAGGTTAAAGTATTGAATGAAGAAGTTACCGGAAAATTTGCCCATAATCCTGAGCCTTTGCCCGAGCACCTTACCGAACTGAGCAATGCTGTAGTAAAAAGCAAAGCTGACCTTGGCATTGTGGTTGACCCCGATGTGGACAGGCTGGCTTTTGTATGCGAAGATGGTGAAATGTTTGGCGAGGAATATACGCTGGTGGCGGTTTCAGATTATATTCTAACCCATATGAAAGGCAACACGGTTAGCAATATGAGCAGCACCAAATCGCTCCGTGAAATTACCGAAAAGCATGGCGGTACCTATTTCCCCAGCGCGGTTGGCGAAGTGAATGTGGTAACCAAAATGAAAGAAGTAAATGCGGTGATTGGTGGCGAAGGCAACGGCGGCATCATTGTCCCAGATTTCCATTACGGCAGGGATGCGCTGATTGGTATTGCTTTATTCCTTTCGCATCTTGCTACTTCTGGAAAAAGGATGCGCGCGCTTAGAAAAACCTATCCTGAATACATCATCAGCAAGAATAAACTTGAACTGGATAACGGTTTGGATGTAAAGAAGATATTTACCGAAATAAAGAAGAAGTACAAATCGCATCCCATCAATACTGAAGATGGATTAAAGATAGAATTTGGAAACGACTGGGTACATCTTCGTACCAGCAATACCGAGCCAATCATTAGGATTTACAGCGAGAGCGATTCGGAAAGCAAAGCCAATCATATAGCTGCGAAGCTGATACAGGATATAAGGGAGGCGAGGTAAACGTGGTTGTAATTGTTTAGATTGGTTTAGGGTTGTTTAGATTGGTTTAGGGTTGTTTAGATTGGTTTAGAGGGGTTTAGGTTTGTTTAGGATGGTTTGGGGATGAAATGAATAGGAACGAAAGGATCATATTGCTGTTGATGGCAGCGGTGAATTTCACCCATATCCTCGACTTTATGATCATGATGCCGCTGGGCAATTTCCTGATGCCATATTTTGATATTGATGCGGGCAAATTTTCAAGGGTGGTTGCTGCTTATAATTTTGCAGCCTTTACCACAGGCATACTCGCTTCATTTGTTGTTGACCGGTACGATAGAAAAAAAGTTCTTGTTTTTGGGTATATCGGTTTCCTGATTGGTACGTTTCTTTGTGCCATTGCGCCTTCCTATTTGCTATTAATTGGCGCCAGGGTAATTGCGGGTTTGTTTGGCGGTTTAATTGGTGCACAGGTATTGAGCATTGTGGCCGATTTAATTCCTTATGAAAGAAGGGGAAGGGCCATGGGTTGGCTGATGGCTGCATTTTCACTTGCATCGGTAATCGGGGTACCGCTTAGCCTTTACCTCGCCAGGTTTTTTAACTGGCATGCTCCATTTTACTTTATTGTTGGGGTTGGCGTTTTTGTCTTGGCGGCTATCATCCGCTATGTTCCGCATATTACCAGCCATCTTGAAAAAGGCAGGCCTGCAGTAAATATTTCCAAAACACTGCATTCCATTCTTAGTGTTCCGGCACAACGGGCAGCGCTTCTATTATCGGGATGCATTATGATGGGGCATTTCTTTATTATTCCTTTCATCAATCCGTTTATGGAATACAATGTTGGGTTTAGCCGTGCGCAAACCCCTATGATCTATATGGTTGGAGGCGCTACCACCATCATGAGCGGCATGATTTGGGGGAGGCTGGCCGACCGATATGGAAAACTCCTGATCTTCACCATTTCCGGCATATTATCGCTGATCCCTATTTTGGTGATCACCAATATGCCGCATTGGCCATTTGCCCTAACGCTTGTGCCCTTTGCATTTTGGTTTGCCATGGCCAACGGAAGAACTATTTCTGCGCAGGCCATGATCAGCCAGGTGGTGGAACCTGCAAACCGCGGCAGCTATATGAGTTTCAACAGCAGCATGCAACAGCTTTTTACCGGGGCCGCCAGTTTGCTTGCAGGCTTGATTGTGTACAGCGATGAAAGCCACAGGATACATAATTACCCCTGGCTGGGCTATATCAGTGTCGGCATTATTTCTATTTGCTTATTGCTCGCGCGAAGATTGAATGTGAAATGAAAAACCCTCATTATTTGTAGGTCGATGCTAAACCTTTATTTTTGAAAACAATACAAATTGAAATACCCGTAAATGGATCCGATTTTTGAAGTACGTACCGACCTGACCCGCCTTCGCGAAGCCATGCAGAATATCCGTGAAGCCATCGGGCAAATCATAATTGGCCAGCATGATATGATAGACCTGATGATGGCCGCCTTGTTGAGCGATGGGCATATCCTGATTGAGGGCGTACCCGGAGTAGCTAAAACACTCAGTGCGAAGCTGCTGGCCAAAACACTCTCGGTTCCATTTTCAAGACTGCAGTTTACCCCAGATATGATGCCAAGCGATGTATTGGGCACCTCCGTTTTCAATCCACGCGATTCCGAGTTTCAATTCAGGAAGGGGCCTATTTTCGGCAGCGTGGTATTAATAGATGAAATTAACCGCGCCCCTGCTAAAACTCAATCTGCGCTGTTTGAAGTAATGGAAGAAAGGCAGGTAACTATCGACGGGCAAAGCTATCCCATGCAAAAGCCTTTTATGGTAATTGCTACCCAAAACCCCATTGAACAGGAGGGAACCTATCGTTTGCCCGAAGCGCAGCTTGACAGGTTCCTGTTTAAAATAAATGTACGGTATCCAACCCTTGAAGAGGAAGTGACCATCCTGGAAAGACAGCAACTTGCAAGTGCCGGTGAGCAGCTAACCACGGTTGAACCGGTTCTGCATGCTGAAGACCTTTTGCAATACAGGCAAATGGTAAGGCAAATGGTGGTGGAGCCAAAACTGCTTCAATACATTGCCAAAATAGTAGGTGAAACCCGCACCAATGCAGCTTTGTACCTCGGCGGATCACCCAGGGCATCGCTCAGTATTTTGCAGGCTTCAAAGGCGCTTGCAGGGCTTCGTGGACGCGATTTCGTGGTGCCCGAAGATATACTGACCATTGTTCCGCATGTGCTGAGGCATCGCATTATGCTTACTCCCGAAAAAGAAATGGAAGGGGTTACGCCTGATGAAATGATCCAGAAAATGATTGATAAGGTTGAGGTGCCGAGGTAATTATTTCGCTTCAACCTTTGCCTATTTTTCTTTACCCTTCTTTTGATCATCATCAGTATTGGGCACTTTGGGTTGTTTCCCAAATTCAGCCGTGTTATTATCCGGTGTGCGGTCAATCAGTTTCAGGTAGGGGTCAATGCCGGCTGAAAAAGGTTTTTCATTCACTACAAAGGTGAACGATTTTTCAGGCAGGTCCATTTTTACTTTTTGTAAAACAAGTTGCTTTTCCTGCGGCGCTTTTTTATCAGTCGATTTGGCAAATACCCCGATATCTATGTAATCGTTTACAAATCCTTTTGATTGTTTTCCCGTGCTGTCGGCATAAAACTTGGCCGAGCCAACGGTAAGTGTGACCTCATATTTTTTACCGGGCAATTCTTTATACTCCAGCGACTTCACATAATTTTCGTACAGCGTAATATTTTCAAGCATATCGGTTACTGCATAGCTAAGGCTATCGGGTGTTACTGCTTTTATTTCGTTTACCAGCGCAATGGTGTTGGCATACAAGGGCCCTTTAAACCTGTATTTTTCAAGATAAGCCCTGATAGCGCTGTTCAGCTTATCCTCACCCAGCAAATCCTTTAGCCCATACATAATTACACTCCCTTTATTGTAATGGATGTATTGCTGTTGTTCGGTAAGCATGAGCGGCTTTTCACCCTTGCCCTCAAAAGTTCTTCCTTTCAAATACTCATCCATTTCGCGCTTCAGAAATTTCTTCATCGATTCAGGTCCGTATTCTTTTTCCATCACCATCAGCGCGCTGTACTGCGATAGTGATTCGGATAGCATGGCAGAGCCCTGCACCAAAGCTTCTGCCACCTGGTGCCCCCACCATTGGTGCGCCACTTCGTGGGCGGTTACGTAAAAAGGATAATCAATGGCATCGGGCTTTTCTTCCACTTTACTAATGAATCCCATGCTTTCCGAAAAAGGAATTGTATTGGGAAAGGACTGCGCAAAGCTCCGGTCGCGTGGAAACTCGAGAATGCGAACCTGCCTGTGCTGGTAAGGGCCAAAATTTGACGTGTAATAATCAAGTGATTTTTTTACACTCTTCATCATCCGGTCAAGGTTGTATTCGTGCCCTTCCTGGTAATAAATCTCAATGTTTATATTTTTCCATTTGTCGCGTTTCACTTTGTAATCGGCGCTTAGCATGGAATAGAAGTGCATCATCGGGCTATCCATTTTGTAACGGAAATAATGCCTGCCATCTTTTTTCCAATCCTTTTCAAGGTAGCCGGGTGCTATGGCAATCTGTCCTTCATCGGTGCTTAATGTGGCTTCAAAATTTATCCAGTCCGAGTTGGATGAAAGAATATTATTCCGCATGGCAAGGGTATCATAAACCCTCGCCATTCTTGGCTTTGGATGGAGCCCCAACTTTTTACGCGCACTGTTTTCCCTTAGTTCTGCCTGCTCATTGTAACCTATTGTTGGCAGGTACCCGTAATTTATAAATGTACCATTGCTTTCAATAGGCGAACCTGCTTTATCAAATAAGCCCCGTGGTTTGTACCCCATTTCAAATACCAGTTGTATGCTATCACCAGGCAGCATGGGGGATTTCAGTTTTACCAGTTTTACCCCATATTCATGATCATTTGATATTTCAGAAAATGGAACTTTCGGTTCAAATTTTGGGTAGGAGTAAGCACTTTTTTTACCACCTGCGTATTCCAGGTAAAGTGTATCAATATTGGATTGAGTTCGATTTACCAGCCAGTAATTTCCTTTAGCGGTAAAGTCCCGTTTGTCTGTAAACAGGTCTGCTTCTATCGCAACGGCTGAAATCCTTGGTTGGGCAAGCGCTTTATACCGCCCATATTTCTTTTCCATATCAGCGGAAATTTTTTGGGTCTCCTCAGGGCTGTAATAGGGCACCACTACCCGGTTTTGATAATAAATAAATACACCCAAACCCACTGCAAGGAGCAATGATGCCAACTGAAGTCCTTTGAATTTTGCGGTAAACAGGCCGGCTGAAAGTTGCCATCTTTTTTTCAGAGGCTTTTCTTTTCCCCTCGGAAAAACCAACAGCGCCAACAAAATAAGGAAACCCGTAATGCTGAACCAATACCCCCTGTAAAAATACCAGATAGCGAATGCTCCTCCGTAACCTTTCATATCCGACCAGGATAAACCGGTTCCCGAGCTGTTGAATTGCACCAGGTCCATATCCCACTCCAATGCATTGAAAATGATAGGAAGAATAACAATGGGCAGCAGGCATAAAAAGAACCCAAAGAACTTGTTGCCCACGTACACCTGTATGGCAAGGCAAAAGCCAATCAATACCATTTGCCTTGCAAGCCCTGTAAGGATAAAAACCAGGTACTGCCAGGTGGAGATGCCGGTAACGCCATTGTACAGTTGAATCATCATACCGGCAAGCGAAGCCAGCAGGTACACCACGCCAATGGACAGGATCAGCCCGGTGAACTTGGAAAAGAATAATGTGGCGTTGCTGACAGGTGTGGTACCTATCATTTCATCCATTTTCACTTCGCGCTCGCGCCAAACGGCAGTGCCGGCATAAAATATAATGAATATGATGATGAACAAGCTGATGCCACCCTGCAGAATTTCGATCATCTGGTAGGTAACCAAGTAGGTAGATTGGGCAAAAACCTGGTCGCGGAAACTTAATACCAGCAATACCATGCCCACCATCAGCAGGCACAGGATCAGGAAAAACTTGCTGGTGACCATTTTCCTGAATTCAAGGAGCGAGATCCACCAAAGCTGTTGCCTGTTTGCCTTGACTGAATAGTTCTGCACAGCCACTGGAATATCGGCCAGCGAAAAAATGGCGGGTGGGGAAGAGGCGGTTTCTTTCGAATCCTTTCGTTTGAAAAGCGAGAAGGGTTCGAGAAATTGCGAGAAATGAAATTTTGCAAAGCTGGCTAAGCAGATCGCTATGCCTATTCCTATCCAAAGAAGCCGGTTGTACAGCAATTCACCTTCAAGAGGTATCAGCTTTTCATTTTTTTCAAAAGGCGTCCAGTATTCGGTGATGTAATTAAAGGCAAGCGAACCGGTTGGATCAAGGATGGCAGCGAGGTCTTTTTGATCGATATTTGATGAAATACTATCCATTAAAAACTGAACCACCATTAATACCAGTGCGACAATGTACGCCGCCATGGTAGTACGGGTATAAGTAGTAAGTGAAAAGAATATTACGCTGAAAATAAACAGGTTGGGAAGAGTGAACAGCAAAAAGGGCTGAATAAAATTAATGGCATTGAAAGACCCCATCATGGGCTTTCCATACCCAAATAAAGTGCCTCCGTAATACCCTATTACCAACCCGGAAATGATAAGCGCGGCTACCAGGAACACAGCAGCAAAGCGCCCGAAGAAATACTCAGCTTTGGTAATAGGCTTGGTAAAAAAGAACATGTGGGTATTGTACTGGTAGTCCTTTTGGATGGCCGTAGCTACAATATTTATCAGCATAATACTCACCAGCAAGCTGAACAAAATGCCGGAACCTAGGAGCACGGAACTGACCGCATAGGCCGAATTGAAAACCTCGAAACTATCCACGGATGCAGTATCGAAAACCCCGGCAAGCGCCATGCCGGTAAAAAAGGTTAGCAGGAAGAATACTGAAAAATAAATATAGGTAGCCGGTTTGCGGAACGCGGCCTTTAGTTCAAAAAGAAAGATTTCGCCAAACATGTGCAGGGTTAGTTTTTGTTGATGGAGGAAAAATAAACGTCTTCAAGCGTGGCATCTACCGCTTCAAATTCACCACCGGGGTTTTCATCGGCAAACACATGCACCAGCATTTTTCCTTCCGACACATGCTGCGAGATCACGTTGAATTGCTTTTTGAATTCCGTGAGCTTTTCTTTTTCAATAGAGGCGCTCCAAACTTTTCCCTGCACCGTTTCTACCGCCGTTTTGGGCGTACCTTCCAGCAGGATGCGGCCCTTGTTCATCACCACCATATGGTTGCATAGCGATTTCACATCGTCCACAATATGGGTTGAAAGGATCACGATCACCTGTTCGCCAATTTCGCTGAGCAGGTTGTGAAACCGGTTTCTTTCAGCAGGATCGAGCCCCGCTGTAGGTTCATCTACAATCACGAGTTTTGGATTTCCAAGCAAGGCCTGCGCAATGCCAAACCGTTGGCGCATACCTCCCGAGTATTCGCTTACATTGCGCTTGCGCACTTCGTACAGGTTGGTTTGCTGCAAAAGCGCGTCCACCACTTCGCGGCGTTCCTTTTTTTGGGTCATCCCTTTCAGCACGGCAAAATGCTCAAGCAGGGTAAGCGCGGTTACCTTGGGGTAAAATCCAAAATCCTGCGGCAGGTAGCCGAGCACTTTGCGCAATTCGTTTTTCTGTTGTACCGCGTCAATTTCTCCCAAATGGATTGAACCGCTATCGGGCTCCTGCAACGCGGCAACCGTTCGCATCAGGGTCGATTTGCCTGCCCCATTGGGTCCAAGCAGCCCAAACATTCCTTTTTGAATGGTAAGATTTATATCATTGAGCGCTTTTACACCATTCGGGTACACCTTGTTCAGGTTTTTTATTATGAGTTGCATAGGCAAAATACTGTGGTTTATTTATTTGTGTAATATTCCGGGTTTCATTACAAATGACCTAAAAATAGGGCTTGCAGTTAAAAATCCTAACGACATTTTATTTTTTTTAAAATAATTGATTTATGATATTGGGGTTTGATACCATGCCAACTGTCTTACCAGGTTCGGAGTTTCGCCCTATACCATATATTTTACATGACCCTGCTATTTCAAGGGGACATTTAGCTGAAATACCACCTACCTTTTTGATTTTGTTGTGATTGGGCTATTGGTTTCCCTTACAATCTGTGAAACACAGTTTTATTAATAAAACCTTGATTATAAATTAATTAGGCAGTAGTTTTTCTATCTCATCAGGAGAAAGACCTGTAATTGTCACTATTTCGTCAAGTGGAAAACCTCTATCAGCCAATCTTTGAGCAATTTTCAGGCTGGTTTTTTTCTCGCCCCTTTTCTCGCCCCTTTTCTCGCCTTTTTTTTCGCCTTTTTTTTCGCCCTCTATCATGCCTCTCATAGTTGCATCATGAAGCATAGTTTTTTGGGTGCGTACAATATCCCAGTACTTCTCGTATTGCTCTAATTCTTCGATGCTGTAGCTTGTTTCTTTGAGTGCCTCCACAGCCTCCGCTATCTCGGGCACTTCCAATAATTCTTCTGAAATCATAGTTGTTTTATTTTCAATTTCTTTCAGGTACCTAAGCCATAGTACAGTCAGTTTCTTTTCTCCGTAGTTTGCAGCTATAAAGTTAGGCAATTCTATCAACACAAATTCCATCCCATTTATGTACCGCTCAGGCAATGATTGATGAGAAAGGCGATAATGATGGTACCAAACTTTTTTCTGAACACTAAAGGTATCATTGATTATATTTAGAGAATAGACCGGGGCCAAAAGACTGTACTTGTCTCCTTTGCTTATTTGGTGTGCAAATGCTTTGCTGGCATTGTATAATATACGACTCTCAAAATGATCCGACCAAATGAGTTGCATTTCAACTAAAAACTCTCTTCCCTCTGAATCACAGCATCGAATATCTACTATGGTGTTTTTTAATGCCGGAATTTCCGGGAGAATCTCGGAACTTATATATTCAATTTGAGTTACCGGATTATCGTCAGGTATGGGTAGCAATGCATTCAAAAAGCTAATTAACACCCTTGGATGTTCGCTAAAAACCTTGCGAAAGGTTATATCATTCTTGGGGTCGAGGTATGTCATGAGCGATGATTAGTCCATAAAAATAGAAAATTTAATGACCGCCCATAAAAAAAGCCTGCCCCAATTGGAGACAGGCTTTGTATGTGGTTAAACCAAATTAGCCTTTGGCTTCGTTTTCGTCGTTCTGAAGTTTTTTCTTCAGGTCGGCCAGCACACCAAGATCACCCAAAGTAGCTTTTTCTACCTTGCTCTGAATGGTCTTAACTGCCTTCTTGGTTTTTTCCTGCTCAACAGCACGTTCTTTACGCTCGGCTTCTACCTCTTCCTGCTTGGCTTTTTCCCAAATGCGGGCGTGGCTCAGCACAATGCGCTTTTCGTTGCGGTCGAACTCAATAACCATGAAGTGGTTGGTTTCATCAGCGGCGATAGTCAGGCCATCTTCCTTGCTCAGGTGACGGGCAGGTGCAAAACCTTCGAGACCGTAAGGCAGGCTAACGAGGGCGCCTTTGTCGTCCTTGCGGAGAACGGTTCCTTCGTGGATGCTGCCAACAGGGAAGCTTTCGCCCAGGCTGATCCAGGGATCTTCTTCCAGTTGCTTATGGCCAAGTTGCAGTTTGCGGCCATCCTTATCAATGTTGAGGATGATCACTTCGATAGGTTCACCAACCTTAGTGTACTCACTTGGGTGGTTAAGGCGCTTCAGCCAGCTCAGGTCGCTGATGTGGATCATGCCACCAATGCCGGGCTTCAGCTCAACAAACACGCCATACGGAGTGATGTTTTTAACGGTACCCATGTGACGGCTTTCAGCAGGGTAAGTGGCATCAATATTGCTCCAGGGGTCTTCGCTCATTTGCTTGATGCTCAGGCTCATTTTGCGGCTATCCTTATCAAGCGTAACGATTTTGGCTTCGTGCTCATCGTTCAGCTTAAAGAATTCCTTGGCATTTACAGGGGTATTGGCCCAGGTAATTTCACTTACGTGAACCAGGCCTTCAACACCGGGCATAATTTCGAGGAATGCACCGTAATCTTCAATATTTACAACCTTACCTTTTACCACTTCACCTTCCAGTATGTTGGCAGGAAGTACATCCCAGGGATGCGGGGTAAGCTGCTTCAGGCCGAGGCTGATCCGCTTCTTGTCGTCATCAAAGTCGAGTACAACCACGTTAAGCTTCTGATCGAGCTTAAGCACTTCGGCAGGGTGGTTGATACGTCCCCAACTGATGTCGGTAATGTAGAGGAGACCGTCGAGGCCACCGAGGTCCATAAAGGCGCCAAAGTCGGTGATGTTCTTGATGGTTCCTTCGAGCACCTGGCCTTTTTCGAGTTTGGCCATGATCTCAGCACGTTGTGCTTCGATATCGCTTTCAATGAGCGCCTTGTGGCTTACTACGGCATTCTTAATGGTTTCGTTTACTTTAACCACTTTAAATTCCATGGTTTTACCAACAAACTGATCGTAATCGGTTACAGGCTTCACGTCAATTTGCGAGCCGGGCAGGAAGGTTTCCATTCCGAATACGTCAACAATAAGACCACCCTTGGTTTTGCTGGTAACACTACCGGTTACCACTTCGCCGGTTTTATGCGCATCTACAATACGCTCCCATGCACGGCTGATGCGGGCCTGGCGGCGGCTGAGGTGCAGGTTCCCGTTGCGGTCTTCTTTTTCAACCACCATAATTTCCACTTCGTCGCCAATTTGTACAGGCGCGTCACGGAATTCGTTGAGGCTGATCAAACCATCGCTTTTGAAACCAATGTTGATAACGGCATCGGTTTTGGTAAGACCAACCACAATTCCGATAATCATTTCGTTGTCGGAAATAGTGCGGAAGGTTTCTTCGTACACCTTGTCGTACTTTTCGCGGTCGCTCTTGTTGTACACGCTCACATTGCGTTTGTCAATGCTCCAGTCGAAATCGTCGTGGGCAGTGGCAATGGTTTCTTCAACAATGGGCTGAGCTACTACTGGAACAGCTTCAGGCTCAGGAGTAGCAACGGTTTCGGCTACTTCAACCGGGGCAGCTTCGGCTACTGGTTTGGTGGGTTCAGGTACTACTGTCTCAGTAGCGGTTTCAACCCCGGCAACTGCTGATTCAGCAGCAGCTTCGGCCTCAGGTGCTTTTGTTGTCGCAGTAGCGGCAGCGGTTACCTCTTCGGTAGCGCCGGCCACAGGCTCCTGAGCATCTGCGTTTAGTTGTTTGTTAAATAATAACATGATAAAATCCCGCTGTTTTTTTGAACGGGGGTGCAAAAGTAGGGGATTTAGGTGGTTTTAGCAAACCTTTAGCCTATTCCTATACAGAAAAGCGCAGGCTATTGAAACTGTCTATTTGGGTTGAATATCAAAGTCTTACGAACAAATTTTGTGTTTAGTTGCCATTCGTATTCAGGGTTATTTTCTTTCCTGGGTTCAATTTCAAAATGTACTCCCGGCATGATTTGGAGTGATTTTACCGAAAGAGTTTAACGCTAGGGTCTGTATGGAGGGGGTAAAATTCTTCTGCCTTACACGGTATGTTTTTTTTAAGTAGTAATTGGGCTTACTCTTACTTGTCCGCCAACAGCTTTCAATACTTTCATTATTGTTGAAAATTGTGGTTTAGATCCTTCAGACAAAGCCTTATATAAACTTGGTCGGCTAAGCCCCGTTTCCTCTGCAATTTTAGTCATACCAATTGCTTTGGCAACATTACCGATTGCAATAATTACTTCAGAATCATCGCCTTCTTGCAAAACTTCATTAAGATATTCGGCAATCATTTCATTGTTGTCCAAATAATCTGCAATATCAAACTTTGATGTTTCCATTTTCTATTTTTTTAATTTATTCCAAATTTCTTTAGCTTTTTCAATGTCTTTTTGTTGGGTTGATTTATCTCCACCAATAAGCAGAACGATAATTTTTCCATCTGTTTCTTTGAAATAGACCCGATAACCTTTTGCATAGTTGATTTTCAATTCGCTAATTCCATTCCCAACAGGTCCACAATCTCCAAAGTGTTCGTCTTTTTCCAATTTTTGGATTCTGAATAAAATTTTTGCTTTAGCCCTTAAATCTTTCAATTTTTTCAACCACTTATCAAATTCTATTGTTTTCTCAATAAAGTACATTTTGTGGCTGTATTCATTCGGATACAAAGTTGGTAAAAAAACATCGGATGTTTTAAGAACAAATTTTGAATTTAATCTCCATTAGAATTCAGGGTTATTTTCTTTCCGGGTTCAATTTCAAAATGCACCCCGGGCATGATTTGCAATGATTTCACCGTAATATCCGAATTGATTTTAACCGAGCCGCTGAAAATAATTACGTCGGTGGTTGGGCCAGGAATTACACCGCAACTCCAGTTGGAGGGGGCTTCCCAATTGCCGGTTTGCATGGGTTTCCAGGTGTTTTCAAAAGCCAATTGGTAAGGTTCACCGGTTTTACTGTCTACTATACACCTGTACAAATATCCCACGAGTGAATCCGGAAGGTTGAGAAGGTTTAGTTGCCGGGTGGTGGTTCCGGTATAGTTGGGGCCGTTGCCAATATTGGTAAACGTATTCCCCTTATCGGTACTCACCTGCCATTGGTAGCTGCTGCCTTCTAATTTTTCTATTACCATGCCGGCGTTTGGCAGGCCATTACAGAGCTTTATTTTGTTTGCGCATGGGGGACGGGTGAGGGTGTAGGATTGCATAAAGGGGGTGGCAAATTTCCCATACCAACCATAAAAATTCGGCAGCGGGATAGAATCTATCGTTGTTAGACTATGATAATCAATTATTTTAAAATGATAAATAGAATTACTTTCAGTAATAATTGCAAACCTATCAGGGCTAATGTTAATGGCATCCCTAATTAAATAGGCAAAAGTTTGAATTGAACCGGTTTCAAAGTTGAAGATGCCAGAATTTTTGCTTGTCCTGTTATAATCATCCGAAAATACAACAATACGGTCTATGTTTTTTACAAAGCTTATGTTGCCAATGGCAGCGGTATGTGCCTGGTTTAAAGTTGAATCATTTAAGGCGGTTTCAAAGATTTGGGTATTTGAATAGTTGTACTTGTAAAATGAGTTGTCAGAATACCCTGCATAATAGGATATTCCATTAAAAACATAATTGTCTACTACCAGTTGCGTTGAGGTATCTATCAATACATGTTGTACCTTTAAACCCCCGGAGTTTATTAATTTAGAAACCCGGATTTTATTGCCATCATTTTTTAGATTACGGAATCCAGTGGAGCCAAAATCCATTGTTTTAAATAATTTCAGCGAATCCGTTTGATAAATCAAGAGTTTATTCCCGAAATTACAATAAAGGAATTTACCATCATTACCCATTACCATCTCATCAATTTCCAACCAATTATCTTGGTTTATTTGGGTACTTTGTTCAAGTTTTCTTGTTCGAAAATTATATTTAAACAACGACTTAGTTTGCGGCCTTTTGGGCCCAATGATATATAAGTAATTGTTTTTTAAATCAATTACCGAACCGAAAGTAAGGGTATCATAAGAAGTATAAGTGGATGGGAAATCAAATTGCATTACCTGTGACAAGGTGCTTGTATTGATTTCTATAGATTGGTTTTTCTGGTAATAATATGGAATGGTAGCATAACTTAAAGTGTCATCATTTAGATTTATGATGCTCTTATTTGAAAGAAAATTATAGCCTCTGCAATTTCCGGTATCAATGGTTATCATCGCAGTAACAGTATCTGTATTTTTTAAGGTTCCAGAGAAATACGGCCCTGTTGCTTTAATTTGACTGTTTACAAGCCAATTAATATTTATTGGGTCACCAATTGGATTCTTTGTAACAAAGAAGCTAAATGGCTCACCAGGGCAAAATAGATGATTTGAGTAACCGTTATGTTCAAGGTACCAGTTGGGGGTACATATTCGAAAAGTGTCATATGATATATCTTCAATCTTTGTAATAAAGGTCAATAATCCGGTTGTGGATTTTGGGATTGCCATTCTTAACGTCAAATCATTATTTATTTCAAACCAACTGACCTTTGTTTTTCCAATGATTATATTTTCAATGTAATGGAGCCCTTTCCCAAATACCTTCACTGTATCACCTGGTTGGGAAACCAATGTTGATAAATTTTGAATTTCCGGAACTTTGTAATAGGCATCATAATTTGCTACAAAAGAACCTTCATAATTTTTGGGCTGAAAGCCAGGGGTAATTGTTTTTAAAACTACCTCAGTTGCAAGGTTTATTACTGAAATTGATGCATCCGTCCTGTTTAGCGTGTAGCCAACATTCAATTCGGGGCTTAAACCTATAGCAGATGGTAATTGCCCTACGTTCAGCGTTTTCCTTAGCTGGACACTAGCAAAGGGGTCAATAATATAAACTCTATTTTTTTCATAATCGGCACAATACAACCTGTTTAATGTAGGAGAATGGGCAAATACAGTAACTGTCCCTGCATTTATAAAATCATATTGAGGTGTAAATCTACCAACGCTATCAAACTCAAGTAATCTCCGGTACGTGGTGGAAAGCCAACTATTAATAACATAGCTTAACGTAAACAATTTATTCTTTAGCATTGCGAAACCATATAATTGTTTAGGATTCTCGGTTGAATGGAAATACCGAATATCCAACCGAGGATTTTGAATGCCTAGCCTTGTATTGTAAAAATAAGTTCCAGTTGAAACATTTCGGGCAAACCATAATATGCTGTCAGCAGGATTAAAGTAAAACTTATCATTAGTAACCGGGCTTCCGAAATTTGGGTGGTTGGTTGAACTGGAATAAATCATTTCCGATTCGGCTGCAAGAGTTTCCAAATTCATTCCATTGATGGTAATATTTACCCCACCCGTGGTTTTAACCCTGGCCACCATCAGGTTTCTATGTATGGGGTTGTATTCAATGGCGGTAATATCATCCACTTTTACCTGCCTCAGCACCCGCCATTCAGTCAAGCTAATTTCATACAAAGAATCTCTTATAGGATCGGAAGCATACCCAATCCTGTTATTCGGGTGTATACTGAAATATTCCACCGTTCTTGGCAACCTTATTTTGCCGATTACAATCCCATCCTCCGGATGAATTACATTCAAACTGTCTTCGTTAAAACTACCTACAAACAGCAGGTCGCTATTGTACGAAACCAAAATCTTTTCAGATGACTCCGCTGCTTCCGTGGCGGTTGTAACCTTTACCTTGCCCGCTGCGCCATGGTTAATCACGGCCTTCAGAAGGGTATCGCTTTCGGCCGCAAAGGACTTTGCCCGCTGCGTGCCAAAAAATACATCTGTAGTACCGGTCAAACCGCTACCGGTAATGGTTACCGTATCAAACCGTTCTACAATTAAAGGGGATATTTTGGAAATGGATAATTGCCCGAAACTATGGTTGGCGAATGTAGCCCAACAGGCAATCAGCATAAATACCGTTGAAAATTTAGGCATTGTAGCGTATATGAGTTTGTTACAAAGATGGAGCATTCAGATTAAATTAAAAATTTGGGTGTATTTCAAATTTTCGTTTTGCATCATAATACGCCAGGTGAGGACAAACGACCGGCAGACTTCCCGCCTGTGAAAAAGACCCGGACCCTCACTCACACCCCACTCAATCCCAAATCCCAAATCCCAAATCTGAAATCTGAAATCTGAAATCTGAAATACAATGTCGTTTAGCTAGTGAGTCAAAGTGGCGCGTGGGGACACGCGCCACGGCTCGGTGGAAAAAGACCCGGAACCTCACCCAAACGCCCACTCAATCCCAAATATTAAATCTTAAATATGAAATCTACTTGGGTGCCTTCACAAAAAGATAAATAGCTACAAAGGCAAAAATGATATTTGGTGTCCAGGCGGCCAGCATGGGGGGGAAATCGCTTTTGGTGCTGAAAATGGTGCTGAACCTGTCGGTAAGGATAAACAAGGCTGCAATAATAAACCCGATGGCCAGGTGAAGCCCACTACCTCCGCGCACCTTGCGCGAGGAAACCGATACGCCAATAATAGTTAGTACAATAATGGAAAAAGGCGATGCATCGCGGCGGTGTTTTTCCACGATCAGGTCGTTTATGCCTTCCTTGCCACGGAGTTTTTCCTTCCGTATCAGTTCTGCCAGTTCGGGGGTTTGCAAAACATCTTTGGTAAACTCGGTTTTTACAAATTCCTGCGGCTTAAAATTGAGGCTGATATATTGGCTGTCATACTTTACAACGGTTTCTTTCAGGCTGTCGAATGTCCTGATTACCACATATTCGATTCGCCATTTTTTTTTCGCGGTATCCCAAATCAGCGCATCGGCACGTAAATTCTTAACCAGCTTGTTTTCCTTTATTTCCTGCAGTACAAAAGAGGTTCCGCGTTTGGTGGTGGTGTCGAAATATGAAATCTGGCCGTAATGGGTACTGTCGTTGCGGAAATACAGCGAGCTGCCCGAAGTGGTAGTGAAGGAGTTCTTATCAATATACCGGGTTTGAAAATCGGTACGCAAACTGTTTGCCAGCGGGGTAATATAGCGGTAGCCAATCCAGAGGGTGACGGACAGAAAAATAGCTCCAACCCAATAAGGCCTTAAAAACCTGTTGAACGAGGTACCGCTTGCGAGGATGGCAACAATCTCGCTCCGGCCCGCCATTTTTGAGGTAAAAAAGATTACGGATATAAATACAAACAGCGGAAACAGCATGGAAACAATATGAGGAATGAAACCAACATAATACTTCATGAAAATTTGCCCTGCAGAAAGCCCGGACTGAACAAAATCATCAGCTTTTTCGCTGACATCAATTACCATGGTTACAAATGTGAGCAGCACAATACCATACACAAATGTGGAAAGGAATTTTTTCAGTATGTACCAGTCTATCTTTTTAAGCACGGTTGGTCTCCTTATTTGGCAAAGCCGTTTTCATGTATAAATTTTACGATATCGTTCATATCTCCTTCGGGCCATTTGCCTTTAACCACCGCGCCATTCATGGCCACCAGCCCGGTTTTGCTGCGCAGCATGGTTTTCATCACGGTTCCGTCGCAGGTAAGTATGGGCAACTTAAAGTTATTTTTTTCATTAAAAAACAATTGCGCGTTAACCGGCTGGTTGGTTACCAGGAACAGTTTTATACCTTCCTGGTGGCACTTCGAAAATATTTTGGTGAACACTTCATACCAAACGGGTTGTTCATTTTCAAAATCTTTGGCAAAAACCAACAGGTATTTTTCGCCTGAACCAAGTAATTGCTTGGTGGTATCGGTACCGGAGGCTGTATAAAAAGCCAGGTCCTGTATTTCAGGCGTGGCATTTCCCTTGCGTATCACTTTGTTTTCACGCGAAATAAACTCATACTTCGAGTCGTCGAAATCTTCAGGAAACTGCGAGGCTTCAAACTCAATTTCCTTTCCATCTACTTTGTACTTGTAATAAATGGCCGTACTATCAGGTACCGAACCCGGGCGGGGATGCATTTTTGCAAGCAGGTTATTGCCGGTAGCATAGGGCAGGCAATCTACATAGGGCAAGTTTTTTAAAATATGCAACTGCCCCCAATACACCAGCCCCAAGCTGAATAACACCAGGAAGATATTGGCCCGGACCGCCAAAAATGGTTTGATCAGTTCATGTTTCCAGTAAAGGATGGCAATCATTACCATCAGGATAATGTCCTTTATAAAGGATTGATGGGCTTCCAGTGGAATACAATCCCCAAAGCAACCACAGGTTTTTATTTTGCCGCTCAGGACCGCATACCCGGTGAGGTAGGTAAAAAAGATTATCAGCACCATTAAAAGTGAAGTAACAATCCTGGCTTGCCAGCCCAGCAACAGCGCCATTCCTGCCACAATTTCCAATACATTCATACCAATGCTGAGCGGAAAGATGAAATCAGATGCCCAATGCCAGCCCCAAACGGCAAAGTATTCATCCATTTTATAGGCCAATCCGCTGGGGTCGTTGGCTTTTATGAGCCCCGAAAAAATAAAAAGGATGCCTACAATGACGCGGATTATGTTTATTAGTCGTTGCATATTTTTTAAATTCCAACGGGAAAAATCCCAAATTCCAAAAGTGGAGTAGTCAATTAGTCAATTAGTGAATTAGTGAATTGGTGAATATTATTTTCCATTCTGAACCATATTTGCTAATTATCTCATTTGCTAATTTTCAAATTTTCTTCCAGTAAGATCATCGCAAACACTGCATAGTTCAAAATATCCATATAGTTGGCATCCAGCCCTTCGCTGATCAGCGTTTTACCGTCGTTCCTGATAATTTGTTTCATGCGGTAAAGCTTCATCAATATCAGGTCCACAAAGCTTTCCTGGCTCATTTCGCGCCATGCCTCGCCATAATCGTTGTTTTTTTGAAGCATCAGCGCTTTGGTGGCGTTGGCGCAGGTATTGTACATGGCTTCACATTCCGATACCGGAACTTCTTCAAATTCATCATCCTCAATACTCATCTGTATCATCCCGATGATGGCATAATTGATGATGCCTTTGAATTCGGAAGGTATGTCATCAGCTACCAGTTGTACGCTTCCTTCCTGCAGGTTTCGGATGCGCCGGGCCTTTATGTAGATTTGGTCAACCACGCTGATAGGGCGCAATACTCTCCAGCTTGTGCCGTAGTCCCTGGTTTTTTTTAAGAAAATATCTTTTGCGCCGGCAATCGCCCGGTCGTACTGTTCAATAGTTTGCTCCATACAATTTGGTGCGGTGTGGGCAAGTCTTTCCTGTCAAACCCAACGAAACCCCGCAATTTTACGCGGCCAAAAATAAGCGTAATGTACACATTGAATGGCAGGGGCAGGTTAATAAGCCTTGAAAAGCCCGCTGTGATGGGCATAATTAACATAACGGCTGATAGTTTTTATGCCGGAAGCCGCAGGCAGGGCATCGACGGGATCCTGCAACAGGCAGAGAAAATGATCGGGGAGGGCGCGGCAATACTCGATCTGGGCGGGCAGAGTACCCGGCCCGGGGCGGAAAGGATAAGCGCGGAGGAAGAACTGTCAAGGGTATTGCCTGCGGTGGAAGCAATTGCCACACGGTTTCCCGAAACGGTGATTTCGGTGGATACTTTTTACAGCCGGGTGGCCCTGGAAACGGTACGAGTTGGCGCCGCCATGGTAAACGATGTGAGCGGGGGCTTGCTGGATGCCGACATGTTGCAAACCGTGGCCGCGCTAAAAGTGCCCTATGTATGTATGCACATGAAAGGCGAACCGCAAACCATGCAGGCCAATCCCCATTACGATGATGTGACCCGCGAAGTGCTGGACTTTTTTATTGGGCGGGTGGCGGATTGCCGGAAAGCCGGGATCGTGGATATTATTGCCGATCCGGGTTTTGGTTTCGGAAAAAACATTACCCATAATTTTACGCTGCTTAAAAACCTGGAGCTGTTTAAAATGCTTGGGTTGCCAATTTTGCTTGGGTTAAGCCGTAAGTCGACCATTTACAAAACATTGGGAACCAGTGCAGAAGAAGCGCTGAACGGAACCACGGCGCTGAATACTATCGGGCTGATGAAGGGGGCGAATATTTTGCGGGTGCATGATGTAAGGGAGGCGGTGGAGGCTGTCCGTTTGGTGGAAGCAATGGGCGAAGCTCCATGAAAACATTATCTGAATTTAATGGGTTAGGAGTATGTAAATCAATGGGTTAAAGAATCACAATCGAGTGCTTTTAAACATTTAGGTTGGAAGATAGTCCTTGTGCCAGAAATGCCAACACACAGTCCCGGCTGACGAATATCTATCAACATTTTGTTGAAAACTTCAGCACCAAATCTTTCTTCAATAGGCAGGTAGTATCTAAATTTGACAAAATCTGTCAAAACAGATAAGTTCAAAATGGATAGTTTAGGTGACACAATACGGAAACTTAGAGAGGAAAAGGAACTGCCGCTACGGACAGTTGCTGCTTATCTCGACATTGACCAGGCTATACTCAGTAAAATTGAAAGGGGACAACGTAAGCCGGCAAGGGAACAAGTGGTAAAACTGGCGGAGTATTTTAAAGTAAAAGAAAACGACTTGTTGATTGCATGGCTTAGCGACAAATTAGTTTATGAAGTGGAGGACGAAGACATGGCGTTGAAGGCTTTGCAGGTTGCTGAAGAAAAAGTAAAGTACCGTCTGAACCATGATTTATCTGATTCGCAGATTAGCGTGATTAGGGCCAAAGCAAAGCACAAAAAATAATAGCGATCATTACACTATACAAATCATAGTTCAAACAATATGCCGACCCTCCATTTCAAAGGAAAAACATTTGTACAAAACCACCACTTAGCGGTGAAGTATCACCGGCTTGTGCCAAAGAAAGAATTAAGTTTAACCGATAAAATTTCTTTACAAGATAACCTGATAATACAGGGGGATAACCTGAAAGCATTAAAAGCATTGTTGCCTACTTATGCAGGCAAGATAAAGTGCATTTACATTGACCCACCTTATAATACAGGAAACGAAAAATGGGTTTATAATGACAATGTAAATAGCCCAATGATTAAGGAATGGTTAGGCAAAGAGGTTGACATTGAAGATATGACAAGGCATGATAAATGGCTTTGCATGATGATGCCACGTTTAAAACTTCTTAGAGAGTTATTGAAAGATGATGGAGCAATTTTTATTTCATGTGATGATAATGAATTACCTCACCTACGAAATATACTCGATGAAATATTTGGTGAAAACAATTTTTTTAGTCAGGTTATTGTCCGAGCAAACAGCAGAGGTCAAACTTATAATCAAATAGCAAAAACTCATGAATATTTATTGATTTACACAAAAACAGAGGAAACGGAATTGTTTGAGCTTGAGAAAAACGACGATACAAACGACTTAAATCTAATCGACAATATAGGAGCGTTCAATATCCGTGAATTAAGGAATCGTAATCCAAAGTTTGGTAAACATAATCGCCCCAATCTGTTTTATCCAATCTATATCAACCCGGAGAAAGCTGACAAAGATGGTTTTTATTTAGTTTCTCTAACTGCAAGTAAGGAGTTCAAAATAATGGTTGAGCCTTTCAATTCGCAAGTAGTAGAAAGTTGCTGGAGATGGGGAAAAGATAAAGTTTCAAAAAATATCACTTCAAAAACTCTAACCAGTAATTTGATTGCTAAGAAGAAAAATGATGGCTCATATGGGATTTATGAGAAATACAGGAAAACAACATTTAAACCCAAATCTATTTGGGAGGATAACTCCTTTTTGACCGAAACCGGAACAATTGAGTTGAGAGAGTTAGGATTTGAAAATCAGTTTGACTTTCCTAAACCGATAGCACTTATTAAACAGTGTATTGAACTATCTACAACTAAAGATGATATTGTTCTTGATTCTTTCGCAGGTTCAGGAACAACAGGACACGCCGTTTTGAAACTGAATAAAGGAACTGGCGTTGAGAGGAAATTCATCATAGTAGAAATGGAGGATTACGCCAAAACTCTTACAAGTGAAAGAATCCGCAGAGCAATTAAAGGCGTTCCAAAATCAACAAACTTTAAAGAAGGTTTAGGCGGCACATTCAGCTATTTTGAATTAGGCCCAACAATAGAAATGGAAAGCATTCTGCAGGGCAAAAACCTACCGGGCTATGAAGAATTTGCCAGATACATTTTTTACACAGCCACCGGCGAAGAATTCAACGAAATGAAAATAAATGAAAAGACAGGCTTTATAGGCGAAACCAAAAACTATGAACTGTATATGTTTTACAAACCCGATGTGGAATGGCTGAAACGTAATGCCTTAACATTGGATGGCGTAAAAGCAATGCCTAAGTTCAAAGGCAAGCAGCGGTTGGTTTTTGCCCCGGCAAAATATGTAGATGATTATACATGCATGGAAAACCGTATTGACTTTTGCCAACTGCCGTACGAAATTTATCGCATTCAAAAGTAGAAAATCATGGAAGAAAAAATTCAATACTCAAGTATTTTACAGGATTTTGCCAAACCCCTGCTATACGCCAATGATACCAACGATCAGTTTGTTACCAAAATGAAAGTAATTGAATTGATCTGGAATTATTGTATTGCAAAAGAATTTAGCTTACCGATATTTGATAAATTACACGAAGCTATTACTACGCAAAATGAAGGTCACCCGGAAATGAAACAGCTGTTTAAACAATTTGTGGAAATAAAAAAAATGAATTTTGACAAGTTTAAAAATTATATTGTTAATACAGAACTGCGTATAAGTAAGGACGGGAACAAAACTGTTTACGTCGAGTCGATTTCTCCACTTCACTATAAAGAAATTATCAATGGCGCAATTGGGATCTAAAAAGAAACCCGCTGTGGTTAAAGTACAAACGGAGGAAAGAGCCATGGAAATTATGGCACTTTGCCAGGCAAAAGGCTGGCAGGTAATAGTAGGTATTGAGCCGGAAAATCCGGAAAATATTGATGATATAAAGAAACTGGAGTCGGGCATCAAAGGTATTTTTTCTGTTCAATCATCACCATCAAGAAATGCACCCTGCCTCTGCGGAAGCGGGAGGCAATATAAACGCTGCTGCGGAAAATAACATGAGGTTAAAGCATTATCAGGAAAAAGTGATAAAGTCACTCAAAGACTATTTGGGTGAACTTTATGAATTCAGGGAGAAGTACCGGAAGGCTTTGGAGTTTGATGCCGATATGGCACGTGAATACAATTTCCCAAAAAGGGCATGGGAAAAATCTACCGGCAATTCAATTTACCATTCCAAAACAAATAGTTTAGGCGAACCATTACCTGATATTTACTTAAAAGTGCCGACAGGCGGCGGTAAAACATTGCTGGCCTGTCATAGCATTGACCTGATACAGAAAAGCTATCTCAAAAAGCAAACCGGTTTAATACTGTGGATTGTTCCATCAACTCAAATTTACTGGCAAACCATATTAGCACTCAAAGACAGGGAACACCCTTACCGGCAAATTTTAGATATTAGCAGCGGCGGCAGAACATTGATAAGAGAGAAAACCGAAATGTTCAACAGGCTGGATGTGGAAGAAAATTTAGTGGTGATGATGCTGATGCTTCCATCTGCCAACAGGCAGAACAAAGAAACACTAAAAGTATTTCGTGATGCAGGAGGCTATACGGACTTCTTCCCTGCCGAAGATAATTATCCGGCACAGGAAGAACTGCTAAGGAAAATTCCAAATCTTGATTGCTTTGGTGAAGCCGGAGAAGTATTTAACAGGCAAATAAAAACTTCATTAGGCAATACGCTGAAAGTATTAAAGCCGTTGGTGGTAATTGACGAAGGCCACAGGGCTTATGCTGAAAATGCAAGAACTACTATAAGAAATTTCAATCCATCTTTCATCCTTGAATTAAGTGCAACACCACCGGAAGGAAGTAACGAACTGGTAAAAATTACCGGGCGGGAATTGCACGAAGAAGAAATGATAAAACTGGATATTCACCTGACCAATAAATCAAGCCTTGACTGGAAAGATACGATGCTGGCAAGTTTTGAGAAGCAAAATCAGTTAGAGAAACTTGCAAAAGAATATGAGCAGAACACAGGCGAATATATCCGTCCCATTTGTTTGATACAGGTCGAACGGACCGGCAGAGACCAAAGAGGAACAGATTTTATACATGCAGAAGATGCTAAGGAATATCTGATAAAGCAATGCAATGTTCCTGAAGGTCATATTGCGATTAAAAGCAGTGAGAAAGACGATATTGAAGGCATTGACCTGTTTGCAAATACTTGTGATATTCGTTACATTATTACCAAGCAGGCATTACAGGAAGGTTGGGATTGTTCCTTTGCCTACATACTTACCATCCTGACAAATCCAGGTTCTGCTACAGGAATTACCCAATTAGTCGGCAGGATTTTGCGACAACCAAAAGCTATCAAGACAAAAATTAAAGAACTGGATGAATGTTATATCTATACATTCAAGCCCAATGCAAGTACACTCGTAAGAGAAATTAAAACCGGTTTGGAAAGTGAAGGCTTAGGTGATATTGCCGGGCGATTGGTGAATGATGACGGTAGTGAAGTACCAGGCAATTTGAAAGAAAGGGAAATACAATACCGCTCTGGCTTTAAAAAGTTTGAAGGGAAAATCTATTTGCCCAAGTTTGTGATACAGGAAAAGGAAAGCTGGCGTGATTTAATTTTTGGAGCAGATATATTAAGTGAGATTGACTGGGCGAAGATTGATATTGCAGAAATTGCAGAAAAGACTTTGGCTGACAAAGAAAGCAAAGAACAGGAGCTTACGTTGGGATTGAGCAAAGAAGAAAAAGAATTGTTGCAGGAAACCGGCAGATTGGAAACAAGGGGCACCCTGGAAATAGACGAGGCATTTTTAGCAAGGCAAATTGCAGAGATTGTACCCAACCCGTGGATATGTTACAATTTGGGTGACCATGCCATTAAACTGCTTGCAAAAAAATACGACCGAGAAACGATTGCAGCCAATTTTGTTTTCATCATCGAGGAACTGAAAAAGATTTTAGAAAGGCAGAAGTACATATTGGCAGAAAAGGTTTTCAAAAAATTAGTGGAGAAAAAGAAATTACATTTCTTCCTGATCAGCGGAAAAGGAGGCTTCGTATTGCCTTCACGGATAAAAGTAAAAAGCAACAAACAACTTATCCGCAACGACAATACTCCAATCCAAGAATCTTTGTTTGATTATGTGCCCGAAGAAAATATAAACGACCTTGAAAAGTCGGTTGCCATTTACTTAGACGAACAGGAAAAGCTATTATGGTGGTATCGCAACATGAGCAGGCAGGATTATCACATACAAGGCTGGAAGAAAAATAGAATCTATCCTGACTTTATTGCAGCCAACAAAAACAAAACAAAGAAAGAAGATTATGATACAGTTTTCGTTTTGGAAACAAAAGGTATTCATTTAAAAAATGAGGACACAAAATATAAGCAGGATGTATTTGCTTTGTGCAGAGAATTAGGTGCAAAGAAAGCATGGAAAGAATTGTTTGACGAGTTCCCCGACCATGACTTTGAATTTCAGGTTGTATTTGAGGACGAGTGGCAGAATAAAATAAATACGATGATGCAATAGGATTGACCGGGCACCAAGTCAGGCGCGTTCAATTTTACGCTGCTTAAAAAAACCTGGAGTTGTTTAAAATGTTTGGCTTGCCCATATTGCTGGGGGTAAGCCGTAAGTCAACTATTTGCAAAACATTGGGAACCGGTGTAGAAGAGGCTCAGAACGGAACCACGGCGCTAAACACCATCGGGCTGATGAAGGGGGCGAATATTTTAAGGGTGCATGATGTGAAGGAAGCTGTGGAGGCGGTGAAGTTGGTAATGGCAGTAGGTGTTTCAGGTTAAATTTATTTCCAATTTCAATGAAATAGAGTTTAAATCAAATAATGTAGATGTTTAAGTTTTTAGAAACAATAATTGTTTTTATTTAAGGCCGATTTCGTAATTCTTAAAAATACCCCCTTTCGTATAAATGAATTTAATCGCAGAGAGCGACATCTGTTCGAAGGCTATCCTGTTTATGTCGTAACTAAAGAGGATATTCTTATCTCCAAGTTAATTTGGATACAAGAGATTCAAAGTAATCTTCAAAAGGAAGATATTATTACTTTGTGGAACCTGGAATTGATTGATAAGGATTACATAAGTTTTTGGGTGAAAAAATTAAAATTGAATACCTTTAATTTATTGAAATGAATGATACCCCAGATCATATTAAAGAACTCCAACGCAGGATTTGGATGCGGAAAAGCCCAATGGAACGGCTAAAGCAATTCCTTTTGGATAATGATGATTTTTTCAGGTTTACGAATACCCTAAAAAGTCAAATAAAGGAACAGGAGGTCAAAAAGAAATTTTCAAATGATGCTGTAGCCCCGGTAAACACCTTAATCTAGAATAAACTTCAAATTCCTCATCACCCCCTTCCACTTCGTCCTGCTAATCGGGCTATCCTTAAAAAGCTTTTTAAAATGCTCCTCTGTGAGCGCCTCCCAATCTGCTGTTGAGAATTGAAGGATAGCCTCCTTCGCGGTAAATTCCGGCTCCTGGTGTGGTTTGGAAAACCGGTTCCAGGGGCAAACATCCTGGCAGGTATCGCAGCCAAACATCCAGTTGTCAAAGCGGCCTTTCATGGCATCGGGCAGCATGGCATTTTTTAGCTCGATGGTAAAATAAGAAATACACCGGCTGCCGTCAATTTCCTTATTGGGCAAAATGGCTTCGGTAGGGCAGGCATCTATGCAGCGGGTGCAGGAACCGCAAAAATCTTTGACAAAAGGTGCATCGGGCGCAAGTTCAAGGTCGGTGATCAAGGTGGCAATAAAAAAAAACGAACCGGCCTGCCTCGTGATCAGGTTCCCGTTTTTCCCGATCCAGCCAAGCCCGCTATGCAGGGCCCAGCTACGTTCCAATACGGGCGCGCTGTCCACAAAACCGCGTCCCTGCACCTCGCCTGCCATTTCCCTGATATCCAGCAGCATTTGATTCAATTGCTCCCTGATGACAAGGTGGTAGTCTTTGCCATAAGCATATTTGCTCACCTTGGGCGCTCTAGGCGGTTGGGATTGCGGGGGATAGTAATTTTTAAGGAAGGTAATGACTGATTTAGCTCCGGGTACAAGCAGGGTTGGGTCAACGCGCAGGTCAAAATGGTTTGCCATATATTGCATGGCGCCATGATACCCTTTGTTCAGCCAGGTTTCCAGTTTGCGGGCATCCTCCTCCAGCTTCCTGGCCCGCGCAATACCGCAATAATCAAAGCCGGCTTTCGCAGATAACCGTTTAATCTCGGTTGAAAAATTCATATTCAGCCGGCCAAATCTAACCAATTTCTCTAAATTTGCGGCCTCACGCATCAATATCCCTCCGGGGTAATGTGGTTGACCTATTTCTTAACCAAGCAGAATATCAAAAAACTACCCATGCAGTGTAATCGTTTGCCGGCCATTATTTGTGTCCTTTTTGTGTTTTTCCTGTTGCCTGAAACCCAAATTTTTGCTCAGAAAAAGAAAGAACCGGTCGTTAAAGTCGGGAATATTGCTCCCGCCGATTTTGATCCGGCCATTCATGCGTTCGACTCCACTTCCGATGCCGTTGTGCTGTACGATAAAGGCACTTCCTATTTCAGGGAGAGCAGCAACGGGTGGTTTCAATTGATTTTCGAACGGCACCAGCGTATTAAGATCATCAATAAAAACGGCATGGGGGCCGCCAATTTTATCATTCAGCAATACCGCGATTCAAAATCTGAAGAAAGACTTGAAAAGCTGCGGGCCTACACCTACAACCTGGAAGCCGGTAAAGTGGTGGAAACCAAACTGAGCGATAAGGATATATATAAGGATCAGTATGACAAATATTACAGCCACACAAAATTTGGCCTCCCCAATGTAAAAGAAGGTTCCATAATTGAGGTGGCCTATACCATTGTTTCAGATTTTTTATTCAACCTCCGGAGTTGGGAATTCCAGGGCAAATACCCAAGGGTTTATACCGAATATGTTACCAGGATCCCGGATTTTTTGGTTTATGTATCGAGCGCACAAGGCCAATACCAGCTTGAACGTTCTACCAAATCAATGCCACACAATTATAATATGATTTCCCGGGGTGAAAGCGCCGCGTCTTCTTCCAGCAGGTTTACATTGCCTGCCAATGACAATGAAATTTCCCTGAAATTGAAAGAGGTTCCGGCCATGAAATCCGAGCCTTTTACCACTACTACGGATAATTATATTTCCAGGATCAGTTACCAGTTGTCCGAGTACCGGTTTCCCGGCCAGGCTGTTGAGCCGGTGATGCAAAGCTGGCCAAAAGTAGCGGAGGGATTAATGAAAGATGAGGAATTTGGCGCCGCGCTCACTAAAAGCAATAACTGGCTTAATGATGATATTAAAACAATTACAGCCAATGCCACAACCGATCTGGATAAGGCGAAGGCGCTTTACAATTACCTGCGGGATAAGTTTTCGCTGAAAAGCGAAGGTGGAAAATACATGACGGATAACCCTAAGAACATCTGGAAAAACATGAAAGGCAATACGGCTGATGCCAACCTGATGCTCACCATTCTTCTCCGTACAGCAGGGTTCAATGCCAACCCTGTTTTGCTCAGTACCCGCGACAATGGATTTACCAACGAAGTGTATCCACTTATCAATGAATATAATTATGTTGCCAGTAAACTTACCATTGATAATAAAGCTTACTACCTCGATGCCACCAACCCGATGATGGGTTTCGGGCATTTGCCGCTTGAATGTTACAATGGGCATGCCAGGTTGATTACAACCTTCCCTACAGCCGAATTATTATTGGCCGACAGTATCAGGGAAAATAAAACGACCATTATCAACCTGTTTATGGATAATGAAAAGCCCTGGGAAGGCTCTGTTAAAAGCCGCCTCGGGTATTATGAAAGCCTTCACCTGAGAGAGGAAATAAAAGGTTCGGGTATGGAAGGGGTACAAACCGGTATTAAAAATGCCCTGCCCGCCGAAGTGGAAATGACTGACCTGAAGGTGGATGATGAAAAGGATTACGACAAGCCTGTAAGTGTATCGTACCTGTTGAAAATGGAGGGAAGCAGCGACGAAGATGTTATTTACCTGAATCCGCTAATGGGTGAAAAAACAAAGGAGAACCTTTTTTCCGCGGCAGAAAGAAAATACCCGGTAGAAATGCCCTATGCTTTTAAAGAAACAATTATTACCAATGTAAAAGTACCCGATGGCTATACGGTAGATGAAATGCCCAAGTCGGCAAGGGTAAAGTTGGAGGATGATATGGGCCAATTCGAATACATTATTCAGAACCAGGACGGAACCATTCAATTGAGGACTATCCTGGAATTAAGGAAGGCCAATTTTGAGCCTGACCACTATCAAATACTTAGAGAATTTTATATATATGTTGTGAATAAGCACGGCGAACAAATTGTACTCAAGAAAAAAGCCCAGCCATGAGAAACCTGTTTGGATTAATGATCCTGTTTGCCGGAACCTTTTCGGCAACAGCGCAGGACCTTAGCATTTTAAGCATTCCAACTGAGTTGCTTAAAGATGCCAACCTGGTAAACCGGAATGAAGTAATTGAAGTTACCATAAAGTCGCCGGGTAAGGCCATTGTAAAACATACCTATGCCTATACCATACTGAACGACAAGGCAGATGGATACGCCGAATTCTCAACTTATTACGGTAAATTCCGGTCTGTTGAGGATATTGAGGGCAGGCTGTTGAATGCCGCCGGAAAAGAATTAAAAAAGGTAAGGAAAAAAGATATCAGCGACCTGAGCAGTGAGTCGGGAATGTCCATATCGGACAACCGGTATAAGTCGCATAACTTTTATTCAAAAGATTACCCTTACACAGTGGAATATACCGAAGTGTTTGAAATGAAAGGCATTTTCAATTTGCCGGGATGGGTTCCACAGCTTTCACCTTTTATGGGTGTGCAGCAAAGCAAGCTTGTGGTGAAAACGCCACCGGGTTACGAGTTGCGGTATAAAGAGTACAATTTTCAGGGAAATGCCGGTATCACTGATTTTGAGGGGGGTAAAAAATATGAATGGACGGTTGCCAATTTAAAGCCTCTTAAACGGGAGCCCCTGATGCCTTCGTGGGCACGCGAAAGAACCTATGTAGCATTGGCCCCAACTGCTTTTGAAATTGAGAATATTTCAGGTAATATGAAAACCTGGAAGGAATTCGGCGGTTTCATTTACCAGCTAACCAAAAACCGCGATCAGCTCCCGGAACCTGTAGCGGCAAAGGCCAAACAGTTGATAGCAGGGGTTAATGACCCATATCAAAAGATTGCCATTTTGTATAAGTTTTTACAAGACAATACCAGGTATATCAGTATTCAGTTGGGTATTGGGGGCTGGCAAACTATACCGGCCGCAAAAGTGGCGCAAAACGGCTATGGCGACTGTAAGGCCTTAAGCAATTACATGTCGGCGCTTTTGCGTGAAGCAGGTTTGCCATCAAAGTATGTTTTAATCAATTCCGGTGATGATGGATTGTATATGGACCAGGGTTTTGTCAGCAACCAGTTTGACCATGCCATTTTGTGTGTGCCCATGCCAAAGGATACGGTTTGGCTTGAATGCACGAGCAGTATTTTACCCGCCGGCTACCTCGGCGATTTTACCTACAACCGCCCGGCGCTTATTATTGATGAAACCGGCGGAACACTGGTTCGTACCCCTACCTATAAAAAAAGCGAAAATCTTCAGATCAGGAATATTGAAGCAGTGGTGGAAGACGGTGGAAACCTGAAAGCAAGGGCCTTAACCCGCTATACAGGCTTGCAGCAAGACGACCTGTACAGCATGGTAAAAACCAAGGGAAAGGATGATATAATGAAAATGCAGAGGAACCGTTTCGATCTTCCGACCTATGATATTGTAGATTATAAATATGATGAGAAACCGGGTAAGATTCCGGAGCTAACCGAAACCATTGACCTTTCAGTAACCGGTTTTGCACAGGTATCGGGTAAAAGGTTATTCTTAGTGCCCAACGTTCTTTCTAAAAGCGGGGTTAAGTTAACGGTAGATTCAATCAGGAGGTTTGATATTGAACTGGATTATGATTACTACGATTCCGATACGGTCCATATAAAAGTGCCCGTGGGCTATGAGGTGGAAAATCTTCCTAAACCTCAAACCATCAGGTCAAAATTTGGGGATTACACCAGCAGTTTTGTTTTTGAAAATGATATGGTTATTTACACCCGGAGTTTGACTCAAAACCATGGCCGCTACCCGGCGACAGACTATCCCGAATTCGTCGCTTTTAAGCAGAACGTTCACAAATCTGACAGGGTAAAAGTTGTGTTGAAAAAGAAAGAACAGCCCTGATGAAAAAATAACAGGAAACCTGCGCCCCGCCTGACATTCGGTCCGGCGGGGCGCTTTTTTTATGTCATAATTTCCGAAAAGGGGTGGTGGATTAGCATTTGATGAACTAAGTTCGGTTATTTATGTAAAAATATGGCCTCAACAGGCCGCAAAATATACACTATGAACTTAGGAAATTTTACGATTAAGGCCGCTGAAGCCGTTCAACAGGCGCAACAGCTTGCCTTTAATGCACAATCGCCAAATATTGAAACGGATCATATACTCGAAGCCCTGCTTGAACAGGAAGATTCGCCTGTGGAATACTTACTGAAAAAGAACGGTATAAACGTTCCCACCCTGCAGGCGAACCTGGTTACCCAAATGCAAAAGCTGCCGAAAACCTCGGGTGAAGCCGCACAAACGGTAAGCCGTGATGCCAACAATGTTATCCTTCGTGCAGGCGCTGCACTCAAGTCATTCGGAGATGAGTTTGTAACCCCTGAACATTTACTTTTTTCCATTCTCCAGGGGAACGACAATACCGCCAAATTGCTGAAAGATGCAGGCCTGACGGAGAAGGGATTGACGTCAGCCATCAGGGAGCTTCGCAAGGGCGAAACTGTAAAAAGTCAGACCCAGGAAACACAGTTCAATGCACTCAGTAAATACGCAAAGAACCTGAATGAAATGGCGCGCAATGGCAAACTCGATCCTGTCATTGGCCGCGATGAAGAAATCCGCCGCACCCTCCATATCCTTACCCGCCGGAGTAAGAACAACCCGATATTGGTAGGCGAACCCGGTGTGGGTAAAACCGCCATTGCCGAAGGGCTTGCCATGCGGATTGTAAATGGCGATGTGCCTGAAAACCTGAAGAGCAAGATCATTTATGCACTTGATATGGGGCAACTGATTGCGGGCGCCAAATACAAAGGCGAATTTGAAGAACGCCTTAAAAGTGTGGTAAAAGAAGTAAGCACCAGTGATGGTGAGATACTTCTCTTTATTGATGAAATTCATACGCTGGTAGGCGCAGGGGGCGGCGAGGGCGCCATGGATGCGGCCAACATACTGAAGCCTGCGCTTGCCCGCGGCGAATTGCGTGCCATTGGCGCCACCACTTTGAACGAATACCAGAAGTATTTTGAAAAAGATAAAGCCCTTGAGCGGAGGTTCCAACGGGTGATGATTGACGAACCCAGTGTGGAAGATGCCATCAGTATTTTGCGGGGTATTAAAGACAAGTACGAAACCCATCACCATGTGCGCATTAAGGACGAAGCCATTATTGCCGCTGTTGAACTTTCGAGCCGCTATATAAGCGACCGCTTTTTACCCGATAAGGCTATTGATTTGATTGATGAAAGCGCTGCCAAACTGAGGCTTGAAATGAACTCGATGCCCGAAGAACTTGATAAGCTGGAAAGGCAGATACGCCAGCTTGAAATTGAGCGTGAGGCCATAAAGCGGGAGAATGATGAATATAAGCTGAAGGAACTGAACACTGATATAGCCAATTTAGCTGTAGAACGCGATACGCTGAAAGCCAAGTGGAATGAGGAAAAGGAGATTGTAGAAAAAGTTCAAACCGCTAAAGCGAATATTGAGCAATTGAAACTGGAAGCAGAACGTGCTGAAAGGGAAGGCGATTATGGAAAGGTTGCTGAAATACGCTATGGCAAAATAAAAGAACAGGAAGCGCTGATTGCAAACCTTACTGTTGAGCTTGGCGGTCTTAGTGAAAAGCGTTTGTTGAAGGAAGAAGTGGATGCAGAAGATATAGCAGAAAGTGTGGCTAAGGCCACGGGCATCCCGGTAAGCAAAATGCTGCAAAGCGAGCGGGAAAAGCTGCTCCATCTCGAAGATGAACTGCATAAAAGGGTGGTGGGTCAGCAAGAAGCGATTGTAGCCGTTTCGGATGCCATACGCCGCAGCCGTGCGGGATTGCAGGATCCGCGTAAACCGATAGGTTCCTTCATCTTTTTAGGCACTACAGGTGTGGGTAAAACCGAACTGGCAAAGGCGCTTGCTGAATACCTGTTTGATGATGAGCACCTGATGACCCGGATTGACATGAGCGAATACCAGGAAAAGCATACGGTAAGCCGCCTTGTAGGAGCGCCTCCGGGATATGTGGGTTACGATGAAGGTGGCCAGCTCACCGAAGCCGTTCGCCGCAAACCGTACTCCGTTGTACTGCTCGATGAAATAGAGAAGGCACACCCTGATGTTTGGAACGTACTGTTGCAGGTGCTTGATGATGGCCACCTGACCGATAACAAAGGCAGAGTGGTAAACTTTAAAAATACCATCATTATCATGACAAGCAATATAGGCAGCCACCTGATACAGGAAGCGTTTGAAGGCGTGCATACCGACAATGCCATAATGGATGCCGAAGAAAAGGCAAAGTATGAGGTCATGAACCTGTTGCGGGCAACTATACGTCCGGAGTTTTTAAACCGCGTGGATGAGATCATCATGTTCCATCCGCTGCTGCGCAAGGATATCAAGAGTATCATCCGCATACAGCTTGAAGGTCTTCGTGCCCTGCTTGAAAAAAGCGGCGTACAGCTCGACTTTACCGATTATGCCATTGACTTTCTTGCTGAAAATGGTTTCGATCCGCAGTTTGGTGCAAGGCCGCTCAAGCGGCTGATCCAGAAAGAAATCGTAAACAAGCTTTCAAGGCAGATCATTGCCGGTGAAGTAGATCGCAGCAAGACTGTTTTGGTTGATGTGTTTGATGGGGTGGTGGTGTTTAGGAATGAAGCGGTGGAGTTGGTGTAAGGTTGATTCAAACAAAAACAGCCGGCGAATGATTCGTCGGCTGTTTTTGTTTGAGGTGCGTGAGGGCACCATAGTCGTTAACCTAAGCCCTATCAACAAGCTTTAACCCACATTGCAGCTAAATAGGCGGAGAAGCCGATAAATAGTGTGTTTCATTTTTTTTGAGTTCCAGTTTGTGTACTACAGATTTTCTTTTGGAAAATGGTTTTGGCTTAAATGGTAAACTTGATGAAATGAAACTGGAGCAGTTTTCCAGGGCGGTTTACCGCTAAGAAACGAAGGGCTGCCGACTATCTATGAAGGAGTTGCGCGGAATGACGGGTTTTCGTTCTTTTGCGGGCGGGGTTCGCTGGGCGCCACACCAAGCTCCGCTGCAATTTCTTCCGGCTCCCTGGCATTTTCCACCAAAAACGGGCCGATCCTGGTGCGGCAAAGCTTTGAAAGATAGCCGCCGCAACCAAGCGTAGCGCCAAAATCGTTGGCGAGGCTGCGGATATAGGTACCCGTGGTACAAACCACCCGGAAATCCACTTCGGGCTGGGCGATGCGGGTAATTTCAAAAACGGAGATTGTTACCGGGCGTGGCTGCATTTTTACTTCCTGCCCCATGCGGGCAAGTTCGTACACACGTTTTCCGCCCATTTTTATAGCCGAATGCGCTGGAGGTACCTGTAGAATGTCGCCTGTAAAAGCGAGGGTAGCTTCCTGAATTTGCTCATTTGTAAGCCCATCCAACGTTTTAAAGTTTTCAGGTTCGCTTTCCAGGTCGTAGGTTGGGGTGGAGGCGCCAAGGGTAATGGTTCCCGTGTATTCCTTTTCCATGCCCATGTACTCGTTTATCTTTTTGGTAAACTTACCCGTGCAAACAATCAGCAGCCCGGTGGCCAGGGGATCGAGGGTACCGGCATGGCCAATTTTTTTGATCTTTAAAATTTTACGCAGCCTGCCAATTACGTCGAACGAAGTCCATTTCAACGGTTTGTTCAGCAGCAGCACTTGTCCTTCTAATAGTTCGGTTTGCGTCATTTTTTTATGAGGGGGCGCTGAATGTATGGAATCAGGATCGGCTCATTCTTCCATTAAACCCCGGGGTTATTGGAAAACCTTCCTGTTTTAAGAAGGAAAATCCGGGGATTGGTTTCCCTTATTCTCTTTTTTTGAAAAAAACAGCTTCCACAATACGGGAGCGGTGGTTACAAAAACAATACCGAGCACAATTATTTCAAGATGATGTTTCAGGTCGAATCCAAAGGCCTCGAAAATCCACTTTTGCAGGAAATGACCCGCAAAGATCATGCTTACCACCCACGAAATGGAGCCCACCACATTGTAAAAGGTAAATTTGGCTTTATCCATTTGTACAATACCGGCAACAATGGGTGCGAAAGTGCGTATGAAAGGGAGAAAACGTGCCCCGATGATGGCGAGCCCGCCGTGTTTTTCGAAAAACTCATGCGCCTGGTACAGGTATTTTTTCTTGAAAAAGAGCGAGTCCTTCCAATGATACATGGCAGGCCCAACCTTCTTGCCGGTCCAATACCCTACAAAATTGCCCAATATGCCTGCAAAAGCAAGAAGTGTGGTAAGGATGAATAAATCAAACCATTCATTCTGAATGCCTCCCATACCTATAAGTTTCAGGAACTGGTGCGAGAGCCCGGGAACAACCTGGCCGTTTTGCTGCATTTGATGCGCATAAATGCCGGCTACGAACAGCAGGCTGTCGCCGGGAAAAAAGAAACCTGCAAACAAACCGGTTTCGGCAAAAACCACAAAAATCAATAACCAAAGACCACCGTTTTCTATATAAAACTGGGGCTGCAATAATTGGGTCCAATGAAATGCATCGAGTAGTACCACGTAAACTGAATGAAAATTTGAGGCCGCAATGTAGGTTCAAAATGGTGAAAATGCATGTTGGGCTTTGTTAAAGATAAAATTCAAAGCGCCTTTGGCCTGGTTCGGGTGCTATTTTGCCCGAAACCCAAAAAACGGGTAAGCCCGGTTGGCGCCGGTAGAATTTTGGGCAGATTATATTTCCTCCACCGGCTGGCCAAGTTCGCCCTCCCATTTGCTAACCACCGAAGTAGCCAGTGCATTTCCCAGCACGTTGGTCATGCTGCGAAACATATCGCAGAAATGGTCAATCGGTAAAATGAGCGCGATGCCCTCTACGGGAATATTGAACATGCCACAGGTGGCAGCTACCACCACCAGGCTGGCGCGCGGCACCCCCGCAACTCCCTTGCTGCTTACCATCAGCACCAGCAGCATGGTAAGTTGCTCGCCAAGCGTAAGCGGTACATTAAAAACCTGCGCGATAAATATGCTGGCAAACGTCATATACATCATGCTGCCATCAAGATTAAAAGAGTACCCGAGCGGCAAAATGAAGGAAACTATCTTGTCTTTACAACCAAACCGCTCCAACTCTTCGGTGAGTTTAGGAAAAACCGCCTCGCTGCTGGTGGTGCTGAACGCAATCACCATGGGGCCATACAGCCTTCTCAGCAAATCAGGCAATCTTTGTTTTAAAAAAATGTAGCCAACCGTGAGCAATACCACCCATAAAAGGATAATCCCCACTAAAAAGGCTACAAAATATTTTCCGTAAATAATCAGGATATCAAGCCCCCTCACCGAAATGACCGCTGAAATGGCCCCAAAAACACCGAGGGGGGCAAATGCCATTACATATCCAACCATTTTCAGCACCACATGCGCCACCGTGTCGAATGCCTTGATAAGCGGGGTAGCTTTTGCCCCCATGCCCGATAATGCAACCCCAAAAAATATGGAGAATACTACCAATTGAAGGATTTCATTGGTGGCCATGGCTTCTACCACGCTTTTGGGCACAATATGCTCCACAAAGTTTTGCAGCGAAAATCCCCTGGTTTTGCCCACCACATCCTCTACGGAAGAGGCATCAATATTGTCCAGGTTCATACCCACGCCGGGTTTAAAAAAGTTGATCACCACCAACCCGAGGAGCAAGCTAATGAGCGAGGCAGTAACAAACCATCCCAGCGCCTTGCCTCCAACCCTTCCCACAGCCTTTAAATCGCCCAGTTTGGCAATACCCACCACCAGCGTGGTAAATACCAAAGGGGCAATTATCATTTGCACCAGCCTTATAAAGATGGTGGCCAGCAATTTTATGTTTTTGGCGAAACCTTCAATAAATTCAGTCGATGCAGACTTGTTGATGATTATCCCGACAACAATGCCTGCAATCATGGCGCCCAATATGTAAATGGTTAATTTATTTTTTTGCATAGTAAATAAAATAGCGGATAAGTGCGCAAAGTAAGCGATTAGCCTTCCACAGCCAACTGAATTTATGACGCCTGACATTGTTTAGGGGTTAAGTTTTAGTACCTTTAAGCTATAATTTTTCACCTAAAAACAAGCCATATGGATTACGTAGCAAAAATGGTGAAATGGGGCGATACGCACCATCCCAAATGGGTTGATTTTATCCGGATTGCACTGGGGGCATTCCTGATGTACAAAGCGATTTCTTTTCTGATTTACATGGGTGAACTAACAGACCTGATGAATGGTTCCATGGATTTTGGCATGTTTGCACTTGCGCTGCTGGGGCATTATGTGGTTTTTGCCCATTTATTGGGTGGTTTGGCTTTAATCCTGGGGATGTTCGTACGGGCTGCCTGTATTGTTCAGATTCCTATTTTGATAGCCGCCGTTATCGTGGTTAACGGAAATACAAACATGGCGCAGCCTTTTTGGGAGTTGCTAACTTCTCTTGTAGTGCTCGGGCTGCTCATTTATTTCATGTTTGCGGGTAACGGACCGCTTTCGTTCAAAATGCCGCCGGAAGAAAAAAGGCATGGGCTTACAGGATGATAAACTGGCTTTGACTGGCAGGCGCCTACCTTTAGCAACTTTTGTTCTTGCTGAAATTAAAGGCGCTCCCGGCCTGGGATTGGGTATCTGCCGCAGGATCGAAACGCCATAGCTCCTTGCCTGTGGCGGCATCCAGCGCAAATAATTTGAGTTTGGGTGAAACGCCATACAGGATACCATCTACTATAAGCGGGTTCACCTGTATTTGCGTGGCGCTGTCTGCATCGCCGGTTTGGAATGTCCAGGCTGTGCTTAATTGTGAAACATTGTTTGTATCTATCTGGCTGAGGTTGGAATAGCGGGTATTGGCTTTGGTACCCCCGTACACCGGCCAGTTTTTATCCGGTGTAGTTGTGTTGCAAGAAAAGACGGTTGCAGCGATAAGGGCGGCAATGGCAAAGCGCATGGGGGAGTGTTTGGGGCAAATTAGTTTATACGCCATTTATACGCCATTTACGCCATTTCCCAATTCATAAAATGCTCCTTTTTTCTCACCTTTCCTTCTAAGAACGCCACTATTTACAAGTAATTCCAAATCCCTGACAGCAGTTCTTGCCGATGTTTTGTTAATGTGCTGATACTCGCTATTCGTAATTTTCCCATTGTCTTTGGCGGTTTTGTGCAAGTTCACATCAGCCACAATGCCTAAAATATCTTTTACCTTATTCGGGATTTCTTCCAATAACTTTTTGGCATCAGCCACACCAACAACCTTCCCCGAATCATCTTTACCGATGAACATACTGCCACCATTGGCATTGGCAAAGCCGCATATCCATTTCAGGTACTCGTCCCGCCAGGTGGTTTTATATTCTGTGTTTTGAGTTTCGGACATGCCGGCTCATATAGTTTTTACAAATGTAAGTGCAAATGTATAAGCGTTTAGAAGCCAATCTTTTGCTCCTTCCCGTACACCGGCCGGTTTTTATCCGGTGTAGTTGTGTTGCAGGAAAAGATGGTTGCAGCGATAAGGGCGGCAATGGCAAGGCGCATGGGGGGAGTGTTTGGGGCAAATATAGGGGGTGGGGATTCAGGTTATGAGTAACTTTTAGGTTTTGGAGCGGTTGGAGAAAAACTCCAACCCTGGCGGCTTCGTGAAATTAATCATCCGCGCTGAAAGGAACTACCCACCCCGGCTGTGCCTTGAAAGTTTAACCCCTTGCGCAGATAAATAAGGCCGGCACATCCACCCCTCCAACGGAGGGGATTTGGCTCCGCGGTTTGCGGCTCTTAGCGGGAGAAGAACTGCAAGGGCTGAAAATTCTTTTTAGAAAAAAAATATTTATATAAAAAAAAACATTGTTGTCCGACTAAAAAAAGGGGTTAGGCTGATAAGCCGCCCCTTTTTCATA
>CAYUGH010000004.1:0-30198 GCA_964444195.1 uncultured Chitinophagaceae bacterium
TTGGAAAAATGCAAATTTTAACATTTGAAGGGCCGAATGCTGCAATGTGGGTTAAGAAAGCCACTGAACGCATTTATTTTACCTGTTCAGATGGCGGGGCCATTAACGCTACTATTGAAAAAGCCATCGCAACAGGCGAGGGGCAGGTTTTTGAAGCCACCAGCATTGGCAAAATAGCGGATGGGCAAGTGGTTACTGACATTAAAGTAACCTGGGGCTTTAAGGTAAAAGGTCGCTAAGGTTTAGGCGCCGGTGCATTTATTTGTGCAAGAATATCATCTATAACTTTTATGTTCCGGTCATTCAGGTCGGGATTGCTTTTTAAGGTAAGATTCAGGTAAGGCCCGCTGATAACTTTGTAGCCTTCAATGGCCTGTTCCTCATTGTAAAAGCATTCGTTCCACTCTTCAAGTTCATGCGAATAAGCCACCCTGATACTGCCCCTGGCTTCAAGGTAAAGCGGGTTGGGGAACCAATCGGTATCCGGGCCTTCAATTTTATTTTCTTTTGCAAACTGGTAGAACATTTTAAGGAACTCGAGGTAGGCTACTACCCGGTCTTTTATTTCAACAGTCGATTCAGCTTTTAATGGTTTGTTTCTCCAAAGGTTATGATCCAGCCTGAAAGGGTCGTTCTCAAAGGAACAGGGTTTCTTAGCGAGTTGCATGGTGGTTTGTTTTTCCGGGTCAGTGTCTTGCAGATTGCGCAATACAGCAACGCTCATACGGTTGAACTCTTTTTCCAAAACCTGCAGTACGGTAAAATCCGTTTCAGCATCTGAAGTATTTTTACCAATCGGCCGCAGCCAGATCTGGTTGTTCAGGCTATCGTTTGTCCAGGTGCCTGACACATATCCTCTTAACGCCGAACCGGTAAAAGAGCCATTATCAAAAAGCCGTAGGTAATTGTAGGGACATAGCATGATGCCATCAGAGCCATCGGCGCAATCACCTGAAACCCATACAAAATCTTTAATATTCGTTTCGGGCGCCTTTTGTATTTGCTTGCAAGAAAAAACTACCATTGCCGCAATCAGCAATGGTAGCCAGCGGGTTATGATCATTGGTATTATTTTCAACTTTTAACTGCGGCAATGCCGGGTAATTCTTTTCCTTCAAAATATTCAAGCATGGCGCCACCGCCTGTACTAACGTAGCTCACTTTATGGTCGTATCCAAATTTGTTTACGGCGGCCACACTGTCGCCACCACCTACAAGGCTGAATGCCCCGGTTTCAGTAGCCTGCGCCACCGCATCGGCAATGGCTTTGGTGCCTGCCTGGAACACATCCATTTCAAAAACGCCCATCGGGCCATTCCACAAAATAGTCCTTGACTTGCGGATCACTTCGCTGAAAATACCGCAGGCTTTCGGGCCAATGTCAAGCCCCATCCAGCCATCAGGGATTGCATCGCTTGGGCGAATTTCAGTTTTGGCATCAGCCGCAAACTTGTCGGCAATCACGCTGTCTTCGGGCAGGTGAATGCTCACGCCTTTTTCGGTAGCCATTTTCAAAATATCAAGCGCGGTCTGTATACGGTCTTCTTCGCAAAGGCTGCTTCCTATTTTACCACCGCGTGCTTTCATAAAGGTATAAGCCATACCCCCGCCGATAATAATATCGGTGGCGCGTTCCAGCAGGTTTTCAATAATGAGAATCTTGTCGCTCACTTTTGCCCCGCCCAAAATAGCAGTGAAAGGTTTTTCGGCCTCCTTCAATACTTTTTCAGCGGCCAATACTTCGCCTTCCATTACGGTACCAAATAATCTTTTATCCGCAGGAAAATTTTCAGCAATCACAGCGGTGCTTGCATGCGCACGGTGAGCCGTACCAAAAGCATCGTTTACCCATACATCACCAAGCCTTGCGAGTTTTTTGGCAAATTCCTTATCACCTTTTTCTTCTTCCTTGTAAAAGCGAAGGTTTTCAAGTAAAAGCACTTCACCAGGCCTGAGCATGATGGCCGCCGTACCTGCCTGCTCACCAATGCAATCTTCTGCAAAAAATACTTTGGTGTCTGCGCCAAGCAATTCACGCAAATGTTCAACCAGGTGGCGAAGCGAATATTTATCTTCGGGACCATCCTTGGGACGGCCGAGGTGGCTCATTAAAATAGCGCTGCCACCATCACCCAATATTTTCTTAATGGTTGGAAGGGTTGCCCGCATGCGCGTGTCGTCGGTAATGGCAAGGGTTTGCTTGTCGAGCGGAACATTAAAGTCAACGCGGACAAGGGCTTTTCTGCCGTTGAAGTTATAAGATGAGAAGTTGGTCATAATAAATTTGATTGTTGGCGTGAATAGAAAATCCAATGCCTGATTTTCAAATGAAGCAAACCGGCATTGGATTTTATTAAGAGGGGTAAACAGCGATTACTTGCTGATCAGCCCGGCAAAGTATTTAACTGTCCGTACCAGTTGGCTTACATAGCTCATTTCATTATCGTACCAGCTAACCACGCGAACCAGTTGGCTGTCGCCTACGGTTTGTACGCGGGTTTGTGTGGCGTCAAACAGCGAACCGTAAGAACTGCCAATGATATCGGTGCTTACAATTTCATCTTCGGTATAACCAAAGCTTTCATTGGAAGCGGCTTTCATGGCGGCGTTCAATTCATCTTTAGTGGTGCTTATGCCTATAATGGCGGTAAGTTCAGTTAAAGAACCGGTAATGGTTGGTACGCGTTGAGCGCTTCCGTCCAGCTTGCCTTTCAGGCTTGGAAGTACCAGGCCGATGGCTTTGGCAGCGCCAGTGCTGTTGGGAACAATATTTTGAGCGGCTGCGCGTGCGCGGCGAAGGTCGCCTTTGGCATGCGGGGCATCCTGTGTATTCTGATCGTTGGTATAGGCGTGGATGGTGGTCATCAGCCCGTTAACAATGGTAAACTGCTCTTCCAGCACCTGTGCCATGGGGGCAAGGCAGTTGGTGGTGCAGCTTGCACAACTGATAACGGTTTCGCTTCCATCAAGAATATTGTGGTTTACATTGAAAACGATGGTTTTCAGATCGCCGGTAGCGGGGGCGGATATTACTACACGCTTGGCGCCTGCGGTAATGTGGGCTTCGGCTTTAGCTTTATCGGTAAAGAAACCTGTACATTCCAGCACTACATCCACATCGTGGCTTCCCCAGGGAATTTCGGCCGGATTTTTCAATGCATATATTTTAACCGGATTGCCATTTACTACAATATTATCTTCTCCGGCCGCTACCTCTTCATGAAAGCGACCCTGTGCGCTGTCGTATTTCAGCAGGTGTGCTAAAACTTTAGGACTTGTAAGGTCGTTGATGGCTACTACATCAATGCCTTCCATGTTGAAGATTTGCCGGTAAACCAGGCGTCCTATACGGCCAAAGCCGTTGATTGCTACTTTTACCATAATTGATTGGTGTTAATGTTGATTTTTTTTGCAGGGCGAATTTACACGCTTTAATCCGTAGTAAAAACTGATAATTGTAAGGTTATCAGGGAATAACTTCCAAAAGGGCTTCCGGAAAATATTTTAAAAATATTTTTGTCAGAAAACCCGGTACCCCTATTTTTGCACTCCCAAAAAAAGAATGGCCCGTTGGTCAATCGGTTAAGACGCCTCCCTTTCACGGAGGAATGAGGGGTTCGACTCCCCTACGGGCTACCACCAAACAGTCCCCGCATTTTGCGGGGATTTTTTTGTGCCAGGCATGTTTTTAAGCTACTGGGTGAAAGTACAGATGGGGGTTGCAGTACCTACCATTCGGGATAAACAGTTTATAGCCTCTATAATTCAGTTTTTGGTTGACGCAGGGTTGCTAAATGGTTGACGTAAATCGGCAACTTTATGCACCTTTTGACAAGAAATTCCAAGTAAGTGAAGGGGGAAGCGATTCCCTGAAATGCAACAGGGACGCTGAATGTAGCGTCCCTGCTGGGTTTTTGCTCGGTGTAGTGAGCGGACCGGACGGGACTCGAACCCGCGACCTCCGCCGTGACAGGGCGGCATTCTAACCAACTGAACTACCGATCCATTTTCCCGTTTTGGGAGTGCAAAAATAGGGGTTGATTACTTATCGCCAAATTTTTTGAGGACTTTTTTTGTTTTTTACTTTCGAAGCTTATTTATTATTGAAAATCAATTACTTATGATCGGCGTATTCAAAAATATATATCCACTTCTCCTGAACCTTTTTTGAGCTCCAATGAATTGTTGACTTTACTTCTAATCCGTTTTGCATTCAAACCCATTAAAAACTGCGCTGTTCGTAGTGGGCTTCCCGTTGGAACTGGCATACATGGCGTACAGGGTGCCTGCAAAACTACCGGCGGTTTCGGTGCTTAAAAAGCGGGCATTTTCCTTGTCCACCGGCATTTTCCTGGCTTTCCCAACGGTATTATAGTAAAGTGAATGTCCATTGTCATTGGCTTCTATTTTTTAAACTGCAACCTAATCTCCTTTTAATCAAGTATTTTAGTGCTGTTTAGCAAAGCCGATAAAAACTGGTAAACAAATACCCTAATGAAACTAAAATGGATCATAGTAGTGTTGTGCGGATTGGCTATGGCTGTATTCTTATATCTTTTTTTTAGAAAAAGCGCCGATTTTGAGCCTCTTATTAAGGATAAACTGATGCAGCTTGTAGCAAAAGCATCCGATGGGCTTTATATTCTAAAAGTGGACCGTATTGAAATTGATGTTTTACATTCTTCCGTTACGGCCGTTAATGTTTCGCTTACACCTGATTCGGCCCGGATGCTGGTATTAGATTCAAACTATCTATTGCCCAATGATATTTTTAGCGGAACCCTTAATAGTTTGCTGATAACCGGTATCTCCGCTAAGGACTTTATCGGGGCAAAAGACATCATCCTCACGGAGATATTTATGGATAACCCCGACATCACCATCACCCATAAAAAAAGGAATTACAACCGCCCCGATACAGGTAATTTTTACAGCAGGATAGCGCCCGGTAATGAATCCTATGCTTTAAAAATGTTGTCACTTCAAAATATCCGGCTAACACATATCAACCTGGACAAGAAAAACCAGGTATCGCGGTTAAAAAACCTGACCGCTTTATTTATGGATATTAAAATTGATTCATCCACGGTGCGCGATTCAACCAGGTTTCTTTTTGCAAATGAAGCCGAAATGGTTCTTAAAAACTATTCGACCACCACGGCTGATAAGCGGTATAACTTTACTATCGACAGTATAGCCCTGAATCCCCGGCAGGGTACCATGCACGCAAAAAATATTAGGTTTAAACCCATTGGCAGCAAGGCCGATTTCAGCGCCAAAACAAAATTTATGCAGGACAGGTTTGATATACTGTTTAAAGAAAGCCGGTTTATAAATATTAACTGGTGGAGCCTGATTGGCAATGAAGCCATGCTTGCCGACAGCCTGCATATTAAAGGCGGATTTATTAATGTGTACAACGACAGGAGTCTTCCCTCGGCGGGTAAATCGAAAGTGGGAAATTACCCGCACCAGCTTTTGAAAAAAATTGATTTCCCGGTAAACATGAAGTTCATGTCGCTTCGTAATATTGATGTGAGCTATGAAGAATTCAACCCCGCTTCGGGTAAATCGGGAAAAGTAGATTTTAACCAAACAGATGGTGAGATACGGAATATAACCAATATGCCCGAACAGATTGCCATAGCCGGCGGAATGAGCGTGCATGCCAAAACAAAATTCATGAACGAGGCCGCGCTGGATGTGGTTTTTAATTTTAATTTGGCGCATGCAGGCAAGGGTGTATTTTCGGTGGACGCAACCATGGGCCCTATGGATGGAAAAAATTTGAACAGCGCAACCGAAGGATTGGCGCTTGTAAAAGTGGAGGACTTGCGTTTAGATAAATTGAAGGCGCATATAACCGGATCCGATACCAAAGCCAATGGAACCGTTTTATTTGCCTATCGCGACCTTAAAATAACAGCTTTGAAAAATGATAAAGAGGAACCCGGGAAATTGAAAAAGAAGGGCTTGGTTACGTCAATCGCCAATACTTTTATCATCAGCAAAGCAAATCCATCGGAAGGCAAACCAGAAAGGCAATATGCTGTTGCCCAACAGCGCGATACGGAACGGTCGTTCTTTAACCTTATCTGGCAATGCATAAAGCAAGGGATAATAGAAACGGTAAAGGGAAAATAAGCGCTGTTGCTTCAGGCAAATGCAACCGGTTGTTTCAGGAAAAAGGAGGGAAAAGCGGGCAATTTATAATAATCAAGATTTAAAGTATAATTTGGGGGCTTCAACTTTTTAACCTTTTGAAAATGCGTGAACCTAAACTGAATGTACTGCTTGCCGATGATGATCCTGATGATCGCATTTTTTTGAGGATGCCCTGGAAGAGTTATCAGTGGAAGCAATGCTTACTACCGTGAATGATGGGGTGGAACTTACGAACAAGCTCACTTCCGATTGCAGCAGGCTGCCCAATTTGATTTTTATAGACCTTAATATGCCGCGCAAGAATGGTTTCGAATGCCTGACCGAAATTATGAACGACGATAAATTAAAAGAGTTGCCGGTAAGGTAATTATATACTCCACCTCCTTTAATATGGATGTGGTGGAGACATTGTATACATTGGGGGCACACAGTTATATCCGGAAACCCGGTGAATTTTCGAAAATTAAAAAAGTTATCCATGATGCGTTGCTGATTTTTGCACAGCCTAACCCGGTTAGGACACCGAGAGATAAATTTGTACTTGAGTAATAAATGATTATTTGCAATGGTTCCAAAGCATCAAACAAATAATTTGGAGTTCCTTTCTAAAAAAGCATATATTTTTTCTTCCCAGTCTGCAAGGATCAACTGCATGCATTATCTTGCCGCAACCTTGCCCGGAATATGTACTTAATTTGTTTGTATCATGCCATTATCAATAAAACATTGCTTTGCATTCAGCTTCCTGCTCCTGTTTGCCTTCGTTTATGTTCAGCCTGATACATTTAAGCGGAAAATACCAGGTTATACATCCGGCTTCAAAATAATGAAATGTCTATCCGTGCAATCCGGGTTTTCCGTGTCAAAAAAATACGAAATACGAAGTTTGAAATATGAAGTGGAAAACAAAATTGTAATGAGATTTTAATATGGCCAGGATATTTATTGTAATTATTTTTTTCCTGCATACCGGAAAATTAACCGGGCAATCGCATTCAGTTAGCAACCCTATCATTTTTGCAGATGTGCCTGATATGTCAATGGTTCGTGTGGGGAACAGCTATTATATGAGCAGTACAACCATGCATATGAGCCCGGGTGTGCCCATCATGAAATCAAATGACCTGGTGAACTGGAAATTGGTAAGCTATGCTTATGATACCCTGGCAAGCATGGATGAACTAAACCTTACCAACGGAAAAAGCAGTTACGGAGCGGGTTCATGGGCCAGTTCCATTCGTTACCATAACGGTATATTCTACGTGAGCACTTTTGCACAAACTACCCGTAAGACCTATATTTTTTCAACAAAAAACATTGAGAAAGGACCATGGAAATCACAATCCTTTGGCCCTGCTTACCACGACCATAGTTTGTTTTTTGATGACGACGGCAAGGTTTACCTGGTGTACGGCGCCGGAAAACTAAAGTTGCTTGAACTGAACGAAGACCTAAGTTGTGTAAAACCCGGTACAACCGAACAGGTGATTATTGAAAATGCAAGCACGCCCGCAGGAAGCAATATTATGTTGCAGGCCGAAGGCTCGCAATTATTTAAAGTAAATGGTAAATATTACCTGTTCAATATTGCCTGGCCAAGGGATGGCATGCGTACGGTTATTATACACAGGGCCGATAAAATAACAGGTACCTACGAAGGAAGGCTGGCCCTGCAGGATTTGGGTGTGGCACAGGGTGGTTTAATTGACATGCCGGATGGCCGGTGGTACGCTTACCTGTTCCGCGATTATGGAGCAGTAGGGCGTATTCCCTACCTGGTGCCCGTAAAATGGGAAGATGGCTGGCCAGTTTTGGGAGAAAATGGTAAAGTGGCTCAAACACTTGATCTGCCTGCATGCAAAGGCCTGGTACCGGGTATTGTACAATCAGATGAATTTGCCCGCAAACGCGGAGAACCTGCTTTGCCGCTGGTTTGGCAATGGAACCATAACACCGATCATTCGCTTTGGTCGGTAACTGAAAGAAAAGGTTTTCTCAGGTTGAAAACCGGCCGCACAGATACCAATATTTTGTATGCGAGGAATATGCTTACCCAACGCACCATTGGCCCGGTTTGCATGGGATCAACCAGGCTTGATATTTCAAATATGAAAGATGGTGATTGGGCTGGGCTCTGTTTGCTTCAGAAAAATTATGGTTTTGTTGGCGTGAGGATAAATGGCAACAGCAGGGAAATTGTAATGACCCGTGCAACTTCGGGGAAGCCGGTAGATGACCAAACCGTAACGCTTACACAAAATACTGTTTACCTGAAAGCTGAATGTGATTTCACGGATCGGAAAGATGAAGCCGTTTTCTTTTACAGCCTTGATGGAAAAAGCTGGACACCGGTTGGTTCAAAGTTAAAAATGTTGTACACCCTGCCGCATTTTATGGGATACCGCTTTGGTTTGTTTACCTATGCTACAAAACAACCCGGAGGTTTTGCTGACTTTGATTGGTTCAGAATTAAATAATAAATACATTAAACACTATCGGCTATAGGATGGAAAACGTTATATTTGAAATGGTAGCGGATACAGCAAAAAATACTTGAAGATATGAAGCGTCTTGCATTATTAATCCTTGCCATAATAGCGATGGGTGGCATTTCCATTCATGCACAAAGCACCGTTAAAACCGCCCGTATTTTAAAAGATGCGTATAAAGATGCATTTCTTATAGGCGCGGCGGTTACCCCCGGTATAACTTCAGGCGCTGATAAAGCCTCACAGGATATCGTCATCAATCATTTCAATTCCATTACGGTTGAAAATGTAATGAAGGCCGCGCTGATCAATCCTCAGCCGGGGGTGTACAATTTTGGTCCGGCTGATGAATTTGTAGCTTTTGGCGAAAAGCATAAAATGTTTATTGTGGGCCATACCCTGGTATGGCACAACCAATGCCCTGCCTGGTTTTTTACAGATAGTGCGGGAAACCCAAATACAAAGCAGGAACAGATTGAGCGGTTAAGAAGCCATATTAAAACGGTTGCCGGCAGGTATGCAGGCCGCGTGCATGCATGGGATGTGGTAAATGAGGTAATAGATGATGATGGAAGCTACCGGCCTACAACCTGGGTAAAAGCCTTTGGCAACGGGGATACATTAGTGAAGTATGCTTTTAAGTTTGCCGCCGAGTACGCACCCAATACCGAACTATACTACAACGATTTCAATGCCTGGAGGCCTGCCAAAAGGGATGGCATTGTACGGCTGGTAAAAATGCTGCAAAAAGAAGGGATACGTATTGACGGGGTAGGGATACAGGGACATTGGGGATTGAACTATCCTAAAACCGAATATATAGAGGATGCGATAGATGCCTATGCAGCTTGTGGTGTGAAGGTGATGATTACCGAGCTGGATGTGGATGTGCTGCCTTTAACCAGGGAAGGGCAGATAATAGGGCAGGGGATGGCAGACAAACAATTTCAATTACCCGAGTTTAAATCCTTCCTTGACCCCTATCCAGATGGTTTGCCGGATAGCATGCAAACTGTGCTTGCCAACAGGGTCCGTGAACTGTTCACTATTTTTTATAACCGGAAAGATAAAATAGACAGGGTAACGCTTTGGGGGGTGCACGACGGGATGAGTTGGAAAAACGGTTACCCAATACCGGAACGTACAAATTACCCATTGCTATGGGACCGGCAGCTTAAACCCAAGCTTGCTTTGGATGCAGTTTTAGGTGCGCCTTTTAAACCAAATTAAACCCATGCTTTCCATGCCAATTGAAAGTTCAGCCAATAGGAAGGTTTAAACCAGGCCTTTTATTGAATGCTTTCGTTAAATTTGTTTGCTCAATGATAAGGATGCAATGCATGTATATAAAGAAGTGACAATTTTTGATATTGCCAAACAACTGAATATTTCTATAGCTACAGTAAGCAGGGCGTTGAATGATGACCCGGTAGTGAGTAAGAAGACAAAAAAAAGGGTATCAGACCTATCAGAAGCATTGGGTTACCGGCACAATCGGTTTGCAAGCAACCTTAGGAATAAAAAAACCAATACCATTGGTGTTATTGTACCCAAATTAAATTCAAACTTTATTGCCTCCGTGCTTTCGGGTATTGAAAAGACTGCAACCGAAGAAGGTTACGATCTTATCATTGCCACTTCCTCTGAAAATGTTTTGAAAGAAGAAGCCAACGCCATCAACCTTTTTCATAAAAGGGTAGATGGGCTGATTGTATCCTTATCATTTGATACGGAGAATATCCGGCATTTTTCTCTATTTTTTGCTAAAGGTATCCCGGTAGTTTTTTTTGATAGGGTTGAGGAAAACAGTGATACGATCAAAGTAGTGATAGACAATTATAAATGTGGTTTTGAAGTAACACAGCACCTGATTGAACAGGGGTGTCAAAGAATTGCATGTGTTACGGCCAGCCTGAAACGGAATGTATATGCTCAACGGTACAAAGGTTACGTGGATGCTCATCATCATCACAACCTGCCTCTTGATAACGCTTTATTGCTGATTGAAGACCTTTCTGAACAATCGGCTTTGGATGCTGCTGCCGATATTCTGAAAATGGACCCGCGACCGGATGGGATTGTGGTAACCAACGATTTTGTTGCTGCTGTTATCATGCAAAACCTGAAGGAAAATGGCATCAGTATCCCAGATGACATTGCCATTGCAGGTTTTAACAATGATGTGATCAGTAAATTAGTAGAACCGAAATTGACTACTGTAGATTACCCGGGCGTTGATATGGGCGAGATTGTGGCAAAGAACCTGATCAGTCATTTAAAAGGAATAACTGATATCTACCAGACCAGTACTGTAATTGTACGCTCAAGGCTCATTATCAGGGAATCATCACTCAGAAAGAAGAAATGAGGCAAATAACATATTTACTTTTGCCTTAGGATTAGGCTATTACATTCTTCAGCCAGGCATCCCATTCATCATATAGTCCGGAATAGCTGTTGCCTTTTACCGGTTCAATGGTTTTTAAACATTCAAGTCCTTTGCCTAATTCATCTTCTTTTAAAAAACCGGCTCCAATACCGGCTCCCAGTGCTGCACCTACCGATCCGTCTGAATTATATAATTCTACCGGTACATCCAGCACATTTACCAGCACCTGTGTAAACACTTCACTAAGGAACATGTTGGCATTACCGGCCCTGATAACTGTAGGGTTCATACCATTTTGCCGCATAATATCAAACCCATAACGGAAAGCATACGCTACCCCTTCCTGCGAGGCCCTGTAAAAATGAGATGGTGTATGAATATTGAAATCCCAGCCCTGTATGCGAGCAGCCGGGTTCTTGTTTTCAAGCATCCGTTCGGCCCCATTACCAAAGGGTAAAATCATTAGCCCATCGCTTCCGGATGGAATAGCTGCAGCTTCATTATTCATAGAAGCATACCCCAATGCGGAACCGGTAAGTTGCCGGATGGATTTATTGAGGATACCACAACCGTTGATGCACAACAACACACCAATACGCAGATCGTTGGATGTATGGTTAACATGGGCAAAGCTGTTAATGCGGCTTTGCTTGTCGTACACAAGCGTATCGGCCACGCCATAAATCACCCCGCTTGTACCTGCGGTGGCAGCCACTTCGCCGGGCCTCATTACATTCAGCGAAAGTGCATTGTTGGGTTGGTCGCCCGCTTTATAGGTAACAGGAATACCCGGTTCTAACTGAAGCTCATGCGCGATCCGGTCCGTTACCTGTCCATGACTGCTGAAAAGCGGCTGTACAGCGGGGATCAGGTTGTTGCTGAACCCAAAAAAGGACATTACATCTTCAGAAAGGGTTTCATGTTTAAAATCCCAAAACACTCCTTCCGACAGCGCGCTTATACTGGTTGAGAAGTCGCCGGTTAGCCGGTAAGCGATATAATCTCCCGGCAACATGATTTTGGAAATCCTTTCAAAAACTTCGGGTTCATGTTCCTTAACCCAGGCAAGTTTTGCCGCGGTAAAATTGCCCGGGGAATTCAGCAGGTTTGCCAGCGATTTTTCTTCACCAATGGCCTGGAAAGCTTTTTCGCCATAGGGTACCGCGCGGCTGTCGCACCAGATAATGCTGTTGCGCACAGGAGTACCATCGGCGTCGAGCGCTACCAGCCCGTGCATTTGATAGGCAATGCCAATGGCTGAAATATCAGAAGGATTGTACTTTCCCGATACATGTACCCTCAATACGGCTTGCTTTACAAATAACCACCATTGTTCCGGGTCCTGTTCCGCCATGCCCGGGCCGGGGGTTAAAATAGGCGCTTCCGAATCGGGAAATTGCGCGGAGGCAACGGCTTGTTGTGTTTCTGCATCTACAACCGAAACCTTTACCGATGAGGTTCCCAGGTCAATTCCTAAAAGTAGCATATTGCAATGTTAATGCAGTAGGATGAAATAAACTTGGAAGGGCTGATATTGGCTCATGGAAAACCGTATTAACAACCATGCAGGCAAAGGGAAAAAAAGGAAGGAGCGAGACGAAATCACCCCTTCGTATTGACTGCTTGCTTATGAATAGTTTTAATACATTCAATTAAATTGCACGATTAACCAGGTTCTCGAGATATTCCTGTTTGCCGCTGATTACTTCAGGTTCACCATTGTCAATAGCAAACTGGCGAAGGTCTTCCAGCAAAAGTTTGCCATCTTCAAAATCCTTACCCGCGCCGCTGTCGAAGCTTGCATAGCGGTCGGCCCTTATTTTTTGGTACTCGCCACGGGCTAAAATTTTGTCGGCAATCAGCAGCGCCCTTGCAAAAATGTCCATGCCGCCAATATGGGCATGTACCAGGTCTATCGGGTCGGTGCTGTTGCGGCGGATCTTGGCATCAAAATTAATACCGCCACCTGCAAAACCACCGCCTTCCAGCACGATCAGCATGCACTCAACCAACTCATTTATGTTGTTGGGGAACTGGTCGGTATCCCATCCATTCTGGTAGTCGCCACGGTTGGCATCCATGCTGCCGAGCATGCCGTTGTCCACGGCTACCTGCAATTCATGCTGAAATGTATGCCCGGCAAGCGTGGCATGGTTTACTTCCAGGTTCAGCTTGAAATCATCTGCCAAACCATAATAGCGTAAAAACCCGATAACGGTTTCAGCATCGTAATCATATTGGTGCTTGCTGGGTTCGCATGGCTTGGGCTCAATAAAGAAGGTACCCTTGAACCCGTTGCGTCGGGCATAGTCTTTTGCCATGTGCAAAAAGCGGGCAAGATGTTCTTTTTCGCGCTTCATGTTTGTATTCAGCAGGCTCATATACCCTTCGCGGCCTCCCCAAAATACATAGTTCTCCCCGTCGAGCGCAATGGTTGCATCCAATGCGGCTTTTACCTGTGCGCCTCCATGTGCAAGCACATCAAAGTCGGGATTGGTAGAAGCGCCATTCATATATCTTTTGTGCGAAAACAGGTTGGCTGTGCCCCATAAAAGCTTTACACCTGTGGCAGCCTGCTTTTGCTGTGCATAGTCAACCAAAGCCTGGAGCCTTCTGTCGTTGGTGCGCACATCATTGCCATAATCCACCACATCCACATCGTGAAAGCAGTAATAGGGCAAACCCAGCTTGGTAATAAATTCAAAAGCTGCATCCATTTTTTGTTTGGCGCTCTCAACCGGGTCGGTGGTTTGTTTCCAGGGAAACAGGTGTGTAGGTCCGCCGAAAGGATCGCTGCCATCGCCATTGAAAGAATGCCAGTAAGCGCATGCAAACCGCAGGTGATCCTTCATGGTTTTGCCGGCTATCACCATTTTTTCATCATACCACTGAAAGGCAAGAGGGTTATTGCTTTCCGGCCCCTCGAATTGGATAGCAGGAATCGTTGAAAAATACACTGTTTCCTGAGTGAGTACAGTCATAGTATTTAATTAAAGATTAATGTTCGAAGATACAACGCAAAATAGGAAAGGGCGAGGCGAAATCGCCCCTTCGTGTTTGACTGCTTGCTTATAAATTATTTTTTTTGGCATTATTCTATCTAAAAATAATTATTGTTCTACAAATGTAACAACACTCAGTGGTGGCACGGTATAGTTGAAATTATCACCACTTGCTGCTATTTGGATCGCCTGTTCGGCATTTTTATTCTGAGAGGTAATGTATGGTATAAATGATCCGGCAGAAGCATCCTTGAAAATTAACTTTTGGTTGATCTGCCCCGTACCTGTATTTACAATTACAATCACTTTTTTAGTGCCATTCTTGTAAGCCGATACTAATACTTCATTTCTGGAGTTGTTTGATGTTCCAAGCCTAATGGCCCCTTCTTTGATAAATCTTGCAAACTGAGAAACAAAATATCCCCTTTTGGTAACCATTCCATCCTGGCCGATAGCGCCATAAAACCTTTTGCCATACCACATTATATAGGCATTAAAATTTGCCTTAGCAAGGCAATGGTGAATTTCGGCCGCTGTATTCAGGTTGGCTATATGATTGGTAACGGTATCAAGGTGTTCGGTCATCCAAACTTCCTTTCCTTTGTTTCTTGCAGTTGGATTGTCAATAATGCCTCCACCGTAAATATGGGTTGAAAGAATGTCGAGGTTGGCCATAGCGCCATCATCATTTATAATGGTGCTCATGTAGGTTTGGTTATTGTTTACCAAGTCAGCAGCCATCAATCGGGTAGCCGAAATTTTCACCCCATGTTTTTTAATAAAGTCCCTCATTTCCTCGCTGGTCCATACACACCCTTCGTAGCTTGGATCCCAATCAGGCTCGTTCTGAACGGAAATAGCATACAGTGGGGCGCCATTGGCCTGCATAAACAGGGCAAAATCGTTAAGGTATCCTGCATAAGCCGACCCGCTATCCGTAATGAGTTTGCCACCAATCAAATTGTTATTGGTTTTAAATTTGGCTGGCGGAGACCAGGGGCAGGCAATTATTTTGCCCCCCCTTTTTATTACCTCCTTGGAATAATTGAGCTCTGTTGTCCGCCATGCATCGTCGTCCGACGCCACCCTTATGCGAAGCAATGTTAAGCCTACCTGGCCGTTTCCCTGGCCAAAAAGCCTGTCGAATTCTGCTGATGTTATTGCGGAAGTTGATGGTGGATTGAATACCGAAGCACATCCAAAACCCCTGATAACCTGGTGACTTTCGCTTGCATTAATGATAACCTGTGCATCATAAACCGCTGGGGGCGGGCTGTTTCCCGAATCACCCCCTTTCGAACATGATTGTAAAATAACTAAAGTTAAAAATAGGGCATTAAATATTTTTCCGTTTCTCATGTGTCCGAATAAATTTGAAACCCGGGTAAATCTAAAATCAGTGAGTGATCATGATGCATGTTTTCAAAATTCTACTTTTATTATGGTAAGAAAGCAGGAGGCTTCTTACGGTTCCTCCTGCTTTCCATTTTAAACTTATTGATAACCCGGATTCTGATAGGCTGCCTTTTCATCTGCGGTCATCTCCATGCCGTCAAGCTGGCCTTGGGGAATGGGACGCAGGTAATGCGTAGGCAGAATGGTGCGGGTTACCGTTAGCGGCGTATGATCCCCATAATTTGGACCGCAGATCTGGTATGAGCCGGCAAGCTCGTTCCATTTTTGGGTGCGAACCAGGTCGAACCAACGAAGACCTTCGCCGAAATATTCACGGGAACGTTCCGCCAAAATATAATTAATGTCTATAGTGGCAGGGGTGGCAGCTACCACCGCAGCGCTATTGTCTGCAACAAATGCAGCATTGTCCTTATTAGAGAACTTCCATTTGCCTGCGCGTGCACGGAGCACATTCACCAGTTCGCGGGCGCTTTTACCGGCTGCCGGTGTGGCGCCTTTTACAGCCGCTTCTGCAGCTATCAAATAGAATTCGGAGAACCTGGCAATTTTGAATGGGCGGGTGCTGGGCGCATTTGGCTCGCCAAATCCAACATTGCCGGTACGATATACGCCCATTTTCCAAAGCCCGGGAAATATGATCCGGCTAATACCACTGGGTGCAACTACAAAATCGGCGCGGCCGGGCAGTTGGCCTGCGCCAACATTATTGGCAACTTTCCCGGGAAATCTTTGTCCGGCAGGATAAACAATACCGGCTGCCTGAGAATCATACTCAAGGAAGCTTAGTATAGCTGCACCCGGAGTAACCGGCATGTCATTAGCATTATATAAAGTGGCGGGTGCGTTAGTTTGTGGATTGTAAGCCTTTGGCCAGTTCCCCCTGTAAACAGTACTAAAAGTACCGTCGTAACGGGAATCCAATGTTTTTTCAGCGAAAATGTTTGTAAATACTCCAATGGGGGGCGCCATACGAATATACGGACGGCCTAATGGCTGAATGGCATCTCTTTGTACCGGACTTACAGTAGCGCCGGTTCCATCTGAATTAACAGCACTTGTAAGTACAGTATAGTTACTGGTTACAAACCAAACGGCAGCATTTCTGCCATCATTTCCTATTTCACTCTGGAAGCCGGTTAAAGGAGACCCGTTATAAAATTCGCTTTGATCGGTATGATCAGCATACAGTAACATTTCCTTGTTGCGATCATTGCCACCAACGTGAATATCATAATAAGTATCTGTCAGGCCAAAGGTGGCGCCTGCATTGTCAATACCTTGTACAGCTATATTATATGCTTGTTGAAAATAGTATGATGCATCCTTACCATCAGGATCGGTTCTTGGCGATGCAGGATAAGTAGGGATGTTGTTTGGGTTTTGCAGCCACCAGGCGTACGTTAAATAGGCTTTCGCCAGGTAAAGACGTGCAAGTGTTTTAGTAGCTGTACCAGTTGCCCTTGGTACACTCGGTAAATCGTTTATAGCTGTAAGTAAGTCGGGGAATATAGCTTTTGTATAAACTTGCGGCACGGTATTACGCACTGATTTCCTGGAAGGGGTTGTATTGAATTTCAGTTCTCCCCCGCCTAAATCCAATGGCACACCGCCAAATGTTTGTACTAACAAAAAATAATCAAATGCCCGGAAAAATCTTGCTTCGGCTATTAGCGCAGCAGAGACCCCCACGGCAGCACCGTTATCAATAATGCCACTGGCCGTGTTGATATTTGAAAAGGCAACACCCCACAATACATCAGAGCGGCTGCTGGCGGCTGTTAAGTTTGAAACACTGCTATAATCCATATCCCGCTGGTTACCATCGCCGCTTTGGGCATAAGTATATTCGTCAGTGCCGGTTTCCAGGCTGTTGTAATAATAAGGCTGGCCATAGATGAAGCGCAGGTGGGCATACTGGGATGTGATGCCGCCCAAAACCCCTTTTTCTGTTTTGAAAAACTCGGGTGTAAAAGTACTACGGGGCTGCTCTTCAAGAAGCTTCTTACATCCTGGGGAGAATAACAGGATAAACACCGCTGTTACGGCTAAATATTTTATTTGTATATGTTTCATATTCGAATGTTTTAAAATGTCAAATTAACGCCCAAAATATAGTTTCGGGTTGAAGGGGTGTTATACCCTACAATAAGCATGCGCTGTAGCAATTGGTTATTCTGGCTGATGGCCCCGGTTGAAGACACGTTTTGGTTCCCGAATGAATTGGTCTCAGGGTCAAGACCCGATTCTTTGTGGAAGTCCGAGAACATCACAAATGGGTTTTGAGCGGTAAAGTACATCCGCATTCTAACAGCAGAATTTTTTATCAGGCTCCGGTTGAAGTCATAGCCCAGTGTGATCGTGCGGATTTTCATAAAGGAACCATCAAAATAACTGAGGGTGCTGCCATACTTGGGGTTATCATTGCTGATAGGTCCAGCCGGGTTGGGATATTTTGCATTGGTATTGGATTCTGTCCAGTAATCAACACTGATATTATTTCTGCGCCCGGTTAGTGTATTAAGATAACCGGCTGAACCATGAATAGTACTGAATAGAATACCGCCGCTTCTGTAAAAACCCACGATGCCAAGATCAAATCCTTTAAAGGCTAAACGGGTATTAAAGCCTCCCTGGAAATCAGGATCCACATTCAAAACCTGCCTGTCGGCAGTTCCAATGGCCCTTGTTGGTGAACCATCAGCATTGTAGTCACCAGTATATTCTACCTTAATCATTCCTACAGTTCCTCCTGGCTCAAGGGTATTAAGATACTGATCATGCGATTGCCATAAACCTGTTTTCTTATAATCGAAAATGGCATTGATATTATGTCCTACAAACCACCAATTATTTTCATCCCTCGTTTGCCCCGAGGCAAGTGATGTCAGTTTGTTTCGATTGGCATAGAAATTAAAACCTACATCCCAGGTAAGACCATCGGGGTTATTGATAATTGTACCATTCAAACTAAGCTCAAATCCTTTGTTTTCGGTTGTTCCGATATTTGCAGTATAGCCGGTTACACCGGATGTGGGAGGCAGTCCGAGTCCCAGGAGAACATCTTCGGTTTTTGTGTTATAATACTCAATGGTACCAGACAAGCGATTTTTGAACAAAGAGAAGTCTATACCAAAGTTCATTGTCTTGGAGTATTCCCAGCCTAAGTCGGTATTGGGTAATTGTGTTACATAGTAACCTGTTCCATAAGTTGAGGGTCCAAAGTTGTAAGGCCTTGTAGCTAACGATCCAAGCGTAGCATAAGGAGCAATAGCCTGGTTAGATGTTTGTCCATACCCTGCACGCAGCTTCAGGTTGGTTATGAAGCTTACATTCTTCATAAACGACTCATTCGAAATATTCCATCCTGCAGATATGGCAGGATAGGTATGCCATTTATGCCCTTCGGCCAGCCTTGATGATCCATCAGAACGTATGGTAGCAGAAAGCATATAACGGCTATCGTAAGAGTACATAACACGACCCATCATTGACTCGAGCCCCCATAACTGGTAGTCCTGGTTAGCTGGATTTACCGTCAAAGCTGTTCCTCCCTGCCCAATGTTATAAAATAGAAATGCATCGGCAGGTATATCCTGTACCGACATATTTGACCGGTTGTATTTACTTTGCTCAGCAGAATATAAGGCCACAGCATTCACTGTATGTTTTCCGAAATTGCGGTCGTAGGTAAGCAGGTTTTCAACCGTCCAGTGGTAAGTAAGCCTGTTATCAACAGCAGCGGATGATATGCTGGCTGGATTGACACTGCCTACGCCTTGCCCTGTATAACTACCATTGTTCGTTTGAATATAATCAAGACCCAGGTTCACCCTATACTTCAGCCCTTCCAGGAATGGAGCTTTTATTTCGCCAAAAAGGGCATTGTAGGATGCAAAACCCCGTGTTTCATTAACCCATTGATCATTATCTGTTAAGTCGTTCACTATATCTTTTGTATAAACAAACTGCTCATCCGCTGCCATCCGGATTGTTCTTTTCAGGGTTCCGTCGGAGTTATACGGAGTTGAAATAGGCGACATGCTTAATGAGTTAAATAATCCCACCTGGTTTCCCTTACTCTCGTTAAAATTATTGTAGCTGGTGAATCCGAGGCGGAAATACTTCCCTACCTGCTGATCGAGTGAGCCGCGTACTGAATAGCGCTTGTATTGCTGTGTAGGAATTACGCCCTCGTTGAGGTAATAACCCGCTCCAAAGTTGTAGCTGCCGCCATCCGTACCGCCGTTTACGCTAATATTATGATCGCTTACTATACCTGTTTGGTAAAATAGATCCTGCCAATCGGTATTCAGGGAGTTGTCTTCATCAGGCCCGTTTACGTATTGCCCTCTTGCAGCACGTAGCGCTGCAAATTCAGGCCCGTTCATCATAGGGTATTTGGCAAAAACAGATTGTGTTCCAACATACCCGTTATAATTTACTTGCGGCTTTCTGTTCCTGGAGCCTTTATTGGTTGTAATAAGTATAACGCCGTTGGCGCCGCGGGAGCCGTAAATGGCGGTTGCCGAAGCATCTTTAAGAACATCAATCGTTTTAACGTCGTCAGGGTTAAGGTCGGCTAAAGAACCTATGAACGGTATGCCGTCAAGAACGATTAACGGATTATTATCGGCGCTCAACGACCGTGTACCCCTGATGCGGATCTGCATGGTAGCACCGGGCCGGGTGGAGGTTTGCGACATTTCCACACCTGCCAAGCGCCCTTGCAAGGCTTGAGAAATATTGGGCGCCGGGATTTCTCGCATCACGGCGCCATTAATTGATGCCACTGAACCGGTTACTGCCTCCTTGCGTTGGGTACCATAGCCTACCACTACCACTTCATCCAGCTTGTTTTCGCCGGCCAGCAACGCAACATTTACCGAAAATGTGCCTCCGTTATTGGCTACGGTAATTTCCTGCGGAGCAAAACCCACAGCGGAAATCACCAGCACTTTTCCGGGTTCAACATTGATTGAAAAATTTCCGGATTCATCAGTTGTTGTTCCGGTACTGCTTTTTTTAACTGTTATGGATGCGCCGGCAATAGCGGCGCCCAGCGTGTCAGTAACTTTTCCCGTAACCGGTATGGCGGTTTGGGCTATCGCCCAGCCGACCGACATTAGGGAAATAAAAAACACCATTAAAATTCTGTGAAATGAACATGGTTGTCCTGTTTGCCCGGTGGGACTTTTCCCCCTTAGCAGGGTTTGTTTGCTTTTTTGTTTCATACAGCAGGATATTTTGCAGTTAGTGATAAAAAACACAAATTGAAGAAATTAAGGTTATGGAATTCAAATGGCTGCCGGATCAGCCCGGACTTGTGTAACGCGCGGGCGTGGGGGTGCATTACAATGAATGAAAACCTTTACATTTTTGTTGAAAACATTGATCAGGATAGCGTTTTTCATAGGCAATTATTAATTTCTGGGATAAACAGGCATGCGTAATCGGTTACGGCATCGTTTGCGGCAGCTAAGGTAGAGAAAATTTGAATAGAATGTAAACGTTTACAAGAATATTTTTTTTAAAAAGTTTTTCACCTACTTTTACACCCTCTCAAACGATTGTCAGCCAATGGGTAAAGAAGTAACCATACTCGATCTCGCCAGGCAGCTTAATGTTTCAATTGCAACGATCAGCAGGGCGCTGAATGACGATCCGGTCGTTAGTAAAAAGACCAAAAAGAAGATTTTTGACCTGGCGAATGAGGTGGGCTACAGGCATAATCGTTTTGCGGCTAACCTCCGCCAGCAAAAAACCCATACCATTGGGGTATTGGTACATGAACTGAACAGCAACTTTATTACTTCCGTATTATCCGGCATTGAAAGGGTAACCACAGAAGCGGGTTACGATATTATTATTGCCCACTCGGGCGAAGATTTTGAAAAGGAGAAATCCAATGCTTTAAACCTATTTCATAAAAGAGTGGATGGATTGATTGCATCGTTGTCATTTGATACTTCCACGCTTGATCATTTTATGCCCTTTGAAAAGAAGGGAATACCCGTGGTTTTCTTTGACCGTGTTGAAGAAAACAGCGACACCATCAAAGTGATCATTGACAACTACAAAGCAGGGTACCTTGCCACACAACACTTGCTGGAACAGGGTTGCAGGCGAATAGCCATAGTAACGGCAAGCCTGAAGCGAAATGTGTACGCCCAGCGATACAGGGGATATGTGGATGCGCAATATGACAGGGGCATCGGGCTTGATGACAGCCGTGTGCTGGTAAAAGACCTGAGCGAACAAAGTGGCATTGACTGTGCGGTTGAACTGATTGCCATGAATCCTATGCCCGATGGGGTATTTATTACAAACGATTTTGTAGCGGCACAATGCATGCGAACCCTCAAAGAGCATGGCATCCGTATTCCTGATGATATTGCCGTGGTGGGGTTCAACAATGATGCCATCAGCCGTATTGTGGAGCCTACATTGACCACCATTGACTACCCGGGCATGGAGCTCGGAAAAATAGCCGCTAAAAACCTGATTGATCACCTGAAGGGTGATAAGGATATCAGGCAAACAAGCACCATCATCGTCAGGTCCGAATTGTTGGTCAGGGAATCTTCCCTGAAAAAAATAAAGTTATAACCCTTTGAAACGCATTGGATAATGAAAAAATCTGCCATAATAATATATGTAATCGTTTTCATTTCTATTACTGTTTTTGCAGAAAATGGGTATGATTTATGGCTTCGATACCCCAAAATGACCTCGGCTTATCGTCAGGAAGCCAATCTTTATTTTGAAAAGGCATATTTAGCGGGCAATACATCAACAGGGGTTGCCATAAGGGAAGAATTAAGCAAAGCGGTATTGGGATTTGTCGGCAAACAATTAATTTTTCAGGACAAGAACCCTAGCGGAAACGGGATTTTTTTGTTCTTACCGGCGGATATATCCGTTTCAAAATACCTCCCGGGCATTTCGTTGGATGATCTCGGTAAGGAAGGTTACCTGCTCAAAAGTACTAAAGGCCCCGATGGCAAATCAACCTGCATGGTGATTGCCGCAAATACCGAGTTGGGTTTGCTGTATGGCATGTTCGGTTTTTTGAGGAAACTTTCTGTACAGGCCAGCCTGGCTAAAACAAATGAAAAGCAGGTTCCCCGGATCGGGCTAAGGATGCTGAACCATTGGGATAACCTGACGATGACCGTAGAACGCGGCTATGCCGGGCAATCCATCTGGAAATGGCATACGTTGCCCGATTATATTGATCAGCGCTATATTGATTATGCAAGGGCCAATGCCTCTATTGGCATTAATGCCGTGGCGCTTACCAATGTAAATGCCAACGCTACCGTATTGACGCCCATGTACCTTCAAAAGGTAAAGGCGCTTGCGGATGTTTTCAGGCCCTATGGCATCAAAGTATTTTTAACCGCCCGGTTCAGCGCGCCGATAGAGATTGGCAAATTGAAAACTGCCGATCCTTTGAATGATACCGTAAGGCAATGGTGGGCTGAGAAGGCAAAAGAGATATATTCCCTTATCCCCGATTTTGGAGGTTTCCTGGTGAAAGCCAATAGCGAAGGGCAGCCGGGGCCGCAAAATTATGGCCGCAACCATGCCGATGGCGCCAATATGTTGGCGGCTGCCGTGGAACCTTTTAATGGCGTGATCATCTGGAGGGCATTTGTTTATAGCAATGAAACACCCGAGGACAGGTTTAAGCAGCCTTATACGGAGTTTGTTCCGCTCGATGGCAAGTTTGCCGGTAATGTTATTCTCCAGGTAAAAAACGGGCCTATTGATTTTCAGCCAAGGGAACCCTTTCATCCTTTGTTTGGCGCCATGCCCAAAACGCCTGCCATGATGGAGTTTCAGCTTACACAGGAGTATCTTGGGTTCGCCACGCACCTGGTTTACCTCGCGCCCATGTTCAAGGAGGTTTTGGATGCAGATACCTACCGGCCGCAAAAGGGCAGCACGGTGGCAAAAGTCATTGACGGTTCATCCTATGGGTATAAGCATACAGGTATGGCGGGTGTTGCCAATATAGGCAGCGATATCAACTGGACGGGGCACCCCTTTGCGCAGGCAAACTGGTATGCATTGGGCCGGCTGGCCTGGGACCATACACTTTCCGCCGATCAAATTGCCCGCGAATGGATCGCTCAAACATTTACCACCGAACCAATGGCACTTCAAACAATACTCGGCTTAATGATGGGTTCGCATGAAGCAGTGGTTAATTATATGACGCCATTGGGTTTGCATCATATAATGGGCTATGGCCATCACTACGGCCCTGCGCCCTGGTATAACAAAGCTGCCCGCGAAGACTGGAACTGCACTTATTTTCATAAAGCGGATGAAAAGGGCATTGGCTTCGACAGGACGGCCACCGGGTCAAAGGCATTGGAGCAATATGCCCAACCCGTTCAAGCGCAATGGAACAACCTCGCGACAACTGAAAACAAATGGCTTGCCTGGTTTCATCATGTGCCCTGGAATTTTGAAATAAAAGGCGGAAAGTCTTTCTGGGAGCAGCTTTGCCTTTCCTATCAGCAGGGAGTTGATACCGTAAGCAGCATGCAAAAGCAATGGGGTTCTGTAAAGAAATCGGTTGACGCACAGCGGTTCAAACAGGTAGAAATGCTGCTTTCCATCCAGCAAAAGGAGGCGGTTTGGTGGAAGGATGCGTGCTTATCTTACTTTCAAACCTTCAGTAAAATGCCGTATCCTACGGGCGTTCAGCAACCACAATTTGCCTTGGATTATTATAAAAGTTTATCGTTTCCTTTCGCTCCCGGAAATTCGCACTAAAATTTTTACATTATGAGTGAAGCAAGTAACAAAGTAGCTATTGTAACCGGCGGGGGAAGCGGGCTTGGAAAAGCCATGGCCCAAAAATTTTGTAATGCGGGTATTACCACCATTATTGTTGGCCGCGATGCCGGGAAATTAACAAAAGCCAAAGAAGAACTGGGTGAAAATTGTCATGCAAGGGTTTGCGATGTAACCAATTTCAAAAGCATTCCTGCCTTTGTGGAGGAAATTACGGCACAATTTGAAAGGATTGATATTCTTGTAAACAATGCGGGCATCAACCAAAAAAAGGAATTTACGGAAGTTACGGATGAAGAATTCCAGCATGTGATTTCCACCAATTTGAGTTCGGTTTTTACCATGAGCCGCGAAGTGGTCAGGCAAATGCTCAGGCAGGGTAGTGGTTCCATCATCAATATCAGCTCTATGGCGGCGCAATACGGATTGCCCAAAGTAATTGCCTACAGCGCCAGCAAAACTGCTATTGATGGGCTTACAAGGGCTATGGCGGTTGAGTTGTCGCCAAAAGGAATCCGGGTAAATGCTATTGCACCGGGTTTTATTTACAGCGATATGACAGCCAAAGCGTTGGATAGCGACCCCGAACGCAAAGCAAAAGTATTTAGTCGCACACCTATGGGAAAGATGGGTAATGCTGAGGATATTGGAGACGCTGCGTTGTTCCTTGCTACTGACGCATCCAAATATATTACAGGAGTTGTTCTGCCTGTAGATGGCGGCAATTCGATAGGGTTCTGATACATGATGATGCCAATCCGAAATATTATACTATTTACGCAGTTTGCGCTGCTTTCTTTGGTAGCTGTCGGTCAGCCGAAAGAGTTGGTATTGGCGGGTAAAAAGAATGCCTGGCCGGTATTGGTTGAAACCAATGCTCCCATGAATATTCAGGTGTCGGCAAAGCTTTTTGCTGATGACATCAAAATGGTTACGGGAATTGGCCCGGAGATCGTAAGTAAAACGGATAAATTACCCAAGCAGCTTATACTGGCCGGTACGCTGGAAAATTCGGCATTGATCAAACAATTGGTTACTGCTGGTAAAATAAAACCCGGCGCCGCAGCCAATGCATGGGATGGGTACCAGTTGCAAATGGTGGCAAAGCCGTTTGCCGGGGTTGATTGGGCGCTTGTGGTAACGGGCGCTCAAAACCGAGGGGTTTCGTATGGACTTTTTCACCTGAGCGAGATGTTTGGGGTATCGCCCTGGTATTGGTGGGCCGATGTTCCGGTAAAGAAGGCTTCGGAGATCAGGCTTCCATCCAATTATTTTTTCGAAGATTTTCCAAGGGTAAAATATCGCGGCATTTTCATAAATGATGAAGCGCCTGCTTTAAGCAATTGGAGTAAGGAAAAGTTCGGCGGGTTTAACCATGCATTTTATGAAAAGGTATTCGAGCTGATGCTGAGGCTGAAAGCCAATTATATATGGCCGGCCATGTGGGGCAATGCTTTTTATGATGATGATAGTTTGAATATTCAGTCGGCGAAAGATTATGGCATAGTCATTGGCACTTCGCACCATGAACCGCTGATGCGTGCACACGATGAATGGCGGCGGTATGGAAAGGGTAAATGGAACTACGACAGCAATGAAGTGAAACTGAAGGAATTTTGGATGGAGGGAATGGAGCGCGCTTCCAATGAAAAGATTGTAACCGTTGGCATGCGGGGCGATGGCGATGAACCGATGAGCCGTGAAACCGCAACCTCCCTGCTTGAAAGGATTGTAGATGTTCAACGCAAAATTATTGCTGAGGTAACCGGTAAGCCGGCCGAACAAACGCCGCAATTGTGGGCCTTGTATAAAGAGGTACAGGATTACTATGATAAAGGCATGCGGGTGCCTGATGATGTGACGCTTTTGCTTTGTGATGATAACTGGGGCAACATACGCAGGCTGCCTGCTGTAAACGAAAAGCCCCGCAAAGGAGGTTATGGCATTTACTATCATTTTGATTATGTAGGCGGGCCAAGAAATTACAAATGGATCAATACAAATCATATCAGCAGGGTATGGGAACAAATGCACCTTGCATGGGCGTATAATGCCCGCGAAATATGGATTGTGAATGTGGGTGATATTAAGCCGATGGAATTTCCTATCTCTTTTTTCCTTGATTATGCATGGAACCCAGAAGCCATTGGAGCGGAGGATTTGGTTGACTATACCCAAAAATGGGCCGCCCGGCAATTTGATACAACCTATGCCAAAGATATTGCAGATGTTATAGACAAGTATTCGAAGTATAACAGTCGCCGCAAGCCCGAATTGCTTGATGCCAGGACCTTTTCAGTGGAAACAGGCGAATGGAACCGGGTAACCGAAGAATATCAATTGCTGTACAAGCAAGCTGATGCCATACGAAAAGTATTACCCCCGGTTTACCAGGATGCGTACTACCAGTTGGCGCTTCATCCTGTGCAAGCTTCATCCAATCTATACCGAATGTATAATGCGGTAGCCATGAATCAATACTATGCGTTGCGTGGCGACACAAGCGCCAACCGGTTTGCCGCTGATGCAAAGCAATTTTATGCTAATGATTCTGCCATCACCATCGCCTATCATAAGTTGAATAATGGCAAGTGGAACCACATGATGAGCCAAACGCATATTGGCTACACTTATTGGCAGCAACCCAATGTTAACAAAATGCCCGTAGTGCAGTATGTCAATCAAACGGCTTCGAGGGCAATGCCTGCCGATACGGCTTCAAAGGTTTTTCGCTCGGCAAAAGAATTGTTGAATGGGGCTTCGGGCGATGGTTTGTTCTTTGAGCATAATGGTATGGCTTCCATAAACGCTACTCATTTTTCAAAAAAATATGAAACCGGAACAGTGCATTGGCAGGTACTTCCGGGGCATGGTCGTACAGGTGATGCTATCACCACATATCCTGTTACACATGCGAATTTTTCAAAGGAGCAGGGGTCGCCCTGGCTTGAATTTGACGTGCTGAATTACAGCCAGCCTGATAGTATAACGCTGCAATTTTATTTTTCACCTACCTTAAATTTTCAGCACCTGCCCAATGGTTTGCAATACGAAGTTTCGGTGAATGGCGGCACCCCACAGGTAGTCAGCATCAACGAAAAGGATTATGATACACGTACCTGGGAGAGCTGGGTAGCGGCAAACATCATTGTGAGAAAGTCGGTTCATGTGGCGGGTAAAAAAAGTATTCAATCTATCCGGTATCGTCCGTTGAACCCTGGTATTGTCCTGCAAAAAATTGTTGTTGACTTTGGTGGATTAATGCCAAGCTATTTAGGTCCGGAAGAAACAAATTACTAAATGAATGATTATGAAAAAGATATTTAATTTGATAGTCCCGGTTTTTGGGGTAATGATTATTACAGGCTGTGGAAGCCAAAAGAATGGTGCCTCTGCTAAAGAAAACGAACCAGGGCTGAAAGATGTATTTAAGAATGACTTCTTAATTGGGGCGGCATTAAATGCAGATCAAATAAGGGAAAAAGATCCGAAGGCAAATGCCGTGATCCTGAAGCATTTTAACCAGTTGACGGCTGAAAATGTGATGAAGTGTGAAGTTATCCACCCAACATGGGATAAGTATGATTTTTCAGTGGCCGACCAATTGATCGCTTATGGGCAGAAGAATAAAATTCCTGTGGTTGGGCATACACTTGTATGGCATAGCCAGCTTTCTCCATTTGTAAGGCAAATGAAAAGTGCCGATTCAGTAAAACAGTTTTTTACAGATCATATCACAACCGTTGCTGCACGGTATGATGGAAAAGTGAAAGGATGGGATGTAGTAAACGAAGCGTTGAATGAAGATGGCACTATGCGTAAAACAATCTTCCTCGAAAAGCTTGGAGATGATTATGTAACCGAAGCTTTTCGCCTTGCACAAAAAGCTTCTCCTAAATCTGAACTGTACTATAACGATTACAACAACGAGCAACCCCAAAAGCGGGAAGGCTGTATCGCGCTTGTGAAAAAGATCCAGGCTGCCGGGGTTCGTATTGATGGCGTAGGTATACAGGGGCATTGGCAGTTGGGTAAAATTCCATTAAAAGATATTGAAGAGAGCATTATCGCCTATGGTTCGCTTGGATTGAAGGTGATGATCACTGAATTGGATGTTGAAGTGCTACCCCGTAATTTCCAGGGCGCTGATGTCAATCAACGGATGGCTTCCGATTCAAGTTTGAACCCTTATGCCAATGGTATTCCCGATTCGGTGCTGCAGCAGCAGGCGAAAGACTATGGCGATCTGTTTGCGCTCTTTTTGAAGCATAAGGATAAAGTTACACGCGTAACGCTGTGGGGCGTGAATGATGGACAGTCGTGGCTGAATGGGTGGCCCATTGCCGGAAGGACAAATTATCCTTTGCTTTTCGACAGGGAGTTTAAACCCAAGCCTGCATATTTTTCAGTAGTAGCTGCCAGGAAATAATTTTCATTTTTTTAATAAAGCCAATTTTACCAACGAACGCTCTGTATGAACAACCAAACGCAAAAACTTTCTGTTGTTGAAAAAGTAGGGTATAGCTTGGGCGACCTTGCTGCCAACCTTGTTTTTCAAACCCTGGTAACTTACCTCGCTTATTTTTATACCGATATATATGGGCTTGAAACAAACACAGCATCAGCTATTATGCTGACTGTGGGTTTGGTGGCAGCTTTTGGGTTTAATCCTATTATTGGAGCCATTGCCGACCGAACGGTGTCAAAGTGGGGTAAATTCAGGCCATGGATATTATTTACAGCCATACCACTCGGGGTAGTTGCCTTGCTGGCTTTCAGTACACCCAATTTCTCTTATAAAGGAAAAGTAATGTATGCAGTGGTAACCTATACGCTATTGCTTTTATTATATGCTGCCAACAACCTCCCTTACTCTGCGCTGAGCGGTGTTATTACCGGCGATATGAAAGAACGGAACAGCATGTCTGCTTATAGATTTGTGGCGGTCATGTTTGCCCAGTTTTTTGTACAGGTTTTCATGCTGCCAATTATTGAAGCAGCAGGCGGTGGCGACAAAGCAATTGGTATAGAAAAAGTAATGACCTGGCTGGCCATTATTGGTACGGTTATGTTGTTGATTACTTTTTTGACGACCAAAGAACGCATTGTACCTACGCCCGAACAGAAATCAAGCTTGAAAGAGGATTTGAGCGATTTGTTCAAAAACAAACCCTGGATCATCATGCTTTCGCTTACCACCCTGGTGTTTATCACCCTGGCAATGAAGGGAGGATCGTATGTGTATTATTTCAAAAACTATGTTGATAAGGAGGCCCTGACAAGTTTTATAACGCCTATATTGAACAGCTTGACCAGTATGGGTATTGATTTCTTTGGCCAGGACCCTGTATCTGCCGGGTTTGGATTATTTAATGCCGGCGGAATTATTTTCATGATTGTAGGAATTTCATTTTCCAAACAGTTGGCAGATAAATACGGTAAAAGGGACGTGTTTGGGGTAATGTTGGTGATTTCTACCCTTTTCATCCTTGTGTTTTACTTTTTTCCGCCAACATCGGTCAGGCTCATGTTCGCTTCGCAAATTTTGCATGGGTTTACTTATGGCATCACTATCCCTTTGCTTTGGGCTATGATTGCCGATGTGGCCGATTACAGCGAATGGAAAAACAACCGTCGTGCAACTGCCATAATTTTTTCAGCAATGATGGTAGGCCTTAAAGCAGGTTTAAGCATTGGCAGCGCCTTGCTGGCCTGGATTTTGGGACTGTTTGACTATGTTCCAAATAGTGATGAACAGGTTCAATCGGCTATCCGGGGAACCAAATTATTAGTAAGCGTTTTTCCCTCTATCCCATTTTTTATTGGTGCAGGGTTATTGTTCTTTTACGAAATCAATAAAAAGATGGAAACGAGGATTGAAGAGGATTTGAAGAAGCGGAGAAGTGAATGATGAATTGGGTCAATAAGT
>CAYUGH010000004.1:30298-32470 GCA_964444195.1 uncultured Chitinophagaceae bacterium
GGTCAATAAGTGTGTAGTGAGGTGTGAATAATAAACAATAAACACCAAACAATAAACACCAAACAATAAACACCAAACAATAAACACCAAATAATAAACAACAAATAATAAATACAGCATGCCTGAAGACAGCATTGCCCATATTAATTTCGACGACCTCAACCGCAGGGCGATTTCACAGCCATTGGTCAATCATATATACACAGCCGATCCATCTGCTCATGTGTTCAATGGAAAAATCTATATCTACCCATCGCATGATATTGATGCAGGCGATGCTTTTGACGATTTGGGTAGCCATTTCGCCATGGAAGATTACCGTATCCTGAGCATGGATAAACTGCGGGGAGCGGTAACGGACCACGGGGTTGCGCTTCATGTGCGCGATGTGCCCTGGGCCGAAAAGCAAATGTGGGCGCCCGATGCTACTGAAAAGGATGGAGTATATTACCTGTATTTTCCTGCAAAGGGGCACGATGGTGTATTTCGGATCGGGGTTGCAACCAGTTCTTCTCCCGCAGGGCCATTTACGCCCCAACCCGAAGCAATAAAAGGGAGCTTTTCCATTGATCCTGCTGTATTCAAGGATGATGATGGCAGTTATTATATGTATTTCGGCGGCATTTGGGGCGGCCAATTGCAGCGTTGGCGAACAGGTGTTTTTAACGGTGAACAGCCGGAAAGTCCTGTTGCTTTTTTACCGGGCGATAACGAACCCGGCTTATGTCCCAAAGTGGCAAAGCTTACGGATGATCTGCTGGAATTTGCAGAATCGCCTAAAGATGTTTTGATTGTTGACGAAAATGGCGACCCGCTGTTGAACGGTGACAATGAGCGCCGTTTTTTCGAAGCTTCATGGATGCATAAGTACAACGGCAAATATTATTTTTCGTATTCAACCGGCGACACCCATTTTCTTTGTTATGCTACGGGTGATAATCCATACGGGCCATTCACTTACCGGGGCCGTATCCTGGAACCGGTGGTTGGATGGACCTCGCATCATTCCATTGCAGAGTTTGAAGGAAAATGGTATCTTTTCTACCACGATTCAAGTCTTTCAAAAGGCGTAACGCATTTAAGAAGTGTAAAGATGACAGAATTGTATTACGATGATGAAGGCAATATCCTGACGATACAACCTTATCAATCATAAATTATTTTGAAAATGCGGCAAGTATTACTTTTAATCGTCCTGCTCCCGGTATTAAAAGTCACTGCACAGGATTATAAGTCATTTCCCATGTGGAACCCATCGCTGCCCATGGAGCAAAGGGTAAGTGACCTGGTAGGCAGGCTGACATTGGAAGAGAAGGCTGCGCAAATGCTCAATGCCGCGCCGGCCATTTCACGGCTGGGTATTCCCGCTTACGATTGGTGGAATGAGGTTTTGCATGGCGTGGCACGGACTCCTTTTAAAACAACCGTATATCCGCAGGCCATTGGTATGGCTGCTACCTGGGATACCAACAGCCTGAAAACAATGGCTTTTTATTCCGCGATTGAGGGAAGGGCGGTGTACAACAAGGCGACCGCGTTGGGAAGAAACAATGAACGCTACATGGGGCTTACTTACTGGACGCCCAATATCAATATTTTCCGCGACCCGCGTTGGGGCAGGGGCCAGGAAACCTATGGTGAAGACCCTTTCTTAACCGCCAAATTGGGATCCGCCTTTGTAAGGGGCTTGCAGGGCAACGATCCCAAATACCTGCTGGCTGCGGCTTGCGCCAAACACTATGCCGTTCATAGTGGTCCGGAACCCTCAAGGCATTCCGATAATTTTGATGTAAGCGAATACGAACTTTGGGATACTTATTTGCCGGCCTTCAGGGAACTGATCGTTGATGCTAAGGTGGCGGGCGTTATGTGTGCGTACAATGCCTTCCGTACTCAACCCTGCTGCGCCAGCGATTTGCTGATGAATGATATCCTCCGCAAGCAATGGAATTTTACCGGCTATGTTACAAGCGATTGCTGGGCTTTGGATGATTTTTTTAAATTTCATAAGACCCATCCCGATGCTGTGTCAGCAGCCGTTGACGGTTTGATACATGGCACCGATGTGGAATGCGGTGTATCTGTTTACAGCAGATTGGTTGAAGCGGTTAAGGCAGGAAAAATAACAGAGGCAATGATTGATGCTTCTGTAAAACGTTTGTTCAGCATCCG
>CAYUGH010000004.1:32570-72032 GCA_964444195.1 uncultured Chitinophagaceae bacterium
GAAAAATAACAGAGGCAATGATTGATGCTTCTGTAAAACGTTTGTTCAGCATCCGTTACAGGCTTGGCATGTTCGATCCTGCATCCATGGTGCCTTACGCACAAACAGGAGATAATATGCTTGAGGCTGCCGCGCATACAGCGCATGCGCTAAAAATGGCCAGGCAGTCCATTGTGCTGTTGCGAAACGAAAAGCAAACCTTGCCGCTTTCCAAAAAAATAAAAAGGATCGCTGTACTCGGTCCCAATGCCGATAACAAAATTTCTGTGTTGGGAAATTATAATGGTACTCCTTCGCGGGTGGTTTCGGTTTTGGACGGCATCAAAGAAAAGCTCGGTTCGGGCGTGGAAGTGATTTACGAACAAGCAGTTCAGTTTACCAACGATACCCTTTTTGTTGCCGATACGAGTAAACTCTATTACACCATTGAAGGTGATTACGGGTTTAAAGTGGAATACTGGAATAATGAAAACCTCGAAGGCAATCCTGTGTATTTTAATAAGGTTCCTGAAGTGAACTTTTTTTACCAGGAAGGTCAGTCTCCTGTTCACGGGGTGCGGAGCGCTAATTATGCTTCCAGGTTTACTACTGAAATTACTGCCTATAAAAATGAAACGCTTGTATGGCAATTGGAAGGTGACGATGGTTACCGGTTGATGGTAAATGGAGATACTTCCATTGATGCATGGACGCGAAACAGGTGGGGGGCCAGAACGTTCAGGCTTTCCGTTGAAAAAGGGAAAACCTATAAAATAATACTTGAACACCGGCAGGGAGACGGGGCTTCGGCCATCAAAATGATAAAGGGTGGTTTTCAGAAAACAGATTTTGAGGCATTGGCTAAAAGGCTTTCGGGGGTTGACGCCATTGTTTTTGCAGGGGGGATTTCTCCTCAACTTGAAGGTGAAGAAATGAGGGTGAATTTCCCCGGTTTTGCAGGAGGCGACCGCACTTCCATCCTGCTTCCCGCGGTTCAAACCGAACTGATGAAAAAATTGAGTGCTACCGGCAAACCTGTTGTATTTGTGATGATGACAGGCAGCGCCATTGCTACTCCCTGGGAATCAGCCAATATTCCCGCCATCGTCAATGCGTGGTACGGTGGGCAGTCGGCTGGCACGGCTATTGCTGATGTTTTGTTTGGCGATTACAACCCTGCCGGGCGTTTGCCGGTTACCTTTTACAAAAGTGATGCAGACTTGCCCGGGTTTAAGGACTATGGTATGCAAAACAGGACCTATCGTTATTTTAAAGGTGAGGCTTTATATCCTTTTGGTTACGGTTTAAGCTATTCAACTTTCCATTACGACATGCTTACGGCTCCTGCCACCGCTAACAAAGGAAAGACCGTTGAAGTTACAGTGAAAGTAACCAACACAGGTAAAATGAGTGGCGAAGAAGTGGTGCAGCTATATGTGAACTATGAGAATAATTCGCTTCATGCGCCTATTAAAGCTTTAAAAGGCTTTCAACGGATATTCTTGAATGCAGGCGAAACCAAACTTGTAAAATTTGAATTAACTTCTGAGCAATTATCGTTGGTAGCGGAGGATGGAAAAATGTACCAGCCGGGCGGAAAACTGCAATTAAGTATTGGAGGTGGGCAACCTGGTGTAAGTATTGCAACCACCGGTAACGTATTAACCAGGCCTGTACTGGTATTATAATTTGAAGACTAACAGTTTTTAGTGACAACCTTCATAGGTTATTGAATGAAAAAAATATTAACTATCCTATTCATCTGTATTATGGTGAATAGTTTTGCCCAGTATCCCCGCGTGGATATTCCAGGTTCCCAGGTTCGAAAAATAACTTCTGCAATTGTAGCAGGGCAGGAATATGAATTGCAGATACAGCTTCCTTCAAGTTATGGGAGCGGCAATAAAAAATACCCTGTGGTGTACCTGATGGATTCGCAATGGGATTTTCCATTGGTGACATCCATCTATGGTCAGCAATTCTATGATAAGTTTATTCCTGAACTGATTATTGTTGGGATTACCTGGGGAGGATCAAAACCCAACCATGATAGCTTAAGGGCAAGGGAATATACACCCACCAATGAAGCAAGGTTACCGCAAAGTGGTGGGGCCGATAAGTTTCTTTCCTTCATGAAAAATGAACTGTTCCCATTTATTGAAACCAATTATCCTGTAGATACCGCAAACAGGATCATGATGGGCTGTTCATTTGGAGGATTGATCACCTTATATGCCATGTTTACCCAAACACAAATGTTTTCGGGTTATGTAGCTGCCAGCCCTGCCATTGGCTGGGACAGGGAAGTAATTTACAGGTTTGAAAAAGATTATTTTCAGAGAAACTCAACCAAACCGGTTAAGTTATACATGACAGTGGGAGATGTAGAAAGCAGCAAGCCTGGGTTTGAAAAATTTGTGTCTCATATGGTCGGCAGGAATTATTCATCAGTAAGCATTCAATCAAAAGTATTGGAAAACACCGGTCATTCAGGAACAAAGTCAGAAACATTTGGCAGGGGGTTGCAGTTCATATTTCAAAAGAAAAACTAATGTGTAAAATAGAAATTTTTTTCTCGGTTTTGTGCTGCTTCCTGGTTGCAGGTTCTCTTCAAACCTATGCGCAGGTGAGGCTTCCACGGCTTGTAAGGGACAGCATGATATTGCAAAGAGATGCCCCGGTGAATATTTGGGGCTGGGCCTCTGCCAATGAAAAGATAACTGTGAAGCTCAACGGAAAGTCCTATAAAACCAAAGCCAATGCAACAGGTGAATGGAAGGTTCAACTAGCTCCTATGAAAGCCGGAGGCCCTTACACAATTGATATTTCCGCAAGCAATAAGATCACGCTTAAAGATATCCTGTTTGGCGATGTATGGTTCTGCAGCGGGCAGAGCAATATGGTGCATCAATTGAATATTCATGATATTACCTATGCAAAAGAAATAGCAACCGCCAACGACCCCGATATCAGGCAGTTCTGGATACCAACGCTTACCAACCTGCAAGGGCCACAAAGCGATCTGCCAACCGGTTATTGGAAAGCAGCAGTAGGAGAGGATGTACGTCCTTTTTCAGCAGTAGCTTACTTTTTTGCCAAAAAGATACATGAGAAATATAATGTACCGGTGGGCATCATCAATGCCAGTGTGGGGGGCACGCCCATTGAAGCCTGGATAAGCGAGCAGGGGTTTAAAGATTTTACAAATGAACTGAATACCATTCAAAAGAATAAGGATACTGCCTACTTGAATAGCTTACAACCAAAGCCCGGCGCAAACCGTCCACAGCCCCCTGTTGATGCCGGTATGGCCGCCAGCCCAAAGTGGTTCGATGTTTCTTATGTGCCTAAGGGCTGGCGCATTATCAATATCCCGGGCTATTGGGAAGACCAGGGCGTAAAAGACCTGAACGGGATTGTTTGGTATAGAAAAGAAATTGATATTCCCGCAGCAATGGCAGGCAAACCGGCCAAAGTTTTTATGGGTAGAATTGTGGATGCCGATGAGCTCTATATAAATGGCAGGCAGGTAGGAAAAACTACTTACCTATATCCTCAACGCAGGTACCAGGTACCAGGAGATGTATTAAAGGCGGGTAAAAATATTCTCGTCATCCGTGTGACCAACAACTACGGCAAAGGAGGGTTTGTGCCCGACAAGCCCTATTGCATTTTTGCAGGAAACGATACTGTGGACCTTAAAGGCTATTGGCAATACAAGGTTGGTTCGGTTTTCAGGCCATTTACCGGTGAAGGGTTTGGTGCGGGAATCAACCCTCAAAACCAGCCAACAGCCTTGTTTAATGCCATGGTTGCCCCCGAAATAAACTACACCGTAAAAGGGTTTTGCTGGTACCAGGGCGAAAGCAACTCGGGACGAGCACTGGATTATGAAAAACTTTTACCTGCCCTGGTTAAGGATTGGCGCGACCGTTGGAAACAAGATACATTGCCTTTTTTGTATGTTCAACTCCCCGGGTTTATGGATTACAACTATCTGCCTTCAGAAAGTCAGTGGGCGCAGTTAAGGGAAGCGCAACTGAAAGCATTAGCCGTTCCGAATACCGCGATGGTAGTTGCCATTGATTTGGGTGAATGGAATGATATTCACCCCGACAACAAGAAGGATGTGGGCGAAAGGCTTGCATTGGCGGCTTTCCATAAAGCATACCATGAAAACATTGTTTATTCCGGCCCTGTTTACCAAACCGCCAGTGTGGAAGGAAATAAAATAATTCTTTCATTTAGCCATACAGGAGGCGGACTAGTAACCAATGATGGCGAAGAGTTGGGTGAATTTGCCTTAGCCGGTGCAGATAAAAAATTTGTATGGGCTAAGGCCAAGATCGAGGGTGATAAAGTGGTGGTTTGGAGCGAAGAAGTATCTGCCCCGCTTTTTGTTCGCTACGCATGGGCCGATAACCCTGTGAACCCAAACCTGTATAATAAGGAAGGGCTGCCTGCATCGCCTTTCAGAACAGATAATTGGTAAAACGCATTATTATAAACCTAAGCAATAATAATAGCGAATTACTTACCTCAATATTTAATGATGAAACTAAGCTGTATTACCTCATTCCTCTGTTTTTTGATCTTCGCAAATGCGTTTGGACAGTCCGGCCAACCCTGGAAGGGTAAAAAAGCAGCCGTTGTAATTACTTATGACGATGCCATCAACGAGCACCTCGATAATGCCATTCCGGTGTTGGATTCGCTCGGCCTGAAAGCCACTTTTTACATTTCAGGCTTTTCAAGTTCCATGCAAACAAGGTTGAAGGATTGGCAGAAAATTGCAGCTAATGGTCACGAACTAGGCAATCACACGTTATTTCACCCCTGCATGGGCGGAACACCCGGCAGGGAATGGGTAAGACCCGATTATGATTTAAGCAAATACACCATTCCACGAATACTTGATGAAATAAGGGCAACTAATGTATTGTTGCAGGCCATGGATGGTAAAACGGAGAGAACTTTTGCTTTCACCTGTGGGGATACTAAAATTGGGGACTCCTCTTTTACCCCCTTGCTTACAAAGGATTTTGTGGCTATGCGAAATGTTCGTGCTCAAATGCACCGGGTAGAACAGGTTGACCTCAACGATGTAGATTGCTTTGTGGTAAATGGCGAAACGGGCGACCAATTGATTGAGTGGGTAAAGAAGGCCATTGAAACGCAATCGCTCCTCGTAGTACTTTTTCACGGGGTGGGTGGCGGCAACGGGCTAAACGTTTCCCTGCCAGCGCACCTGCAATTTTTGCAATATTTAAAACAAATTGAAAAGGAAATTTGGGTAGCTCCTATGATTGAGGTGGCTGATTACATAAAACAGAACAAGCACCAATAAAAATTTAATTAAGCATTGGAAAACAAGACCATACATTTAAGGATATTTGAATTTTTCCCGGGGGCCCGGGCCATTTTTAAACAAAAGTTAGTTGTCTGTTGTATTATATCATTTGATTTTTTAAAAGATAAACTTATTTATGATTCCGACAAAAGCCTATGCTGCTTATAACGCCACTACTCCTTTGGCGCCTTATGAATTCGAAAGGAGAACCCTTCGCCCTGATGATGTGCATATAGAAATATTGTTCTGCGGGGTTTGCCACAGCGATTTGCATACCGTTAAAAGCGAATGGGGAAAAGCTATGTACCCCTGTGTACCGGGGCATGAAATAGTGGGAAAGGTGGTAGAAGCAGGTAAGGCGGTTACAAAATACAAAGCCGGGGACACAGTTGGAGTAGGGGTGATCATTGACAGTTGCAGCACCTGCAAAAATTGCCGGAACGACTTTGAGCAGTATTGCGAAGATGGCGCCACGCTTACCTATAATACCTATGAAAGGGATGGGGTTTCCATTGCGCAGGGTGGGTATTCAAACCACATAGTTACCCGCGAAAAATTTGTTTTAAAGGTAGATGACAGGCTCGACCCTGCCGGGGTGGCGCCTTTATTGTGTGCGGGCATAACTACCTATTCTCCTTTGCGGTATGCAGGCGTAAAGCCGGGCATGAAGGTAGCGGTAATCGGACTTGGGGGGCTTGGCCATATGGGGGTGAAATTTGCCGCGGCTTTCGGGGCCGAAGTCAGTGTTATCAGTACTTCTCCCGGCAAGGAAGAAGACAGTAAAAGACTTGGCGCCACAAACTTTATCATTTCAAAGGACCCGGCACAAATGAAGCAATATAAATCATACTTTGATGTTATCCTTGATACGGTGAGCGCCACCCATGATTACACGCCTTACCTGGATTTGCTCGGTTTGCAGGGAAAATTAATGGTTGTCGGGTTGCCGGTTGAGGTGCCCAAAGCTTCACCATTTTCCCTCATTACCAATCGCCGCAGCATTACCGGTTCCATGATTGGCAGCATGAAGGAAACGCAGGAAATGCTTGATTTTTGTGCGGAGAAAAATATTGTGGCAGATATTGAATTAATTCCAATGCAGGACATTAATAAGGCATACGAACGAATGGTGAAAAGTGATGTGAAGTACAGGTTTGTAATTGATATGGCGAGCTTGTAGTGGAGGGTGAGTTTCGCTGAAACTGAAATAACAACATTATGAATGCAGGGATATACGGATTGATCCTGTTGGTATTCGGATAGTTTTAAACAAAAGGGTGTTGCCTTGTATGGTCATTTGGTTCATTGGCAAAAAGAATAAATGTATGCTAAATATTAAATCTTCAATTTTAAATAATAAATTATAATGGCTTTAAGCCCGGAAGAAAGACGGTTTTTGAAAGGTTGGGAAGAGCAGCGAAAGGGTGGGAAGGCCAGTTTTGTGGGGGTATATACTTTCGGGTTGTTTATACTTTTCTACATGGCTTTTCTGGCAGTAGGGCTTTTTTCAGGATGGCGTTTTTTAAAAGCTACCTGGTTGATTTCCATGGGAGTAGCAGCGTTCTTGGCTGCATTATGGCTCTCCAATTTTTTATGGAGGCTACAGCAAAAAAGGTTTTCGTCCATTGTGCGCAGGGAGTTGGCGGCTAAGGAGCCAAACTGATCGCCGGGGGGCAAATCAATACTCAAGGAACCTTGCTTGTAATTGCGGGGTTGGCATCCAGCATTCTTTTTTTTCTCCAAACCAACGGTAACGGTTCCTGCCTATAAAATCATACACAAAATCGCGGATGAATCTCGGCAAAATGATAAGGGTGTATAAAAGAGGCCAGCCCCCCGAAAGGTAGCGTGCCACTTTTAAAGCGCCGGTTGAGCGGGTGAATAATTTACCGTTTTCAACAAATACCAACGAATTCAATTCATTTTCAGGCAGGTTGAATGCTTTCAGGATAGTTTTCCCCGTTTCACTTTGAAGTGATGCGAACCTGATTATTCCTGCGGGATCGTGGCGGATAATGAACTGAACACTACCGGTGCAAAGATTGCATACGCCATCAAAAAGTAGTACCGGTCTGTTTTGTTCCTGTTCGTTCATACTGTACAAAATTAACGGGCTTTGGCTGCTTTAAAGAAGCAACTATTCGGCGTTAACATTTGTTTGTTTTATTTTTACCGGGCAAATACTACTCTTTTGGAACCTGATGTCCGAATATTTCTAACCACTATTGTGCAGAGCATGTCGTGGATATTTCTTTGGATGCTGCTCAATACATTTTTTGGCATTAAGCTCGGGCTGCTGTTCCTTGATGAAAAAGTTACAGCGTGGCATATAGTTTATTATGTAGGCATGGTTGGCAGTTTCATTTGGGTACTCCGGCATATAATAGCCAAATGGAAAAAAGTGCCAAATTTCGACAGGCTGGAAGATGATTCCACAGAACTTTAACGTTCGGTCTTATTTGACCTTAACTATCCTACATGCTCTTGTCAGTTTTGACAGCCGGGACAGTTTTAGGAAATAACTGATTCAGGCTGAGGTAAGTTCACTGCGCGGATCATTTCTCTTTTACCCGGAGGCCCGGGGAGTTTGCTAACCGTGAAACCGGCTGCTAGCAGCGCTCTGCGAACATCACCCTTGCTGCAATAGGTAACCAGGCAGCCACCAGGTTCCATCATGCTTTTTATCATTTCAAAAACCTCCTGCGTCCATAACCCGGGTTGCGCATTCGGGGCAAAGGCATCAAAATAAATAATATCGTATTTGGCAGGGGCCTTAAATACCGTGATGCAATTATTGAATTTGGTAAATAAAAAGGCAGGGGATAAAGCCAATGCTTCTTCAAACGGGGCATGGTGCATAGCTTTGAGCGGCTCCGCCAGCGTTGCATTATCCAATTGTTCGGGATAGTTCAAAAGGCTAACCATTTTTGAATCAATTGGGCTCGTTTCAACCGTATGATATTCAATTCGAATGTCGTGCAAATGGGTTTCAAGGTAGGTCAACAGGGCATTGAGCCCTGTTCCAAAGCCCATTTCAAAGACCTTTAAACTATTTTTTTGCTGCATGGCATAATGCAGCCCGGCGTTTATAAAAACATGAACACTTTCCTGTATGGCACCATGTTTGCTATGGTAGGTCATGTCGGTACCCGGCACCAACAATGTATGTGAGCCGTCGGCAGTCAGTAATAATTCAATGTGCATTCAACAAGTTTTAATCGCAGTTCTAAAGGTGTTACAATGCGCCTCCACTATATAACGAATTTCTTTGCTAATCCGTCCGTAGTTAGTTTCAACCTGTCAAACTTATTGGTTGAAACCACATCCACACCACTCAGGTAGAAAATAAATTCAGATTTAACGGTTAAATGGATGTGATTCAAGTTTTGCCACAATATATCCAGGTAGGCTTTATCGCCCATTCCATCCTCTAAAGCAATGCCCAGGTTGCACTTTCCCTTTATAAAAGGATAGTTGCGCCCGCCATGCATGCCGAAGGTGAAAACCGCCGGATCGGTTTCAAAAATTTTAGCTGTAAGTAATGACAAATTTTAACCTTTGGCAAAAATGCTATTATTTTGCCGCCCGTTTGGTCCGGTAGCTCAGTTGGATAGAGCAACTGCCTTCTAAGCAGTAGGTCCTTGGTTCGAATCCAAGCCGGATCACTTCTATAAAAGCCACAGGAATAAAAACTGTGTTTGCGGCTTTTGCTTTCTTACAAAGTAATCCATTCCCGGTACTGCTTTGAAATCAACAATCTCCTCCATCTTTGCACCCGATATGAAACTTGATATTTTAGCTATTTGTGCGCATCCCGATGATGCGGAATTAAGTTGTGCCGGCACCCTGATGATGGAAAAACTCAGGGGTAAAATGGTGGGCATTGCCGACCTGACCGAGGGTGAGCTTGGAACCCGTGGAACCCACGAGACAAGGATACGGGAGGCTTCTGACGCCCTGGAGATCATGGGGCTTGATGTTCGGGTGAACATTGGAATACCCGACGGCTTTTTTGAAAACAACAGGGAGCACCAGTTGGAAGTTATCAAAGCGATCCGCCGTTTTCAACCTTCCATTATACTTACCAATGCCCCTGAAGACCGCCACCCCGACCACGGAAGGGCGGCTGCTTTGGTACGCGATGCTGCTTTTTTGAGTGGGCTTCGTAAAGTGGAAACCAGTTTTCAAGATCAGCCCCAAACCGCCTGGCGACCCACACAAGTGTTTCATTTTGTACAGGACCGGTTTCTTCAGCCTTCTTTTGTGTACGATATTACCCCTGTGGCAGAGCGCAAGATACAAGCCATCCTGGCCTTTAAAACCCAGTTTAATACAAAGCCTGATAACGAGCCGCAAACCTATATTTCCAGCCCCTCTTTTCTCGATAGCATCATTGAAAGATCAAAAATGTTTGGCAAGATGGTAGGGGTGGCGCATGCCGAAGGTTTTATTACCGAGAAAGTACCGGGTATTAACAGCTTTGATTCAATTGTGCAAATCGTAACATAATGGCCGGAAGTAAAACCTTACCTTTGTGCGCTTCCAGGTCTAACTTGTTGAAGTTCACACACTTGTTTCTATTTTAAAACCAGTATTTTTACCTCAATCACCGGTATTTTCCGGGTTCAGTAGTTTTTTTTGTTATTTTTTATTTTTTTCCATCCATGGCTGTTCCAAAGTTTCCTGCCGTAAGGCCTTCTTTCCACACCGTTCTTAAAGAACGGGTATCCGCTTATTTCGAGCAAAACAAAATTAGCCAAACCGGTGGCTGGCGTATTTTTTCCAAAGCTATGGTGCTGGTAACTGCACTAATCTTTTTGTACATACACCTGGTGTTTTTTACACCGGCATGGTATTGGGCTGTGCCTGAGTGCATGCTTGTGGGATTTGTGATTTCATTTATCGGCTTCAATGTAATGCACGATGGCGCGCATGGCAGTTTCAGCAATCGCCAGTGGGTAAATAAAGTAGCAGCTTTTTCGCTTAACCTGTTGGGTGGCAGCTCGTTTATGTGGAATATGAAGCATAACGTGATTCACCATGCGTTTACCAATGTACATGAAGTGGATGATGACCTCGATGCAGGGCTCTTATTGCGGCTGAGCGAGCATCAAAAACGCTATAAAGTACACAGTTTCCAGCACATGTATGTTTGGGTTTTATATGCGCAGCTATACCTGTTTTGGATTTTTTATTCTGACTATAAAAAGTATTTTACCGGGAAAATCGGTGATATTCCATTGAAAAAGATGAAACTGCAGGATCACCTGATTTTTTGGAAAAGCAAAATTGTTTTCCTGGTCATTTATATTGTATTGCCCATCATTTTTACCGGCTGGCTTTCATGGCTTATTGGATTTATTACCATTACCTGGGTGGCAGGCGTAGTGCTCAGCATCGTTTTCCAGTTGGCTCATACCGTGGAAAATACCCACTTTCCCCTGCCCGATGATGCAACCGGCAAAATGGGCGACGAATGGGCAATCCATCAATTGAAGACCACTGCCAATTTTGCCACCGGCAACCGGGTGATCAGTTGGATGGTTGGCGGGCTTAATTTCCAGGTGGAGCACCATTTATTTCCCCGTGTTTCGCATATCCATTACCCGGCCATCAGCAAAATTGTAAAGCAGGCCTGCGAAGAATACGGCGTGGTATATAATGAATATGCCAAAATGAGAATTGCTATCATGAGCCATTTGCGGTTTCTGCGCAGTCTTGGTAAGAAAGAATCTTTATCGCTTTCTTAGGCATGTATCCGCTCATTATAATGAACCGGGTAGTAAGAAATTGCTGCCCGGTTTTTTCAGCGAATTTAAACTACATGTTCCTGCTGAAAATCATAATTCAATTCCAATCCCAATCTTTACCTTAGCGCCCCGGAAGCTGACTTTCCGCTTCCACCATTTCTCACGTATCTAAATATAATCATGGAAGCATCTAAAAAATTCAGCCCCGGTGTGCTTTGGGGCCAGGACGCAAAAGACCTTTTTGCCTATTGCAAGCAAAACAATTTTGCGCTCCCGGGCGTGAATGTAACCGGAACCAACACCGTAAACGCCGTTTTGGAAACAGCCCGCGAGGTAAATTCGGCCGTACTCATTCAATTTTCGCACAGCGGTTCGCAGTTTTTTATAGGTAAAGGCGTAAAAAATACCAACGAAGCATCATCCATTGCAGGCGCCATTGCCGGTGCGCATTATGTGCACCAGGCAGCCAAAGTATATGGGGTTCCCGTAATTCTTCATACCGACCACTGTGCTAAAAAGATTTTACCCTGGGTGGAAGGATTGCTGGCTGCCGGTGAGGAATATTTCGCCAAAACAGGTCAGCCGCTGTACACTTCGCATATGCTCGACCTGAGCGAAGAGCCCCTGCATGAAAATATAGAGATTTGCAAGCCATTCCTCGAGCGCATGAGCAAAATGGGCATGATCCTTGAAATTGAGCTTGGCGTAACCGGCGGTGAAGAAGATGGCGTGGACAATACGCATGTAGCAAAAGAAAAATTGTACACAGAACCGGAAGAAGTGGCCTATGCTTACGAAGAGCTTAGCAAAATAAGCCCCAACTTTACCATTGCCGCATCTTTCGGCAACGTGCATGGTGTGTACAAGCCGGGTAATGTAAAATTGGAGCCAAAAATCCTTCGTGATTCGCAGGCTTACATTGTAAATAAATTGGGTACTGGGCCAAACCCCGTTGATTTTATCTTCCACGGCGGATCGGGCAGCACTACTGAAGAAATCCGTGAAGCCATCAGCTACGGTGTGGTTAAAATGAACCTCGATACCGATATTCAGTGGGCTTTTTGGGACGGCATCCGTGCGTATGAAGCTGAAAAGCATGGTTATCTTCAGGGCCAGATAGGCAACCCGGATGGCGTAGATAAACCGAACAAGAAATTCTATGATCCCCGCGTATGGCTGCGCAAAGGCGAAGAAAGTATGATTGCCCGCCTGAAGCATTCCTTTGAAGATTTGAATGCAACCAACAGCCTCGGTTAATACTAAATGGCCATTTTTATAAAAAATTCCTGCATCAAAATATGCGGGAATTTTTTTTAGTTAATTTTCCCGCATGAAAAAATTGCTTGTTACAGTTGCCGCATTGATTTGCTTGTTTGGCTATAGCCAGAAAAATGAAAAAGGCTGGAAATACTTATTTGATGGAAAAACCCTGAACGGTTGGAAACAACTGACAGGTACTGCAAAATATTATGTGCAGGATGGAATGATAGTAGGTGTATCGTCTATGGGCTCTCCCAACAGTTTTTTAGCAGCCGACGGGCTATATGGCGATTTCAGGCTTGAGTTTGAATTTATGCTGGAAGATACCTTGCTCAACTCCGGGGTACAATTCAGAAGCCGGTTTGATGCAGCCGCTAATAATGGCAAAGGACTGGTAAAGGGCTACCAATATGAAATGGACGGAACCACGCGAAACTGGTCGGGCGGTATTTATGATGAAGCCCGGAGGGGTTGGTTATATACCGGTTCTTTTAATGACGAAAAGAAACTTACCTATAATCATGGAATGTTCAACCAGGCCGTTATTATCTGCAAGGATAAAACGGTGCAAACCTGGCTTAATAATAAGCTGATCTCCATACTGGTAGATACGGCTACAACCCCCGGTCTTATTGCCGTTCAGGTGCACAGCATTTCAAACAAAAGCCTTGAAGGCAAAAAAATCTATTGGAAAAATATACGCATTAAAACAAAAGGCGTGAAGCTGGTAGGGCCGGATAAATCTTCGCTTTTAACCCATGCACCCAGGTATGTAACCAATACTATACCTAATGATTTAAGCGACATGGAAGCTGCATACAATTGGACATTATTGTTCGATGGAAAAACAACTAAGGGTTGGAAAGGGGCTTACAAACCGGGTTTTCCTGAACAAGGCTGGGAAGTAAAAGATGGCATATTAAAAGTGCTGAAATCGGCCGGGGCAGAATCAACTAACGGGGGCGACATTGTTACCACAAAAAAATACAAGGCTTTTGATCTATCTTTTGAATTCAAGCTGACCGAAGGCGCCAATTCGGGCGTAAAATATTTTGTAACGCTTTCTGAAAATAACCAGGGCTCCGCTATAGGGCTGGAGTACCAGGTGTTGGATGATTCAACCCACCCCGATGCAAAATTGGGCCGCGATGGAAACCGTACGCTTTCTTCATTGTACGACCTGATTAAGGCAGATAAGCAACCGCGGTTTATTAAAAAGATCGGCGAATGGAATTTGGGGAGGGTTGTGGTGTACCCCGACAACCGGGTGGAACATTACCTTAATGGAATAAAGGTGCTTGAATATGTACGCGGGTCGCAGCCCTTCCGCGACCTGGTTGCCATCAGCAAATACAAAGTATGGCCCAATTTTGGCGAAGCCCCCGAAGGCTATATCCTGCTACAGGATCATGGTGATGAAGTTGAATACCGGAGTATAAAAATCAGGGAACTGAACTGATGTAATATTGGGGTATTTAATATTTGCAGGTTTGTGTCTATCCTGATTCAGATTAAATACCGGGTTTGAACAATTTCCTTTGCCACGATATCTGCATGTCCATGTGATCATGCCAAATATCAGTTTTCGTGCCAATGGCATCGCTTACATTTGCGACCATACCAGTAAAAAAAGAAAATGAACGTTTTTGAAGAATCGCTTCATCTGCATAAAGCCTTACGGGGCAAAATAAGTGTTAGGAACAAAATGGATGTGCGAACCGTTGAGGACTTATCGCAGGTGTACTCGCCCGGTGTAGCAGCGCCTTGCCAGGCCATTTCTGCCGATGAAAGTAAGGTGTATGATTACACCATGAAAGGCAATACGGTAGCTATTGTAACAGATGGATCTGCAGTGCTTGGGCTCGGTAATATAGGGCCCAAAGCCGCTATCCCGGTAATGGAAGGCAAGGCCATGCTGTTCAGGAAGTTTGCTGAGATTGACGCTTTCCCTATTTGCCTTGATACGCAGGATACGGATGAAATAGTGAGGGCTGTGCAGTTGCTGGCCCCGGTGTTTGGAGGCATAAACCTCGAAGATATTTCAGCGCCCCGCTGTTTTGAAATTGAGCGGAGGTTGCAGAATATTGGGATACCTGTTTTTCATGACGACCAGGATGGAACTGCCATCGTTGTATTGGCAGCATTGATCAATGCTTCGAAATTGCTTAGAAAATCGCTCTTCCAGTTAAAAGTGGTGGTAAACGGAGCAGGTGCTGCCGGCACCGCCATCACCAGGCTGCTGCGTTGCCACGGATATGGAGAAGATGTGCAGGAATGTATTTCGGTAAAGGATTTAATTGCCTGCGATAGCCATGGAATTATTTCAAAAGAAAGAACCGACCTGAACGAAGAAAAGCTTGAATTGCTTGAATATACCAATGTGAATAATGTAAGCGGCACCCTGCACGATGCATTGGTTGACGCTGATGTATTTATAGGGGTAAGCAAGGGAAACCTGCTAACGGCAGCGGATGTACGCACCATGGCAAAAGACCCGATCATTTTTGCGCTGGCCAATCCTATTCCTGAAATTATGCCCGATGAGGCAAAGAAGGGTGGCGCGGCAGTTGTAGGAACCGGGCGCAGTGATCTGCCTAACCAAATCAATAATGTACTTGGCTTTCCCGGCATCTTCCGTGGGGCGCTTGACGCAAGGGCTACTCACATTTCGGCCGGCATGAAACTTGCAGCCGTTCAGGCAATAGCTGATAGTCTTACCCATCCATCAGCCGACCATATTATTCCGGCAACCCTCGATCCGGTGGTGGCACATAGGGTGGCCGAAGCTGTAAAAGCCGCAGCATTGCGGTCAGTGGTGTAGAATAATTTTTTAAATTGACGGGGTTTTCAAAATTTTTGCGCAGTTTTATAGCAAAATTTACGCTATATGACAAAGCAAATTATTGGCGCCCTTGTGGCCGGCATACTTATTATGGCCTGGCAATCTGCTTCGCATACTGCATTACAGTTACATGCGTCGCAGGAACAATATACGCCCAACCAGGATGTTATTTTAAAGGTATTGTCGGAGAACCTCGATAAAAAAGGGCAATACTATGTACCCAATGTCCCTCCCGGAACTTCCATGGAAGAGATGCAGAAAAAAATGGAAGAGTGCATGGGGAAACCCTATGCCTCCATTTTGTATAATCCTGTAATGGATACCAATATGGGCGCCAATATCGGGACTGGATTTGCGGTCAATATCATTCTTGCCTTCGTGCTTGTTTGGTTATTGGGGAAACTTAAAGTTCAAAGTTTTGGATCGATTTTGTCTGTCTGTCTTGCACTTGCCTTTATAGCATTTTGCTTCTATCCTTACCCCGGCTATATTTGGTACGAAACCAATGGCATTTGGGTTGAACTTGCCGATAGCTTTGCGGCTTTTGGGCTTGCCGGTATCTGGCTGGGTTGGTGGTTGCCAAGGAAGGCGAAGGCCTGAGGGCGCGTGAATGAGTGAATAGGTGAATAAGTCAATAAGTGAATAGTGGTGTACTGAATCCTCATAATCGAATATTGTACGAACTGCTTTGCATTTTTAACCAAAACTTGTATGAATCAATCCTGGGTTTCAAAGGCAATTTCCTTCTTATTATGCGCGGCTATTTTGTTGGGTTTTGGCTGTGCTCAAAAGCCAGGCGAAGCCGATACCGTTATCCTGAATGGAGTGGTTTATACGGTTGATACCGCTAATCCTGCTGCCGAAGCTATTGCCATTAAAGATGGACTGATTGTATATGTAGGCTCGAATGATTCTGCCAGATTGTTCGCGGGCGATAAGACTGAGATCATAGATGCCAAAGGAAATTTTGTAATGCCCGGATTCATGGAAGGTCATGGTCATATTCACGGCCTGGGCGATTTTTTGCGTGATATCAATTTGATGACCGTAGCCAATTGGGATGAAGCGCTTCACAGGATTGATTCCGCAGTAAAACTGGCAAAACCGGGTGAATGGATCATTGGCCGTGGCTGGCACCAGGAAAAATGGGATAAAACACCCATGCCAAACCATTTGGGTTATCCCTATAAAAGCTCGCTTGATAGCGTTTCAGCCAATAACCCTGTTTTGCTTATCCACGCAAGCGGCCATTCGGTTTACGTTAACTCAAAAGCGCTTGAAATGGCGGAAGTAACCAATGAAACACCAAACCCTGAAGGTGGTGATATAGTGAAAGACCCCGCAGGAAATATTGTTGGCGTGCTTGAAGAAAGGGCCATGGGGCTGGTTAGAAAACCATACAGTGATTATACATTGAAGCAACCGGTTGAACAACGTAAAGAGAAATGGCAAAAGGGGATAGAATTGGCCGAAAATGATTGCCTGAAAAAAGGGATAACCAGCTTTGTGGATGCAGGCTCATCTTTTGAGCAAATGGAATGGATGGAGGAACTTGCCTCAAAAAATCAATTGAAAATACGCCATTGGATCATGCTGCGCGAAAGCCTGGGAAACCTTACGGCCAATAAAGCCAAACTACCCCTGGTAAATGCTGGCAATGGTTTTCTTACCGCTAAGGCCGTAAAAGTTTCGCTGGATGGCGCGTTGGGTTCATACGGAGCCTGGCTACTTGAACCCTATACAGACCGCCATGGATTTTATGGACAAAACACTTTCCCCATCGACAGCCTGAAAGCCATTGCAGCCTGGTGCTGGGACAACGGGTTACAACTTTGCGTACATGCTATAGGCGATAGGGCCAACCGTGAAACGGTTAACATTTTTGCAGAACAGATTGCAAAGGATAAAACCCGCAATCATCGCTGGAGGGTTGAGCATGCGCAACATGTACATCCTGCGGAAATACCACGGTTTAAAGAGTGGGGCATTATTGCCAGCATGCAGGGGGTACATTGCACAAGCGATGCACCTTATGTGCCAAAACGATTGGGGGATGAGCGCGCACGCACAGGCGCGTATATGTGGAAGGGATTTTTGAATGCCGGTGTTATTGTAAACAACGGTACCGATGTGCCTGTGGAAGATGCGGATCCCATTGCTAATTTTTACAGCACCGTTACCCGGAAATCGAAGGATGGAACAGCTTTTTACCCCGCGCAAAGCATGACCCGTAAACAAGCCATTTACAGCTATACCATGGCAAATGCAATTGCCCAGTTTGAAGAAAAGGAAAAGGGCTCCCTCTCGATTGGTAAATATGCCGAGATCGTGATGTTGTCGAATAACCTGCTGACCTGTTCTGATGAAGAAATTAAATCAACCAAAGTTTTGATGACGATGGTAGGCGGCCAAGTAAGGTTTAAGCAATAGCCGTGCGGGGGGTGTGGGTTACCGGGTATTTTTGGGCCACATCTGCGGGGCGCCAACCAGTGGGTTTCCACCAAACCAGCCATTTATCTTTCCAGCTTTTGGTACGCCAGGCGTCTTTTGCCAAAAGCCATAGGTGCAGAAAGTTTATTTTGATAGGGTTCCAGGTGCTTACCGGCCGGGTAATTCCGTAAACAGGTGGAACTTCCGGCAATTCCTCCTGGTAGGTGCCGAACAGCTTATCCCAGAAAATGAATATCTGCCCATGATTTTTATCAATATATTCCGGGTTAATGGCGTGGTGTACCCGGTGATGCGAAGGGGTAACGATAATATATTCAAGAAAACCCATTTTGCCAATATGCTGGGTATGATACCAGAATTGGGCAAACAGGTGCAATGGCGCAAGGATGGCTATCACTTGCCCGGGAACACCAAGCAGGGCTGCCGGCAGCAGAAAAACCGTCCAGATATTAACGAAGGTTGAAATGCTTTGTCTTAACGCGCAAGCCAGGTTGAATTCCTCCGAACTGTGGTGAACCAAATGTTTATTCCAGAGGAAATTGATCTCATGGCTCAGCCTGTGCACCCAGTAGCCCGAAAAATCGAGTGCTATAAAAGCAACCAGGTAGGTAAGCCAACCGGCTTTTATGTGCGTGATGGCCACTTTTCCTACCAGCCAGTCGTAAGCAATAATGGTGAGGGTAAGCCCCAGCACATCTTTGGTAACATTGGTAATGCCGCTGCTCAGGCTGCTCACCATATCCATATTCCGCACCGTGTCGAAGCCTTTTCGCCAGCCGTACCATTTTTCAAATAACACGAGCACCAAAAAAATGGGCATGGCTATCACCAATATTTTACCGTAGGTTTCCATGTGGCTTACTATGCAATCGTTTCTGCAAAATTAAGGGCAAACCCGGCTAACCATGTATTTTTGCCGGATGGATCGTATCTATTTTGACAATGCTGCCACTACATCCCTTGATCCTGCGGTACTTGAGGCGATGATGCCCTACCTGACCGAAAAATTTGGCAATCCTTCCAGTATTTACAGCTATGGCCGCGAATCGCGGTTGGCCATTGAAACCGCACGCAAATCGGTAGCCAAAACACTGAATGCCCACCCGGCCGAAATATTTTTTACCAGCGGGGGAACAGAGGCAAGCAATACCGCCATTAATGCCTCGGTGCACGACTTGGGCTGCAAGCATATCATTACTTCGCCCATTGAACACCACGCTATTTTGCACGCCGTGGATAACCTCTATGCCCGTGGCTATGCCGCCGTCAGCTATGTAAAATTGCTGCCCGACGGTCATATTGATATGGAGAACCTCGAGGAACTGCTTAGCAAAAGCGAGGAGAAAACGCTGGTAAGCCTGATGCACGCCAATAACGAGATTGGAAACATATTGGATATTAATGCAGTGGGAGAGTTATGCAAAATGTACGGGGCTGTTTTTCATAGCGATACGGTGCAAACTGTTGGGCATTTCCCTTTTGATTTACGCAACACCCCGGTGCATTTTATTACCGGGGCCGGGCACAAATTTCATGGCCCCAAAGGCGTCGGGCTGTTATATATCAATGAAAATGTGCGCATCAAACCGCTTATACACGGGGGTAGCCAGGAGCGCAATATGCGTGCGGGTACCGAAAACCTGTATGGCATTGTAGGGTTTGCCAAAGCGCTTGACCTGGCAACGGCCAACTACGAACCCGAAAGCAGCTATATCCGCGGGCTGAAAGTGTATATGATGGAACAATTAAAAAAGCATCATAAAGGATTAAGTTTTAACGGCGACGCACTTGGCCGCAGCCTGTATACGGTGTTAAATGTAAGTTTCCCCAAAACTGAAAAAAGTGAAATGTTGCTGTTTAACCTCGATATTAACGGCATTTGCGCCAGCGGCGGCAGCGCCTGCACCAGTGGCGCCGACCAGGGTAGTCATGTTATCAGGGCCATCAACAATAACCCCAACCAGATTGCGGTGCGGTTTAGTTTTTGCAAGCACAATACAAAGGAGGAAGTTGATAGGGTAGTGGCGAAATTGAAGGAGGTTTTATGAGGCTGAAACTGGTCATTAGCAGTTTCTTCAGTTGATTGTTTCGGGAGGGGCAACCCTTTTCCTTCGTCAGAAATAAATAGCGCGAGGGAAAAAAAGTGACGTAAGATGGATTTATTTTTTACTTGTGATGCATTTGAGGATACAGGCATTGCAAACTATGTCGTAAAAAATTTGGACAAAGTTTCCAATTCGCTGATGAAAAAGAATTATGGAAATGATGTTACTTCAATTTTATTTGTTGTCTGCTGTTTAAAGACCAATCCAATTTCATTTCCAAGAATTAAGTATCTGAAAAAAACTAAAGAACTTCGATTTGATATTTTGCTTGACTACAATAAGGCAATAGAAATGAAAGAGCAGGCAAAAACAGATGTATATATTCTTGAATGTTTGGAGACCGAATTAGGTAAATTAGTTAAGGCTTTCCAAATCAAGGATTTTAATTATGAAGCATTTTTATTTGATTTTCGTGAACTAACAGTTTGATTTTGTTGGGTATGGGGTGGATGTTGCGGTTAATGCGCATGGAAACGAGATTCCTCGCTCGGAATGACGCAAGCCATACCATTCGTGCATTCGTGGCACTGACAACTGCGAACTATCAGCTCGCAACCAGCAAGAATTTTTATAAAATCACCTCAATATTTTTCCGCAAAAAGGGCTGGAACTTTCCAATAGTGGCGCTGCGCCACAGCCATTCAACCGGGCCGTAATAAAAATTACGAAGCCACCATTTGGCAACATACACCTGTATGCAAAAAAAGCAAGCGCTAACAGGTAATTTATGGCCGGCGACGTTTTCATAAATAGTTTAAAACCAAAATGGTAGAAAAGCAGCAGCCCGGCCACGGTTTGCATTAAGTAGCTGGTAAGCGCCAACTTACCTATATGGCTGAGCGGGTAGAATATCCTTTGCCAGCGGGGTTTATACAACCATGGGCGAAGATGTAGAATCATTGATTGATGAATTTAAAGAAAGGATTCATTTTGTCCATATCAGGGATGTGCCTGGCATCGCGAATAATTTCAGGGAAACATTTCATGATAATGGCCCTACCAATATGTTTAAAATTATGAAGGCTTATAAAAGGATAGGTTTTAGTGGCCCGCTCCGTTCCGATCATGTGCCCACCATGTATGGAGAAAGTAACAGCCATTCAGGATATGAAATAAAGGGTAACTTATTTGGTGTAGGGTATATTAAAGGAATGCTGGCGGGGTTGGAAAATGCTTGATTTTCGCAAATTACTTGCAGAGAAGTTGGGGGTATGGTATTACCGCTAATAATTCAATTGTTATAATTCCGAGCGCAAGTGAATATAAAATAGTAGCTAATTCTTTTTATGAATTCCTTGAGTTGTACATAAGATCAAGAAAACCAAGCAAAGCTTGCAACACCTTGTGTTTCCAGGTGGAATCCTGTATGACAAGAAAAATGGCCAGGTTCGAACCAATTCTGTGAACAGCCTTTTTGCTGAAATGTCAGGCCTGGCAAGGGTTACAAGCGACAATAAAAAAGGCGTTTCCGAAAGGAAACGCCTTTTGCTACTGAAGTGCCCAGGACTGGATTCGAACCAGCACATCCTTGCGGACGCTGCGACCTGAACACAGTGCGTCTACCAGTTTCGCCACCTGGGCATGTATGGTCTGCTTTTTCAGATCGGGCTGCAAATATATAAGGCTATTTGAAAACTCCAACTGAAATTTTCAACCGGCAGCGTTTTTTACACCGCCACATTAAAATCCCTCAGGGCATCATTCAAGCTCGTTTTCAGGTCGGTGCTTGGTTTGCGCTGACCAATAATGAGCGCGCAGTTAACGCCATAGGTGCCGGCAGGAAATTCTTTTTGATAGGTACCCGGTATCACCACGCTGCGTGCGGGTACCCGGCCATTGTACCCTACCGGCTCGGGGCCGCTTACATCAATAATTTTAGTGCTTTTGGTGAGTACTACATTGGCGCCCAGCACGGCTTCTTTTTCCACAACTACACCTTCCACCACAATGCTGCGGCTGCCTAAAAAGCAACCATCTTCAATGATCACCGGGCTGGCCTGCAAGGGTTCGAGCACCCCGCCGATTCCCACGCCGCCGCTCAGGTGAACATTCTTGCCAATTTGCGCGCAGCTTCCTACAGTGGCCCAGGTATCAACCATAGTACCCTCGTCAACATAGGCGCCAATATTTACATAAGAAGGCATTAATACTACATTGCGGCCCAAATAAGCGCCATAGCGCGCTACGGCATGCGGCACCGCGCGTACCCCCAGGGAGGCATAATCCGATTTCAGTTTCATTTTATCGTAAAACTCAAATGGAGGCAGGGTGTAGGTTTCCATTTGCTGGATGCCAAAATACATGAGGATGGCCTGCTTTACCCATTCGTTTACTTTCCATTCACCTGCACCGGGCTCGGCCACACGCAGGTAACCCTTATCCACTTCTGCAATCACTGCCCTTACGGCATCAGCATAGTCAACCTCTTTCAGCAAACCGCGGTCGGCCCAGGCGGTTGCTATCATTTGCTTCAATTCCATGGTAATGTTTTCAAATTTTGCGCAAAAGTATCCTGTTTTCTAACGATTCAGCGGGTAAATTTCGCCTTTTCCAGCCTGATTCCCTCACTTGCATAATACCGCATGCTGTCGCTGCCGTTCTCAAAAAAATAAACCTTTATGCCATGCTCGCGGAAAAGCGGCATTTGGATGGAGTCCATTACACTGCGTTTTTCAAAATGGTTAAAAACGATATCGTCCGGGCCGGGGTTGCGATGGCCGATCAGCATGAGGTGTTTAAAATTAAAATCTGCCGGTATCCAAAGCAGGTAGCTTCCATTGTCGCTGATGGCTTCGGGCAAGCCCGGTTTTTTCCCATAGAAATTCAATGCTCCTGCGGTGTAATATCCACGACAAAAAACAACTGTTTGTTTTCTTGTACTGTCGGGTAAACGGTTATAGTTGCGGGCGGCCATCTCTGCAATTTCTTTCCAGCCCATCATATCCGCGAAATCCTGCGGCAAAGGATGGTTTTTCTGGTCTTCCCATTTGAACCCGAAGGTTTTGGTGAACCCATTTTTTTCATAATAGGCTGCCAGTTTTTCGGGCTTGAACATGGGCAAACCCAATGGTAAAATAAACAGGCCGGCAAGGGTTGGAATGATGACAATCGCTGCTTTCAGGAATGCAGGTTTTCTGGATAAAGCCCTTTCAATTTGTATGGAACCGATAGCCAATAAAATAGGATATAACCCAAGCGCATAATAATCCTTTGCGCTTCCGGCTATTAAAAGGGTAATGGTAAGGATATATGTAAAACCCATCCACCTGATTGGTTTCCAATATTTTAAAAATAATAGTGCAATGAGTCCTGTAATCCATACAAAAGCAAATACCAGGTTCATAAAAAGCTGGCCCATTAAAAAATCAGTGGCTCCTATGTTCACCAACTGTGTTTCCCTGAGCTCCTTCATATGAAATACCACGGGGAAATTATGGTTGTACTGCCAGGCCAGGTTGGGCAAAAAAAGCAGGAAGCCAATTAGCCCTGCCAGGTAAAACGGCTTTTGAATGAAAATTTTCCTCGCCGGGGTGATGAGTAATCCGCCAATTAAACCGCAAATTAAAAATGCCGTGGTGTATTTGCTCAGTAACCCGATGCCGCACATCAGTCCAAACAGGTAAATCCATTTTTTTTGGTTAGTTAAATGGTAGCTGATGAGGCAGTATAAAATGGCCGTCCAGCTAAAAACCTCTAAAAAACCGGGCTGAAAAAGAAAAAACAGCCTGATATAGGCGCCAAAAAGAAAAGCGCAAAACAACAGTATCAAGGCATATAGTCGCCCGCCAAGTTTTAAAACCAGGTGGCCGCAAAGCGAAAAAGTAAGGCTGCCAAACAATGCAGGCCAAAATTTTACCCAAAAATGAGTGTTGCCCAATTTCCAGGTTAGCCATGAAAATATGGATAGCATGGGAGGCACTTCCATATACCCCCAATCCATGTGCCGGGCATAGTCGAGGTACAAAAATTCATCACGATGTGGCTGGTAAAAAGAGTTTTGCAGGAAAAAAGGAAGCACCAGCCTGAGGATGGCGAATCCCGCTAACCATTGAAGGCACTTTTTATCAGGCGTGGTAAACTGCATGCTCAGGCATTCAGGTGACCAAGGGTGGTTTTTATCCTTGCAATGGTTTCAGCCTTTCCAATAAGGTTTGCAATATCAAAAACACCGGGGCCATATTTTCCACCCACCAGCATAATCCGGAAAGGTAGCATCAGGTCGCCGGGCTTTATACCATTTACCGAAGCAATTTCCTTGAAATCTCTTTCCAGGTCTTCTTTCTCCCAAAATTGGGTAACCTCAAAGGTTTTCAAAAGCTCATTGAAAAACAGGTTTTTCTTCTCCTCCCATTTCGGTTTAATGCTTTCTGTATCAATGGTTTGCGGTGTGCTTAAAAAGTATCCAGCCTGTTGCACAAAATCGGTCAGTAGGGTGCACCGGTCCTTCACAAGGTCAATGATGGTTAACAGCTTTTCCTCATCATCCGCCTGTATCCCTGCATTGCCCAAAATGGATTGAACATCTGGCAATAACCTCGCAGCCGGTAATCTCTTCATCCATTCGTGGTTGTACCATTTAGCTTTCTCGTAATCAAATTGAGCGCCCGCGCTGTGCACGCGCAACAGGTCGAATTGCTGTACAAGTTCATCCAGCGAAAATATTTCCTGTTCCGTTCCCGGGTTCCAGCCCATAAGCGCAAGCAGGTTTATAAATGCTTCAGGCAAAAATCCACGCTCACGAAAGCCTTCGGTAAATTCATTTTTTGCAGGGTCGGTCCAGTTCATGGCAAAAATGGGGAAACCGTATTTATTGCCATGGCGTTTGCTGAGTTTAGCGCCATCAGGGCCGAGGATCAGCGGAAGATGCGCCCATTTCGGCATATTTTCCTGCCAGCCAAGATATTTCCATAACAGCAGGTGAACCGGGGCGCTGCTCAGCCATTCCTCACCCCGGAATGCATGGGTAATTTTCATCAGGTAATCATCTGCCACTACGGCCAGGTGGTAGGTTGGCATACCATCGGCTTTCAACAGCACTTTATCATCAACCTGTGCGGTATCAAAATGCACTTCGCCACGTATGGTATCGTGCAATACCAGCTTTTCATTGTCCGGCATTTTTATCCTGATCACATACGGAACTTCCTCGCTCAATAAGCGGGTCACTTCTTCTTCACCCAGGCTAAGCGAGTTTTTCATCCGCATGCGTGTGGCATGCCCATAAGTGGGAGAGGGGTTTTCCGTGGTTTTAAAAACCTGCCTCATTTCTTCCAGTTCGGCAGGGGTGTCAAAAGCGTAATAGGCATTTCCCAGTTTCACCAATTGCTCTGCATATTGACGGTACATAGGTTTGCGCTCGCTTTGGCGGTACGGGCCGTATTCGCCGCCGTGCAAAGGGCTTTCATCGGGTATTAAACCACACCAGGCAAGGCATTCCTGTATATATTGTTCGGCGCCCTCCACATAGCGCGCCTGGTCGGTATCTTCAATCCGTAAAATAAATTTTCCGCCATGTTTTTTGGCAAACAAATAATTGTATAAAACTGTTCGAACGCCACCGAGGTGAAGACCGCCGGTGGGCGAAGGGGCAAATCGTACCCGGATATTACTTGACATTGGGCAAAGATAAAGCCACAATTTTTAGTGGAATAATTAGTAATTTTGAAAAAACGGTTATGGAACACATGACTTTACAAAAGAAATTAATTAATAAAGTAAAAGCCATGTCGGAAGAACAATTGTCCTTTCTGGAAAGTGTATTGAGTGACGCTCCATTTACAGATAATGAAACTGAACGTAAATTAGTAAAGGGAATAATGTTGCTTCAAGATATGGGTGGATCATTTGATTTCTTACATGAAGACTCCGAAAATTATTCAATTGCTGATTGTCAATTTATGTATGATCCCAAATCGGATCAACTAATACCAAATGATTTATTTAAAACGAATGACCCTTAAAAATTTTTCCGAATGAAAAAAGGGGAAATTTATTTGGTCAGGTTCCCGTTTACCGATTTATCAGCATCTAAACTTAGGCCAGCCTTATTGTTGGTAAACTTCAAACACGATATTCCGGTTTGTTTTATCACCTCGCAGCTTTCGATTCTTGAAGAATGGGATTTTATGCTTTATCCTGATCTAAAAACGGGGATTAATCAAAATTCATTGGTCAAAGTCGGAAAAATTGCTACGATTACTAAAAGCCTGGTTTTTGGAAAACTCGGGAGTTTACCTGATGACCATGTTTTTATTCTTAATCAAAAATTAAAACAGGTTTTTCAAATACCATAATTGTGTTCTATATCACTTCTACCCCCTGGTGGTTGAAATCTATTTTCCCCGGTGGTCTTACCTGGACCGGCAGTCCGGCAGGCAATACGGTTTACCTGACTTTTGATGATGGCCCGCATCCGGATATTACCGGCTTCGTATTGGAGCAATTAAAAGCTTATGAAGCCAAAGGAACTTTTTTTTGTATTGGTGAAAATGTGGAACGTTATCCTGAAGCTTTTAAGAAAATAAAACAGGAGGGTCACCGGGTGGGCAATCATACCCAAACGCACCCCAATGGCTGGAAGCTGAGTGCGCATGAGTACCTTGAAGAGATCAGGCAGGCAGACCGGTTTATTGGATCAGATCTTTTCAGGCCGCCTTACGGAAAAATAACCAAAGCGCAGGCTGGGTTGATCCGGAAGGAATTTCCACAAATGGAAATTATTATGTGGAGTGGTGTAACCGGGGATTTTGATGCCGGTAAAACCGGGGATTGGTGTGCCGGGCAGGCAATTCGTTTCGCCAAACCCGGCAACATCATAGTTTTTCACGATAGTGAAAAGGCTTTTCCAAGGTTAAAAATTGCCTTGCCGGCAGTGCTGGAAAAAATCAAAAAGGAGAACCTGGAAACCGGGCTTCTGTAAAAGAAAAACCCGCCCGTTTGCCGTTTACAAAAAATCCATCGAAGCTGGTAACCGCAGTTGCTCCGGGTATGATTATGGGCGACGAGCAAACGATGTTATCAGTTTCATAATTTTTCCGTTTTATAGCTGCTAAGACCAACTCTTTGGAGAAGAGTTTAACAAAATAGCCTTTTACTTTTTATATGTATCAACCTGGTGAAACGGTTACCTTTGCACTTATGCAATTGATTGATTCTCACACGCATATATATCTTCCTTCTTTTGATGCTGACCGTCCCGCCATGATGCAAAGGGCAAGGGCAGCCGGTGTAGAACGATTTTATTTGCCTGCTATTGACAGCGAAACAACCAATGTTATGCTCAACATGGAAACCGGTTTCCCCGGTGAATGTTTTGCCATGATGGGATTGCATCCATGTTCTGTAAACGAACGATTTCAGAAAGAGCTTTATTTTGTAGAAAACTGGCTCGGTAAAAGGCATTTTGCAGCAGTGGGAGAAATAGGGCTCGATTTTTATTGGGATACCACCTGGAAACAGGAGCAATTTGAAGCCTTCAGGATCCAGATAGAATGGGCAATTACATACAACCTGCCTATAAATATTCATACCCGCAATGCCATGCAGGATACTATTGATGTAGTGAATGAATATAAGGGCAGGGGGCTGAAAGGTATTTTCCATTGTTTTGGGGATAGCTACGAAATGGCAAAGCAAATATTGGATGCAGGATTTTTGCTGGGGATAGGAGGGGTGGTTACCTATAAAAATGCCGGACTATCCGAAACGCTTTTGCGGGTTCCGCTGGATCGTATTGTGTTGGAAACCGATGCGCCTTACCTCACCCCTGTACCTTTCAGGGGAAAAAGAAATGAGTGCAGTTATCTGGAATATGTGGTGAAAAAGCTGGCTGAAGTGTATAAGGTAGATGAAGAATTTGTGGGTGAACAAACGAGTTTGAATTGCCTGCACATGTATAGCCAATAACCCTTACTTTTGCCGCCCCAAACAGAGAGGTGCCCGAGTGGTTGAAGGGGCTCGCCTGGAAAGCGGGTATACGGGTGACTGTATCGAGGGTTCGAATCCCTTCCTCTCTGCTAATGATTTCGGGCTTTTCCGGCCCTTTTTCAGCGAAACCATTACCTTTATCCGGATTCGTGTACAGTTATGCTCCCGGAAAGTACTTTTCAGGTATGGCTTGCACTTTTTTATTGAACGCAAACAAACCAAAAAGTTAAAGGATCTATGGCAAAATCGCAGCAGAGCTGGAATAAAAAAGAAAGAGAAAAGAAAAAGCAAAAAGATAAACAGGATAAGGCCGAAAAAATGCAGGAACGCCGGACTTCGGGCGGAGGGGGCAAACGCCTCGAGGATATGATGGCCTATGTGGATGAATATGGCAATATTGTAGATTCACCTCCGGACCCCTCCAAACGCAGAGAAGTAAATATTGATGATATTGTAATTGGCGTACCCAAGCAGGAACCCGGCGATCCGGCAGATTTCCTTCGTACCGGTACCATTACATTCTACAATGACGCAAAAGGTTTTGGCTTTATACGCGATGCCCGCACTGGAGAAAGCATTTTTGTGCATGTAAACAATGCCGAAGGCCAATTGGGTGAAAATGTGAAAGTAACTTTTGAAACGGAGAAAGGCCCCAAGGGGTTGAGTGCTGTAAGGGTAAAAGTAGCTTAGCCGTTAGTAAAACATATTCAGAAAAAGGCAATCCAAACAGGTTGCCTTTTTTGCATTTATTAGGATAGAAGTCGGTTTCTTCACCCCATCCTCAACATCGCACCCAGCCAGGCCATTGTCCCCATACCCACCTCAATGGCATCTTCATCAATCTGGAAAGTAGGCGTATGTACGCCGCTGGTAATGCCTTTTTCTTCATTCATTACGCCAAGCCGGTAAAAGGTACCGGGTATTTTTTGCGCATAATAACCAAAGTCTTCTGCGCCCATCCGCATTTCGGTTTCTTCCACCATATCTTCCCCCAAAAAGTATTCGCTGAGACGCCAGGCGTTTTCGGTCAGGTCTGGATTATTAAGAACGGTAGGGTAACCTTTATCAATCTGCACCGTGGCTTCGGCGCCCATGGCTTCGGCAATATGAACTACATGCCGGGTGATCAGGTCATGCGCTTTTGAGCGCCAGGCTTCGTCAAGACAACGGAGCGTACCCATCAGCTTTACCTCGGATGGGATAACATTGGTGGTATAACCTCCCTGGAAGGATGTGATGGAAAGTACCGAAGGATTCAGCGGATGGTTGTTGCGGCTGATGATTTGCTGCAGCGAAACCACCAGGTGCGAGGCTACCAAAATGGTATCAGCGGTCAATTGCGGCGCCGCCGCGTGCCCGCCCCTGCTTTTGATGGAAATATAAATTTCATCGGCGCTGGCCATTACGGTGCCTTTGCGAAAGCTTAGCCTACCTACTTCGAGATTTGGATGCACATGGAGTGCTACAATACCTTCCGGCACAGGGTTTTCCAGCGCCCCATCCCGGATCATATAGGTTGCGCCGCCCGGGTTCTTTTCTTCACCGGGCTGAAAAATCAGTTTCACCGTGCCTTCCCAATGTTCCCGTGTTTCCATAAGTATTTTGGAAGCCCCAAGCAGAACAGCGGTATGTGCATCGTGCCCGCATGCATGCATAATGCCAGGTTTGGCGCTTTTGTAAGGCACATCATTTTCTTCATGAATAGGTAGTGCATCCATATCGGCCCGCAGGGCAATGACGCGGCTACCCGGATTTTTTCCTTCAATGGTAGCCACCAGCCCGGTTCCTCCCCGGTGCAGCGGGTTAATCCCCATTTCTTCCAGCTTTTCCTCTACAAAACGGCAGGTTTCCTTTTCCAGGTAACTTAATTCAGGGTTTGCATGCAGGTGTCGCCTTACTCCAATAAATTCTTCTTTGTATGCCCTGGCCAGGCGGGCTATTTCTTCTTTTAAATTCACTGTGTATTGCCTTTGGAAATTTTTTCAATCAGTTTTTCTTCTTCTTCGGGTTTCAGGTTGATAGCATCGGAAACAATAAAAACCCCCTGCTTTATAATGCCCGACAATTGCTTTTTCAGCGCTTCGGCATCGCTTTTTTCGAGGAAGTCGCCCATTTTCAATTTATAATACGGGGCCTGGTAGCCAAGGTACAGTGAATGCTGCGGAAAACTGGTAGCAAGCTGGCCGCGGGTTTGGTAGGCAAGATCACGGCTGTTGGTATTCAGCACCATCAGCCGGTATCCTTTATATTTTCCGCCGCTTGTTTTATACTTCGAAAGTTCGCTGATACTGTTGGTGGATTTATTAAGCGCGTATTGTTTTTTGGTTAATTCATCCAGCCGGCTGTCGCGAATCAATTCCACCAGGCTGGTATCCGTCTGCGCATTGGCCCCCAACAGCATCAGGCTGGTAGCCATGGTGAATAAAAGCAAGAAAAACTTCATTTTAAATGAATTTTGAACAAAAGTAAAAGGCATTGATGCTTATGAAATCACAACATTTCTTAATAGTTGTCTGAAGCTGTTTCACCTTTAACAATAGCAATGCTGCTGCTGCAGCCAAGCCGTGTGGCGCCTGCCTCAACCAGTTGCTTTGCAAAGTCAAAAGTGCGTATGCCGCCCGAAGCTTTAATGGCAATACTGTCTGCAAGGTGTTTGCGCATCAGCGCAACTGTTTCAACCGATGCGCCTTTTTCTGTATAGCCTGTGGAGGTTTTCATGTAATCAATACCTGCCGCGCCATACAGGTCGCAACATTTTATGATTTCATCATTGGTAAGTACCCCGCTTTCAATAATAGTTTTTATAACTTTTCCATTATTCCGAATCAGTGGCATAATGTGGTTAATTTCATTGGCAATCAACTGCCAGTCATTGTTTTTTATGGCAGTAAAGTTTATTACTACATCAAGCTCGTCGGCTCCATCCACAATAGCCAATAAAATTTCAGCGATCTTGGATTCAATAGAGGAGTATCCAAACGGAAACCCGATAACGGTGGCTACCTTTACATTGGTTCCGCTACATAGCTTTTTTGCATGCTTTACAAAAAGCGGTGGAATGCAAACCGCTGCAAATCCATAATCCTTCGCTTCGGCACATACTTTCTCAATGTCATCAATTAAAAGACCCGGCTTTAAAATAGTATGATCAATAAAGGGCGCCAGTTGCATCCCTTCGTTAATCGTTGGCTGCATGTTTCCAGTTTTCATGAATCAGATTACTACAATATTTCAACCTTTGAAACAATATCGGAATGCTTGCTCAGCATGGCCGAAACACCGCAATATTTTTGCAGTGAAAGATCAACTGCTCTTTGAACTTTACCTATATTTTCAGGGCTTGTTTTAACCTTATACGTTATATTGATTTCTTTGAAAACCTTTGGGTGTTCATCGGTTTGTTCGGCTTCTGCAGAAATTTCCAGGGCATCAAAGGTCACTTTCATTTTTGTAAGAATATCTACCACATCAATGCCGCTGCATCCGGAAAGCCCGCTGAGCAATAATGCCTTTGGGCTAAATCCCAGCCTTCGTCCGTCTTCGCCGGTAGATCCATTCAGTGTAATGTTATGACCATCGAAAGTGCTGTCAAACTCAAGGTCATTTTTCCAGATCGTGTAGGTTTGCATAAAGAAATACTTTTTTATTTTACAGGCAGGTTTAACGCCCAGTTATACCTTTTTTCAACCTCGGGCCAGTTTACAAGGTTCCACCAGGCGGCAATATAATCCGCCCTTTTATTTTGATATTTCAGGTAGTAGGCATGTTCCCACACATCAAGCCCAAGCAAAGGATACCCTTTAATATCCGATACATCCATTAATGGATTGTCCTGGTTGGGCGTACTGCCAATTTTCAAAGCTTTCTGCTTGTCCAGGTACAACCATCCCCAACCGCTGCCAAAACGCTGGGTGGCTGCGGCATTAAATTGATTCTTAAAATCATTAAAGCTGCCAAATGACTTTTCAATAGCCGCAGTCATAACTGATGAAATGGCTTTTCCACCCGGTGTCATCATTTGCCAGAAACTCTCATGGTTATAGTGGCCACCGGCATTATTGCGCAGCTTGGGGCTGAATTTTGAAATTTGAGAAAGGATTGCTTCCAGCCCCAATGTGCCGGGTACATTTTCATCCTTTATGGCGTCGTTCATATTTTTGGTATAGGTAGCCGCATGGCGGGTAAAATGGATTTCCATGGTTTGCGCATCAATATGGGGCTCCAATGCTTTGTAGCTATATGCCAAAGGTTTCTGCGTAAGGTTGGGAGCGCCTTCCATTACCGGGCTTTTGCTTTTTTTTGAAGCACCGCAACCGGTGGCAAGGGTTGACAACCCGCCTGCAATAGGTAAAATAGTGGCAGTGGCTAACGAACTGTTTTTAAGAAAATTTCGGCGATTCATGATATAAAATTTGTTGTTTTTATTATGTTTCAAGCGATTCATCTTCCTGTGCCTGCCTTGCCTTTTCAAGCCGGTCGGCTTTTCTTTTTTTGAAAGCCGCATTAAGCTTCTGCACCATGGGTTTTATTTTCCTGTACGTTCTGAAATAAAATTCTTTGTTCATCAGTTGCGAGTCGTTAAGGGCCTTATACGTAAGAAAAATACCAACGGGCAACAATGCCAGCGAGGCTAACCACATTCCTCCAAACGGCGACATTACTCCTTCTTTTGCAAGCTTTTCACCCAAAGTATTCAATAGGTGAAAAACCACAAAAAAGTTGATGCCAAAAACAAGCGGGGCGCCTATGCCGCCTTTCCTGATGATGGACCCAAGCGGGGCGCCTATTAAAAATAAAACAAAGCAGGCAAATGATAGCGCAATTTTCCTTTGCCATTCAATGTCAAACTTCCGGATATCCCTTGATTTTTCCTCGTATGTGGCATGCAGGTAATCTATACTGCTTTTCATATTGCCTACATTGGAGCTCGCCATATCAAAAGCTACTATATAACCGCTATCAGGGATTATTTGTTTGATGGACGCTATTTTCCTGGTTTTAAGTTTAAAAGTATCAGTGAATCCATGCTCGAAGGATTTTGAAAACCGGAGGATATTAAATGTGGCTTCCAACCCTGAGTAATAACTCTTGTCGCGGAATTTCTTTACGGAATCATTGTAATACTCCAACTGCCGCATGCTCAGCATCCTGAAATTATCTTTAAATAAGCTGTCGTTTGTTTTTACCTTAAAAAAGCTGCTCAGATCAAATACCTTTTTATATTCCGAAAAGTTGATCCTGGTTAATTCGGTATTGATGGTGGTGCGCATGCCTTTTTCTTCGTAGCGTGTACCGTTCTTCAGGTCAAAATTTAAAAACCGCTTATCGGCGCTAACCGACATTTTTCCGCTATCGGCCAAAATGAGGTTGTCCTGTAGATAATTCCCTTTTTCGTAAATTACTACATCCTTTATGGTCTGGCCATCCTTTTCTTTAGCCCCGAGTTTTATGATGAACCCTTCAATTTTGTCATAAAAAACCCCGGGCTTAATGTCGAAAGCAGGCTTGGTATAAACAATTTCGTATTTAAGCTTATTTAATTTAAGGTTAATAACCGGAATGATATTGTTGTTAAACAAAAATGCAATACCCGATATTAAAATGCTGACTGCAAAAACCGGGCGCATAAAGCGAAGGAGCGATATTCCTGACGACTTAATGGCTACCAGTTCAAATGTTTCGCCCAGTTTACCAAAAGTCATAATGGTGCTGATGAGCATAGCCAACGGCAATGCTACAGGTACCCAGCTACCGGCAACATACAGGATCACCTTCAGCAGGGTGGGGGCATCAATTCCTTTGCCTACAAAATCATCAATCCAAAGCCAGAAAAATTGCAGGATCAATACAAAAATGGAGAGTAGAAAAGTTGCCAAAAATGGGCCAACAAAGGCCTTTATTATCAGTTTATCAAGTTTGGTCAGCACAATAATTTCCTAATTTGCCGGATGCAATCATCAAAATTAGTGTTTTCGGATTCAGAACTGCTATTAGCGCAAAACCGCGAGGTTATTTTAACTAAAATAGCTGTAATTGATAAGGTCTATCATCAGTTTGGAAAGTTGGGCAATGCGCTTTTTGAATATTTTAAAGCAAACCGGCAGGCATACAACCAGGAGTTAAGCATCTTGCCCAAAATATCAAAAGGTGAAAATTATCTTGGTTTTCCCTGGGTGATGCTGGACTATCCCCGGTTTTTTGATAAGGATCGCGGACATTTAGCGCTAAGGACGTTTTTTTGGTGGGGCCATAATTATCTTGTTCAGTTGCAGGTTTCCAAAAAATATGCACAAAAGGCGGCTAATCTTCTTTCGGGTGGACAATTTCCAAATGAAATTGAAGATTTACCTGTTTGGGCGGGCTATCCAACCGATCCGTGGAGTTATGAAATTCCCCAGGAAGGGTTGACCGTTTTAATGGTGGAACAACGGGTATTTGGAATGGATGAATCAGCTATTCTTAAAATAGCCATTCCGGTCCCCATAGATCAATCTGAAAAATTAATTTCAATTGCGCTAACCCTATGCCGTTACCTGTAGCAGGAATCAGTTCCCCAAACGATGAAATAATTCCTTGATCTGGTAATCCCAAAGCTGTTTTTGATCTTTTAATTCCGATTTTTCGGCAAAGTCGCTGATAATAAGGATGGTTTGGTTACTCACCTCCGTTTTTTCAATCTTAAATTCAAAATATTCATTGGGTGGGGCATGCATCCAATGAAAACGGATAACCTTGTCTAATTCCTTTTCTAAAACCTCAGCTTTTTCTACAGATCCCCCCCAGTTAAAAACAAACATGTCATTTTTATCATCAACTTTATCTGCAAACCATTCCTGCAACCCGTTACTCGTTGCTAAGAAATCATACAGGATGGTTGGCGAGCATCGAACAGGATATTCAAGGGTAAACAATTGTTTCTTACTCATTATAGCCACTGTTTTTGTCCACTTTGCGCATTACAAAGTCTGCAATAATAGAAAATAAAATCAACCGTCAAAATATTTTTTAAATCCTTTAGAAATTGAAATGCTGTTTCATTAATAAGGGTATTAACACCGTGGGCTTCGGGTAGTTCTACTGAATTATTAAAATAATTTGGATTTGGCTTCTTTTCAACCTTAACTTGTGCTTGAAATCAGTTGATTACATTCGATTTCAGCAGATTTCAGGAGGAGCATGATGATGCAGTTTGTAAATAATTTTTTTACACCTAATACATAAAACATCCGGTATGAGCATGCGTCAACTCAAAATTACCCGTTCCATTACTAACAGGGAAAGTCAAAGCCTTGAAAAATATCTCCAGGAAATTGGGAAAGTACCATTGGTAAACCCTGAAGAAGAAGTGCTTTTGGCTGCCAGGATCAGGCATGGCGATCAGAATGCGCTGGACCGGCTTGTAGGCGCCAACCTACGGTTTGTGGTAAGCGTTGCCAAGCAATACCAAAATCAGGGGCTTACTTTAAGCGACCTGATTAATGAGGGCAACCTGGGTTTAATCAAAGCCGCGCAAAGATTTGATGAAACCAAAGGGTTTAAATTTATTTCGTATGCAGTTTGGTGGATCCGCCAATCCATTTTGCAGGCGCTTGCCGAGCAGAGCAGGATTGTGAGGCTTCCGCTTAACAAAGTAGGGTTGAACAATAGAATAAGCAAGGCTTTTCAGCAGCTTGAGCAGGAATTTGAGCGTGAGCCAACTACGCAGGAATTGGCCGACTTGCTGGACCTAGACCTTGAAGATGTAGCGGCGAGCATAGGTTTTTCGTACCGGCATGTAAGCATGGATGCTCCTATTTCGGATGGGGAAGAGGGGTCGCTGATTGACCTGATGGAAAACCCGAATGCCGAACTTGCCAATTTGAAAATGGACCATTCCGAATCCCTTAAAACCGAAATAGACCGGAGTTTGAGTACGCTTACCGAAAGGCAAAAACAGGTTCTGTGCTTCTTCTTTGGCATTGGCCTTGATAATCCATTGAGCCTTGAAGATATTGGTCATCACTTCCATTTAACCCGTGAAAGGGTTCGCCAGATTAAGGATAAGGCGATTGCCAAATTGCAAACAACCAATAAATGCCGCCTGCTTAAATCTTATCTTGGAGTTTAAATTTGATAAAACTTTACCTTTTCATTCTATAATAATCTATTGTTGCCTTAGTTTTGCAACCTTAAAAGGATGTAACCATGCGTTACATCCTTTTTGTTAGATTTTATTAAAGCACCCGCAATTTGTATGTTTCAAAATTTAAGTGATAAGCTCGAAGCCGCCTTTAAGCAGATTAAAGGCCAAAGCAGGATTAACGAATTAAACGTAGCCAATACAGTTAAAGAAATCCGTCGCGCTTTGGTGGATGCTGACGTGAACTATAAAATAGCGAAAGACTTTACCGATAAAATAAAGGAAAAAGCGCTTGGTGAAAAGGTAATTACTTCGGTTAGCCCCGGGCAATTAATGGTAAAAATTGTGAAGGACGAGTTGGCCGAGCTGATGGGCGGCACCGAAGAGCCCTTCAATTCCACAGGGACCCCGGCTATTATTTTAATTGCCGGGCTCCAGGGAAGCGGCAAAACAACCTTTTCAGGTAAACTTGCTAACTACCTGAAAACCAAGAAAGGAAGAAGCCCTTTATTGGTGGCTGCCGACATTTACCGGCCAGCGGCAATAGACCAGTTGAAGGTATTGGGGGAGCAGGTTAAGGTAGATGTGTATAGCGAGCCTGAGAATAAAAATGCAGTGGAAATTGCGCTGAACGCCATTAAAGCGGCAAAGGCAGGCAATAAAAATGTGGTCATCATAGATACCGCCGGCCGCCTGGCAGTTGATGAGGTAATGATGGCAGAAGTGGAAGCCATTAAAAAGGCGGTTAACCCAACCGAAATACTTTTTGTGGTGGATAGCATGACCGGGCAGGATGCAGTAAATACCGCCAAAACCTTTAATGAACGGCTTGATTTTAGCGGGGTAGTGCTCACAAAACTGGATGGCGATACCCGTGGTGGCGCCGCACTTTCTATTAAATACACCGTAAACAAGCCCATAAAATTTGTTTCCAATGGCGAAAAATTGGATGCGCTTGATGTGTTTTATCCCGAAAGGATGGCACAGCGGATTTTGGGGATGGGTGATATTACCAGCCTGGTAGAAAAGGCGCAGGCACAATTTGATGAGGAGCAGGCCCGTAAGCTGGAAAAGAAAATCCGTAAGAACCAGTTTGATTTTGAAGACTTTATGCAGCAAATCCAGCAGATAAAGAAAATGGGGAACATGAAGGATTTGCTGGGCATGATACCCGGGGTAGGCAAGCAGATAAAAGACCTTGATATCAGGGACGATGCTTTTAAAGGAATTGAAGCCATGATCCAGAGTATGACTCCGTTGGAACGTGCCAATCCTGACCTGATTGATATGAGCAGGAAGAAAAGAATTGCGAGTGGATCGGGTAAAAACCTGGACGATGTAAATGCTTTTATGAAGCAATTCGACCAGATGAAACAGATGATGAAAATGATGAACAAGATGCCGGCAGGCTTCGGTAAAGGGGCTTTGGGAGGGCGTTAATGTCACTAAAATGCTATATTCTCTACATATTTTCAAAAAAGATGAGGATAAATTTGGAAAAATGTTCAAACACTATACCTTTGACCTTCTCTAAACAATTTTTTATTCACCGCATTTAAAATTTCTATTTAAAATGCCAGTTAAAATCCGTTTGCAAAGGCACGGCTCAAAGAAGCGTCCCTTTTATTTTATCGTTGTGGCAGATGCCCGCTCACCCCGCGATGGAAAATTCATTCAAAAGTTAGGAACCTACAATCCGTTGACTGTTCCGGCAACTATCCAGATTGATCGCCAGAAAGCGCTTGATTGGTTGCATAAAGGAGCACAGCCTACAGATACTGTACGTCGTATCCTTAGCTTTAAAGGTGTATTGTACCTGAAGCATTTGTTGCGTGGCGTTAAGCTTGGTCTTTTCGACGAAGCGACTGCAATGGTTAAGTTCCAGAAGTGGCACGAAGAACATGAGGCAGCGATTGTTCGTCGTACCGAAGAAAATAAGAAGAATTTACGCGCCCGCCAGCAAAGGCCGATTATCAGGAGGGTTGAAGATGCTGTAGCTTCAGGAGCAGCCTCTTCCGCTGATACTTCGGACGCTGCTGAATAAGCGCCCCTTTCAATTATTTTTTCCCGTCACTCTGTTTCAGGGTGCCGGGTTTTTTTTTATTTGCATTTCTTTGCACCCGAATAAATTAAATGGATAATACTGTATCGATAGGAAAACTGGTTGCTACATTCGGAGTGAAGGGCGAACTGGTGCTGTTGCATGGTTTGGGAGGAAAAACCGAATTGAAAGGTGTGAAAGTGGTATTTGTTGAAATGCAACGGGGTTCAACCCTGCCTTATTTCCTTGAGTCTTCAAAACCCAAATCAATAACCGAAACATGGGTAAAACTGGAAGGAATTGAAACCAAAGAACAGGCAGCAGGTTTTTTACAGAAACAGGTTTGGCTTGAAGAAGCTGATTTCAACAGGCTGGTAAAACCAAATGCCACCATTGCACTGCTTGGGTATGAAATTGTGGAGGATAACAAGGGCATTGGTACTATTGGCGAAATTATTGAGCAGCCCCACCAGGTTTTATGTGCAGTAATGGTTGGCCAAAAAGAGGCACTAATTCCGCTGAATGAGGCTACCCTGAAAGGAATTGATCGGAAAAAGAAGCAGGTTCATGTTGAATTGCCCGATGGGTTATTGGATATTTACCTTCAATAAGGAAATTGGTTATGGGCAGGATTATGGCATTGGATTATGGCAGAAAGCGCACAGGTGTTGCCGTTTCCGACCCGTTGCAAATAATTGCTACCGGGTTAACAACAGTTGACAGCCACGCCCTCCGGCCCTGGCTGAAAGATTATTTTTCCCGCGAAGCGGTTGATAAGGTAATTATAGGCTTGCCGCTTTCGCTGGACGGCAGCAATACCGATGGAACAAAACCTGTTAAGGATTTTATCAGGTTGTTTAAAAAGGACCATCCTGCCGTACCTATTGAAACCGTTGATGAGCAGTACACCAGCAAAATGGCCTTTGATGCTATTATTCAATCAGGGGTAAAAAAGAAAGACAGGAGAGATAAAAGTTTGATTGATGAAGTAGCAGCTACCCTCATTTTACAAGGGTATATGCATAACAGGCCATAAAGTTTAATTATTTTTGCAGATATGATATTGCCAATAGTAGCATACGGATCGCCGATATTGAGGAGAAGGGCGGAGGAAATTACACCTGATTATCCCGGTTTGGAAAAGTTGCTGGAAGATATGTGGGAAACCATGTATTATAGCAGCGGTGTGGGTATTGCAGCTCCCCAGGTAAATAAAGGAGTCCGGATTTTTATGGTTGATTCAGTTCAGATTCTGGAAAACCTGGAGCCAGAGGAAAGGGTAGAATACCCTGGTGATGAGGGTACCAAGCAGGTTTTTATCAATCCAACCATTATTGGTTTCAATGGAAAAGAGTTTCCTTATAACGAAGGATGTTTAAGCATCCCAAAGGTTCGGGAAGATGTTGTAAGGCCCGGAGATGTCACGATTCAATGGGTAAATGAAAAATTTGAACCTCAACAAGCTACTTTCAAAGGGATTACAGCTCGGGTTATTCAGCACGAGTACGATCATCTTGAAGGTAAGTTGTTTATTGATTACCTGAGCCCGTTGAAAAAGCGCTTGCTCAAGGGGAAACTACTTGATATTTCGAAAGGCAAGGTGAAAATGGATTACAGGCTTATTCACCCGATGGGTTAA
>CAYUGH010000004.1:72132-119332 GCA_964444195.1 uncultured Chitinophagaceae bacterium
TATTTCGAAAGGCAAGGTGAAAATGGATTACAGGCTTATTCACCCGATGGGTTAAGTTCGTTGCCAAAGGGGTTTTTGTCTTCCATGAAGTACCCGCAGAATTACTATTTCTCCGGAAGCAAATTTTACTTCATAATAAATCAGGTAAGGGAATTTTCGGGGTTTTGTGCATCTTATTTCGTCAAATCTGATGGCCCCTGCGAGTGGCGTAATTTTTAATCTTTCTATCCTTTCATTAATTGCCTGACTGAATTTGTCAGATAATTTTTCGGAAATTTGTTGGTAGTAATCCTTAGCCTCCTTAAGGTCAAAAGAAGCAGATGGAGCAAAAAGGATTTTGAAGGACAAGGGTCTAGTTTATTAATTTCGGAAAGAGTTTTGATTTTACTTCATCCCATGGTATTAACGAATCAGGATTTTCCCGGACTCTCTTTGATTCCGCCAAAACCAATTCTTTATGCCATTCCGGAATTTCACCTAAATCATCTTCCACAAAATCTTCAATTATTTCTCCTTTTTGGTAGGCAATAACATCCACCTTCTTCCCAATCATTTCATCGGGAATATCAATAACTATCCTATTGTTTTCAGGGATAATTGTAGTCTTAATCATGCCAATTACTTTTCGCTAAAGTACAATTTTTAATCCTCAATCACCCCTTTGAACTTATTGTACCTCCTCCATTTCTCAATCACGGCAGTCATATCGGCAGGAACAGGTTGCTCAAACAGCATATCTTCTCCTGTGTCGGGGTGCTTAAACCCAAGGGTTTGTGCATGCAGCGCCTGCCTTGGGCAAAGCGCAAAACAGTTTTCAACGAATTGCTTGTATTTGGTGTAAACGGTACCTTTTAATACCCGGTCGCCACCATAATGATCATCGGCAAATAAAGTGTGCCCGATATGTTTCATGTGTACCCTTATCTGGTGGGTACGCCCTGTTTCCAGCACACATTCAACCAGCGTAACATAATGAAAGCGCTCCAACACCTTATAATGGGTAATGGCATGTTTTCCGTGTTCCCCTTCGGGGAAGGCTTCAAACTGCTTTCGGTACCTTGGGTTCCGCCCCACATGGGCAACTATAGTACCTTCATCCTGTTCAACATCTCCCCAAACAAGTGCTATATATTTTCTATGAATAGTATGGTTGAAAAACTGTTTGGCAAGATGGTTAAGCGCTTTCTGGTTTTTGGCCATCAATAAAAGCCCGCTGGTATTTTTATCAATCCGGTGAACAAGTCCAAAACGTGGAAGGGTAAACTCGGTGAGCCCGGGGTTTTGCTGCAATAAGTGATAGGCAACACCGTTTACCAGGGTTCCTGTATAATTTCCGCTACCAGGATGTACAACGATTCCTGCAGGTTTGTTGATCACAATAACTGATTCATCTTCATACACATAGTCAATGTCCATTTCCTCCGGAACAATTTCAGAGGTATCAGGATGTTCTTCGCTAAAGAATATGATTTCATCGGCAGGTTTAATTTTGTAATTGGCTTTGATCTGCTTTCCGTTTACGGTAACCATGCCCACTTCAATGGCCTGCTGAATTTTATTGCGGGTGGCGCCTTCCATTCGGGCCATTAAAAATTTGTCGATCCTTAATGGTTCCTGGCCACGGTCAACCTTTATGGTAAGTCGTTCATACAGTTCATCAGCAGATTGATTTTCAGGTCCATCAATCTCCTTTTCATCATCCAATTCTTCTGGGGAAATGTTCATAACGCTGCCGTGTGATATCCGGCAAAGAAACAGATTAATAGCCTATTGCCACTCAAAGATGGCTTTGGCCGCTCGGCCGGTTTTGGTTTTCCATCCCGGGCCGTTTAAAATGGCGTTTTCTGTGGTCTTTTTGTCTGATGGGGAAAGTTTCCCTTCCACTCTAACCTGCGAAACTTTTCCACTGGCTTCCATGCTGATAATGGCCCTGGACACAAGGTTGCCAGCGTTTTTGGGCAAGGTTTTACCCAAAAAAGCTGTATAAGAAACCCAACCGTCAGCAGGGATGGCTTCGGCGGTATCAATCGCTTTTACATTTAATAATGCGACCGGGTCAATTTTTATGTTGGCAACCATTTTTCTTTTTGAGCTTGCCGCTTTTCCTTCGGCAGAATCTTCCTTTACCAAACTGCTTACAGAGGGGGCTGTTTTATTGGCTTCCGTTTGATCGGCCAGCGCGCGGTTGGAAGATTGAGGGGTTTTATTAATTTCTTCAGTTATAGGTTTATCGCCTTCAGACTTAGCAACATCCGGTATTTTGGTGGCGGTTTTTGATGCAAAAGTATCTGATGAAATACCTTCGGCAGCTTTGTGCCGATCACCCGGGTTAGCTTCGGGTGTTTTTTCAGCAGACTGAACGAGTGCTTTTTGATTGTCATGTTCACCAGGCAGGCTCGTTTCCCGTTGGCTAAGGTTAAATATAAACCAACCGGCGCCCACCACAAGAAAAGCTGCCACGGCATAGGCAACCCACCTGAACCGGGCAAAACTTATTATAGCAGCTTTATTTTCTTCTTTTTTTACCGGGCGAGTAGCAATCTTTTCTGCCTTTGCCAAAATCTCCTCATCCGAAATTGTTTCCCGCATCAGTTGATAACCCTCTACGGCATCTGCAAGCAGGTCGTCATCCACCATGGCTCTTTCAAACGCATGGTTTTCTTCCCTGCCCATTTTCCCCGACAGGTAGCGGATTATTTTTTCCGCGTTATGTTGTGTATTTTTATCCTGCTGCCCGTTCATGCTCTTCAATACAGATTTTCAAATTTCTCCGACCATTTTGTATCTGGCTCCTTATGTTATTCCACGGAATTCCGGTGAGTTCGGCAATTTCATTATAGCTTTTCTGTTCCATATAAAATAAGGAAACCGCTTGCTTTTGCTCGTTTTTAAGCCCTTCAATGCACTCTTCGAGTGCCGAAAGCTTTTGTTCGCGTTGCATAGCTATATCAGGATGCCAGCTTTCATCGGATTGCACAAATTGTTCGGGTAATTCATCGGTGGGCATTTTTTTATCGCCCCTAAGCCTCATCAGGCAATGATTGCGGGCAAGGGTATGCAGCCATGCTTTTACATTCAATACTTCATGCTTTAATAGCTTGCTCACCAATTCAACGTAAATATCATTACACGCATCAGCGGCATTGTCAGCATTTTTCAGGTACTTCATGCATACCCCAAATAAGAGGTCGCTGTGTCGTGAATACAAAACAGCCAGTAATTCCTGGTCGCCCGATCCACGGTACAAGTCGGCCAACTCTTTGTCGGACAATGTTTTATAGGCAGCCCTGCCGGTCATAAGTGCAATATTAACCAAAGAGGGCTTATGCCAATCCAATTTTTTTCTGAAACAAACCGCTCCGTATCCATTTTATATCTTACTTGTTTCAAATGGAATGCTTTTTCCTAATTTGCCCCACTTAACTAACTATTTAATGGCGGAAACACAAACAGGCTTTAAAGCATCACTTGGGCTAACCGACGCCACCATGATTGTGGTTGGCTCCATGATTGGTTCGGGGATTTTTATTGTAAGCGCCGATATTACGCGAAATGTGGGCAGCGCCGGATGGCTGATATTGGTTTGGATCATTACCGGGCTCATGACCCTGACCGCTGCGGTAAGTTATGGTGAATTGAGCGGCATGTTTCCCAAAGCCGGCGGTCAATACGTTTATTTAAAGGAAGCATACAACCCGCTTGTAGCTTTCCTGTATGGCTGGAGTTTATTTTCGGTGATACAAACCGGAACCATTGCCGCCGTAGGTGTGGCCTTCAGCAAATTCACCGCTTATCTTATTCCCTGGTTTAGCGAGGACCATATTTTGTTTGCCATTGGAAAATTCAAAATTTCGGCAGCTCAATTGCTGGCGATTTTCACCATCCTGTTTTTAACCTGGAACAACAGCCGCGGGATACAGGGTGGAAAAATCATTCAAAGGATATTTACGTTTGCCAAGCTGGTAAGCTTGTTTGGGTTGATCGTGTTTGGGCTATGGGCAATGGATATAAACATTTGGGATGCCAATTGGGCCAACGCCTGGGATGCAGGCAACCTGCAGCCGGAAAATATCCTACCTGATGGAACCTGGTCAATCGTTCCGCATGCTACCATTGGGGCTTTCCTTGGCGCCATAGCGGCGGCCATGGTGGGAAGTATTTTCAGCAGCGATGCCTGGAACAATGTAACCTTTATTGCTGGAGAAATTAAAAATCCGGGCCGGAATATCGGGCTGAGCCTGTTCCTGGGAACCCTTATTGTTACCATTATATATGTATCTGCCAACGTAATGTACACGGGCGTGTTATCAATGGCAGATATAGCTACGGCTGAAAAGGACCGTGTGGCGGTGGAAGCTTCACAAGCCATTTTTGGCGCTTCGGGAACCATCATTGTAGCGGTCATGATCATGATCTCTACTTTTGGTTGCAACAACGGATTGATCCTGGCGGGGGCGAGGGTGTATTATACCATGGCAAAAGACGGATTGTTTTTTAAAAAAGCAGGAAGCCTGAATGAAAACGGGGTTCCGGGTTGGGCGCTTTGGGTGCAATTTGTAATTGCTGCATTGCTTTGCCTGAGCGGCAAGTATGGCGACCTGCTGGATATGATCTGCTTTGTGGTGGTGCTATTTTACATGCTGACGATAGCAGGAATTTTTATCCTTCGTAAAAAACAGCCTGACACGCCAAGACCTTACAAAGCTTTTGGCTACCCATTGCTACCTGCGCTGTATATTTTGATGGGACTTGCTTTTTGTGGGCTGCTGCTTGTGTATAAACCCGCCTATACCTGGCCCGGATTTATTATTGTGGCGCTGGGTATTCCTCTCTATTTCCTGACAAGCCGAAGCCGACCTTCGAATGCTGGTTAGTAATTTTTAATTTTGCCTTTTTCAAATCATGTTTGAGCAGCTTTTCAACGATTTTAAAAACAAGCATATTGCCGTGGTTGGCGATGCCATGCTGGATACCTATTGGTGGGGGCACACCGACCGGATTTCTCCGGAAGCCCCGGTACCCGTTGTTACCTTAAGGGAAAAAGAATCGCGCATTGGCGGTGCAGGCAATGTGGCGCTCAACCTGGCAAGCCTTGGGGCCAAAGTGAGCATGCATACCGTTACCGGCGCCGATGAGGATGGGCTTTTGCTTGAATTGATGATGAAGGACCGCGGCATTGATACGGAAGGGGTTTGGAAGAGCCCTAACCGGATGACCACCAATAAGATCCGCATTATCAGCCGCAGCCAGCAGGTGCTGAGGCTCGACAAGGAATTGACCAATGACCTTGAAGATGATGAGGCAGACAGATTCTATAAAAAGACGATTACGCTTTTCCAGGCCAATCCGCCTGATGTTGTGATTTTTGAAGATTACAATAAGGGCGTTTTAACCAAAAAGGTAATCAGGCAATTAATTGATTATTGCAGGCAGCAGGGTATTATTACTGCGGTTGACCCCAAACGGAAGAACTTTTTTGAATATAAGGGTGTAAACATTTTTAAACCCAACTGGAAGGAAGCGCGGGAAGCATTGAATTTTTTGGATGGAAAGGCTTCGCTGGAAAACCTTAAAGCCATTCATGAATTGCTGAAGCAACAACTTGAGCATGACATTTCATTTGTTACGTTAAGCGAAGCCGGTGTTTTTTACCAGCAGGGTAGCGAGGCAGTGATTTTGCCCGCCTTTATTCGCAACATTGCCGATGTGAGCGGCGCAGGCGATACGGTAATTGCGGTGGCTTCGCTGGTGTATGCAAGCACCCATGATCCACGTTGGATGGCGCTGATAGCCAATCTTGCGGGTGGGCTGGTATGCGAAGAAGTGGGTACCGTGGCCATTGATTCGAACCGTTTACTGAATGAATGCCTGCAACTGCTGACCGATGAAGAAAACAGCGGTTCTGTTGATGGCTAATATTTCTTATTTTTTATTTCAAATTTCAAATCATAAATCTCAAATCGAAAATTTGAAATACTCCATAGCTATTCATGGCGGGGCGGGAACCATTTTGCCGGAAGATATGACCCCTGAACTCGAGGCGGCATATCAGCAAGCACTTCACGAAGCGGTAATGGCAGGCTACCAAATCCTTGAAAAGGGTGGAACTGCATCTGAAGCTGTTGTTGCGGCTACGGTCTCCCTTGAAGACAATCCTTTATTTAATGCCGGCAGGGGATCAGTTTTTACCAACACGGGCGGACACGAAATGGATGCCTCCATTATGCTTGGGCAACAGCTGGAGGCAGGCGCTGTGGCAGGTGTAACCAATGTGCGGAACCCGGTTAAGCTGGCGGATGAAATTATGCACCATAGCGACCATGTATTTCTGTCAGGGATGGGTGCCGAGGCTTTTGCGCTGAAACGCGGGCTGTTGCCTGTGCCACCTGAATACTTTTATTCACCTTTCAGGCACGATCAGTGGAAAGCAGTTCGCGATACCGAAACCTATGCTTTGGACCATAATGTAAAGGCAACAAGCGCTTTATTGAAAGATAAGAAATTTGGAACGGTTGGTGCGGTAGCCTGCGACCAACAGGGTAACCTTGCCGCCGCCACCAGCACCGGTGGTATGACCAATAAAAAGTACAACCGGATAGGCGACACGCCAATAATCGGTTCCGGCACCTATGCCAATAACAAAACCTGCGCCATAAGCTGTACCGGCCATGGTGAATTGTTTATAAGGGCGGTGGCTGCTTATGATGTAAGCTGCCTGATGGAATACAAGGGATTGACCCTTGAGCAGGCCATGCATGTGGTAGTGATGGAAAAATTGGTTTCCATTGGCGGAGAAGGTGGCATGATTGGGGTGGATGCTAAAGGAGGGGTGGCAATGGTTTTTAACAGTGCGGGGATGTACAGGGCGTCCATGTCAAATGGAATCGGGTTTTATTCGGGCATTTATAAATAGTATTTTCCTGAACGCTTAGTACCCGGCTTTAACAATGCTAAGCAATCAAACCATTTTTAAACCATCTTTTGCCGCTTGAATCCATTTTTGGTTATCTCTTTTTTCGTGAGCGGATAAATGGGCGCCTTCCTCTGCTATTTGGTTCCAAATGGTTTTTGCCTACTAGGTTCTTTGCCCGTTTTTTAGAAGCAAGCCGTAATAATAGCGCGCTTCAAAATTGGAATAGCGGCCGCTCATTTTCTTAATTAAATTCAGCCTCTGCTGCCCGCAAATCGCCAACGTTTGCCAGCGATTGGGCATAAGCAATATGCGCCTTGCCCCGGCTGAATGGAATTGCGCTTCAAATTTCTTAACCCTGCCACCCGGGTTAATTAAGTTCCTACACCGCTGCCAACATGATGAAGGTCCCTTTTAAATATCTCGGTAAAAATATAGGCAACCGCCCCAATAACAGGTAAGAGAATAATTATCCAGATCCATTTTTGCTGGGTTCCTTTTTTAATAGAATGCCAAACACAAATTCCTAGCAAAAGAAGAGTGAGATAATAGTAATGGGTATAATCGCCAAAATACATAGCATTGATCAGGGTCTTTTATTCAAAAGTTCTTCGTGTAATGTTAAGGGTGGTTTTGTATCCTGCAAAATCAATCTAAAAATTGATGCCCAAATATTTTTAATCGGTTTTCTTGTAAAATCCACGCCTGCTAAACCGCATTTAGCGGTTACTTTTGCCCATATTTTTTTGTTTGATTTAATTTTCTGCATGGAAATCAATAGCACTACTTTACAACAACTTCGCATTACCCCCGAAGAATTTGAACTAATCAGGGAAAAACTGGGCCGAACCCCCAATTTTAATGAATTATGTGCTTTCAGCGGCATGTGGAGCGAGCACTGCAGCTATAAAAACAGCATCAAATGGCTGAAAACCCTGCCCCGCGATGGCGGCAGGATGCTGGTGGCTGCCGGGGAGGAGAATGCAGGGCTAATGGATATAGGCGATAATTATGGCGTGGTTTTTAAAATCGAAAGCCATAATCACCCTAGCGCCATCGAGCCTTTCCAGGGGGCGGCTACCGGGGTAGGAGGTATTCACCGCGATATTTTCACCATGGGCGCCAGGCCGATTGCCGCGCTCAACAGCCTGCGTTTTGGTAAGCTGGAAGAAGCCAAAACCCAGCATTTGCTGAACGGGGTAGTGCATGGCATTGGCCATTATGGAAATTGTTTTGGCGTGCCAACCGTGGGTGGTGAAATATATTTTGAAGAGAAATACCATACCAACCCGCTTGTAAATGCCATGAGCGTAGGTATTGTAAAAGCCGGGGAAACCGTTAGCGCTACTGCTGAAGGAGTAGGCAACCCGGTATTTTTTGTAGGAAGCGCCACCGGCAAGGACGGTATTGGCGGGGCCAGTTTTGCCAGCGCCGATATTACTGCCGATAGCGCCGAAGACCTGCCTGCGGTGCAGGTGGGCGACCCCTTCCAGGAAAAGAAGCTACTCGAAGCCTGCCTTGAAGTGATTCAGACCGGCGCCGTGGTGGGTATGCAGGATATGGGCGCTGCGGGGATTATTTGCTCCACCGCAGAAATGAGCGCGAAGGGTGGCGTGGGTATGCGGATTGATATTGATAAAGTGCCTACACGCCAGGCGAATATGAAAACCTGGGAACTGCTGCTGAGCGAAAGCCAGGAACGCATGCTCATGGTGGTAGAAAAGGGTAAGGAAGAAGCCGTTTTGAAAGTTTTTGAAAAATGGGACCTGCCTTGCAGCAATATTGGCGAAGTAACCGACGACGGGCTATTGAGCTTTTACATGAATGGCCGGTTGGATGCGCAAATTCCTGCTGAAATACTGGTATTGGGCGGGGGCGCGCCCCAATACGACCGCGAATACAAACGCCCTGCTTACCTCGATAATATTGAAGCATTTAATATGGATAGGGTTTCCGAGCCAATCAACCTGCGGAATGTGGCACGGGATATTGGCGCCATGCACAATATAGCCAGCAAACGCTACGTGTACACCCAGTACGACAGCATGGTTGGAACAGGAAATACCAGTACCAATGCGCCAAGCGATGCAGCCATTGTACTGGCCAAGCCCAGCAATAAAGCATTGGCCGTAACCACCGATTGTAACAGTCGCTATGTGTATGCCGACCCTTACAAAGGTGCCATGATTGCCGTAAGCGAGGCCGCCAGGAATATTGTATGCAGCGGGGGCGAACCGCTTGGAGTAACCAACTGCCTGAATTTTGGTAACCCTTACGATCCCGAAGTGTATTACCAGTTTGTAAACGCTATTAAGGGCATGGGTGAAGCCTGCCGAAAATTTAATACCCCGGTTACGGGTGGTAACGTAAGTTTTTACAATCAAAACCCCGATGGTGCGGTATATCCTACTCCAACCATCGGCATGGTGGGTTTGCTTGAAAACCCGGCAGACAGGATGACGCTTTCTTTCCGGCAGGCTGGTGATATTATAATCATGGTTGGGCAAAGCAGGAATGATATCGGCTCCTCTGAATATATTCATAAAGTGCATGGCATAGAATTTAGCCAGGCGCCGCATTTTGACCTCGAAGAAGAATTCCGCGTGCAGCAAGTGGTAGCCGCGCTCATTAAGAATAAGCTGGTTCAAAGCGCGCACGATATAAGCGAGGGCGGGTTGTTTAATGCGCTTTGCGAGAAAGGCTTCTGGAACGAGCTCGGCTTTACCATCACTACCCGTTTTGAGGGTTTGCGCGAACAGGGTATCCGCCCCGATGCCTACCTGTTTGGCGAGGCACAAAGCCGCGTACTTATTTCGGTAAAACCAGATAAGCTGGCTGAAGTAGAAGAAGTGCTGGCGAGTTTTAACCAATGGTACGAAATGATTGGCGAAGTAACCGATGGCGCCGTTTGGGTTGATGGCGAGCAATGGGGCTTTATTGGTGGCTGGAAAGACAGGTATGATACCGCTATTGAAAACCTGCTCCAGGGCCATGAGGGCGAAGATGCTTTGATTGTACTGTAAAAAATTGAGTCATGGAAAACCAATACATCATACTTACCGGCGCGGCAGGTTTTATTGGCAGCGCTATGGCTGCTCACCTCAATGAGTTGGGATACGATAACATGGTGCTGGTAGATGATTTTGGCACCGAAGCCAAACGTGCCAACTGGGAAGCAAAGAACTATGCGCATGTGGTTGAGCGTCAAAGCCTTGAGCAATGGCTGCAGGATTGGGGCAACGAAGTGGGTTATGTTATTCACCTCGGCGCCCGCACAGATACCACCGAATTCAACTATTCCATTCACCAGGAACTGAATGTGGAATACAGCCAGATGTTGTGGCGTTTTTGTACCGAAAAGCAGGTTCCGTTTATATATGCTTCAAGTGCTGCCACCTATGGCGGTGGCGAACTGGGTTATGATGATAGCCATGAACTTTCGTTTTTGCTGAAACCGCTTAACCCGTATGGAGTAAGCAAAAATGAGTTTGATAAATGGGCCATTGAACAGGCTGGGGATGAGCGATTGGATACGCTTGATGAAGATGGTTGGGTAAGAGATGATAACGACCATACCCCCCCTGGGGGAGGGGCAGGGGGGGCACCACCATTTTGGGCCGGGTTGAAATTTTTTAATGTATATGGCCCCAACGAATATCATAAGGCCCGTATGGCCTCGGTAATCTGGCATAGTTTTAACCAGGTAAATGCCACCGGGGAGGTTATGCTTTTTAAAAGTCACCGGCCCGATTTTGAAGATGGGCAGCAGCTTCGCGATTTTGTATATGTGAAGGATGTGGTGAAAGTGATAGCCTATCTCTTTGAAAATTCCAAAAATTCAAATTCCAAATTCCAGGCTGATTCGTTGAAATATTCAGGGCTTTATAATTTAGGTACCGGGCAGGCAAGGAGTTTTTATGATTTGGCAGCAGCTACTTTCAGGGGGCTTGACCTTGATCCGAATATTGTGTTCATTGATATGCCCGAAGATATCCGCGATAAGTACCAATATTTTACGGAAGCAAATATGGCTAAGCTGCGTACGGCAGGATATACCGATGCATTTTATTCGTTGGAAGAAGGGGTGGATGACTACGTGCGGCATTACCTGCGTACCGGGCGTTATTTGTGAGGACTCATCACAATCCTTTTTTAAATCGTCTGCAAACCCGGTGAAAGGTTTTTTAATTCCGGTTACCTTTGCACCCTTAAAATAATACATGAACATCGCAATTATTGGTGGCGGAAACCTGGGGACTGCTATTGCAGAAGGACTTATTCATTCAGGCTATTGCCAACCAGGGCAATTGACCGTAACACGAAGGAACCTGAAAGCACTTAAAGGTTTGGAAGAGAAAGGAGTTAAGATAACTTCTGATAATAAACTGGCCGTAAAAAATGCTGAAGTAGTTATTCTTGCGGTAAAGCCATACAATTATAAGGAAATCCTCGGCGAAATGAAACCCGCGCTGGTATCAAAGCAGCATATACTGGTAAGCGTGGTAACCGGCGCCTGGATTGAACAATTGAGCGCTGCAGTTGGAAAAGAACTTCCCATTGTTCGTGCCATGCCCAATACAGCCATTGCCATTCAGCAAAGCATGACCTGCCTGGCTTTTGCCGGTGCTACCCCCGAACAGGTGGAAAAAGTGCAGTCCATTTTCGATCAGCTTGGCCGAACCGTGGTGATCGATGAAAAACTTATGGATGCAGCTACCGTACTTGGGGCATGCGGTACAGCCTATGCCATGCGCTATATCCGAGCCAATATACAGGGGGGTATTGAAATTGGTTTCGATGCCAAAACCGCTTCGCTCATTGCCGCCCAAACCGTAATGGGCGCTGCCGACCTGCTGTTGCTCACCGGTAGCCACCCCGAGGCAGAGATTGATAAAGTAACAACCCCGCGCGGCTGTACCATCGCGGGGCTGAATGAAATGGAACACCAGGGATTCAGCTCTTCACTGATCAAAGGGATTGCCACCAGTTATGAAAAAATTCAGAAATAGGATCATTTGATCCCGCCTTCTGCGCCAATCAATTTTTCAATGCGATGATCTTATCATCTCCATCATCATCGTCATCATCATCGTCATCGTCATCATCGCTACCTGTTTCCCAAAAATCATCATCGTCCTCCTCTTCATCATTCCAGTCAAGGTCATCATCGTCATCCTCGGCAAACAAGCTTTCGTATATAACTGCCTGTTCATCAGTCAATTGCTCCACCACTTCAAAAAGCTCATCGGTTTTTCTATACCACGAAAGGGTTTGGTCGTCATCCTGGAATTCAACCAGCACGCATTTATTGGTCACTAAGGGCACATACACCAATTCAAGATTGGTATTTTCAAGTTCCTGGATAACATAATAATTGCCCTGTTCAAGGTTGTTATAAGTAGCCATATTTTTGATTTTATTCAGCAAGTTCGATAGTTTTTTTCAATTTGATCCGAATGATTTTTTTTAATGAATGGTTACCAATAGCGCTTCATTTTTTCACATTTCATCCGCATGCTTTGCCCGGCTTGTAAATTGACTGTATCTTTGCACGACCTTACAAATTTTCCAGGGTCAAGTTGGTTCTTTTCATCTACCGGTTTGCAGCCGCCAGGTTTTTTTAATGTACCTGCCGGAAGTAAACCCGGGGCAAATTTTTTTTATGGCAAAGTATGTTTTTGTAACCGGCGGGGTTACATCTTCGTTGGGCAAAGGGATTATTGCGGCAAGCCTGGCCAAATTATTGCAGGCCAGGGGCTTGAGGGTAACCATCCAAAAGCTTGATCCGTATATAAATGTGGATCCGGGAACGCTGAACCCTTACGAGCATGGAGAGTGCTATGTAACGGAGGACGGCGCCGAAACCGATCTTGACCTTGGCCATTACGAACGGTTTTTGAATATTTATACCAGCCAGGCCAATAATGTTACCACGGGCCGCATTTACCAAACCGTAATTAATAAGGAAAGAAAAGGCGATTACCTTGGAAAAACGGTGCAGGTTGTACCCCATATTACCGATGAAATAAAGCGCCGCATGCTGTTGCTGGGTAAAGAAGGCAACTATGATGTGGTGATCACTGAAATTGGCGGAACGGTAGGTGATATTGAAAGCCTGCCTTTTATTGAAGCGGTGCGCCAGCTACAGTGGGAACTGCCCGAAGAAGATTGCGTGGTGGTTCACCTTACGCTGATTCCCTATTTGCGTGCAGCTAAAGAATTGAAAACCAAGCCAACACAGCACAGTGTAAAAATGCTGAGCCAGGAAGGCGTACATCCCGATATTATTGTTTGCCGTACCGAAAAGCCTCTCACCTACGAATTGCGCAGGAAGATCGCGCTGTTTTGTAATGTAAAAACCGAAGCGGTGATTGAAGCGGCCGATGCTCCAACCATTTACGAAGTTCCGTTGCTTATGCAGCGCGAACGGCTTGATTGGATCTGCCTGAAAAAACTGGGTTTACAAAATATTCATGAACCCGAACTGCTGCATTGGAGGGCTTTTCTCGATAAGCTGAAATACCCCAAATCAAGCGTTACCATCGGGCTGATAGGTAAATATGTTGAATTGCAGGATGCCTATAAATCCATCCTTGAATCGTTTGTGCATGCAGGTTCGGTAAACGAGTGCAAGGTAAATGTGGTGAATGTGCATAGCGAACATATTACCTACGACAATGCCAATGAAAAGCTTGGCCACCTCGATGGCTTGCTGGTAGCGCCCGGCTTTGGTTTGCGCGGTATTGATGGTAAAATTGTTGCCATTCAGTATGCACGCGAAGTGGGGCTGCCATTTTTTGGTATTTGCCTTGGCATGCAGATGGCGGTAATTGAATTTGCCCGCAATGTTGTTGGCATAAAAGATGCACATAGCACCGAAATGGACCCCAATACGCCAAACCCGGTGATTGATATGATGGAAGAGCAAAAGAAGGTGACCAATATGGGCGGAACCATGCGGTTGGGCGCTTATCCCTGTGATATAAAAGAAGATTCGCTGGCTTTCAGGATTTACAATAGTACCCAGATAAGCGAACGGCACCGCCACCGATGGGAATTTAACAGCAAATACACCGCGGCTTTTGAAGAAGCCGGGCTCATTCTTAGCGGGATAAATCCTGAAACAGGGCTGGTTGAAATTATTGAGCTGGCCAACCATCCTTTTTATATTGGCGTTCAGTTTCACCCCGAACTGAAAAGTTCGGTAGAGAGCCCCGCACCGCTATTTGTACACTTTATACAGGCGGCAAAATGCTACAATGAAAAAAAAGGCCAGGTGAAAACGGCTGAAGCGATGCATGCATAATTGATGTAGTAGAGGGATTAAGGGTTTGGTAAATATTCAGTTACAAAAGACGGTTACATGGCGGGGAGCCTATATTTGCCCCGCAAAAAGCACGAAAGGGTGAAGAAAATCCATATTATTCTATTGATTCTGGCGATCCTCGTAATTGACCAGGCATTCAAATTTTATATTAAAACCAATTATTACCTCGGCGAAGAACATCCCGTTCTGGGAAATTGGTTCAGGCTGCATTTTGTAGAAAATGAAGGGATGGCCTGGGGCTGGAAATTGGGTGAAAGCGGTTCATGGGGTAAAATGGCGCTTACACTTTTCAGGTTGGCCGCTGTTTTTTTCGGTGTGTATTTTATCAATAAAATTATCCGTGAAAAATATCCCAGGGGGTTTATCATTTGCGTAGCGCTCATTTTTGCGGGTGCGGTTGGCAACCTGATCGACAGCATGTTTTATGGGCTGATATTTGATGCCAGCGATCCTATGACCCGCAATCTTGCAAGCCTTTTTCCTGAAGGCGGCGGCTACACCGGATTTTTACACGGCAAAGTGGTGGATATGCTTTACTTCCCCATCATTGATACCTTTTTGCCCGATTGGGTGCCCTTTTTTGGGGGGGAACGCTTTGAGTTTTTCAGCCCGGTTTTCAATATTGCCGATTCGAGCATTTCCATTGGGTTGATTGCAATATTGCTCTTCCAGAATCGTTTTTTCCCGAAACATACGGAGGCAAAGAAAAATGAAGCCCCGGATACAATATAGTGCGTAATTTCCGCCCGCTAACTGTATTGTAAGATACACATGAATAAATTCCGCGCTTCGCCACGTGTAGCTATAACCGTCATGGTTTTATGCTTACTTGCTTTATTTGGCTGCCAAAAGGAGCTCGATTCAGATGGCTATTTTACCTGCCTGCCTGAAAAAATAGAGGTGTTTGAAAATAACAATGCCGCTGCCGCAGAAACCTATGTGTATGATTATGACCCTGTTACGCTTTGGCCAAAAACGATTGCCATAACAATCCCCGCCTCATCGTATTTCAAAATTCTTGACCTTGATGTAAATGGAAATACCATCAACCTGGGCGCAGATGGTTTAATTGAAATGGATGTTTCGAGGCGGATTACCCACCTGGAAGTTAAAAAGCCTTTCGCGGGCGCAGAAAAAGGTGATTATTTTTATGGGTACGATAGCGAGGGGTTTTTGGCTGAAAGATTGTATGATGATGGCGGGCCGTTTGTAGAAAGGACTGTATTCTTAAATGATGGCGCCGCTATCGACAGCTTTACCGTTTCTTACGAGCTTGACCACAATAAATTGCTGGCCTCTCTTTCATTCCAGCCAGCCGCCAATGGCAATGGTGAAAATTTGCTTCCCTATACCGATATCTTTCCCGAACTATTACCCTTTGCCTACCTGGTAAAATTGGGCAGGATCAGCGTGGATATACCCGACCGGATGAAAGTGCTTGTTGAAAGCCCGGGCACTCAAACCTTTACGCTTAATTTCCGGTATTCAGGCTACCAGTTTGATGCAAATGAGTTGCTCACCGGTTTCAGCAGTAGGCTAAGCGTAGCCGGTATGCCCGATTACCTGCGGAAATTCGGTATCACGTATATGTGCAAATAAATAGCTGTATAAAGCGCGAATGTCCAGCCCACGGGTCTCTAAAATAAGCCAAACAGCGTGCTGTCAATCTTGCTGATGATCGTGCCGAGGTCTTCCTCGTTTTCAGCGAATTTGTTTTTGTCCACATCAATTACCAGCAGTTCACCTTCGCGGTAATTTTCAATAAACTTATTGTAGTACTCATTCAGCTTTTTCAGGTAATCAAGCCTTATATTTTCCTCGTATTCGCGCCCCCTTTTCTGTATCTGTCCCACCAGCGTAGGTACGGATGCTTTCAGGTAAATAAGCATGTCGGGGGGCTTCACCATGCTTTTCAGGGTTTCAAAAAAAGTATAGTAATTGTCAAAATCGCGTTTGTTCATCAGCCCCATTTCGTGCAGGTTGGGCGCAAAAATCATGGCATCCTCATAAATAGTGCGGTCCTGGATAACGGTTTCCGTGCCCCGGTGAATTTCAAGCAGTTGGTTCAGCCGACTGTTTAAAAAGAATACCTGCAGGTTAAAGCTCCAGCGGGGCATATCTTCGTAAAAATCATACAGGTAGGGGTTTTCGTCCACGTTCTCAAACTGCGGTATCCATTTGTAATGCTTGGCAAGCATTTCGGTAAGGGTGGTTTTCCCGGCGCCTATGTTTCCGGCCACGGCTATATGTTTCGGTTTGTAATTAGCGGACATGTTCTGTTCAAAAAATTTTAATTCAACCTGTAAAAAAACTTGCGGCCGACAAGGTAAGAAAATCAACTTGCCAACAATGGGAATTCAAAAAAAATGCTCCGGACTTTGTTTGAAATCAGTAATAGGAAACGCCAATCGCGCTTCTTACTAAGTTCAGGGTTTCCTGCGCACTTGCCCTGGCTTTCTCCCTGCCATGTTGCATAATGGCTGCAAGGTAGCCCGGGTCTGCCAGTATCTCATTGGTTTTCTCCCGGATGGGACCGATAAAAGCTGCCATATCGCCGGCGAGTTGCTTTTTCAAATCACCATAGCGAATCACCGTATTGCCCGACGATGATTGATTGTATTGCTGCTCAAAAAGGGCAACCGTTTCGGGTGCGCTCACTAATTTCATCAGGGTAAACAGGTTTTCGATATAATCAGGCTTTGGGCTGTTTATTTCGGCCGGGCCCTGGTCTGTTTTGGCCTTCATGATCTTTCTGCGGATCTGGTCGTCGCTGTCGGCCAGGTACAGCGTATTCATTTCGTTTTCGCTCTTGCTCATTTTTCCTTCACCGCTCAGGCTCAGTATCTTCACGAGGTCGCCGCCCTCATAGTTGAAAGCCTGCGGTTCCGGGAGTATGGTTTCACCGTTTCCGTACCTGAAATTGAAGCGCTGCGCAAAATTCCGCGCCATTTCGAGGTGCTGTTCCTGGTCTTTGCCCACGGGTACTTTACCCGCCCGGTGAATAAGAATATCAGCCGCCTGCAATACGGGGTAGGTCAGCAGCCCTGCGTTTACATTATCAGGGTGCTGGCGAACTTTCTCTTTAAACGTGGTGGTTTTTTCCAGTTCACCCTTATAGGCCATCATGTTCAGGTACAGGTAGAGTTCGGCAATTTCGGGGATATCGCTCTGGATATACAGCGTCACCTTCTCCGGATCGAGCCCGCAGGCAATATTTTCGGCCAGCACCCGGCGCACGCCGTTTTGCAGCTCGGCGGTATCGGGGTGGGTGGTGAGGCTATGCCAGTCGGCCACAAACACATAACAGTCAAAATCATCCTGCATCCGCAAAAAGTTGCGGGTAGCGCCAAAATAGTTCCCGATATGCAAAAAACCCGTAGGCCTGATGCCTGTAAGGACACGCTCTTTTTTCATAGGGCGCGAAGATAAGGAGGGGAGGGGTGAGGGGAAAGTGAAATGTGTGGATTTCCCGGCAGGCTTTTTGGCGCCTGGTTTTGATCGGCGGGGGAGAGCGGGTTCGGTTCAGAGTAGTGTTCTTCCTGGTGTGAAATGGGGCGTTTGACTCGCCATCTGCATTTTGGGGTTGAACAGGTCTGTGCCTCACATATTATGATAATTCGCTTTTGGTACCTTTTCAATGGCTTTTGCTTTCTCTATGTTGAAGCGCCGGGGCTTTTAGAAGCAACCCCAAACCCACAAATACATATATTTGTTTTCATCCTCCGCTAGTATGCCAAAACGATTGAAGCCTGCAACAGTTTTTTTTGCACTGTTCCTGTTGATGGGTTCAGCAGTGTATGGGCCAATGGGTTATTCGCAAACCCGCGAAGCCGGCAGCCTGAAAATGCTGGTGCTGCGGGCTCCTGACCCCAATCAGCGGATGGCAGCTTATATCAAGTATTTTGAAGTGTGGTATAATGTTCAGCGCGATACTTTGTACCAATACGCTGCCGATGCGTATGCGCAGGCCCGCAAAAACGGTAATTCAATACAACTGGCTTCTTCCGCACTGGCGCTAAGCCGCTCGTACATGCATTGGGGATGGATTGACAGCGCCATCGGGTTCCTGCAGCCCGAGGTCTCCAAAGGTCCTGCGAATATTCCGCCAAGGCTTTTCCTGGAGATGAACCGCCAACTGGCGCTGGCGCATGGGGGGGGTAGCCGGTACTCAGAGGCGCTGGACCTTTTGTACCACAACTGTCGTTTTGCCGAAACCAATAAGGATATGGTTGGTTTTGCCGCTTCTGCCAATACCATTGTTTCGGTTTTGCTTAGCATGGGCAGGCTTAATGATGTGCCGCTTTGGCTGCAAAGGGCAAGGGGCGCACTGGGCGGCACTCCAGAACCTGCCCCGCATGTACTGGCCGCGATTTTCACCAATTTTGGCGGTTATTATCTTGCGGTTAAAAAAACAACGCTTGCCGGTACCTATCTCGACTCGGCGATGACCATACTGGATGAGCATGAGAATTTGTCCATCCGTCCCATTTTGCTTCGCCACCGTGCCAAATATTACCTGGGGTTGCATAATACTGAACAGGCCGGCAACATGCTGCAAGAAATGATAGCAGCACGCACCCTGATTGCCGGCAGCTTTTCTTTTATTGAAGAAAAACTGGAGATGGCAAGGTTTTACGAGCAAAACGGGTTTTTGAATGAAGCTATAAAAATTTGCGAGGATAACCTGATGCAGGGTGATGTGTATGATACGGCAAAACATGATATTGTTTTTAATAATGATATCAAAAATCGTTTACCTTACTATACAATGCTTGTTGATTTGTATAAAAAAGCAGGTCAAAAAGAAAAATATACGGAAACACTCGAATGGCTGGTAGCTGCTAAAGATTCATTTTACAGTCATAACAACGCCGAAGCCATCGCCGAGCTTCAGGCAAAATATGAACTGAGTGAAAAGGAAAAGGCGCTGGCCCAGCAAAAGATTGAAATATGGCGAAAAAACCTGCTATTATATGCAGGGGGCGGATTGGCAGTATTGGTAATTGGTGGAATGCTGTATGGATTTGTGCGCTATCGCAAAAAGCAACGCAGGCAAATGGAAGCAGCCATGGCCAAAGAAAAGGCGAAGGCAGAACTGGCTCAACGCGAAGCAACCGAACACGAACGCAGGCGGATTGCCGCCGACCTGCACGACAACCTCGGGGCCTATGGCGCGGCTATCAAGAGCAACCTTGGCCAAATTCAAAGGCAGGATCATCCGGCCCGGCTTCCGCTGCAGCAAATAGAGGAAAATGTGCAGCACATGGTAGATGAACTGGGCAATACCATTTGGGTGCTGAATGCATTGGAGCAAAACCTGACTGCCTTGTACGATAAACTGAAAACCTGGACGGGCAGGCTGATGAACAGTTATCCCGGTATCAGGTGCAGGTTTGAAGAAAACCTTGAAACCGATGTGGTTTTAAACCCCAAGCAGGCGCTGAACTGGTTATATATTATGCAGGAAGCCATTAATAATGCGGTAAAACACAGCGGGGGCAGCCTGGTAACGGTCACCCTTTTCTGCCGCAAGAACTGGGAGATTATTGTGGCAGATAACGGAAACGGAATGACCGCCGGGAATGAGGATGGGCATGGATTAAAATCCATAACAGGGCGGGCGGAGAGAATGGGTTGGGGTACTATGTGGAACCCGGAAGATACAGGCGGCACGCGGTTCTGCTTATCTGCCAAACCTTAACGGCGGGGCTGCATCCTGCTGACGCTGCCTTTCAAACCCATCCTTTGGAACGAACCAGGTTGGCAGCTTCCATTTTGTTGGTTACCTGCAGTTTTTTATACACATTGTAAATATGGGTTTTTACCGTGGTGGCGCTTATAAACAATTGCCCCGCAATATCGGCTGCGGTTTCGCCGCTTATCACAAGTTTCAGGATTTCAATTTCCCTTGTGCTGAGCGGGTTGCCTGCATCGGGCTCCGGCACCGTATGCTGCAGCATGAACTGCATGGCTTTGCGTGCCACGCCCGGGCTCATGTAGCTGCCGCCCGCTTCCACATCCTGCAGGCAGGTCAACAGCCGGTGGTCCATATCGGTTTTAATAATGTAGGCATCGGCGCCCTGCCTGATGGCGCTGAAAACCTTGTCGTCGTCATCAAAGGAGGTAAGCATGATGACTTTTATGGAAGGGTTGATTTCCTTCACCTTCCGGATAGCTTCAATGCCGCTCATGTCTCCCATCTCAATATCAAGCAGTGCCATAGCGGGGTGGCGGGTGGCAGGGTTGGCCTGCAGAAACCGCAGCAGCGATTCGGCCGAAGCGGCCTCGTACACGATGCTATAATGCCCGGTGGTGAGGTTGCGTACAACCTGCCGGATCATTTCGTGGTCGTCTGCCAAAGCAATGGTGGGGTGCGTGGCCATACCTAAAATTTGATTGGGTACAAATATGGAGTTAAAAAGGATGCAGGCGTATCAGGAAAAAGAATGATTTTTAAATCAGGTCATTGAGTATCATTATCCAGGGCAGTCTTTCTTAAAAACCTCCTGTTGCAAAAAATTGAAGAAGCGGTAAGCCCTAACGCCAGCCCGAGCCAGATACCGGAGGCGCCCATTTTTAACTCAAAAGCTAACCCATAACCTACCGGGATGCCAATGCCCCAATAGGCAATGGCTACCAGCAGGGTAGGGAGCTTTACATCGCGGATACCCCGCAGCAGCCCTACGCCAATGGTTTGGGTAGCATCAGAAACCTGGAAAATGGCAGCAAAAAACAGCAGGGTAGCGGCCAGTTCAATTACAGAGGGCTCATTGGTAAACAAAAGAGGCAGCCGGTACCTGAAGGCAATAAAATACAGCACGCAAAACAATCCGTATCCGATGCCCCCGTACATGGTGCTGATGCCAATCCTCCTCAGACCTACCCGGTCATTTCGCCCGAATGCGTGGCTCACCCGGATGGAACCACCCTGTGCCAGGCCAAGAGCGGCCATAAAACTGAAGGAGGCAATATTGAGCGCAATTTGGTGCGCGGCCTGCGAAGTGGCTCCCAGCCACCCGGCCATAATGCCTGAGACCGAAAAGGCGCCGGCTTCCATAGCATATTGCATCCCGCTTGGGATGCCAATATGCAATAATTCTTTTAACTGTTTGGTTTTTAGGCGCCAGGCTTGTCTTCGGGCGGCTATATAGCGTTTATAAGCCCTGTGTGAAAAAATAATGATGAACATTAAGATGGCTTCCGCCGTCCGGGTGATGAGGGTTCCAACACCTGCCCCCGCCAATTCCATCCTGGGAAAGCCCCAGTTTCCATAAATAAAGATCCAGTTTAAAAATGCATTCAGCGGAATAGAGGCCAGCCCGATAACCATCCCGGTTTTTGTCATTTCGAGCGCATCACTGAATTGTTTGAGGCTCAGGAAAATGATCATGGGTATAAGCGAAAAGGCAAGCAGCCTGAAAAATGGAATGGCTAAACTAGCTACTTCGGGGTCCTGTTTCAAATGCATGAGCAAGGGCGAGCCAAAAAAGCAAACCAATGCTACCACCATGGTGAAAATGGAATTGAGCCAAACACCGTTGTACACGATTGCTGAAGCGGTAACTGCATCCTGCCGGCCCCTTGCAATGGCTACCAGAGGCGCAATGGCAATGGTAAGCCCAATGCAAATGATTTGTGGAATGGCGATGACATTTATGGCGAGCGAACTTGCCGCCAGTAGTTTGTAGTTGATTGCGCCCACCATGGCACTATCCACAAGCCCCTGCGCTATCTGGGACATATTGGTAATGATGATGGGAATGGAGAGCCTGAGTGTGGCGGCTAATTCGTTTCGCATGCGGGGGCAAAGGTAGGAGGGGTGTCGCCAAAGGCGACGAAATATGAATCACGAAGCGGAACGCTACGTGCAGCCACAAGTTGCTTTTCGAAACTTGTAGTTTCGATATCCTATTAAGTCGGCTCTGCCGACCACTACTAACCCTTAAAATATTCCCCTTCCATAATATAAGGCTCTATCAATAAAAAACCATAACAACCAGCAGGGGTTTGATAACCTGCTTTCCAGTGTCCATCTAACACTTTTTCGGCAATGTCAACGGCAGTAAGGGCAGTAAGGGTATAGCCTTCGGGGCATGAAAACCAGCCGCTTTTTTGGGTGCCGGCGGCGTTGGTTACTTCACCCCAGATATAGCTTTTGGCTTTCATCCGTTGTTCCTGTGTAGGACCTGCCGGGCGCTGATTGATTTTTTGCTGCAACCATTTTTTGAACCAGCCGGTTCGCAACAGAGGGTTGAAAAGGAATTGCAATTTCAACAGGCTGAACAATAAGGGTGTACTGCCTGTGTAGGCGTGCATATTACCAATACCGGTGGTATGAAAGGAAGTGAAAACATCCCCCCAGGGTATGCTCATCACAAAAAACCTGTGCACCCCGGCATGGATATACCTGCCTTTGGCAGCTATCGGTTCTTTTACAATCTTTCCATCCACTCGCATTGCCCCGCCTTCGCCTAATTTTTCGCTCATACTCATTGCGGTACCATGGCTTACCCCGCCGTCCAGGGTAACAAATGCCAGCTCCAGCGAAGTGGCATCGGGTAATTGCTCTTTCAGTTTCAGTGCCAGGCAATCGGTTGGCACCACATCAAAACCCGTTCCGGGCAACAGCATTATATTTTTCTCCACTGCTTTTGCATGCAGGCTATAGGCAAGGCTGAACACTTCAATCTCACCGGCAATGTCGAGGTAATGAATACCGCATTCAAGGCAGGTTTCCATCATATTTTTAGCCGTAAAGCGAAAGGGCCCGGCCGCATGAAGAACCACATCAATCCCCGCCAGGTTGGCTTTTATATCGGCCTGGTTGTCCAACCCGAAAACGCGGTAATCCCATCCATAAGATGCGGCCAGCGCAGCAATCTGTGTAGCGTTACGACCTGCGAGGATGGGCGACAGCCCTTTTTTGCCGACTGCTTCACAAATCAATTGCCCGGTGTATCCATTAGCGCCATAAATGAGAAGTGTTCGCATATTTTATGTTAGGGGTTTATTTCTTCAAACTCAGCCGACTGCTTGTTTTTCCGAACATTATCCCAGTTAAACCAGCGGCCGTTCATGGCTATATACACACCGGCAGGCAGGGTTTGTACAAAAGCGAGGGCGCTGCCCAGGTTAAAAAGTCCATCGCTGCTGCCAAATTTATAGGGGATCATAGCGCCGGTAATTACTATGGTTTTGTTAATTTTTTTTGCGGCCAACAACTTTGCCGTCTCTACCATGGTATCGGTGCCATGGGTAATTATGATTTTATTTTCGCCGCAGGCAATACAATTCCGGGCAATATTCTCCCGGTCATCAGGGGTCATTTCGAGGCTGTCTATCATCATCAGGGTCCTGATTTTCACCTGAACCTTGTTCCGGCCGAGGTGCAGCATCTCGGGCATATGAGTATCCTGGAAAAAAAGAGTCCCGTCTTTTTCGTTGTATTCTTTATCGAAAGTGCCCCCTGTTATAAAGATGCGGATAGCCATGATCGCCTATTTTAACATTTACAAAGTTATTGTTTTTGAACACTTTACGCCAGTCATTCATGCAATTGACAAAATAAATTAATGGCGTAACACGAATTCTCCTATCTTCCGTCAAAATAAAGTACATACAGGATGACACAAGATCAGATCGAGCAATTTCTGCTCCCCAATCATTTAGCACCCAAACAAGTTAAAATAAATTTCAAGAACCGGAACCCGGTGATGGGACTTTTCATTGAGATGAAGGATTTTAACGAGCTGAAGTCGAAAAATTTCTGGCGCGTGGTTACAGAAAGAAATATGGAAGCCTGGCAGAAATCAAAGGATATTAACTTAGTTAAAATTTTTAACGGTTCAGAGTTTACCAAACTGGTGATTCCTAAAGTAGAAAAAGTTCAGGCTTAAACGCTGAAATCCGGATTGGAAAAATGATATGTAAAGGTTGACTCATCACTGAGTCGGCCTTTTTAGTTTTTTACGGATCAATTACCCACAACCTCCGCATACAAGTGCTGGATCAATCCATCGGCAAGCCCAATTTTGGGTACATAAATTTCATCGCTGTCTGTCCAGCGCATTACATTTATATAGATCTGCAAGGCCGGAACAATCACGTCCGCGCGGTCTTCGCGCATGCCGTACCTAAGCATCCTTTCATGTACAGTAAAACCGTTGAACTCGCGGTAATATTCCCGCAAATGCTCGATGGATAAGGGTTTGCCCTCTTTACGCTTGCTGAGTGAAAATATTTTGTTGATGTTGCCACCGCTGCCAATGGTGATGATCTTACCTGAAACTTTCAGGCTCTTTTTCACAATATCCTTCATGGCTTCCCAATCAGCATCCGCTATCTGGCCTTTAAGCAAACGGATGGTACCTATATTGAAGCTCTGCTTGAAAGCAAGTTTTCCCTTGCTGAAAAAAGTGAGTTCTGTGCTGCCACCGCCCACATCAATATATAGAAAATGGCCGTGCTTATCCATGTGCTCGGCAATATGGCTTTCATAAATAAAGGCCGCTTCATCCGAACCCGAAATCACCTGGATATCAATACCGGTTTCCATGGTTATTTTGCGAATAATATCCTGCGCATTCCTCGCATCGCGCATGGCGCTGGTGGCCACCGCAATCATGTGGTCCACCCCGTAAGCGTTCATCAGGTGCTTGTAGGCCTTCATGGTTTGCAGTACCATCCCTATACGCGGCCTGCTTATTTCCCCAACACTGAAAACATCAATCCCAAGCCTTAGCGGTACACGGCATAGGTTCAGCTTTGAGAAAACGGGCTCACCCGCCTTCCCTATCAACACCTCAGATATCAGGAGGCGGGCTGCATTACTACCAATATCTATTGCCGCTAAACGCATTCAAAGCAAAAGAAATGGTTTTGGGGTAATAAAAGCATGATTTTTTACCGATTGGGGCGATTTAGTTTGTCTCAACCTGGGTCTGGCGCCGCTCTTGCATGGGTGATTCCATCTTTTTCTGATAGAGGTATTTGTAAATCTCAACCTGCGATTTGATCTTCTTTTTATTACTGGAACCGGCATATTCATTCGATAACGGGCTATCGAGCAGCCGGGCTTTTACATTGTCTGAAAGCTGAATGGTCAGAATATCAAGAATTTCATTTTTAATCTTTTCATCATGTATGGGGCAGGCGGCTTCCACGCGGTGATCGAGGTTTCTCACCATCCAGTCTGCGCTTGAAATATACAGGTCGTTCTTTCCATTATTAAAAAATACCAATACCCTTGCATGTTCAAGATATTCATCCACAATGCTGATGGCATAAGGCTTTGATTTGATTTTGGGCATGTCGAAAAGGGGGCAATAAATACCGCGCACGATCATCTGGATTTTAACGCCCGCTTTTACAGCCCGTTGCAAATGGCTGATCATTTCGGGGTCGCTGAGCGAATTTACCTTGATGATGATACCCGCTTCTTTTCCGGCCTGCGCATGTACAATTTCGCGGTTTATACAGGCCACAATATTTTTCCTCATCCCCGATGGGCATACCCAAAGCGTTTTGCACTGCCTGAGCGGTTCCATGCCCAGGGAATGCCTTTCGAGGAAAGTAAAAATCCGGTTTACATCGGCCATTATTTTACGGTTGCCGGTAAGCAGGCAATGGTCGGAGTACACTTTGGAGGTTTTTTCGTTCAGGTTGCCGGTGCTTATAAATCCATAGGTCACCATGCCTTTTGCTTTCTTTTTCCTGATCAGGCAGGCTTTGGCATGAATTTTCATATTGGGCACCCCGGTTAAAACCTTTACGCCTTCCTGTTCCAGCGCTTCCTTCCATTCGAGGTTGGCTTCCTCATCAAACCTCGCCCTTAGCTCCAGCATCACCGTTACCATCTTCCCGTTTCGCACAGCGTTTATCAATGCATTCACAATCTTTGAGTTGGAAGCGAGGCGGTAGGCGGTAATCTTTATTTCCACCACATCGGGGTCCATGGCCGATTCGCGCAGCAGATCAATTACCGGGGTAAAAGAATGGTATGGAAAAGAAAGCATTACGTCCTTTTTAAGGATGGTATCCGTAATGCGATGGCCGTCGTCCAATTCGGGGTGAAGGAAAGATGGTTTCCGCGGGTTCCTGGGCTTAAACACATCGGGGAAATCCATGAAATGCCTGAAGTTGTGAATTCGCCCGCCGGGTATGATATTATCCTTTCGCGACAGGTTCAATCTCCTGACGAGGTATTCCAGCAGCCCGGCATCCATATCCTTATCGTAAATAAACCTTACCGGCTTTCCTTCCCTGCGCTTGCGCAAACCCCTGGCTATTTTTTGGGCCAGCGAAGTGGCAATATCATTATCTATATCAAACTCCGCATCCTTGGTTACTTTAAAAAGGTGTGCGGTATATTCATCGTACCCGAAAAATGAAAATATATGCGGCAGGTTAAAACGGATCACGTCTTCGAGCAGCATGATATTCTTTTCACCTGCTTTGGATGGCAGCAGGGTAAACCGCCCTACGGCTTTGGCCGGAATTTCAATCAACGCGTATTGCTGGTGGTAAGCAGTATCTTTTTTCCGCATCACCACGCCGAGGTAAACCGATTTGTCGCGCAGATAGGGCATTTGGGGGAGACCTTCAATCATCAGCGGGATCACGTTGGGGCTCACTTCATCGTCGTAATACCTTTCTATAAACCGTTGCTGCTCCTTATTAAGCTCCTTTTCATTCAGCAGAAAAATCTTTTCCTGCGCCAATTCTACGCGGATGCCCTCCCAAATCCGGGCAAACTCATTTTGTTGCTGTAGTACTATTCTTTGTATTTCATCGAGTATCGTTTCGGGATTGGTTTCAAGGTGCATGGCAGCCTTGGTCCCCTTGCGCATCATTTCCAGCATCCGCTTCAGGGTGGCAACCCGTACCCTGAAAAATTCATCCTGGTTATTGGAGTGAATGCCGAGGAAGCGGATACGCTCGCGGAGCGGAACCGAAGGATCATTGGCTTCCTGCAAAACCCGTGCATTAAAACTTAACCAACTGATATCGCGTGGAATATAGGTTCGCTTATTGGGCATATGAAATTTTCCTTAACTATCAAATCCAAAAATAAACTCCCCGCGTCAAAGTCAATGTTAACTTATGGTTGTAGGAACGGCAGACCTGCAACTCAGGCATTTTTCCGGATTGATTCAATAATTTGGGTGGTACTTAATCCTTCTACCAACGGGTTAATAACTACCCGGCCGCCATTGGCCATCACTTCTTTGGCCCCAACAACCTGTTCAACGGAGTAATCACCACCTTTTACCAGCACATCGGGCATTACCGCATTTATCCATTCAATGGGAGTATCTTCTTCAAAAATCACTACTGCATCCACCATTACCAGCGAAGCCATCAGCAAAGCCCTGCCTGATTGTTTATTGATGGGTCTTTCAGGGCCTTTCAGCCTTTTTACCGAATCGTCGCTGTTGATAGCCACCACCAGGTAATCTGCTTCGGCAGCGGCCTGGCTAAGCGAAAAAATATGCCCTTCGTGTAAAATATCGAATACCCCATTGGTAAAAGCTATGGTTTGGCCTTTTACCCGCCAGCCGTTTACCATATTCAGCAATTGTTCCCTATCCATAATGCGGGCGGGGATGGCGGAAGTATTACGCATGTTGCGGTTTCTTAAACTGGTTAATAAGCGGCAAAATAGATAAAGCAATCATTCCGGCCAATAAAACAATGGCGGTTTGCGCGCCCCAAAGCACCCATCCAAATGCCAGCCCGGTTACTGCCGTTATCCCGTAGAGCATCAGTGTTTTTTCCACGGCAAACTGGTAAGCGCCAATACCGCCCTGCGTAGCAATCATGCCGAGGCTGCCAAAAACGAGTATGGCCACAGAAGCGTTCAGCCCAAGCGTTTGAACCGCAGGAAATGCTTTGAACCCAAGCCAGATGGATAAGAGGTAGAGAAACCAGATGGCCAATGTATGGAACAGGAACCAGCCCCGTTCTTTAAGCCTGGTGATGCTGGAAAGCCCGCGCCAGATGCCAATCCAAATTTTTCGCAAACCCCTGAAAAAACGAAACCGTGTAAAACGGTTCAGCATCCACCGGAAAATGAGCAGGAAACCTGCTATGCCGGCAACTACCAGGCTGATTTTAAGGATGCTCATGCCTTTTATAACCCGGCCCAATGCGGCCAGCATGGTTTCGCCCAGCAGGTTGAACTGTGTTATAAACATTAAAAAAGTAACAAGCATGAGGCAAACCATATCCACAGCCCTTTCGGCTACAATGGTCCCAACCAGCTTATCCGCAGGTATTTTTTCATATTTGGCCAGCATGGTACACTTCATTACTTCGCCCAGCCGGGGAACGAGCAGGTTAAACAGGTAACCGATCAGCACCACCAGGTATGTGTTGGTCCTGGTAGGCAAATACCCAAGCGGTTCCATAAGCAACCGCCACCTGAGCGCCCTGAAATAATGGGCCAGCAATAAGGCAAACAGTACAGGTAAAATGAAAAGTATCCGGGTTTCTGAAAAAGAGGCTTTCAGGTCGCGGATTTGTGCTTCCGAAAGGTCTTTGCTGCTGTACCAGATCAGCCCGATCCCAAGTCCAAGAAAAAAAATGTATTGCAGAACAGATGAAAGTTTCTTTTTCATGTACTGCAAAGTAAGTAATGCAAGATGAACGGAATAAGACTATTATCAGAGTTTATTGCCCTCTTTCGGGAAAACAACCTTAGGCTCATAGGTTTTGGCGGCTTCAAAGTCCATGATGGCATAGCTCATAATAATGATTACATCCCCCGGTTGCGCCAGGCGCGCCGAGGGGCCGTTCAGCGCCACAATGCCTGAACCTCTTTCGCCTTTAATGATATAGGTTTCGAGCCGGGCGCCATTATTTACATTTACGATCTGGATTTTTTCGTGGGGTATCATCCCTGCTGCATCCAGCAGGTCTTCGTCAATGGTGCAACTGCCCACGTAGTGGAGGTTGGCATCGGTAAGTACGGCACGGTGTATTTTTGATTTTAGAATTTCTATCTGCATGGTGGTATATGCTTAAAAAGGATGCAAAGAAATGAATTTCGTATCAGATTTGATATAAGGGAATTGTGAAAGTATGATTAAGGATTTTGAAAATGGTAGTTTTGTGCAGGGTGGGGAGCAGAAATTCGTTAAATGATTGTCGTTCAATGGCTTTACGCTTCTATATAAGTAGCTGTATTTACCTGCTATCCCCCCGGATTTTGCTTACGCCTATGAAATTTTTCCTGCATCGCAATACTGTTGTACCCACGCTGTTCTCATGTTTGGCTTTTATATCCTGCAGGTCTTTCAAACAGGTAAACGCCCCTCATGCCAAAGCTGCAGGTCAACTGATTATTCAGCATCTGCTGGCCTCCCCCAAATACATGATGTACGAAACCTCATTTCTCAACAGCGTGCATTATGCTGAAGTATGCGCAGCATTTGGCGCGGTTCAACTTGCCCGCCAAAATGGTGATACAGCTAATTTGAAATCGCTGTACGAACGCTATGCCCCGCTTACCCATCAGTCCATCGCCCGTCAAACCCACCACGTGGACGGCAATGTGTATGGCATTTTGCCGCTTAGCTTGTACCAATGGAACCACGATACCACCCTGAAGGCGCATGGGTTATATATGGCCGATACCCAATGGGAAAATCCTTTGCCAGATGGGCTCACCCCGCAGGCCCGGTACTGGATTGACGACTTGTTTATGGTGAATGCCTTGCAGGTGGAGGCTTTTAAAGTAACCGGGCAAAGCGGGTATCTCAACCGGGCGGCTTTGTTTACGAAAAAATACCTCGATAGCCTGCAGCAGCCGAATGGTTTGTTTTACCATGGTCCCGAAGCGCCGGTGTATTGGGGCAGGGGAAATGGCTGGGTGGCGGCTGGCGTCGCTATCCTGCTCACCACGCTACCCGATACCAGCCGGTTTTACAAGCCTATTGCAACTGCCTTTACCCGCATGATGCATAGCCTGTTGCCTTTTCAATCTCCCAACGGCATGTGGCGGCAAATTATTGATCATCCCCAAGCCTGGGAGGAAAGTTCCTGCACGGCCATGTTTGCCTATGCTATGGCGGTGGGCATCAATGCGGGATTACTTGAAAGAAAACAGTTTGATCGTCCCATACAAAAAGCTTATAAAACATTACTCGCACATTTGGACGACCAAGGCAGGTTAACCGGTATTTGTGCAGGCACGGGGCAGTCGAAAGATTTGAATTATTACCTCGGGCGGCCTCAGGTAACCGGCGATTTTCATGGGCAGGCGCCCATGCTTTGGCTGTTGTACGAATTGGGCATGCATAAATGAGATGCTTTTAATGATAAGTTATTGCGTTACAAGAGTAACCGGTTCTTGGCGGTGGTGATGAAGAAAGCAGGGGATAAAGTAGTAAGCAAGCACCAGGGCCGGAAGTCTTTTCCCGAAAAGTTGCGCTGCCAGGTAGCTTAATTGTTATAGGCTGTGGTTTCTTGTCTGTCGTTGTCAGTTAAAAGATTGTTTAAATTCCAATAGCGAAAGATTGATTTTGCTCTGTCGGAAAGATGTATCCAAAATAACGTTGCGAGTAGTCGTCCTAAGTCGCAATGTCATATCAGTTTATTTTATTAGAATTTATTAGAATACCTTTTTCTACACTTTCGTTTATTAAACTCTCGGAATAGTTCCAAATTGTTGTCGAACCGTTTTCAATTGCTTTTTTCTTCTCATACACTTTTTGATATGGCACATTAAATTCTGTCCAGGTTCCACCATTATTTGATGTGTTTTGCAGTAATGGTTCAAATCTATCCATTGATTTTGCAAATTTTGCTTCATCAGTTATTCCATCTTCAAATTCTTTCCATATTGCTATAAATTCCTGTGCTTGTTCTATTGGTAAAAGCCCAAAAATACGTTTGGCGGCTTTAAGTTCTTGGTCAGTATTTGTGTGATTTTTTAGTGTGTCGTACATAAAAGTGTCGCCCGCATCAATTTCTACAATGTCGTGGATTAAAACCATTTTTAAAACTTTTAGAACGTCTATTGGCTTGTCTGAATGTTCTGCTAATACAATTGTCATCATTGCTAAATGCCAACTATGTTCAGCGTCATTTTCGTGTCTGTCACTATTGAATAATTTAGTTTTACGTTGAATGTATTTTAACTTGTCAATTTCTTTTATGAAAGCTACTTGTTTTAATAAATTGTCTGTCTGCATTGTTCTACAAATTTTTTAAAAAAGTTGCTTGTCCAATATTTTGGGTGGTGGGTGGGCTTACAATATTAATTAATTTTTCCGTCCGCACATGCAAATACCGTTCTGTGGTTTTTATATCAAAATGCCCGAAAACTTTCTATATACACAAAAAAGTGTAGTGAAACGCGTTTCACTACACTCTCATCAAACCCAATATCCTAAAGCATTATTTTATCAGGCTAAAACTTCTTCTTCCGCATAGCTGCTCACCGGTTCGCAGGTGCAAATCAGGTTACGGTCGCCATGGGTATTGTTGATACGCGCAATGGAAGGCCAGAACTTGTTGTTGCGAACCCAGGGAAGCGGGAAAACGGCCTGCTCCCTGGTGTAAGGCTTATCCCAATCGTTTGCCATGGCTACCGATTGGGTATGCGGCGCATGTTTCAGCAGATTGTTGGCTTTATCAGCTTCCCCTGCTTCCACGGCTGCAATTTCTTTGCGGATAGAAAGCAAGGCATCACAGAACCTGTCTAATGCAGCGAGGTCTTCGCTTTCGGTGGGTTCAATCATAATGGTGCCGGGAACCGGGAAACTGAGGGTTGGCGCATGAAAACCATAATCCATCAGGCGTTTGGCTACATCTTCGGCCTCTATGCCGGCAGAGGTTTTAAACGGCCTCAGGTCGGCAATAAATTCGTGCGCGCAGGTGCCATTTTTTCCTGTGTACAAAATAGGGTAGTGGTCCTGCAAACGGGCGCGCATGTAGTTGGCATTCAAAATGGCATATTGGGTAGCTTTTTTCAAACCTTCGCCGCCAAGCATGCATATATAAGCATAGCTGATCAGCAGGATGGAAGCCGAACCGAATGGGGCTGCTGAAACGGCTCCATCCAAACGGCCTTGCTGAATCAGCAGGGTTTCGTTCCCCGGCATTTGCATAAAGCTGTCGAGCAGGTGCTCCCTGAAACAAATGGGCCCCATGCCAGGGCCGCCGCCGCCATGCGGGATGGCAAAAGTCTTATGCAGGTTAAGATGGCAAACATCGGCGCCAATGGCTGCAGGCGAAGTGAGCCCAACCTGCGCGTTCATGTTGGCGCCATCCATATACACCTGGCCACCGTGCCGGTGAACGATTTCGCAAATTTCAAGTACGGATTCTTCAAAAATTCCATAGGTGCTTGGGTAGGTGATCATGGTACCGGCCAATGATTGGCTGTATTGTTCGGCTTTCGCCTTGAAATCCGCTACATCTATATAACCATTTTCAAGCGCTTTTACCACCACCACTTTCATGCCGGCCATTACCGCGCTTGCAGGGTTGGTGCCATGCGCGCTGATTGGGATCAGCATGATATTTCGGTGAATATCCCCGTTGTTTAAGTGGAAATTACGGATGGCCAGCAGACCTGCGTATTCGCCCTGTGCGCCGCTGTTTGGCTGTAGCCAGCAATGGTCAAAACCGGTGGTTTCGCACAGGTAGGCGCCCAGCCTTTTCATCATTTGCTGGTAACCTCTTGTTTGGCCAATAGGTGCAAAGGGGTGAATGCTGCTCCAGTGCGACCAGCTAAGCGGGATCATTTCGGTAGCGGCGTTCAGTTTCATGGTACAACTACCCAGGCTGATCATGGAGGTATTCAGGCTCAGGTCTTTATTTTCAAGCGACTTTATATAACGCATCATCTGGCTTTCGCTACGATGGGTATTGAAAACCGGGTGGGTCATAAATTCGCTTGTGCGAACGGCAAAAGTTGGAATATGATGCAGCGAGGCGTCATCATGGAAGAAAACCGTGGCTTCTTTTTCAATGGCTTGCCCAAAAATAAAAGCAATATCGAGGATATCCTTTTGGGTAGTGGTTTCATCGAGCGAAATACCAAGCGTATCGTTGCTGAAATAGCGGAAATTGATCCTGGCATTTTCAGCTATTTCCCTTATCAGCGTTGTATTGGGGGTTTCAATGTGCAGCGTGTCAAAAAAGGCATCGTGCTTAATGGTAAAACCCATATCCCTGATGGATTCCGCCAACACCTGGGTGAGGATAGCCACACGTTTGGCAATATTCTTTAATCCTTCCGGGCCATGGTACACCGCAAACATAGCCGCCATATTGGCAAGCAAAGCTTGTGCCGTACAGATATTTGAAGTTGCTTTTTCGCGTTTAATATGCTGCTCGCGTGTTTGCAGCGCCATCCGCAGGGCACGGTTTCCCTGGGCATCGATACTGATCCCGATGATCCGGCCGGGGAGGGAACGCTTAAATTCGTCACGGGTGGCAAAAAAGGCGGCATGCGGCCCACCATAACCAAGCGGAACGCCAAAACGCTGCGCGCAACCCAATGCCACATCAGCGCCTAATTCTCCGGGAGGAGTGAGTAAAGTAAGCGCCAGCAGGTCGGTAGCCATGGCTACAAATCCGCCGTCAGCATGTATTTTATCAATGAAGGAGCGGTAATTTTCAATGCTTCCTTTGTCGTTGGGATATTGAAGAAGCGCTCCAAAATAGGTATTATCTGTTTCAGCGGTTTTATAATCGCCAAAAACCAGCTCAACCCCAATGGGGGCTGCCCGGGTAATTAAAACTGCCTTGGTTTGGGGAAAGGTTTCTTCATCCACAAAAAAGCGGGGTGCTTTTGCAGGTTCCGATTTGTTTACCGTATGGTAAAGCATGGCCATGGCTTCGGCAGCCGCAGTAGCTTCATCCAGCAGGCTTGCATTGGCAATGGGCAAACCGGTGAGGTCGCTTACCATGGTCTGAAAATTCAGCAGGCTTTCCAGCCTTCCCTGGCTTATTTCGGCCTGGTACGGGGTGTATTGCGTGTACCAACCCGGGTTTTCAAACACATTCCGAAGGATTACGCTGGGGATGAGGGTGTTGTAATAGCCCTGCCCGATATAGTTTTTACTGATCGTATTTTGAATGGAAAGCTCTTTGAGGTGGCTAAGCAATTCGGCTTCGCTCATGGCAGGGGGAATGCTGAGGGGGGCTTTTAACCGGATGGCATCAGGCACGGTTGCCGCCACCAAATCCTCCACTGATGCAGCCCCGATGGTCTTCAGCATGGTTTCTTCCGATCCGGTGGTACCAATGTGCCGGGCTATAAATTCGTTTGATTTCTGTTCGAAAAGATTCATATAAATTGATTGACCTATTTAAAGATTTGCAAAGTTACGATGCAATAACGGAACGGTTTCAGCCTTGTTTGATCTGTGGAAAATATAGGGGCAAATAACAGCGCCTCAATTACCCGGTTACAAACTATAATTTTGTGGGATGAATGATTTGCCGGCAAACTGGACTGAAAAAAGTAAGGAACATCAAAGGCAATACCGCGATTTCCTGAAAAAGGCCCATGTTGGTAAAACGGTGAAACAGCTACCGGCTTTGCACGAGGAAGCTTTCAGCAAAATAGATTGCTTAGATTGTGCAGGTTGCTGTAAAAATTACTCTCCGCGGTTCAAAACACCCGATATCAAGCGCATCAGCCGGCATCTGAAATTAAAGGAATCGCAATTTATTGACCAATACCTGAAACTGGACGAAGACGGGGATTACGTAGTGAAAAGTACGCCCTGCCCGTTTTTAGGCCAGGGAAATGCGTGTGGGATTTATGAGGCGAGGCCATCGGATTGTGCGCGATTTCCCTATACCGACGAAGATGTTTTACTGAAAAGGCAGGCCATCACGCTAAAGAATGCTGAGTTTTGCCCTGCGGTTTTTTATGTATTGGAAAAGCTTATCCGGCAATAATTTAGGGAAAGCGAAAAGTCTTTCAACCTGCATCCTATAAATTGCATTCATGAAGGAAAGGAAGAGCCTTTTTAACCTGCGGCCGCTGGTGGTTTACCTGAAGTATAAGCTCAGGTTGCCAATGGACAAAGCCGATATGCAAACAACCATTGGGTCGGTCAGGTATGGCGCTACCATGTCAGGGGCAAACCTTTGGGTACTTGCCACCGCTATTTTTACCGCCTCGCTCGGGTTAAATGTAAATTCAACCGCCGTTATTATTGGCGCCATGCTTATTTCTCCCCTGATGGGGCCCATTGTAGCCATTGGCATGGGGGTGGCCATTCATGATTTTGCCCTGGTGTACCGGGCGTTTAAGAACTTTTTACTGGCCATTGGGTTGAGTATTGTTACTTCAACGCTTTACTTTTTTGCAAGTCCTTTGAAAGTACCCGGTTCCGAATTGCTGGCCCGGACAAGCCCCACCATATACGATGTGTTGATTGCCATAGTAGGTGGGCTTGCAGGCATCATTGCAGGCAGCGGCAAGCTTAGGCAAAGCAATGTGATACCCGGTGTGGCCATTGCTACAGCGCTTATGCCGCCGCTTTGTACGGTTGGTTTTGGCATTGCCAACCTTAATATCAACTATGTTATCGGGGCCTTTTACCTGTTCTTTATTAATTCGGTTTTTATCAGCCTGGCCACCTATTTTATTGTCCGGTTTCTCAGGTACCCGGTGGTAGAACATGTGCAAAACAAAAGGGCCGGGAGGATCAGGCAAACCATCATGGCCATTGTGCTTATTACCCTTTTGCCAAGTATTTATCTTACGCTAAGGATTGTAAGGAAATATATATTTGAGGAAAAGGTTAAAAGTTTTGTGCTGAACGAGTTCGCCGGAAACCGCCGTTTGGTGCTAAAGTCATCGGCAGAATATGTTGATAATGAGCCCGTTGTAAAGGTTGTTGTGCTTGGCGTGGAGGTTGATAGTATTGAACGCATCGAGCTGAAAAACAGGCTGAAGATATACGGGCTTGGCAATGCATCGCTCGACATTCAGCAGGGGTTTGGAGGGGTAGCCAGGAAAGGTTCCATCATTGGATCCATCAATGCTTCTATCGACAACAATAGCCAGGCCATCGGCCAGATATTTAATGAGCTTGAAAACCTGAAAAAATCCGGTGTAGCTGATCATATATTCGACAGCCTGGAGCTGACGGTTGGAAGGGAATTAAAGGCATTAATGCCCGATTTATCGTTCTTTATTGTTTCAAGGGTAAAATTTTACCTTCCGGCTTCAGATAGTTTGAAGCATGGATGGAAGGCGGAAATGGCATTCTCAAAAAAGCAGCCTGCAGAAAAGATAAGGAAATTGAAGGATTGGCTGCCAGGGCGGCTTGGGGGCGATACCACCTTTTTTTCAATCAGGCCATAGCGGTTCAAATACCGGTAGTTATAAACAAATCAAGGGGCTGTGGCTAACTTTTTCACCGCTCTTTTATTTTGTGTTTGGCCTCAACTTATATTTGGCGAATGACTGCTGAGAAGAAAACCACCACTCATAAGGAATTTTTGCATGTAATGGTTGAATCCATGGAGTACCCCTCCGATTATTTAGATAGGGTTGTGAAAATAGATGCTTACCTGCCAAAGCCCCTTCATTCATCTTCCCGCTTATCCATTCTTTTTGTAAACGATGGCCAGGACCTGCTTAAAATGCCTTTTGCCGAAATTATAGAAAGTTTGTACAATGAAAAAGCAATAGAACCAATACTGGTGGTAGGCATTCATTGTTCAGCCGACCGGAAGCTGGAATATGGCACTGCAGACCTGCTTGATTTTATGAACAGGGGTGCAAGGGCTAAGTATCACAGGAAGTTTTTGATGCAGGAGCTTATTCCTTCCATACTGGGTAAATACAATTTGTCGGGGGTGCATGAAATGGCCTATGCCGGGTTTTCACTTGGAGGATTATCGGCCATTGATGTGGCCTGGAAGTACCCTAAAATATTTTCAAAGGTTGGCATATTCAGCGGATCGCTTTGGTGGAGGTTGCGCGACCTGGATGATGATTATGACGAAGATACCGACCGGATCATGCACAAATTGGTCCGCGACGGGCAATACCATAAAGGATTGAAGTTCTTTTTTCAAACCGGGAACTTTGATGAAAAAATGGACCGGAACAATAACGGGATTATAGATAGCATTGACGACACCCTCGGCCTGATTGAAGAACTGGAAAATAAAGGGTACAAAAAGGGAACGGATATCGAATATCTTGAACTGGCGGATGGCCGCCATGATGTACCCACCTGGGCCAGGGCCTTTCCGAATTTTTTAAAGTGGGGGTGGCCCCGGGTTAAAGGAAGGGCACATGACGCTAACTGCTGATAATTAGCATATTTTGTTAAATGTTTACATCGTATTTTCGGAAAACAAATTAGAATTGTATGCCTAAAATTTTGGTTCCTGTTGATTTTTCTCCAACTTCTCTTAACGCCTGCATATATGCAGCACATTTTGCAAAAGCTATACATGCCGGTCAGATCACTCTTTTGAGTGTGGTTTCCGAATCCATTACCGGGTCGGACGGAACCCCTGTGAGCGGCGATACCGATGAACGGGACCGTGCAATCTTGCATCAATTGGAAGAGTTGCAGGTTTCGTTATACGAAATGGCCGGTTTGCCTACCTCTATTGAGCTTCGCTCAGGCGAATTTTCTTCTTTGATGGCACAGTTTATGAAGCAGCACCTGTTTGATTTTGTAGTCATGGGGGTAACAGGCTCAAATCTGCTTGAGCAGGTTTTTGGCACCAGTAATGCTGTTGAGGTAATTGCACGTTCTTCCACTCCTGTATTGATTGTTCCGCCCGAAGCTAACTTTAATGAAATCAGGAATGTGGCACTTGCCGTTGAACTGCATAATATGGATGAGCTTTTACCATATTCCGAATTAGACAAATGGTTGCATTGGTTAAAACCTAAAGTGCATATTGCCCATGTGAATGAAGGCAAAACATCGGATATTTCTGCTGATGAACAATCAGAACTTAAAAAGCTGAAGGACACACTGATGCTTTTTGATCCTTCCGCCCACTTACTTCATGGCGAAAGTTTTACGCAGTCTTTAAACCAAATGGCAGTTGAAAACAATATAGACCTGCTTTTTACTTTCCCGAAAAAGCACAGTTTCTTTAACCTGCTATTCAGAACCTCGCATACACGGAGATTGGTTTTTCACAGCAAGGTTCCGGTACTGGCATTGCCTCATCCCGAATAACAGGAATATTTAATAAACACCTGCACCAAAAAGCCCGGCCTCAACTGGACCGGGCTTTTTCTATTATTCTTCGCCTGCCTTCTTTTCCTCCTGTCTTCTGCACTTTTTCAAATTAAAATTTACACCTCACTCAACTCCAGCCACCTCATTTCCTTTTCATCCAGCAGATCGCCTATTTCCTGTATCCTTTTGGCTGCTGCTTCAAGTTCTTCATAGGGCAGGCTGCCACTGTTCATTTTTTCGGTTAATTCGGTTCTTTCATTTTCAAGCGTGGGCATTTCTTTTTCCAATTGGTCTAATTCGCGCTGTTCCTTAAAATTAAGTTTCCGCTTTGTTGGAGCCGTGGCCACCTGTTTAACTGGTGTAGCAGTAGCGACCGGCTTTTGTTCTGCCGCTTTTTCCCTGTTTAGCTGGTCAATTCTATACTGGCTGTAGTTGCCGGGGAAATCGCGCACCACGCCATCGCCTTCAAATACAAACAGGTGGTCCACCAACCGGTCCATAAAGTAGCGGTCGTGGCTTACAATCATCACGCAACCCTGGTAATCGCTTAAAAAGTTTTCGAGTACGGCAAGGGTAGGGAGGTCGAGGTCGTTGGTAGGTTCATCGAGTATCAGGAAGTTTGGGTTGCGGAAAAGTATGGTAAGCAATTGAAGGCGTCGTTTTTCACCACCACTCAGGCTGCTTAGGTACGTATATTGTTTTTCGGGAGAAAACAGGAACAACTCAAGGAACTTGCTTGCTGTAAGCGCGCCGCCCCCTGCAAGCGGAAAGGTTTCGGCAAAGGATTTTACGTATTCAATCACCCGCACATCTTCTTTCCACTCCAGCCCCTGTTGACTGTAATTACCAAAAACAACCGTATCACCAATGTTGATCTTTCCGCTGTCGGCCGGTTCCAAACCCAGGAGCATATTGAGGAAAGTAGATTTTCCTACCCCGTTTTTCCCAACAACGCCCACCCGTTCCCCTTTCGAAAATGTGTAATCAAACCCTTTCAGGATGATCCGGTCGCCGTATTGCTTATTCACTTTTTTCAATTCGGCAACCTTGCCACCCATCCGGGTCATTTTTACGTTCAGTTGCAGTTGCTCATCTACAATTTTTCTTTTGGCAACCGATTCCACATCATAAAAAGCATCGATCCGGCTTTTAGCCTTGGTGGTTCGGGCTTTTGGCTGCCTGCGCATCCAATCCAATTCCTTGCGGTACTGGTTTTTTGCTTTGTCCACAGTGGCCACTTCACTTTCTATGCGTGCAGCTTTTTTTTCGAGGTAATTGCCGTAATCGCCCCTGTATGTATAAATGTTGCTGCTTTCCATTTCCCATATTTCCTCGCATACCGCATCCAGGAAATACCGGTCGTGGGTTACCATCAATAGCGTAACTTTTTCCTGACCGAGGTAATATTCCAGCCATTCAATCATTTCCACATCAAGGTGGTTGGTAGGCTCATCCATCAGTAGCAGCGAGTGTTGTGCATCAAAACCCACATCAATCAGTGTGCGTGCAAGCGCTACCCGTTTGCGTTGCCCACCCGACAAGGAAATCACCCGCTGGTCGAGGTGGTGAATGTTGAGCTTTGAAAGTATCTGCTTCACTTTGGCATCAAAATCCCAGGCGCCAAGGCTATCCATTTTGGTTATAGCATCCATTATTTTTTCACCATCCTCACTTTCACTCACCATTTCATAATCGCGGATGGCATTCAGCACCGGGTGGTCGTGCTGGAAAATATTTTCGGCAATGGTTTTTTGTTCTTCAAACTGCGGTTCCTGCTCAAACAGCACAACTTTTACATCTTTGTGTATCCAAAGCTTGCCATTATCCTGTTGTTCCTGCCCGGCAATAATGCGCAGAAGGGTGCTCTTTCCCACGCCGTTTCTTGCCACCAGTGCAATTTTATCGCCTTCGTTCAGGTGAAAGGATATATCGTTGAAAAGCGGTGTGACTCCGTATGACTTGGTAAGATTTTCGGCCGACAAATAGTGCATGTATATTTTTTCTTGGGGGCGGCGAAGATACGAGAATGGTTTAGGGTTTAGGATGGTTTAGGATGGTTTGGGATGGTTTGGGATGGTTTAGGGTTGTTTAGGGTGGTTTAGGGTTGTTTAGGTAAAAAAATAAATTCAAAACAAAAAGCCCGGTACATTTTTAATGGCCGGGCTTTTAGGTAGTATATCTGAATGTCAAATCTTCAATGTCAAATCTTAAATCTCAAATCTTAAATCTCAAATCTTAAATCTCAAATTTGAAATCATCCGTTATACATCAAACCATAATACTCATCCGCCATACGGTTGCTGTCGAATTGATAGCGGATATCCCGCATGCCGTTTTTCATTACCTGGCGCCAAACATCCGGTTGGTCGTAGTAGGTTGGCAGTATTTCATTTTCGAGGATATCGTAAAGCTGATCGAGGTCGTAGGCATCCTGTTCCTGTACATGAACCTTGTTGTAGTCAATGGGAGGCACTACATAACCGTTATTGCCATGGTTTACAAACTCACAGATCCATCCATCATGGGTACTGAAGTTTACAGAGCCATTCATAGCTGCTGTCATTCCGCTGGTGCCGCTTGCCTCCCTGGGTACGCGGGGGTTGTTCAGCCAAACATCCGATGCTTGTTTCAGCCTTTTGCTCAAAGCCAGTTCGTAACCAACACAAACAGCTACGTTATTGTATTGCTTGCTCATGTTTACCAGGTGGTTAAAGTCGCTGATAGCGGGATAATCAACCGGGTAAGGCTTTCCGGCCCATATAAACTGGATCGGGTATTTCTCATTATTCAGTAATGCTTCGAACCTCGAACGGTCGCGGCTGATAAGCTCGGCACGCTTGTATCCTGCAAAACGACGCGCCCAAACCACGGTCAGTACATTGGGGTCAAAAAGTTTACCGGTCTGGTCGGCAACAAGGTCAAATGCACGGCGCTTAAGGAATTTCTTACGGTCGTCAAACCCTGCATCGTTACCCTCTTCCATGAAGCGGTACATCTGCTTGTCAGCCCAGTATTGCCAGTTTTGGGCATTGGTGATCGCCTTTATTTCAGCAACATTATCATAATGGCTCCACATTTTACGGCTCACTTCGCCATGCAGTTGCGATACCCCGTTGGCCAGCCTTGCCAAACGAAGCGCAACAAGCGAATGGTTGAACAGGTCGTCCTTAATGCCGGTCAGTTCACGAACCGTATTCAACGGAAGGCCATAGAAATAGCTCATCTTTTCACAAAGGAAAATATCATGCTTTTCATTACCGGCTTCCTCGGGGGTATGGGTGGTAAACACCAGGCGGTTTTTAATTTCATTGATATTGCCAAACTTGCGGTAGAGGTAAAACACGCTGCTTACCGCATGGGCCTCATTCAAATGATACACTTCGGGGTTAAACCCTAATTCATCAATCAGCCTGGCGCCGCCAATACCCAACAGGATAAACTGGGCAACCTTGGTAGCCACATTCGCATCATATAAGCGGTGGCTGATGGTTTGAGATACATAATCATTCTCAGGAATATCGGTGCTCAGCAGGAATAATGGGGCTGTATTGAAAGTTTCGGGCTTCAGGTAATATGCTTTTACCCAAACCGGGTGATCATGAATGGGAATTTGGAATTTAATGCCTGTGTCTTCAAGAAAATTATAGATCTTTTCGTTCCATTGTACCTGCAGGGTTTGATCCTGGTTGCGGGCCTGGTCGTAGTAGCCGTATTTCCAAAGGATGCCTATGCCAATCAAATTCTGCTTTAATTCATAGGCGCTGCGCAAATGTGAACCCGAAAGAAAACCCAAACCCCCGCTGTAAATTTTAAGCGGCTGATGAATGGCAAATTCCATACTGAAATAGGCAACCTTTTTACTGTACCGTTCTGCAATAGTATAAGGTACCTTGTAGTCGTTAAATGACATAAATACAATTATTATTGATGGCGCGCAAGATAGGCTATTTAATATTTTGCTAAGTGTAATTATTACACATTTAATTTCCCCAATTTGTGGACAATAAATTAATTTCCGGGGTACCTAAAAAATATTTTAGCCTGTATAATAATAAATTTAGCTTTGGCTAAAAAAATAACGTGTACTCAGTTGCCGAAGAAAATTATATCAAAGCCATTTATCACCTTCAGAAGGATGGAGGGGCCGTTTCTACCAATGCGCTTGCGGCCAGGATGCAAACAAAACCGGCCTCGGTAACCGATATGCTTAAAAGATTACAGGCAAAACATATCCTGGATTATGAGCCATATTACGGGGTTAAGCTTTCAAATGAAGGGGTGATGCAAGCGCTCTCCATTATCAGGAGGCACCGGCTATGGGAGTATTTCCTGGTAAATACCATAGGGTTTGGCTGGGACGAAGTGCATGAGATTGCAGAAGAATTGGAACATGTAAAACATCCTGCACTGATTGATAAACTCGATGATTTTTTAGGCAAACCGGCATTTGACCCTCATGGCGATCCCATTCCTGATAAGCATGGACAAATGGAACAAAGGGATATTTCTAAATTGAATGAAATTCCTGCGGATAAAACAGTTGTTTTTACCGCCGTTGGGGATCAAAGCAGCCATTTGCAGCACATGCTGAAACATAAAAACCTGGCATTGGGCGATACATTGAAAGTAATTGAGCGGTTTGAATTTGATCAGTCCATGGAGATTTTAATCAATGATTCAGTTATCCGGTCCATCTCTTTTTTGCTGGCAGCCATGATTATTGTTTCGCCAATGCCTGAAAAATGAGCGCTGACACTTTTATAACAGAATGAATGAAATTAATATTTGAATTATAGGATCCGGAGGTTTTCAATGCATCAAAAAAAACAAACTGCTTCCCTGAGTGAGGTTCATGAAAGCGTTGATACTACTAAAAAGGTAGGCAGGTGGAAGAAAATGATGGCCTTTCTCGGTCCCGCCTACCTGGTAAGCGTTGGTTATATGGACCCCGGAAATTGGGCAACCGATTTGCAGGGCGGGGCGCAATTCGGCTACCAACTGATTTGGGTTTTGCTCATGAGCAACCTGATGGCGCTTTTACTGCAGGGGTTAAGCGCACGGCTCGGTATTGTACGGCGACTTGACCTGGCGCAGGCCAACCGCGAAACCTATCCCAAGCTGGTGAATATTTGCCTGTACATTTTGGCAGAACTGGCTATTGCCGCCTGCGACCTTGCTGAAGTACTGGGCATGGCCATTGGTATTCACCTGCTTACCGGGATACCTATTTTATATGGTGTTCTTATAACGGTACTTGATACCTTCCTGCTATTTTATCTTCAGCAAAAGGGAATCAAGCGATTGGAAGCCTTTATTATTGCATTGGTTTTAATTATCGGTTTATCCTTTCTTTTTGAAATATTATTTGCCAAACCGGATATGGGCGAGCTGGTTAAGGGATTTATTCCCGGGCCGCTGAATGATGGGGCGCTATACATTGCGGTGGGCATAATTGGCGCCACGGTAATGCCCCACAACCTTTACCTGCATTCTGCGCTGGTTCAAACCAGGCTAATCAGTAAAGACCCTGCCGGCATTAAGCAGGCATTGAAGTACAACCGGATTGATACCGTGATAGCCCTGAACGCAGCGTTCTTTGTAAATGCCGCTATACTTGTATTAGCCGCGAGCGTATTTTATGCAACAGGCAATACCCAGGTAGCCAGAATTGAGGATGCCCATAAATTGCTGTCTCCCATTTTAGGAAGCGCTTTGGCCCCCATTTTGTTTGCAGTAGCATTGATTGCCGCCGGGCAAAGCTCCACCGTAACCGGCACTATGGCCGGGCAAATTGTAATGGAAGGTTACCTGCGGCTTAGAATAAACCCCTGGGTGCGGAGGTTAATTACCCGCCTGATTGCCATAACCCCTGCAGTGGTGGTTATACTTATTACCGGGGATGAAAACCTGGATGACCTGCTGATTTTAAGCCAGGTTATTTTGAGCATGCAATTGGGCTTTGCCATTATCCCTTTAATACATTTTGTAAGCGATAAAAAAACGATGGGAGAATTTGTAATAAAAACGCCGATAAAAGTGCTGGCATGGATCATTGCCGGGGTATTGATTACATTGAATGTAAATCTTGTTTTCAATGAATCGTACAGCTATTTTACAAGCAGTTCTGAAATTTGGATAAAGGCGCTTATTATACTGGCCTGGGGAGCATTTATCTGGCTGTTTTGCATGATGACCTTTCTCCCGGTCTTTAAGAAAAAATCAAAGGCAGGCAGCCTGTTGGTTCATGAAGATATGAAACGGATTGAAAACCTTGCTGTACCGAAAATTCAAACCGTTGCGGTTTCGCTTGATTTTTCAGTTAAGGATGAAAAAGTGATTGCTTACGCTATTTCGCAGGGTCACAAAACAGCCAAATATGTATTGATGCATGTGGTAGAAACCGCCTCCACAGGGTATTTGGGCGATTTTACCGACGACCTGGAAACAAGAAAGGACCAGGAACGGCTTGATTTTTACTGCGCCCAATTGAAAGGCATGGGATACCATGCAAGCGGTATGCTTGGGTACAGAAACAGGGTAAAGGAAATAGTAAGAATGGTGGAGGAAAGCAAAGCCGATTTATTGATACTCGGGGCGCATAAGCATACCGGCATTAAGGACCTGATTTTTGGGGAAACAGTAAATACGGTAAGGCATAAAGTGAATATCCCGGTGTTGATAGTGAATTAGTGAATGAGTCAATTGGTCAATTGGTGAATGAGTCAATTGGTGAGTTAGTGAATTGTGGATTAGCGGTTGGTGTCTCACCAGCTGTAGCGTGCACCACCATCCGCTATCGCTCGTTAATCTGCGTATAGCAGGTATTTTTTACGGGTATCTTTAAATGCCGCAATTCCAGGCTCCCAGCTTTTCCTGATTTCATCTTCTGAAACCCCATTCTTTATTTGTTCCATCAGCAAAGCATTGCCGGTTAGTTTATTGAAAAAATAATCGGGTGGCTGGGGATTTTCCTTTTTGGGTTTCAGGAAAAAGCTGGCTTTATCGGGGAAAAGCCGGTACGCATCCAGCAGGTACTTTAATTGAATGCGCTGCCATTCGGGTTTGGTGATGTCAATCCTCTCTTTGCTAAGGTCTGCTCCATAGCAAGTTTTATCCAATTGCGGCGGATTTTTCGCACCGGGAACGCTTCGTGGGGTAAAGCTGAACAAATTTTTAGGAAGCGAGGGATGGCCATATACCTGGAAAGGTTTGTCGGTACCCCGGCCCAGGCTAAGATCAGTTCCTTCAAAATAACAGGTGGAAGAATACAACAGAATACTTTGCATATCGGGCAGGTTGGGGGAGGGCGCTACAGGAAGTTTGTAATAGCTTTTGTGTGTGTATCCTTCGCATTTAATGATCAAAAAATGGAAAGGGGTGTCAGTCGTGGGTTTTGTATCTTTCATATAGGCCGCAAATGCATTTGCTTTTTCGCCCAGCCATCCTTCGCCGGCAAGCATCATACCATATTCGCCAATGGTCATGCCGTACACTACCGGAACGGGTTGCATACCTACAAAGCTTTTGAACGGTTTTTCAAGCACGGGGCCATCCACATAAAACCCGTTGGGGTTTGGCCGGTCGAGCAGCAACAAAGGCTTTGCATTTTCAAAGGCGGCATTCATAAATTCTTCAAGCGAAGAAATGTAGGTGTAGTACCTGAGCCCCACATCCTGTATATCAAAAACAAGCACATCAACCTTCCGCAATTCTTCGGTGGTTGGCCTTCTTTTGGCCCCATACAACGAAATGATCTCTATGCCGGTTTTCGGGTCTTTTGAGTTGCCTACCTTTTCCCCGGCATCGGCTTCACCGCGAAACCCGTGTTCGGGCGCAAAAATCAGTTTTATATCAATGCCAAGCGATTGCAGCGTGTCAACCAAATGGGTTTTGCCAACCAGCGAGGTATGGTTTGCAAAAATGCCAACTTTTTTACCCTTTAAAAACGGCAGGTACCTGTTCATGCGTTCAGCGCCTGTTACAATCGTTGGGTTTTCTGCGGCTGAAACCGGGTGAGATTGTGCAACAGCGGTTTGAAAAAATCCGCAAAACAGGAGGCAAACAATCAAATAATAAAGCTTCATAAGCAAGATCGGTAAGTTGTCAAAGGTGTGTCAATTTCCCGAATTAATTCAAAATCTATAGCCATTACCATTACTTTGCACCCCTAATTTAAAAAATACCTTTTATGGCAATTGTAAAAAGCGGCGATACTGTAGCGGTTCATTATACCGGTCGCCTTACTTCAGGCGAGCAATTTGACAGCTCCGAAGGCAGGGAACCCCTGGAATTCACCGTTGGCGCCGGTCAGATGATTGCCGGGTTTGATGCAGGTGTAGTTGGCATGTCTATTGGTGATAAAAAGACCGTTTCAATTTTACCCGAGGATGGTTATGGCGCCTGGGAGGAAGAGAACACCCTTCCTTTTCCAAAAGAAAATCTACCTGCCGATATGCAGATTGAAAAAGGCATGCAATTGACGATGCGCACCCAGGATGGCCGCCCTTTCCCGGTTATCGTTCATGACATTACTGAGGAAACTGTTATCCTCGATGCTAACCATGCGCTGGCAGGTAAAGAGCTGGTTTTTGATATTGAAATGGTGAGCATTAATGGTCAGAAATCGAATATTATTTTGTTGGATTAAGGTAGAGAATGGTGAGTAGTGAATAGGGTTGTTTAGATTGGTTCAGGGTTGTTTAGATTGGTTTAGGGTGGTTTAGATTGGTTTAGGGTGGTTTAGATTGGTTTAGGGTGGTTTAGATTGGTTTA
>CAYUGH010000005.1:0-48990 GCA_964444195.1 uncultured Chitinophagaceae bacterium
ATAATTATATTTAACTCCAAAATCGTTGAAATGAACATTGTTGGGGAAAAAATCAAGAAAATAAGGGAACTCAGGAATTTTACACAGGATTATATGGCAAATCGCCTCGAAATGACCCAGGCGGGATATTCTAAAATTGAAAGGGGGCAAACCGACCTTTCCATGTCGAAACTGGATGAAATTGCCAAAGTATTGGAAGTGCCGGTAGAGGACATCATCACTTTCGACCAGCAAAAATTTTTCAATAGTTTCAACAATAGCAATATTGAAGGCAGCAACAATGGGAGCGTTGTAAATATCAATGGTATGACCCAGGATATAAAAAAACTGTATGAGGATAAAATACTATTGCTTGAGAAATTAGTGCAAAAGCAGGAGCAGGAATTGAATAAGTATGCTAATCATGCAGGAAACAGGAAGGAATGAGAAGCCGGTAGAAGTTCGGGCATTTAACAAATAAGGCTTACAAACCAGGGGAGTATATGGCAGAGCTTCCTGTAACATCCTGAACAGACCCTTTACTTTAACCTTTTTGGCAGGTGAGGCGCAACAATCTCCATCATCCTCACGGTGGCGTCCGCAGGTTCGCCTGGCTTGCCGGTTTCTGTTCTTGCCAGCTTCACCACTTCACCAATAATAATAATGGCAGGGTTTTGTAGCCCGGCATATTGCGCACGGTAGGCAATATCCTTCACGGTTCCAATAGCTGAGCGTTGTTTTGGCGTGGTTCCGTCCTGTATGATGGCCACGGGGGTATCGGGTTTGCCCATTTCAATAAAAATATCCATGATGGCTTCCAGCTTGCTCATGGCCATTAGTATAATAATGGTTGCGCTGCTTTGCGCGGCCAGCCTGATATCTGCAGAAATGGTTCCTTCCTTGGTGGTGCCCGTACAAACCCAAAAGCTTTCGCTGATGCCGCGGCAGCTTGGGGGAATACCCAGGGTTGCGGGAACTGCCAGCGCACTCGTAATCCCTGGAACCACTTCAAAACCAATTCCGGCTTCGCGGGCGGCTTCAATTTCCTCCTGCGCCCTGCCAAATACAAAGGGGTCGCCGCCTTTTAACCGCACCACCCGGCCATGGCTGATGGCATACTCCACGATCAGGGTATTGATTTCGCTTTGGCTGAGTGCATGGCATCCAAACCGCTTTCCTACGAAAACCCTGGTTGCCGATGGGTGGGCATAGTCCAACAATTGGGTATTGGCAAGGGCATCATATAATATTACGTCAGCCTTTTCAAGCGCCTTTACAGCTTTCAGGGTAATCAGTTCGGGGTCGCCCGGTCCGGCGCCTACGAGTGAGAGAAACGGGGCATTCATACACATTAATATTTGAAATATGTAAAAAATATTTTCACTTTTCTTTGTTTATTATGGTGAAGGTCTGTAATTTTACGATATAAATCATATTTTTAACGACAAAAATTGTAAAAATAGTTAAAAAGTATGATTTAGTTCATTGATTGTAACGATTTGCTTGCCATTTCCTGGAATCATTTATACATATTAAAATGTAGAATATGAAAATAGTAGTGGTTGGAAATGGCATGGTTGGCTATAAATTTTGTGAAAAGCTGGTTCAGCAGGCAGGAAACTCCGGGCTTGAGATCACTGTATTTGGCGAAGAACCCCGGCCCGCCTACGACCGCGTGCACCTGAGCGCCTGGTTCGAAGGTAAGACCGCCGAGGAATTGGAAATGGCCCCGCTGGCCTGGTATGCTGAAAATGATATAACTATTTATATAAGAGACCCGGTGAAAGCCATCAACCGGGAAGAAAAGACCGTGACAAGCCACCACGGGTTAATCGTTCCCTACGATTATCTTATTATGGCCACCGGTTCCGCCGCCTTTGTACCTCCCATTCCGGGGGTTGAAAAGGAGGGCGTTTTTATTTACCGAACCATTGAAGACCTTGAAGGCATGAAGAGTTGGGCGCCCAAAGCCAAAAAAGGCGCCGTTATTGGTGGCGGACTTCTCGGCCTCGAAGCTGCCAAAGCCATGCTCGACCTGGGCATAACAGATACCCATGTCATTGAATTTGCCCCCCGGCTGATGCCCCGCCAAATTGATGAAGCGGGCAGCAACCTGTTAAAGCAGGAGCTCGAATCGCTTGGTCTTTCCATCCACCTTTCAACCAATACCACTCAAATTGCCGGCGACGAAAGCATTAATGCCATGCATTTTTCCGACGGAACCATCCTTGAAACCGAAATGCTGGTGATCAGTGCAGGCATTAAACCCCGCGATGAACTGGCAAAAGCTTCGGGCATTGAAACCGGCCCACGCGGTGGTATTGTGGTCAACAGCTTTTTGCAAACCTCCGATCCGGCTATTTACGCCATTGGTGAATGCGCCTTGTATAATAATATGATATACGGCCTCGTGGCCCCGGGCTACGAAATGGCCGGGGTTGCCGTGCAGCACATGCTTGGTAAACTGGCTACCGATGGCTTTACCGGTTTCGACATGAGCACCAAACTGAAACTGATTGGTATTGATGTGGCGAGCTTCGGTGATCCTTTTATTGATGGACCGGGTGTTCGCCAATTGGTTTACCAGAATGCTTATGGCCGCGTGTACAAGCGCATCAATATTACTGAAGACGGAACCCGGCTGCTTGGTGGCATATTGGTAGGTGATGCTTCGCAGTACAATATGCTGTTGCAAACCTGCAAAAACGCGATGGCGCTTCCTCCAAACCCAGAAGATATTTTGCTGGGAGCAAGGGGTGGCGAAAGCAGCGGCGGCGCGGGTGTGGATGCCCTGCCCGCCGAAGCTATAATCTGTAGCTGCGAATCGGTTACCAAAGGCGCTATTTGCATGGCGGTTTCAGAAGGCGGATGCGAAACCGCCGATGCGGTAAAAACCTGTACAAAGGCAGGAAGCGGTTGCGGCGGTTGCATGCCTATGGTGAAAGACCTCGTGAATTATACCCTGAAATCGCAGGGAAAATATATACGCAATGTGGTTTGTGAGCATTTTTCTTACAGCCGGCAGGAACTGTACGATCTAGTTAAAATCCACGAACTGAAATCCTTTTACGATGTACTCGACCACTACGGAAGCGGCGATGGCTGCGAAACCTGCAAACCTGTAGTGGCAAGCATATTGGCCAGTCTTTGGAACGAAATGATCCTTGAAAAAGGAAACGATGTAGTTCAGGACAGCAACGACCGGTTTTTGGCCAATATTCAGAAAGGCGGCACCTACAGTGTGGTTCCCCGGATTCCCGGTGGGGAAATTACCCCTGATAAGCTGATCGTAATTGGCCAGGTGGCTAAAAAATATAACCTCTATACTAAGATTACGGGTGGTCAGCGTATCGACCTGTTTGGCGCACACCTCAACGATCTGCCCTATATCTGGGAAGAATTGATTGAGGCCGGTTTCGAAAGCGGTCATGCTTATGGAAAAGCCCTTCGAACCGTAAAAAGTTGCGTAGGTAGTACCTGGTGCAGGTTTGGCCTGCACGATAGCGTAAGCTTTGCCATCGAGGTAGAAAACCGCTACAAGGGTTTAAGGGCGCCGCATAAATTAAAAGGTGGTGTTAGCGGTTGCATCCGCGAGTGCGCCGAAGCGCAAAGCAAGGACTTTGGCATTATTGCTACCGAAAAGGGATGGAACCTGTATGTATGCGGCAATGGTGGAAGCAAACCGCAGCATGCGCAATTGCTGGCGGCCGATATTTCATCGGAAGATTGCATTAAGTACCTCGACCGTTTCCTGGTGTTTTACATCCGCACAGCCGACCCGCTTACCCGCACCGCCACCTGGCTCAACAAGATGGAAGGCGGCATGTCGTACCTGCGTAATGTGGTAATAAATGACAGCCTGGGCATGGCCGCTGAATTTGAAGCGGAAATGGCAGGGTTGGTAAACATATACAAATGCGAATGGAAGGAAGCTGTAGAGAACCCGGCCATCCGCAAAAGATTCAACCACTTTGTAAATGCCCCGGGCAAAAAGGATCCGCAGGTTTCCTTCGAGCCGATGAGGGAGCAGGTAAAAGCCGCCGATTGGAAATAGATCGGGCATTCCCCAAAAAGGAAAACAACGTATGTAGCCACAACCAACGCCACCGGCAAGCCGCACAAACCGTGCAGGCTTCCGGGAAGGCAAAAAACAACTAAAAATTCAGCATTATGAACAATCAAACATTAGAAACAACAACCACAATGCGCGAACCTATGTTCGGGGATACTCCCATGGATTGGTACAACGCCTGCCATGTAGATGATGTGCCTATGGAAGGCGGTGTTTGCGTATTGATTGAAGGCATGCAGATCGCTTTGTACAGGTTTGCCCGAAAAGGTCAATGGTATGCATCGCAAAATGAATGCCCGCACCGCCGGCAAATGGTGCTTAGCCGCGGTATGACCGGCAGTTGCAATGGCGAACCTAAAGTGGCCTGCCCGTTTCATAAAAGAACTTTCAGTTTAACCACCGGTGAATGCTTGAATGCCGGGGATTGCCGTATTGATGTTTACCCGGTACGGGTGCAAAACGAACAGGTTTTTGTAGGGCTTCCGAGATAATTGAATGGAGCTGCAATGTTGCGGAAAAAAGCACCCATGCCTAAACCCAACCATAAACAATAAATAAAAAACCATAAATAATAGTTCAAACCGGAATTAAACTTTAATTCAGCCGGCATTCAATATGCACCGGCAAAAAAATTCTTCTATGGCAGTAGAAAACAACTTCACCGGAAATGGCGCCTCCAACGAGCCGCTTACACGCCTCAATATCTTTAAGGGAAAGGGCGTACAGATGCGAACCTTCCATATTACCTGGCTTACTTTCTTTGTGTGCTTTATGGCCTGGTTCGCCATTGCGCCATTCAATAAAATGGTGTACGAGCAATTGGGTCTCAGCAAGGCACAACAAGGCAATATCCTCATTGCTTCAGTTAGCGCTACCATTATTGCACGGCTGATCATTGGCAGGCTTTGTGATAAGTACGGGCCCAGGCTTACCTACACCTGGCTGCTGGTTGTATGCAGCATCCCCGTTATGCTGATCGGCCTCAGCCAAAACTACACCACGCTTTTGCTGATGCGTTTGGCCATCGGTGTTATTGGCGCTTCGTTTGTACTTACACAGTATCATACTTCGGTCATGTTTGCCCCGCAGGTAAAAGGAACCGCCAATGCAACTGCCGGTGGTTTTGGCAATACCGGTGGCGGCGCTGCGCAAATACTGATGCCGCTGATTGCAGTGGGTATTGTAGCTATGGGCTGGAGTACGGAGAAGGATAGCTGGAGATATGCGATGGTGGTTCCGGGTTTTTTACTGCTGGTCATGGCTTTTGTATATTACCGTTTTACCAAAGACACACCTGCCGGAAACTTTAGCGAATTACCCGAACGCAAAGCCTTGAAAAAGGAAAACAGTTTTTTACTGGCAGCAAAAGATCCGCGCACCTGGCTGCTTACCCTCGCTTATGCGGCCTGTTTCGGTGTAGAAATTACAGTGGATAATGTGGCGGTAAAATTCTTCCAGGACAATTTTGGCGCCACCCTGTTATTAGCAGGCTTGCTTGCCAGCATATTTGGATGGATCAATCTTTTTGCCCGCGCCATGGGTGGTATTGTAAGCGATAGGGTAGGCCGCAATTATGGCTTTAAGGGAAAAGCATGGTTGCTTACCATGCTGCTGATGCTCGAAGGCGCATGTATCATCTTGTTTGCTGCAAGCGGCAACCTCACCATGGCTATCATCCTGATGTTTGCATTTGGGCTTTGCCTGAAAATGGCCAATGGCGCCACGTACAGCATTGTACCATTCGTCAATCCTAAGGCCGTTGGCAGCGTAGCGGGTATTGTTGGGGCCGGCGGCAATGTGGGCGCTATGCTGATTGGGTTTTTGTTTAAAGCTTTTCCTCACCAGCAGGCCTTTTCATATCTCGGCTATGGAGTAGTGGGGGTAGGTGTTGCAGTTGGCGCTTTCTGCCTGTTGCATAAAGAGGAAGAGGAAATGGAAACTGTTCTTCAACCGGCTTATGCAACGGTTCCGGTTGACTAAACAGCTTTTCACACAATAGATTTTACTTACAAACATTACATGCAGGAACATAACAACCATACACAGCGAAAAACTACGGGGGCAATGCAGGAAACCGCGCATACCACCTGCTGCTATTGCGGCGTGGGTTGCGGTATCAAAGTGAATCGTTCTCACGGTGGCGCCTTGTCGCTTGAAGGGGATGCGGACTACCCTGTGAACAGGGGAATGCTTTGCAGCAAGGGCATGAACCTGCATTATACACTGATGGATAACAGCGACCGGCTGCTATACCCCGAAATGCGCTGGAACAGGCAGATGCCCCGTCAGCGCGTTACCTGGGATGAAGCGCTGGACCGCACTGCTGCTGTATTCCGTTCCATCATCAACCGCTACGGCCCCGATTCGGTAGCTTTTTATGCGAGTGGCCAATGCCTTACTGAAGAATACTACGTATTAAACAAAATGGTTAAGGGTTTTATTGGAACGAACAACCTCGACACCAACAGCCGCCTGTGCATGAGCAGCGCGGTTACGGCGTATAAAATGAGCCTCGGCGAAGACAGCGTACCTGCCTGTTACGAAGACCTTGAAATTGCAGATGTCATCTGGGTGGCAGGCGCTAATCCAGCATGGTGTCATCCTATCATCTGGCGCAGGGTGGAAGCTGCCAAACAGCGCAATCCTTCCCTCAAAATAATTGTAAGCGATCCGCGCAGCACCCAAACCTGTGCCATTGCCGACCTTCATTTGCAACTGAGCCCTGGAACTGATATAACGCTCCACCATGCGGTAGGAAGGGTGTTGGTTGAAAATGGTGATTTTGATTCGCGCTTTGTTCATGAACACACTGAGGGGTTTGAAAAATACAAGGCTGCCATCATGCAGCGTACCGTGGCAGAAGCTGCGGCCATTTGTGGGTTGGAGGAAAGCGATATACGGCAGGCTGCTTCCTGGATTGGCGATGCCAAAGGCTATGTGAGCATGTGGACGATGGGGCTTAATCAAAGTACCATAGGTACGCATAAAAACCTGAGCCTGATAAACCTGCACTTAGTTACCGGTCATATTGGAAAGCCTGGCAGCGGCCCGCTTTCACTCACAGGTCAGCCCAACGCCATGGGTGGCCGCGAAGTGGGTGGCATGAGCAACCTGTTACCCGCCCACCGCGATCTCGCCAATCCTTTGCACAGAAAAGAAGTCGCTGAATTTTGGGGTGTACCCAGCCTTCCTGAAAAACCGGGTCTTACCGCTACCCAAATTTTTGATGGGCTGAATGAAGGAAAAGTAAAAGCCATCTGGATACTTTGCACCAACCCTTTGCTGAGCCTGCCCGATGCACGCATGGCCGAGGCCGCTTTAAAAAAGGCAAAGTTTGTGGTGGTGCAGGACATAAGCAACAAACCCGAAACCTATGCTTTTGCAGACGTGGTGTTGCCCGCAGCAGGTTGGCTTGAAAAAGAAGGAACCATGACCAATGCCGAACGCCGGATCAGCTACCTGCAAAAATTTGCGGATGCCCCCGGGGAGGCAAGGCCCGATGCGGAGATCATTTGCGGGTTTGCCCGCAAGATGGGTTTCAAAGGTTTTGATTACGAGCATCCTTCGCAGATTTTTGCCGAACATGCTGCACTTACCAAAGGCACCCGCATTGATATCAGCGGTTTGAGTTATGATGTATTGCGGGAACAACGCAGCGTTCAATGGCCATACCCTGAAGGAACGGTTAACGGCGGAACTCCAAGGCTGTTTACCGATCAAAATTTTTACACCCCCACAGGGCACGCCGTCATACACAGCTTTGAAGATGAAAACACCAGCGAGCAGCCCGATGCGGATTACCCGCTGATATTAACCACGGGCCGTGTGCGCGATCATTGGCATACCATGAGCAAAACCGGGAAGGTGAACAAGCTGAAGCAGCATGTGCCCAATGCCTTTATTGAACTGCATCCTGCCGATGCCGCCGAACGTGGCATTGAAGAAGGACAAATGGTAGTGGTGTATAACGGCTGCGGCCAGGCCAGGGTAAAAGCAAAACTTACCCCAGACATTAAGCCCGGCGTGGCTTTTATGCCTATGCATTGGGGCAAAATTGCAGGCAGCGACCTGAACCGCGCCAACAACCTGACGCATAACCGGGTTGACCCCATTTCGAAAGAGCCTGATTTTAAATTCAGCGCGGTACAGGTAGTGGCTTATGCCAAACCAAAACAAAAGGTGGTGGTGATTGGTGCGGGCGCAGGCGCTTTTGGATTTGTAAAAAGCTATCGCACCCTCAATACCGAAGATGAGATCGTGGTGTTCAGCAAGGAAAATTATCCTTTCTACAACCGGGTATTGCTGCCCGACTATATTAGCGGCGCCATGCCCTGGGAACACCTCGTGAAAATGAAGGAGGAGGAAGAGGATGGGCTGAATATCACGCTGCACCGTGGCGTATGGATCACAAATATTGATCGTCAAGCCAGGACCGTTACAGACAACAACGGGCTTGTCCATGCTTATGATGTGTTGCTGATTGCCACGGGCAGCCGTCCTGCCATGCTTCGCGATGTGCCGCCCATCAATGGTATTTTCACCATGCGCAGCCGCATGGATGCCGACAAATTCAGGAAGCATGTAAAACCCGAGGAAGGGCAGGTAGTGATTGTGGGTGGTGGGTTGCTGGGTATTGAACTGGCTGCTTCGCTGCGCGAGGTGGACGTAAAAGTTACCATCATTCAGCGTATCAGCCGGTTAATGGACCGGCAGCTTGACCCGCTTGGCAGCCAGTTGCTGCATGAAGAACTGGTGTTGCGGGGTATTGATATTTATTACAACGATGAAGTGGAACGCTATTTGGGCGAAGAAAGGATCACCGGTATAAAATTGAAGGGCGGTCTTCACATCAATTGCCAGGCAGTAGTGATAGCGGTGGGCACCATTCCCAATATTGAACTGGCAAAGGAAAGCGGCATCGCCTGCAACCGTGGTGTAAAAGTGGACACCTACCTGCGCACAAGCAGCGAAAATATTTTTGCCATTGGTGAAATTGCCGAGTTTGAAGGCTTTTTATACGGTATAACGGCAGCAGCCGAACAGCAGGCGGATATTGTGGCGCGTTACCTCAACGGGGATATTGCAGCCACATACAACGGTTCGTTGCTGATGAATATCCTGAAGCTGCACGGGACCCAATTGTGCAGTCTTGGTTTGGCTGAAATTCCCAACGATTCAACAGGGTACGAAGAAATTGTTTTCATTGATAAATCGCGTCGCTACTACAAAAAGTGCATCGTGCATAACGACAGGCTGGTTGGCGCCATCCTGATTGGGGATAACGCTGAGTTCCTTGAATTCAGAAACCTGATCGAAGGAAAAATGGAACTTTCTGAAAAGAGGCTGCAACTGTTAAGAAGTAACCAGAAAGCTGAACCTGTAATGGGTAAGCTAGTTTGCAGTTGCGGTACCGTAGGCGAAGGAAACCTGAAGAAAAAGATTGAAGGCGGATGTAAAGACCTGTTGCAACTTTGCCAGCTTACGGGTGCAGGCATGGGATGCGGAAGTTGCCGCCCCGAGGTAAAAGCCTTGCTGGAAAAAGAATTAGAATTGAAAACGAACCATGCGCCCAGGCTGGTAGAGGAAGCAGCGTAATGGTTCAGCAAACAAATGATTAGGAGGATGCACATGCATTATTTCAACTTTGAGAAAGATTTTGTGGAGGATGGCCTGCGCTGCATTCCAATGGTGGTGCGCATGAAGCTTGATGCTGTAGGGATCAAGCTTTCATTAAGACAGTGGAGCAGGCTTGGAGAAGACCAACGGGACCGCCTTGCCGCCATGCCTGTAAAAACCCCGATGCAACGAACAGCCTTCGATTCGTTTTTGAGCGAACAAATTGGGGCATACTGCGATGAGCCTGTAAAAAGGATGGCCGTTCATCCTTTTCCATGCTGGATGGACAGGGACACCATGCCCGACATGCTGATTCAGCAAGCTGCAAAATTCAATACACCCATTTCGTTGGAGGATTGGAAATCGCTTAGGCCCCTGCAACGGTTTGCATTGATCAAGTTATCAAGGCCGGGCCATGAAAACAGGAATTTTCCTATTGCCATGGCCGAGTTTGGGCTTTTAAAGGAAGAGGAAGTATTATGCGAAGAAACCATATAATATCGGTTAATTACTGCGGGGGGCTTGTATCGCCGGGGCATTTGCTTAAAGTGCTGGAGCTTGTGGCCAAGGCACAGATCAGCGAGGTTCGTTTGGGTTTGCGTCAGCAATTGCTGATTGATGTGTCGGCTTCAAAATTTACTACACTCAGTCAATCATTGCTGGAACAAAATATATCCTTTACTGAAAAGGTAAACGGCTCGCCCAATATTACTACATCCTATGCCAGCAACGATATTTTTTCGAGTGATGGCTGGTTAACCGAAGGGGTGTATAAAGACCTGCTGGATGAAATGCCGGATAAGACATCATTAAAAATAAATATACTTGACAGGAACCAAAGTTTTTGCCCCTGGTACACGGGCAATATCAATTGGATAGCCTCTACCCATACACATTACTGGCATCTTGCACTGCGTTACCCGGGCAGTAATGATATCTTTAATTATCCATGGTTGTTGTACACCAATCATTTGGCTTCGGTTACCGCTGCTATTGAAAATTTCTGGAAGAAAATAAAAGCAGGATTGATCGCTGAAACCAGTAAATACAACCTGCCACTGGATGTGCCCGATGCCGGAAGGCTGACGGCCAATGCATTGCCTCCACTCAATTTTCAGTTGCCCTATTACGAAGGCTTTAATGGATACGACAGCCGTTACTGGCTTGGCATTTACCGCCGGAATGAAACTTTCTCGGTTGACTTTTTGGCTGACCTGTGCCGACTTTGCCTTCGCACGCGGGTGGGTATGCTGTACACCACTCCCTGGAAAAGCATTATCATCAAAAATATTGAGCCACAACACCGCCATTTCTGGAATTACCTGTTGGGGAACTACCGGATCAATGTGCGGCATGCGAGCAATGAACTGAACTGGCAGGTAGAAGATAACAGTTCCGAAGCGCTTTCGCTCAAGCGATATATCATCCGCGAATTTGACCGCGAGGATGTGCGCACATTCGGGCTTTGCTTTGCCGTGCAAATGAGCAGGCAGGCTGCCATGTTTGGTTCCATCAGGATACAGCGCGACTATACTTTTTTAAAAGGGACCTGGCGCGCACTGCCTACTTACAGCATTTTTCATACCCCGCAGTTTGATCCCAATGGTTTAATGCTGATGCCTTTCAGGCAAGGTGTTAAGAAAGAATTCCTGCCTTCGTATCTTATAGGGCTTTGCCAAAAATATTACGAAGATCTAAGCATGGCACGCAATCCTGTTGAAGCGGAGCCCTTTCCTATACCCAAAACAGGGAATTTGCCTGCCGCCAAGTTGGTACACCAATGCGGGTCCTGTTTTTCAGTCTACGATCCTGACTATGGAGATGCCGAGGCTTGTATTGAAACAGGTGTTCCCTGGGAAGCTGTTCCCGAAGAATATACCTGCAATGTGTGCGGCGCGGAGAAATCATCTTTTCAGCCTTTAAAAATGCAGGCAGCCTCTATGGATGCATAGGTTAACTGGCATCGGACGGTGTATTGAAATTGGCGAAGCATGCTAGCCATGCTTCGGGGATCGGAAAGGTGTAAACATTCAGTTGATCTAATACATATTTCATGCTATGCCTTGGAAGCGGCGTATTACGGTGCAGGGCCAGTATGGAGGCTAATGCTTTTGCAGAATAAATGGCGGCCAATGGCTCGGGCGAACCATCAGGTTCCACATATACCCAGGCCTCAAATGCAGGGTTTTCGCTATATTTTACTGACAGCATTTCCAATACTTCCGGCTGCATTTGCTGCATATCGCAGGCAAGTAAAAAAATGTCTTCCGTGGGCAACTGCTGATGCACACTGAGCAGGCCATGCAGGGGTCCGCAGATATCGAGCGATGCATCGTCTGTGATAAGCATGTATCCGGCCAAGGCCGATTGGTAGGCGTGTTGTTCGGGGTTCACTGAAATTACCAGGCTATCGCAGATGAACTGAAGCAACCTGGCCAACCGTTCTGCCCAGGTATATCGTCCCGCTATCAACAGTCCTTTGTCCTTATGCATGCGCGTGCTTTGGCCTCCGCATAAAATTACACCTGTCATGGTTGAGTTATTGTTGGCAGCCTTGTTGTGCCACGCGAAATTTCTGTTTTACTGATTTCAGGTAAATTTACCCAAAATTCAGAATGTACATGCGGATACTGCTTGCGGGGTTTAAAAACCTATTTTCAATATTTATTGCCATGGCCTTGCTAATCACTTCCTGCCTGAACGAAAGAAGCCAAACAGACTCTAAGGAGCCTCCTGCATGGGCCTCTGAAGCTATTTGGTACCAAATATTTGTAGAAAGGTTTCGTAATGGCGACACCACCAATGATCCCAAGGCGGCTGATATGGCAATCCCTGCCCTGAATGTAAAAGCGCCGAATGGATGGAAAATTACTCCATGGAAACAGGATTGGTATGCACGTGATAGCTGGTATGATACCACCAAAAGGTTTAATGATAACCTGCAATACCGCCGTTATGGGGGAGACCTCCGGGGCGTGCTTGATAAATTGGATTATCTGCAGGACTTAGGTATTACCGCCATATACCTGAACCCCATTAATGATGCGCCATCGCTGCATAAGTATGATGCGAGCAGCTATCACCATGTGGATGCCAACTTTGGTCCCGACCCCGCAGGTGACCGGAAAATAATGGCTGCCGAAAATCCGGGCGACCCTGCCACCTGGCAATGGACCGCAGCGGATAAAATGTTTTTAAAGCTGGTGGAGGAAGTCCATAAACGTGGAATGAGGATCATTCTCGACTTTAGCTGGAACCATACGGGCACCAGGTTCTGGGCCTTTGAAGATGTATTGAAGAACGGTTCAACATCGGCTTACAAAGACTGGTACAATATCAAAACCTTTGACAACCCTGCTACGCCTGGAAATGAATTTGCCTGGGAAGGATGGCTGAATGCACAAAGCGTTCCTGAAATAAAAAAGGTGAACCTTACCACTGAACGGAAGATCGGCCATCCTTACGAAGGTGATATAAACGCAGGAGCAAAGGCTCATATTTTTGATGTGACCAAACGCTGGCTGGCGCCTGATGGCGATGTTTCAAAAGGGATTGACGGATTTCGGCTTGACGTTGCAGATCATGTTGGACTTGTGTTCTGGCGCGACTGGCGCAGGCATGTGAGGAACATTAACCCCGATGCTTACCTGGTAGGCGAAATATGGTGGGCGCAATGGCCCGATGTGCTGATGGATCCTGTGCCTTACACAAGTGGCGATATTTTTGATGCGGTGATGTTTTACCAGGCATATAGACCGGCCAAATACTTTTTCTCCAAAACTAATTCTCCTATTGATGCGAGGCAATTGAAAGACAGTCTTGATTTTCAATGGAACCGCTTGCTGAAACCTAACCGCTATGCCATGATGAATGTAAGCAGCACGCATGATGCCCCGCGGCTGCTATCATGCTTTGCCAACCCGGGAAAGTATAAGTACAAGGCGCTCGCCTGGGAAGATTCGGCTTATATGACAGGCCGCCCATCCGAAGAGACTTACCAACGGGTGCGGCTTTACCTGGTTCATTTGTTTACCAGTGTTGGCGCCCCGCACATATGGAATGGAGAGGAGATGGGCATGTGGGGAGGCGATGACCCGGATCCGAGAAAACCGCTTTGGTGGCAGGATATCAGCTTCCAGGATGAAACGGCAACCAACATAAAACCTGGTAAAAAGCAGTATGATCCCGTTGGATTTAATCAGCAGCATTTTGACTGGTATAAAAAGCTGATCGCGTTGCGAAAAGCCAACCCGGTATTGGTTCACGGCGAAATGGAATTCTTTTTAACTGAAGGGCAGAGGCTTGGATATAAGCGGAGTAATGGAAAGGATGAAATACTTGTACTATTTAACCTGGAGGGGAGCGAATGTACTTTTGAGTTGCCAGGAATCGGGAAGTACAGGAATTTGCTGGACGGTTCGAATTTGGACGGCAAAGAGGTGAAGGTGAGGGGGCTTGATGCGGTGGTGTTGAAGAAGGAGTAATATTGATTGAGAATTTTAAAGCATTTAATATGCCAAAGTCTTTGGAAGAAGATGGGTTTATTTTTTTCTTTTACAGTAACGAAGGGAATGAACCATGCCATACACATGTGCGAAAAGGAGATGCTGTTGGAAAAATCTGGTTAGAGCCCGAAATGGCTAATGCATACTTCGAGGGATTTAATACCAAAGAGATAAAGCGAATTAATCAAATTGTTATTGCTAATTTTGAATTGCTCAAAAAGAAGTGGTATGAACATTTTTCCAAAAAATAACTATGATAGCCTTGAGCAACTTATTTTCCAAAATGGGTTGCGAATAAAAAGCATAACCTTTCTTGTAAATGAGCAATGCATGGAAATTGCCTTAAATACGCCACTTGCCATTAAAGTTTCTTTCAAAAGTTTCCCAACCCTTGCTAAAGCCGAATTGGCACAACTTAATAATTATGAACTCATTGGGAGTGGTGTTGGGGTTCATTGGCCATCGCTTGATGAGGATTTGAGCCTGAAGGGGATACTTAAGGATTTTATGGATGAGTTGGTAAAAAATGGGGGTACTTACCCAATTTTACAAAGAATAAAGGCGGTTGCTTAATTGATTCAATTTTGGAATATTTACCAGAGCATGGAATCATGTTGGCCGCTATATTTTTAATGTTTTCCAAAATTTACTATGTTGATCATAGGTTTAGGGTAAAAAGTGAAGATTATACGCAAAATGCGGTGGTTGAAGAAAGGGGGATTAAATTTGTAAAAGATATGGGGTTAGTATACGCTGATATTACATTAATAAATGGAGAGGATATTACCCTTGCCAGAAAGTATATTATTGGCGAGGAAGAAATAAAAAAAATGACGATAAACATGCTGGTTGATACAGGTTCCATTAACCTATGTATTAATGAAGAAATTCAATCTCAACTGCAGTTTCCTGTGGTAGAAAAAAGGCAGGCGATAACAGCCGATGGCAGGATTGTAGACTGTGATATGGTGAGTAATGTAGAAGTACGTTTCAAAAACAGGGCTACAACCTGCCGGGCAATGGTACTTCCAGGCGATTGCGAGCCTTTGCTTGGCGCCATTCCGCTTGAAGATATGGATGTGCTTATTGATCCTCAGCGGCAGGAACTGATGGTAAATCCGGACCATCCCTATTTTGCGCAAATGAAATTGAAGGGTGTTAGAAATGGACAATAATTGAATACTTCATTAGTAAAAAATGGCGGGACTTACCGAATTTTACAGAGAATAAAAGCAGTTGCTTAATTGCCTGACTTTCTAAGTGGTAAACTTATTCCACAGACTGGGGTGTGGCTGCTTCTTTCCTTAGACCCCCAAATGAACTAAAGAAGGCTCTCATCATTTCATTGAAGTCAGGATTGCTTTTTATAATGCAATTGCACCAAACCGGTAGGATAGGATTTGGCAGAAAGCAATTCGAGATTTTGGGCGCCCCGGCCTTCTTTAAAAAGACTGATCCCGTTTCCAAGCAAAACCGGTATCACTGCAATGATGAATTCATCAACCAGGTTATCCATTAAAAGAGTATGAATGACCTCGGCCCCGCCATCACAAAAAATATGCTTGCCGGGTTTCGCCTTTAACGTTTCAACCAATTCAGCCAGGATACCTGTGTAAAATGTAATATTACCTTCAGGCGCCCTCGGGGTACGGGTAATAATATAAGCCTCCTTGTCCGAATGCGGAAATGGCGCATGTTTCAGCACCCAATCGTATGTTTTCCTGCCCAGGATAACGGTATCAACCTTACTTATAAATTCTACATACCCATAGTCTTCACCCTCCTGGTCCATGGGATCCAGGAAGGACAGGTCATCATTGGGTGCGGCAATATAACCATCAAGGCTGCAGGCGATATAAATGAATAGTTTTCGCTCCGTCATGTTCTTTGCATTTTTATAGTAAGATATGGTTTTCCAATAATTCGGCAAGAGAGCAATGTAGAAAACTTATATTATTCGTCCTAAGGAGGCAAACACCCAAATATGCGAAAAAAAAGGCATTATGGATAATTCCGGGCGAGCTTCGGCGTTAAGAGAGCATTAACACAAACCGCCCCAGTATGTAAAATGTTTGCCAATTAAGATTAGTGGTAATTTGAGTTGCATGCATGTGCATACTATTGTAAGGTTAAATCACTTACCACCACACCCACATAATCCACCTCAAACACCACTCGGCTGCCGGTCCTCGGGCCGGCAGTTTGCTTAAGCGCCACCGGTCAGCCATAACGAAGATATTTTTCAACCGGAGCCCGGGGATTGATTGCAGGCTTCACATCACGCACCATAGCAAATGCCGGCTTTTTGCTATTGATGCTATAACATTTTCAGTTAAGGTTATCGTCCCACCACATCCTTTAATACATTCCAAACATTCTCCCGTACAAGTTCATGCCCCTCGGGAGTGGGATGAATGCCATCCGCCTGGTTCAGTTTCTTTTCGCCACCAACATTTTCAAGGATGAACGGAATCAGTTTGACCTTTGTTTCCCCCGCCACAGCGGGAAAGATCGCCCTGAAAGCGCTGCTGTAGGTGGAGCCCATATTGGGGGGTACCATCATGCCGGCCAAAATGATCTCGGCTTTAGGATGCTTAGCCCTCACTTTATCAATGATAGCCACCAGGTTTTTTTGGGTTTCGCCAACCTCAATACCGCGCAAACCATCGTTACCACCAAGCTCAAGCACAAAAACATCCACTGGCTGCTGGCTGATTACCCAATCAACCCGGCTAACGCCCGATGCGGTTGTTTCGCCGCTCAGCCCTGCATTAATCACGGTATAATTCAGCCCAAGCGAGTCAAGCCGTTTTTGGATTAGCGCCGGAAATGCCTGCCCGGGTTCAATCCCATATCCTGCAGTCAGGCTGTTTCCAAAAAAGATGATGTACTTTTCGGGTTGTTCGTTTTTTTCCTTTGTGCCCGCTTCTGCACTTGCTTCGGCCCCCTTTTTATCTTTTGCCGCTTCTCCCCCGCAGGCTGCCATCAACCAAAGCGCCATCACCATCCAAACAATTTTTAGCCTGTTTATCTTGCACATAACTTATTTTTCGCTTTTCAGCAATGTTAAACAATCATTCAGTTGTTTGGGGTTTATGGTTTGATGTTTATTGTTGGTTTGAGTGCGAAGTTTTATGTGAGAAACAAAAAACACCTATTAAAATTACTTCCGGATGGAACCATAAACCATAAATAACAAACATCAAACAAAAAGAATATGCTTTCAGTTTCCAACCTAACCAAAACCTACCCATCGGGCGGCAAAGACCTTACAGTGCTCGATCATGTAAGCTTTACCGTTGATAAAGGTACTTCATGCGCTATTGTGGGCCCATCGGGCAGTGGAAAAACCACGCTTCTCGGGCTTTGCGCAGGCCTGGACCGCGCCACAACCGGAACCGTTTTGCTGAACGATATTGCGCTGGATAACCTCGGCGAAGATGAGCGGGCGCGCGTTCGAAACGAACATGTGGGGTTTGTGTTTCAGAGCTTTAACCTGCTGCCAACACTTACCGCTTTGGAAAATGTAATGGTGCCCATGGAATTGCGCAAGCAAAAGGGCATCAGGTCAAGGGCCGTCAGCCTGCTTGAAAAAGTGGGGCTTGGCGACCGCTACAACCATTATCCCGCGCAACTTTCGGGCGGCGAACAACAGCGGGTATCCATTGCACGAGCCTTTGCCAATCAGCCACATATTCTTTTTGCAGATGAACCTACGGGCAACCTGGATAACGAAACCGGCGCTACTATTGAGCGCCTGCTGTTTGAGCTGAACCAGCAGGAAGGTACCACCCTGGTGCTTGTAACCCACAACCTTGACCTGGCCCAAAAATGCAACCGCGTATTGCAAATGAAAGGCGGCAAAGTAATTGCAGACAGATTTACCCAAACCCAAAACCCCGCCAACCTATGAACCTGAAATGGCTGGTACAAATGGCGCTGCGTGATAGCCGTAAAAACCGTGGCCGCCTCATGCTTTTCATGAGCAGCATTGCATTGGGTATTGCCGCGCTGGTGGCTATTCAAAGTTTTGGCGATAACCTGCGCCAACAGGTAGAATCCGAAGCCAAGGCATTACTCGGTTCCGATCTTGAAATTGAATCGCGCGAGGCGGTGCCCGATAGCATAATGAACCTCCTGGATTCACTCGGGCTGACCACTTCGAAAGAAATAAGTTTTGCAAGCATGGTGCAGTTTTTGCCCGACAGCGGAACCCGTTTGGTAAATGTGCGTGCAGTAGAACCGGAATATCCCTTTTACGGAGTGCTTGAAACCAACCCTGCTTCCGCCGGTAAAACCTTTATCAAGCAGAACATGGCGGCTGCGGGTAGCACGCTTATGCTTCAGTATGGCGCCAAGCCCGGCGACAGCATTGCCATTGGCAACCTGCACTTTGTACTGGCCGGGGCTATCCTGAAAGTGCCCGGTCAATCGGGTATTGCCGCCACCGTAGCGCCGCCTGTTTTCATGCCGTACAGCATGGTAACGCAAACCGGTCTGTTGCAAAAAGGAAGCCGGCTTAACTACCGGGTGTATGTAAAATTTCCGGCTTCCTTTACAATGGAAACCTATGAAAAGATTATTAAACCTGCGCTTGAGAAAGCCGACCTGCGTTTTGATGATGTGGATGAAAGAAAGCAGGAAGTAGGTGAAGCCTACGATGACCTCGCAAGCTTTTTAAACCTCACCGCATTTATCGCCTTATTGTTGGGTTGCATAGGCGTGGCAAGTTCGGTAACTATTTACATGAAAGAGAAGGTGCAGATGGTTGCTTTGCTGCGTTGCCTCGGCGCAAGTGGTAAAACGGGCATGGGCATTTTTATTGTGCAGATCCTTTTGATGGGCATGATTGGCGCGTCAATAGGCGCTGCGTTGGGTACCGCGGTTCAGTTTGCACTGCCTGCAATTTTCGCGGGTATCCTGCCTGTTGAAGTAGAGCCATCCATTAGTTGGAGCGCTATTTTGGCGGGTATTGCTACCGGTATGCTGGCATCATTTTTATTTTCTCTTTTCCCATTATTGGGTATCCGTAAAATTTCGCCGCTAAAAGCTATCCGTTCTTCTTATGAAACTCAAATCCCCGACCCATGGAGGCTTTTGGCCGTTTTTGGGGTAGCGTTTTTTATATTGGGTTTTGCCCGACTGCAATTGGGGTCCTTAAAGAATGCCATGTTTTTTTCGGGCGCCATTGCCATAGCATTTGGTTTGCTGGCCTTATTTGCAAAGCTTATTATTTGGGCCGTGCGAAAGTTTTTACCCGTTCGGTATTCATTTACCTGGCGGCACGGGCTCAGCAATCTTTTTCGCCCTAACAACCAAACCCTCGTGCTGGTCATCACTATTGGCCTGGGTACCACTTTGATCTCAACCTTATTGCTCACGCAAAACCTGCTGCTGCAAAAAGTGAAGATCAATTCCTCCGGTTCGCGACCCAATATGATCGTTTTCGATATACAGGATGCCCAGGTGGAAGAGGTGAAAAAACTGACCGAAGCGCAGGGCTTGCCTGTACTGGGTTCTGTTCCCATTATTACCATGCGGTTACATGCGCTGAAAGATGGTACGGTAGAGAAAATAATGGAGGATACCACCGATAAACGCTCTAGGGGATTGCTTACCCGTGAATATCGCGTTACCTACCGCGACTCGCTTATTGAGAGCGAAACCCTGCTTGAAGGAGCCTGGCAGGGTAAAGTGGAAAAACCCGGCGACAGCATTTTTGTATCGCTCGATAAAGGCATTGCCGAATCTATGAAGCTTAAAATTGGCGACCCCATGACCTGGAATGTACAGGGCGCCTTAATAACAACTTATGTGGGCAGTTTCAGGAAGGTAGATTTTCAACGGGTACAAACAAACTTCCTTGTATTGTTTCCTACCGGCGTGCTCGAATCTGCTCCAAAATTTCATGTGGAACTGACCCGGTTTACCGATAGCCGCCAATCAGCAGCTTTTCAGCAGGCGCTGGTTGCAAAATTCCCCAATGTATCGGTAGTAGACCTGAACTTAGTGATTGAAACCGTAGAAACCATTCTTGAAAAGGTTAGCTTTATCATCAGGTTTATGGCGCTGTTCAGCATCATCACCGGCATTATCGTGCTGATTGGTTCGGTCATTATCAGCAAGTACCAACGGATACAGGAAAGTGTGCTGCTGCGTACCATGGGCGCCAGCAGGAAACAGATTCTCGGCATTAATGCAGTCGAATACTTTTTACTCGGTAGCCTTTCAGCAGGAACGGGTATTTTGCTTTCGCTTCCTTCAAGCTGGGCGCTGGCTGAATTTATTTTTGACACCACGCTGCAGATACCCTGGTGGTCGATGATTGGAGGCTTTGCAGCCATAACCGGTTTGGCTGTGCTGATTGGTTTGCTGAATAGCCGCGAAGTAGTAAATAAGCCGCCACTGGAGATTTTGAGGAAGGAAGCTTAGTTGGGGAATAAGGAATAAGAAATAACAAAGGTCGGGAGGCAAGTATGCAGCCTACATTAATTGATAAAATGTAACCGTTCATACCTAAGAAGTATTAGCCCTACCTTTATATATTTCGGAGAACAAGTCATGGAACGTAGCCAACTTCAATGTAGAATTTTGCTGGCCGTATCCATTTGTATGGCAGCAGCAACTACCCGTGCTTATGCACAGGACCTCGATCCACGTGCGTATGTGCGTTTGCCGGTAAAAACCACCACCATGATAACCGGGTTTGGTTACCAATATGGAGGTGTTGTATCAGATCCTACGCTTCCCATTAAAAACATCAAGGCAGATGTTCAGGCTCTTTCACTGGGTGTGGCGCGTACCTTTAACCTGGCCGGCATGACCGCGCAGGCATTGGTTGCGCTTCCTTATAGCTGGGCACAGGTAAGCGGTGAGGTAAATGAGCAAGCCCAAAGTATTACACGCGCAGGCTTTGCCGATACCCGTATGAGGCTCTCGGTTTTATTTGCAGGGGGGCCTGCTTCTTCAGTGGAGGAGTTTAAAAAAACGAAACCCAAAAAAACATTATTGGGTGCAAGCATAAATATGGTGGCGCCCACGGGTCAGTTTTTTTCAAACAAGCTCATAAATATTGGCACGCACCGTTGGTCGTTCAGGCCCGAACTTGCCATTTCGCAACATGTAGGCAAAAAATGGCTGCTTGATGTGTATGCCGGCTTATGGCTTTTTACCAATAACAACAGTTTTTACCCGGGCAGTGTGGAGCGCTCGCAGGAACCCATGGGAACTTTTCAAACCCATTTCAGTTATAATTTTAAACCCAACATGTGGGTAGCATTCAATGCTACGTATTATACCGGCGGCACATCAACCCTCGACGGGAAAATTAATGATGACCGGCAATCCAATGTGAGGCTGGGTATTACCGGGGTGCTTCCTACCGGTAAGTTCAGCTCGCTGAAATTAGCCGTGAGCAAAGGTGCCATTGTACGGATCGGTCAGAACTTTACCAGCATATCGGTTGGGTGGCAACGAACATGGTTTAATCTAAAAAAGCCGGCTGCTAAGTAATCAGCCATTACCAACCTATCCAGCCAATTCATCTTCAACAGCAGGAACAGTATTTGCAGAATTCACCCAGGCTTCAAACATTTTATATCCTATCGACATAATAATGGCGCCTGTAAATAGCCCGATAAAGCCTGATAGAACAAAACCTCCCACTACGCCAATAAAAATGATAAGCATGGGTACGGGAGCGCCCTTTCCCAACAAAATGGGTTTTAAAATATTATCGGAAAAACCTCCAGCCAGCAGGTAAATAGCCCACAATATTGCCGGTGTAGTTTCTTTAATTGAAAACATATACACAACAATAGGAATGACTACAAGGGTTGGGGGAATTTGAAGGATTGCCAGTATTAATACCAGGATGGTCCATAAACCTGCAAGTGGAATGCCAGCTAGTAAAAGGCCAATACCAATTGCAAATGACTGTATGAGTGCAACCCCCAATACGCCCTTTACTACATTGCCAATGGTCAGTTTTGTTACGTCGGCAAATTCATCGCCCCTGCTGCCCGCAGCCTTCCTGAAAAACCTGCGGATCCCTTCACCGGCACCATCCACTACCAATAATATACCGGCAATTATTACAGCGCCTACCATTTGCAGTATTGCCGAAACATTGCCCATTAATCCCCCAATGATCGTTTTCAAAATACCCCGCAGTTGTTCTTTGTATTGAAGCAAAAATGCTTTCAGCCCTTCGGCGCCGGATGACCAGGCATCATATAGCTTCTCGCCAATGCCCGGCCAGGACTTTACCTTTTCGGAAGGCGGGGGAATGGTAAGCGTGCCTGCTTTATAATCTGTTTTCAATGCCTTAATTCCCTCCGTCACCGAATCAATAAACAACCAGCTCGGTATGAGTATGATGGCCAGGCTAACGAGGACAATGATGGTTGAGGCAAGCTTTGGTTTGCCCCCCAATTTTTTGCTGAGCGATTGGTGCAAGGGTAAAAATGAAACGGCAATAATAATGCCCCACAGCATAATATGTACAAAGGGTAACATGATGGCCAGGCACCAGCCTACTATCAGGACAATTAGAAACATCCGGATCATGGTGTCGTACACATTGCCGGCCCCGATTTTGTTATTCATTTTTATTGGTTTTAAATGTTCATTGCTTCAACCTGAAATACATGAAGGCAATTTAACAATAATGCAAACTGTTCAAAACTAAAACCACAATGTACAACTGAAATCCTATCGCCTGTCAAATAATTCAATTTCAATAAAAAGATAACCTGCTAAAAAGTTTCTGAAACTGCGAGGTAAAATCCGCTTGATTTTTCGCCAAAGCCATAGTCGAGCACCAGGTTGGTGCGGGTTGATTTATCAAGCATAATCCTTAACCCAAGCCCATACCCCGGTTTTACCGATTCAAATATGTTCAGTTGTTGCGCGGGGTTATTAGCCGTGGTAGCATTTAAAAAAGCTACACCACTCCATATACCACCGCACCTTGATATCGGGAACCGGTATTCCGCTTCGCCGTAGGAATATTGATTTCCGCGAAAACGGCCCTGCGTATAACCGCGCCCGCTGCGGCTTCGCTGGTCGTATGATGTGGCAGGAAGCGTCATATAAGGAAACTGCCCCTCGGGCGAAAACTCGCCGATCAGCCAGAATGCCAGCAGGTGCGTTGGATTGCGTTTGCTAAGATTATGATAGCTGCGCCACTCGGTTTTCAGCATATTGGCATTCTTTTCAGAACCGAGTATTTTTAAATCGCCCCTCCAGCCTACTGAAAGAAAATAGCCCTTATAAGGCTGAATCATATTATCGCGCTTATCTACCACAAAGTTTGCTATCACTGATGATGAATAATAACTTGAGGTATCGAACCTGTATTTTTTACTGTACGCATAGTGCGAAGTGATTAACTCATTGCCCGGGTCCAGCCGCAATTTTAAGTCCTTTATTTTGGTATAGGCATCTATGTTTACGCCAACACCGAGGTAAATACTTTTTTTAATTTTAAAGGCCATTGTTTGGTGAAACCTGAGAAAATTATACTCCATGGGTTGGGCCAGTGAGTCGTTGGTGGTTTCCATTCCGGCCAGTCCAAACTGGTAGTCGAGCACACCTCCTTCGGGCGCATTGGTGCCAAGGCCATAGGTGGATTGGGAAAAAATCTGGTAGCGCCAATCGCCCGTAAAGAATATTTTTTCTTTTTTGGTGTAAATATTGTTTTTGAAAATAGCGAGGAACTGGCTTTTGGTGGTAAACTGAAGGCTGCCGCTTACCATGGAATACAAACTGCTTTCCTGCATTTTAAATGCATATTGCCCGCCAAGCCCAAACATAAAACCGGTTGCGGGGTTTGAACCAATAATAGGAAACGCAATGAGGGAAGATGCTTTTTCTGATTTTACCTTAGGCGGCTTGTGCATGGCGGCGCGTATTGCATCAGATAAATCGCGTTGAGCACAGGCAGCAGAATCAGTCGCCTGTTCCTCCTGTGCCATACCGGCCGTACAATAGAATGCCAATCCTAAAAGGCAAGTCAATCTTTTTAATTTTCCAACCCGGGCATTTTTTTTCCTTTGATGCATTATGTTTTTTTCAATGGATGCTATATGGTTAGTTTGCCTGACTTTCTTTTTGTTTGGCTGCGGCTTTTTTCTGCGCTTTGGCTTTTCCAATCGGGATCCCTACATTAAAATAAAAAGCGCGGTTAAAAAGATCAGGCCCGTCATCATCGGCTTCCACATCTATCAGCCCGTGGTAATAGCTGATACCAATATTCATTCCATTTCCTTTCATCAGCCGGTAGCCTATGCCGGTAGCAAGCCCAAAATCAAGCAGGGAAAAATCCTTTTTACGGCTAAGCTTGTACGTCAGGTCATCCTCTTCGGCTACGGAATTTACAAATTCATCCGATGCGGAATTGAACAAACCCGGCTGAATACCCCCTTTTAAAAAAATATGGTTTTTAAAAGTGTATTTCATGCAAATGGGAACATAAAAATATCCAAGTTTGGTAGTAACCGAGCCGCCCTGGAAAGAGGCGTCAAGGTTGGGATCGTTAAGCGAATACACATCCATGTCTTTGGCACCCATAGGCCCTTTTACCACCACCCCGGTGCTCACCATCCATTGCGGATGCTTTGTTTTTATGTCGAAATAAAAGCCAAGGTTAAAACCACCGCGACCTTCTGCACCGGGCGCCCCGCTGATGTTGGAGAGGCTGTATCCTCCATCCAGCCCGAATTCTATTTTACCGCTATTCAGCTTATCGCCAAAAACAAGGGAAATCAGCACCTGGGAGAAAGAAGATGAGCCAATCAACAGGAAAACCGGAATCGCGAATAGTTTTTTCATGCAGCAGGTTTAAAGTCCGAACCTGTATTGAACCCCGGTTAAAAATTGAGTACGCGAACCCAGGAACCCATACTCGGCACGGAACATCAGGTGCTTGTTAAGCTGAAACTGCCCGCCTACAATAAAGTTCCACATATCCTTTGGCCTCTTGTCCATAGAATATTGCACCGAGGAACCTGCTAAATTATTCAGGGCATTTTCGGCCGAGGCCAAAAAATTGCCGGCCCTATCCAGGGTATTATTGGCGGTTTCGTATTTAGCTTTATTCACCGGGTTATTTTGTTCCTGTTGCGATAAGCCGTTCCACCAGGTATCAACCTGCTGTTGGGTTTGATCTACTTTTTGCTGGCCGGCATCAATTTTGGCCATTGCGCTTCCATCCGAAACAATTACATCTGCCAGGTTAACCGAACCCTCCGTTTCCGAATTCAGCATAACCCTGAAACCACCCACCCACATAGCAAATGCCTGGTTGGGCTTTTTCAATTTGAACTGCTTGCCTGCCCGGGGGCCAAAAACAAAAGTTTTGGCCGGTTTTTTTAATTGGGGCACATCGGTCCAGGCTACATTCATATCCAGCGCCAGCCAACCTCCCCCTACACCAATGGTTGGGGTTAAACCGAGGCCGAAAGTGGTGGCATTAAAATCCACTTTCGAATTAAAATTGGCTATGTTAACAGCCTGGTTGCTGCTATCGGTTACCCAAATACCTACGCCAATATCGGTGGAGGCTTTTGACTTGCCCAAAATGCCGTAAATATTCAAAAAAGGGAACAGCCAGATATCGGGCCTTACGGTAACGGCGCTGGCTGAGGCGCGCGCCTTGTCAAAACGCACCAAACCATCCAGCGGGTACATGGTGCCATTATTAAACCCAACCATCAGGTTGTCAATGATCAGGTCGCTTTCCTGCGTAAAATACTGTACGCTTAACCCGGCAGAATAAGGCAGGTTATACCCCGCCTTTGTAGCCTTATCGCCCCAAATAGGCAAGCTGTATGGATAATCAGATTTTTTTAAACTATCGGCAAGGTCTTCATTTTTTTTCCCTACTTCCTTGTTGGTAAACACCTGGGATTGGGCATGGTAATGACAAACCAGTAGGAAGGCAATGATCCAGCAAATATTTTTCATTGGTTAATCCGTTTAAGATGAAGGCGAAGGTAGTTTGGTTTTTGCTTTTTTAGCCGTAAAAGTATCCGCAGAAGGGGTAATATGCAAAATATTAAAGCAGGAGGAAGGCAGGTAATGTATGTGGCCCGGAAAAATTTGCCTGGAAAATACCGGCGGAAACCCCATGATGAAATTGTTAAAAGCAGCCTGCCGGGAAAAATAAAACAGCTAACTGGTTAAAAAAATTCATTTCTTCACAAAATTTTTCACCTGTTTATAATCATTAAATCGAGCAAATCAATTATGAAACGACTCTTATTTATGTTGGGCGTGTGCGCCTTTATAGGCTGTGGGCCTTCTACCACCATGGAGAAATCATGGCAGGAGCCCGGCGCTTCGGTTTCCAGCTCAGGCGACAATAAAGTGTTGGTAATGGGGCTGGTAAAGGACGAATCTTCGCGCAGGATTGTGGAAGATAACCTCGTTAAAAGGATGGCGGCTAAGGGTGTTGCTTCCTATACAGTCGTTACCGATGAAATGGTGAAAGCGGCTAAGGAAGATGCCCTTGAAGGAATGCTGAAGGAAGGCGGGTTTACGCATATTTTAATTATGCGCCTGGCGGATATTGAAAAGGAAACTTCTTACGTGCCCGGAACCACCACCGGGTATTATGGAGGTTATGGCAGGTATTATGGCTATGGCGCCGGCATGTACGGCTCACCGGGTTACTACCAGGAGGATAAAAACTATTTTGTAGAAACGGCTGTCTATTCCATCAGCCCCAATAAGTTGCTTTGGACCGGTACAACCAAGTCGGTAAACCCTTCCAAAATTGGAAAAGCCATAGATGATATTGCTCTTACCGTTACCGAAAAAATGAAGAAAGATGGTTTTCTTAAACCATAATACCATTATTTAAATTCATAAAAATAAAATCAACAATTATGAAACGACTAATAGGACTGACCTTATGTACAATCTTTGGCTTGGCAGCCGTTGCCCAATCCAATAAGGAAGATATTGCCATTATTCAATCCATGTTCGGCAAAGCCAAAAAGGACCTTGTAGCGCAGTATATGGCTGTTCCGCCTGAAAAGAATGAGGCTTTTTGGAAAACCTATGACGCCTATGAAACCGAGCGCACAGAATTAGGCCGCGAACGTGTTGCGTTTATTGAAGCGTATGCCAATGCATACCTTACGCTCGATGATAAAACATCGGATGAACTGATGAACCGTAAAATGAAATGGATGGCCGCATACGGCAAAATGCAAAAGAAGTATTACGGCAGCTTTTCAAAAATAATCGGCGCAGCACAGGCATCCAAGTTTATCCAGCTCGAAGATTATATTGAAAACAATATTCGCCTGTTTATCCAGGAGAGCATTCCATTTATTGACGAAATAGATAAGACCAAACTGAAGTCAGCTACACAAGGTTAATTTTTCTTTCTATTGTAGGAACGGGTATCCATGCTGAATGGGTACCTGTTTTTTTTGTACATTTCCGTTATTGATGTGATTGAGGTATTAACCGGAACCGACCGCCCGAGAAAATACTGGAACGACCTGAAACCAAGCTGCCAAAGGAAGGAAGTGAGTTGTCCGATTTTTTTCGGACAACTGAAAATGCAGTCATCATATGGTAAATATTACAAAACTGATGTTGCCGATACGGAGCAAATTTTCAGGCTTATGCAATCTATCCGGCACCCAAAGCGGAACCTTTTAAACTCTGGCTGGCAAAATTGGCATCAGAGCGATTAGACGAAATACAAGACCCTGAAATTACCATTGACAGGGCTTTGGAGCAATACCTGAATTTAGGCTATCAAAAAAACAAGCGGCCCGAAAGCCGCATTGTTTGTACTTACTAACCTTTATTTTCGAAGTTGACGGATAGCACTGGAACCAACCAGTCAACTTATCAACCAGTCAACTTGTTAACTCACGCACTCTGCATTTCCTCCACTTTCGCCCGGATCTTGCTTTCAATTTCAGCGCTTAGCTCGGGATTATCGCGCACGAGTTCCTTCACTGCATCGCGGCCCTGGCCAAGTTTGTTGCTTTCGTAGCTGAACCAGCTTCCGCTTTTCTGGATGATACCGAGTTCCACCCCCATATCAATGATCTCGCCCATCTTGCTGATCCCTTCTCCAAAAATAATATCGAATTCAGCCTGGCGGAAGGGGGGAGCTACCTTGTTTTTTACCACTTTTACCCTGGCACGGTTACCCACGGCTTCATCACCATCTTTCAATTGGCTGATACGGCGAATGTCCAAACGAACCGAAGCATAAAACTTAAGCGCATTACCGCCAGTGGTGGTTTCAGGGTTGCCAAACATTACGCCGATTTTTTCGCGCAACTGGTTGATAAATATGCAGATAGTGTTGGTTTTGTGGATGGTGGCGGTTAGCTTTCGCAAAGCCTGGCTCATTAGCCTGGCATGTAAACCCATTTTGCTGTCGCCCATTTCGCCTTCCAGTTCACTTTTGGGCACCAATGCGGCTACGGAGTCAATAACCACTACATCAAGCGCGCCGCTCAGGATCAGGCGGTCGGCAATTTCAAGCGCCTGCTCACCATAGTCCGGCTGACTGATCAGCAGGTTATCTACGTCCACGCCAAGCTTTTGCGCATAAGCGCTGTCAAAAGCATGTTCCGCATCAATAATGGCACAAATACCGCCCTTTTTCTGCGCTTCGGCTATTACATGGGTGGCAATAGTGGTTTTACCGCTCGATTCTGGTCCGTATATTTCTATAATTCTTCCCCTGGGCAGGCCGCCTATACCAAGCGCCACATCAAGCCCAATGCTGCCGGTAGAAATTACGTCAATTTCATCCATCCCCTTTTCGTTCATCATCATCACACTGCCCTTACCATAATCCTTATCAATTTTGTCAATGGTAAGCTTAAGCGCTTTCATTTTTTCGGATCCGTTCGTAGTACTCATATTGTCGGTTTGAGTGGTTGCTTTTGCCATGCGGTAAAATTATTTGCGGCGGCTAAGATAAAAGGAATTTATTATTAACACTAATTTTTTTAGTTTTTTATGGTAAAAAAATTGGTCTTACGTGACGCTTTGGTATGGTGGATATGAAACCGGGGGAAAGTTTTTTTAGGGTACATATTTTTTATGAAATTTCCGAACGATACCTCATGTTACGCCACATGAGCGTTCTTGCCGGTCGAATTCCTTTTTCGCAAAAGCCTTTTCACCCATTTCTCCGCCTCCACTGCATGAAATACCACTACTGACATACCCATGCAAAAAAGCAACTCATTCAAGGTTAAGGGAGCAGTGCGAAATATTTTATTCATGGCAGGTGAGTAAATGAGAAACATTTGCAGGAGGAAGGTTAATACCACAGAACCAATCAATGGAAGATTGCTGAAAATACCCTGCCGGAATAAAAAGGTACGGTCGCTACGAACCGCCATTACGTGCCCAAGCTGCGACAAGGCAAGCACGGTAAATACCATGGTTTGCCAATGCTGCATGCCCTGGTTCAGCGCCCAGACCTGTGTAAAAAGCGTAACGCCGGCCATAAGTAAGCCTACCCAAACTATATGGTAGCCCACTCCATCCGAAAACAGGCTTTCCTTTGATGACCGGGGCGGACGTTGCATCACATCAACCTCTGCTTTTTCGTTGGCAAGCGCAAGCGCTGGAAGGCCATCGGTAACCAGGTTGATCCACAAAATATGAATGGGTAACAGGGGTATAGGCATTCCAAGAATGGGAGCCAGAAAGATGGTCCATATTTCCGCCCCGTTGCAGGTCATAATATACTTTACAAATCTTCGGATATTGTCGAAAATCCGGCGGCCTTCCTTTACCGCATTTACAATGGTGGCAAAATTGTCGTCGAGCAGCACGAGGTGTGCGGCCTCTTTACTAACATCGGTTCCGTTGATACCCATTGCTACGCCAATATTAGCGGCCCTCAGCGATGGCGCATCATTTACCCCATCGCCGGTCATAGCGGCAAAATGCCCCCGATTTTGCAGCGTACGCACAATCCGTAATTTCTGGTCGGGCGACACGCGGGCGTACACCGAAGTATTTTCTACCTGGCTTAAAAAAGCTTCATCGGACATGCGTTGCAGCTCAATGCCTGTCAGTACAAGGTTGCCCTTACCAAGAATACCAAGTTCGGTAGCAATGGCTTTTGCGGTAGCAGGGTGATCGCCGGTAATCATTACCGTTTTTATACCCGCAGTTTTACATTCTTCAATGGCGGTCTTCGCTTCCTCGCGTGCGGGGTCCATCAATCCTGCAAGTCCCATAATAGTTAAACCGCTTTCCACCACATCATGAGTTAAGGTTTCGGGCAGAGCATCCAGTTTTTTATATCCATAGGCCAGCACCCTGAATCCCCTTTTTGCCCAATCATTTGCCAAATCCAGCATTTCAGCCGTATCCGCACTATTCGCCAGGCATTCGCTCAGCGCCTCGCTCGCACCTTTGGTAATGGCAATGAAATATTCATTTCCACGGTGAATGGTGGTCATCCGCTTTCGGTTGCTGTCAAAGGGAAACTCAGCCACCCGCTCATACTTATCTGCCAATTCCGCATAATTTTCATGACCGAGCTTTTCCAGCGCATGTTCCACCAGCGCCAGCTCGGTGCTTTCTCCAAAAGGCTCTCCCTTTTTATTAAACTGTATGTTGTGATTGAGCGCCATGCCATTGAGCAGCAGGGAGTCGCCCGTTTCGTTGTTCTCGTCAGGGTAATCGTGTACCTGAACCACCTTCATTTTATTTTGCGTAAGAGTACCGGTTTTATCGCTGCAGATAAATGAAACGGAGCCCAGTGTTTCCACGGCAGGAAGTTTGCGCACGAGCGCTTTATTTTTTGCCAGCCTCGATGCTCCCCGTGCAAGGGCAATAGTAATAAGCGCAGGAAGCGCTTCGGGAATGGCAGCTACTGCCAGGCTAATGCTCAGCAACAGGATTTTATAGGGTTCTTCGCCCCGCAAAACGCCAATTACAAATAATGCAGCGCAAATGACCAGTATGATGTACGACAGGTTTTTTCCAAACTTCGTCATCCGTATTTGCAATGGTGTCAACTGTTCCTTTTCCTGCAGCATGCCTGCTATCTTACCCAATTCTGTTTGCATGCCGGTATGGGTTACTACAGCCTTTGCGTGGCCATTGGTAACAAGGGTACCTTTGTACGCCATGTTTATCCGGTCGCCCAGGGGAATATCTTTAGCCTCAAGCGTAATCGAATCCTTATCCACCGGTACACTTTCGCCGGTCAGCGCCGATTCGTCAATGCGCAATGCGTGGGTTTCCATCAGCCTCATATCGGCCGGAACAACATTTCCCGCCTCCAGCATCACGATGTCTCCCGGTACCAGTTGGGTTCCTAAAACCACAAAAGCTTCCCCATCCCGCAGCACCATGGTTTGGGTAACACTCATTTTTTTGAGCGCATCCATGGCTTTTTCTGCGCGGTATTCCTGTACAAAGCCAACAACAGCATTCAGAAGGATGATAACCAGGATGATAACCGTATCCGTAATATCACCCATAATTCCCGATAAAATAGCTGCCGCCATCAATACCAAAATCATGAAATCCCTGAACTGATGTAAAAACAGCAGCCAGGCAGGTATTTTCTTTTTTTCAAGGAGTTCGTTGGCGCCATAAGCCGACAAACGTTGGGCAACCTCAGACCTGCTCAATCCTTTATCGGCTGATCCCAGACCCTGCATTAGAGCCTCCGGCTTTTGTTGATAAGGTTGCATAATATCTATTCTTTTAACACTCCGGATGTAACATACTGCCGTTCATCCGGGAAAGGCTTTGAGCGCCTCCTTTCTTCCAAAAAAGGCAGGTACTCAAAGATAAAAATTTAAACCCGTCCAACCCCTGACGAAAACCATTGGATTCCTCATGATTTTTCTTTACCGGAAGTTTAATGCCAAACCGCCCACCATTGGAGAAAAGCCAATAAAAAGGATGCTGCTTCCGGTAAAAAAATAAAACAGTGCCAATTATCATTGATTATGGTTGAAAAAATTTATACTTTAGAAAAAAATTTCTTGCGTATGAAAAAGTACCATGTAGTTTCAAGGGTTGCTATTTACCTTCTGGCCCTCGTTTTAATTGGCCTTGGTATTTACCATTTTACATTTCCGCGCGAGGTGATGGTTTATCTTCCTCCAAACATATTTGGCAATATTTGGTTTCCTTACGTGGTTGGGGCCGCATTTGCTCTCGTAGGTTTATCTTTTTTAACCAACCAGTATGTAAAATTCACCGGGTACATCCTGGCTGTATTGCTTGGACTTTTTATCGTGGGCATTCATTTTCCGAACTATTTAAATTCAGGGGACGCGGAAATGCGATACTTTGCTTTGATGAATATTCTTAAAGATACAGCCATCATGGGATTTTCGCTGCATATTGCGGCCGGCGCACACCATCAGCACCTGCATATTGAGGAAGAAGCGGATTAACCAACACCATGACTAAATAAAAATTGCAAGTCAGGTCTATCCTTCGGCTTCCAGGTCATCTATGCGCTCTTTTAACTGATCAATATATTTTCCAAATGCTACTTTGGTCATCCATTTGGCAAGCAAATAACTCAGTGGCACCAAAATGAGTAATGCAACAATCAGTGCAATAATTACCCGGTTATCTTCCATAAACATTTCTACCGATTTACCCGAACTAACGGTTCCCCCGAGCATAAATCCACCGGTAGCTGCAAAAGGATACACGAAAAGCGCTGCGCGAAGGCTTTGCTTTTCCCATTCTTTAAAAGCTTCATAATGCTTTTTTAATTCTTCAAGCACAGTATGTGCTGAAAGATTAGTGTCAATACCTGAGTACAGGCGATACGTTTTTACAATACCCCAAAGGTTGAATATAATGAGCAACAACAAGCAACCCTGAACTTGCCAGTAAGGAAAAAAGTAAAAAATGAATGCATAACCAAGCGTAATAATTGCCGCATAGCCCATATGTAAGGCCAGATTTCTTCTCAGCTTATCAAGCGGGGTTTTTATGCCTGCCTGCTTAAAACTCTTGTTTCGAAGCATTTGCTCCAGTATATCGTTACCCTCGCCTTCCGCTTCCCATATTTGCTTCAGATCATTCATGCTAATTGCGGTTGAAGTTGGTTGATCAATTGATTTTTAATGCGGTGCAGCTTTACAGTGGCATTGTTGGCCGATATACCCATAATATCGGCGATCTCCGGGTTGGTATATCCATCGAGGTGAAGGGTGATGATGGCCCGCTCGGTTTCAGGCAATTGCCGGATGGCTGATCGAAGTACCCGGCTATTCTCGTGTTTCAATGAATCGTGTTCGTCTGCAAGCGATGTTTCCTCAATGGTTTCACGATACTCAACGCGACCGGCTTTACGCTGCGAAGTAAGAATGGTGTTCAGGCTGATACGGTATAGCCAGGTGCTGAACTTTGAATCGCCCCTGAAAGTGGAAAAGCCCTTCCATGCCTGGAACAATATCTCCTGGTACAGGTCCTTGCGTTCTTCCACGCTGTTGGCGTACAAACCCACAAGCTTCAGGATAATGCCCTGGTTGGCCTGAACCTGTTCCAAAAAGACTGCTTCGGTTTGCATGAGCTACATTGGTCGGTATTAGTATCAAATTATTACATCTTCAAAATTCATTTCCAACAAAAAGTTCATTTTTCAAAGGCAATATGGAGTCATTTTTTGCACTTTTCCAAGGCAATAACGATTTTTGAGTAAACTCATAATGAGACTTCCCCGCTACCTGATCAAGGTTAGCATGCCCTTCATAACCTTTTTACCATTGTTCAGCAGGATATAATATACATAATTGCCAATGGGTTGCGGAACCCCATTTCGCTTTCCATCCCAATTGATAAAATCATTTTCAACCCGGTACACTTGCTGCCCGTACACATTAAACACCATGGCCACAGCGCCGAAAGTCGGGTCAATGCCCGAAACCCTCCAAAGGTCGTTGAGGCCATCGCCATTGGGTGTAAAAGCAGTGGGAACATAAATGCCCGAAATGAGTCTCACCGAAACATCATCCGAAGCTGTACAACCGAATTGAGAGGTAACTTCTAGTGTATACGTTTGGTCCTGCGCAATAAAACAAACCGGGTTAAGTAAGGTAGGATCAGTTAAACCTTCCGCAGGGCTCCACAAGTAAGTGGGGTTTTCAGCCACCACGGTTGGTTGGAGCGTTATACTATCACCTGCAAAAATACTCCTGTCGGGGCCCGCGTCAACCGAAGGATTTGAATGAATCTGGATAGTTAGATTCTGCGAATAAACCCGGCAGGTTGGCCTGTTTAGCGAGCCCTGTTCTGCCACAGCCAACCTGTACAGGTAAATATTCTGCTGAACCGGGGTCGCCACGTAAGTCAAACCGTTTGCACCCGGAATATCCTGCCAATTTTTTCCGGTATCTATGCTCATCTGCCATTGGAACGCCGGTACGTTAAACCCATCTGAAACTGCTGCTTCAAGGGTATAACTATTGCCTTGTCCGGGGCAATCATCCACAGTTTGCCCGTTGCCTTGTATTTGAGTGGTAATCTTTGGGCCGCAGGGCCTGAAAGTAATATCATCCACGGCAATATCGTTGCCAATACCCCCCGGCGCATTATTCCGGATCCGTAAAACAATCTCTTCATTACTAACCGGCATCGTAAAGAAAAAACCATACTGCTTCCATTGGGGTGAAGTTGTTTCGGGAATATCGCCCGTGTTGTATGATTTTATAACCGTACCGCTAAGCGTTTCAATAGTAAATAAAAGGTTAGGCTTAATGGCAGTATAAGCAATTACATTCATCAGCCAGGCGGCAAATTCGTAAGTAGTACCGGGGCAAAGACCGCTGATTTTTGTAAGAAAGAAATCACCCGGGGTAACCGTGGCATTTACCAATAAAAAGGAACCGCCTCCGGTATGATCTGAACTAACGGTTAACCATGAATTGTTGAAGCAACCGCTGGTTCGGTTGGTAACGGTGTAATATCCGTCATCAGGACAGGAAGAACTGGTATAAGTATACCCGGTGAGAGGAGGAACCTGTTGCGGGTTTGAAGGCGTTCCGAAATCAATATGAATAACAGGGTCGCCGAGGCTACCCGAGCATAATTGCTCAAAGGATGTAACAGGAACACAAAAAACCGGCAAAAAAAGAAGGAAACGCGAAATGAAACTGAACATCATGCTTTTTTACGGGACTCGTTTAGTTTAGTTTCATAACAATCGATCCAATCCTGCACAGTCATTTTTTGTACAAGCTGCCCGATTAAATCAAAAGGTATCTGATCGGGCTTTTTAAACCTGGTACAGCTTTTACCCATATCCAGCTTGCCTTTTACGTGTTTGGGATACTCGGCGGTAAACCATTCCATCAAATCCGGTTGCATATAAATACCCATATGGTAAAAAGCTATAAAATTTTTTTGGGATGCTATGCACATAAACGGCAGCGGAAGCTTAGTATCGCAATGGTAACCGGCGGGGTAAATGGAATGCGGCACCACATAACCCACCATACCGTAATTCATGGTTTCTTCAAAACCCGCAGGCAGGTTTTCCAGGATGGTGGCTCGCAGTTTAGCCATGGGCTCTTTTCGGTACTCGGGCAATTCGGCCATATATTGTTCAACAGAAGCAGCAGCAGATGTCATCTTTCCGATTAATTTGAAGGGTTAAAGGTAAACAGCGCCCAACCAATAACAAAGGATAAAAAAGGGCAGCAGGGAATACCGCCATAAAAACAGTTTTTAGGATATATTAGCCGGATGATCATCCACCGTTTCATATTTATTGGTGCCATACTTTTTACCACCCTGCAGCTTGCTGCGCAAAAGCGGATGCGTGTAAGGGAGGCCGGGATCACTATTGGTGTAATGAAACCCGGCAAGCTGAACAGCATAACCGATGTGGCAGGGGTACTTGTAGGGCATAGTACGCTGATTGCAGGTGATAGTGTGCGAACAGGGGTAACAGCTATTTTGCCGCACGGAGGCAACCTGTTTCAAAACAAAGTGCCTGCCGCCATTTATATTGGTAACGGATTTGGCAAGCTGGCCGGCAGCACGCAGGTGATGGAACTTGGAAACCTTGAAACCCCGGTGGTTTTAACCAATACCCTGGGTGTGCCCGCAGCCATGCAGGCCGTGGTAAAATATACGCTTAACCAACCCGGGAACGAGCAGGTACAAAGTGTAAATGCATTGGTAGGCGAAACCAACGACGGCTACCTGAATGATATACGGGGTATGCACGTAAAGGCTGAGCACGTTACAAGCGCTATCCAACATGCCAGCGACGGGGCAGTAGCAGAAGGTTGCGTGGGGGCAGGTACCGGAACCGTTTGTTTTGGCTGGAAGGGCGGCATCGGGACAGCTTCACGCAAATTACCCGAAAGCCTTGGAGGATACACGGTTGGAGTATTGGTGCAAAGCAATTTTGGCGGGGTATTGCAAATTGGCGATATTCCTTTTGGCAAACAAACAGGTAAATATTACCTGGTTGATCAACTGAATAACAACCCCGACGGCAGTTGCATGATGATTGTAGCAACCGATGCCCCGCTTGATGCCCGCAACCTGGAAAGACTGGCAAAGCGTGCTTTTATGGGGCTTGCCCGCACAGGTGGTGTAGCCAGCAATGGCAGCGGCGATTATGTGATCGCATTCAGTACCGATAGCACGCTTCGTATTCCGCATAACCCAAACGGCAGGGTGTTGACGCAGCATGTTTTACACAACGAAGCTGTATCTCCTTTATTTATGGCTGCCATTGAAGCTACTGAAGAAGCCATCCTGAATTCGCTTTTTATGGCTGAAACAATGAAGGGCAAAAATGGAAGGTTGGTAGAGGCCATGCCTTATCCCAACCTGAAAAAATAAGTTTTACAAACATTATTTGCACGATTAATTTTCCTCTCCATGTATTGCTTTTACCAATTGCTCAAACTCGCCCGGTAGCATGTTCAGCACCAATGTTACCCGCCCGATGAGCGCTTCACATTGCTCCCGGCCAATGGTAAAATTGTCTTTGTACCGGGCATATCTTCTGCATTGCTGTTATTGGTAATGGAACCTCTGCCCAACCCTGTCCCCATCCTTGCCCAGCAAAGACTTCATCCATTCCACTACTTTGGTTCGTTGTTCGCCTACCGTCTTTAATACATAGGAGGCGTGGGGACGCAAAGGGTTGGCGCAAGCGATAATTTCACAAAAGTCGCAAAGCCGCAAAGGCATACGCACGCTATAATTTCTTTTGAAAAGTATCATCTTCCCTTCCTTCTTGTAGGGCAAGGGGTTGGAGGATGGGTCCTTCTCCGCTCCCTAAGAATTTTTCTTTCCCCCCGTGCAATGCGCTGTCTTTCCTTTGCGTCATTATTATCAAACAACACCAAACGACCAAAAAGAGCTTACCCCCTGAATGGACGAGAAAGAATTAGTGAGGCTTTGCAAAAAGAACGACCGGGCCGCGCAAAAAGCGTTGTATGGGTTGTTTGCTTCCGAAATGCTCGGGGTTTGCTATCGCTATACCAAAAGCATTGATGATGCAGAGGATATTTTGCAGGAGGCTTTTGTAAAGGTTTTCACCGGTATCGGGCAATTCAGGGCCGAAGGCCCGCTGGGGGCATGGATCAGGAGAATTGTGGTGACCACGGCTATCAGCTACCTGAGAAGGCATAACCGCTACCGGAACCAGATGGATTTTGACCATCAACCCCTGCATGTGGTAGTAGAAGGTGGGGTGATGGGAAACCTGGATACCCGTGACATTATGGATGTGATCAGGAAGTTGCCGGCGGGATATCAAACGGTTTTTAACCTGGTGGGTATTGAAGGGTATGACCATGCAGAGGTGGCTAAACTACTGGGTATAAGTGCCCAAACCAGCCGGAGCCAATACAGCAGGGCCAGGGCGCAACTGATGAAATGGGTGCTGGAAGAGGAAGCAAAAACCACCCGAACGGCAGAACAAAAAAATTGATTAAAGAAATGGGTTGATATGGGAGTATTTGATGACGATATTAAAAAAAGGGCCGGGAATTTCAGCCTTGAACCACGCGAAAACGTGTGGGAAAGCATTGAACAGGAGCTGGAAACTAAAAAAAGAAGAAGGCCAATGTTCTGGCTTTGGTGGCTGATTCCCATTGGGCTTGCAGGTGGCGGAGTTGTATTTTTTACCCAACCATCCCCGGTGGAAACTGCTTTTATTCAGCCAGCCGACAAACCTGTACCAGCTAATTCAGCCGGTGATGTAGCGCAAGAGAAGGAATCTTTAGAAAATGTATCCATACACGAAAAGGATATTCTACCAGCCACACCAAACACACTCACCCAAAAATCCAAAGCTTCAACCGGTAAGGCCATCCCATCAAAAGGGGGCCTTCCGGAAAAGCCGGATGAAAAAATAACCGAGTCAGGCGGGCCTGGATCGGTTAGTAAAAAAGATGATTATATGGTGAAAATAGGAATGCTGCAAGCTTCAGGTTCCACCAGTCCCACTTTTACGATTGAGGAAGAATTTGCCCAATCTGAAAGAGCCATGCTTTCCTGTATGGCCATTGATAAACCTGCCCCCATTCAGGCAGAAGATCCCTCGTCCATTCGCGCTGAAAAGTATGCTATCGCAATTGAAACAACCGGCGGAAATGAACCGGCACCACAAAAAACTATTCAAGCCAATTTGAAAAAAGCACAATGGAACATGGTATTGGGAGCAGGGATGCATAATGTTTCTTCAAGCCGGTTGGTGGAAACCAACAAGTCTGCTGATATGTATATGCCGCCTTTAAATAATTCAGGGGGTACGGCAACCAATCCCCTTAATAATATTATTCAACCTTCGGAAGCTGGTGCCGGGTTGGTATTGGGGCTTGAACGAACGCAATCTTTAGGCAAAAAGAACCGCTGGGAATGGCTTGCCGGTCTGCACTACCAGTATCAAACCATTAAAATTTCCACCGGGGCACGGAGGGATTCAATGATTAGTACCGGTTATAGGAATAACACAGCAAACTATTACAACCAGGGTGGAAACTCATTTCAAACAACCGGCAGCCAGCACCGGCTGCACCTGTTAACCGGGGCAAAGCTTTTAATTGGAAAACAGCGCCATTGGGCCTGGCAAAACGGGGTGTTTGGCGGGGTGGTGCTTGCGAATGATTACCTGGTTCCATTAACTACCCAGGCCGCCTGGGTCCCTTCAAAAGAGGCTACAATCAAAGGGTATTTTGGCCTTGAAACGGGGGTGCAGTTTAAGCCCAACCGATTTGGCGCAGGTTTGTACGGGCAATACAATCTAACCTCTTCGGTTTCCTCCAGCCGGTTAACCGATCAATACTGGAGTGGCTTCGAACTCAGGATTTCATATCAACTTTTTTCAAAATAAACCAAAATATAACACTATGCGACACACAATTGCTGCCATGGCAGTCGTACTGATCTTTTTGCTGCCATCATGCCTGAAGGATACGCTTGAAACAACCTATACCTACACGCTGGCCACACCGGTTTACAGCACGGCGGCCGAGGTTCGAAATTCCATCAAAAACCTGGCGGCAGAACCGGTAAGCGCACCCGGCAAAATGTACCTTTTCGGTTCCTATATTTTTCTTAACGAATTAAACAAGGGCATACATATTATCAATAACAGCAACCCTGCCGCCCCGGTGAATGAGGCTTTTATTGCCATACCCGGTTGCGGCGACATGGCCGTGCTGGGCAACATGCTATATGCCGACTGCTATACCGACCTGATGGTCATTGATATTACGAATCCTAAATCCGTAGCGCTCAAAAATTATGTTCCCAACCTTTTCCCCGACAGGCAATATGTGCTCGGCTATTCCATGGATTCTTCAAAGGTTATTACCAATTGGGTAGTGCGGGATACAACCGTAACCACTAAAATGGATTTCTCCGTCACGCGCTGGTTTGGAGGAGGTGTTTTATTCGATTCGCAGGCCCAGTTTATGTCGTTTGCCACCAGCGGCGCTTTAAAAAGCAACGCTGCGCAGGCGGGTGGTAAAGGGGGCAGCATGGCCCGTTTTGCCATCAGCCACAAGCATTTATATGCGGTTACCACCAATAAATTAATTGCCCTCGATCTTGCAAAGCCTGAACAACCGGTTTGGAAAAGCGGCACTACCCTGCCCTGGGGTGTTGAAACTATTTATCCTTTTAAAGACAAGCTTTTTATCGGCGCCAATAGCGGCATGCATATATTCACTATCGACAATCCATCGGCACCCAGTATGGCGGCAACATTCGCGCATGCCCGGGTATGCGATCCTGTAATTGCCGATGATAAATATGCCTACGTTACCCTTAGGTCGGGAACCCAGTGCCAGGGTTTTACCAATCAGCTTGATGTGGTGGATATAGCAAACATCTATAGCCCGAAGCTGGTAAAATCGTTCCCGCTTACCAATCCGCGGGGGTTGGATAAAGATGGCAATTACCTTTTTGTATGCGATGGAACCGATGCGCTGAAAGTGCTGGATGCCACCAGTGTATATAATGTTACCCTGGTGAAAACCATTGCCATTAAAGAGGGCTTTGATGTGATCTGCTGGAATAAAGTGGCCATTGTAAGCGCCATTGACGGCTTGCACCAGTATGATATCAGCAATGTAAACAACATTAAGGAACTCAGTTTTATTGGCATTAAAAACTAAAACTTATGAAGAGATTATTCTTTTCCATATTAAGCATTATTACGGTAAGCGCCTTTGCGCAACAGGAAAAAGCTGCGGTTAAACCCCGCTGGCAATATGCAGGTATTGTGCAAGGCGGCCTGATAGTGGGTGGCAGTGAAGGTGATTATTCGGTTCAAACCATACAAGGCATTAAAAAGGGCCCCTGGCTGCTCGGCATTGGCGCGGGCATTGACAACTATGTAGCGCCGGGTTTTCCTGTAGTAGCGCATGGGCAATTCAGTTATGGCAAACGGCGTTCAAAACCTTTTGCCTACGCTCAGGCCGGGCCGCAAATACCCTGGGCAAAAAATGAGTGGGATGATAAGATTTTGGAAAGGGACCGGTATAAGCTAAAAGCAGGGTGGCTTGCTGAAGGTGGTTTGGGATATGGCTTTCCAATGGGTAAAAAAATGAAGCTGCTTACCAGTATAGGGTATAGTATAAAGCAAGCCAACTATGATGAGTTTCAGATGCCCTGGATGTGGATGATATCGAGTATGTGGCCCCCTACTGGAGGAACCATGGGACCCCCTTACCATCAAAAACTCACGATGAACAGGCTGGTAATGAAAGTTGGGGTACAGTTTTAGGAAGCGCCGATTTGTTTATTGGATGGGTGCAGCCCATGAATCCTTTCCTCCATTAAAGCAAAATCCATAAAAACTACTACCTTTTGCCAAATTTTTAATGTTATGTCAAAAGAAAAAACGGTACAGAAAGCCGCAAAAAAGGAACCAACCAAAACCTTAAAGGAAAAACAGGCCCAAAAGAAGGCAAAAAAAGAGGGTAAAAAGTTTCTTCAATAAAGCCCTGAGCTTGAGTTGACATTTACTTCCCGGACAAATAATTATTATTACAACGTCTGCCTCCAAGGGTATGGCGTTGTTTTATTGTACAGAATGGTTGAAGGTCTTTGTGCCATCACCGGGGTAGAAAATCCATTTGGCGTTATTTTCACGCTCCAATCGAAAACAAATATTTCACATTTAGCATTTTCAGGATGAACAAAAAATTGGTATTAACAGTATTCGTTTTTGTGCTGCAGGTAATTCTTATCCTTCCGGTTTTGGCACAGGATATAAACTGGACAAAGGATGGCAATGGTTTTTTTGAGATCGATCAGAATGAAATAGTACGGTACGAACTATTAACGAGGGCGCGAACCGTGCTGGTAAGCAAGGAGCAATTAAAACCAGCCAACCAGCCGGCCTTATACATCCGCGATTTTTCGCTATCGGATGATCAGTCAAAAGTGCTTATTTATACCAATACCAAACCGGTTTGGCGGCTCGATACACAGGGCGATTACTGGGTACTTGACCTGCAAACCAAAAAATTGCAACAGGCCGGAACCAAACGCCCGCCATCCTCTCTTCGTTTTGCCAAACTTTCGCCCGACGGTAAAAAAATTGCTTATGTAAGCGGGTTCAACCTGTATGTGCAGGACCTGGCCACCGGGTCCGAAACCGCTCTTACCAAAGACGGCAACCGCAAATTCATTAACGGCACTTTCGATTGGGTGTATGAGGAAGAGTTTGCCTGCCGCGATGGTTTTCAATGGAGCCCCGACGGACAACGGATTGCTTTTTGGCAGGTAGATGCCAGGGGAACCCGCGATTATTTTATGCTAAACACCACTGATTCGGTGTATTCGAGGGTAGTTCCTGTGGAATACCCCAAAGTGGGTGAAAGCCCGTCAGCCGTGCGCATTGGGGTAATTGAACTATCGGGCAACAAGCTTACCTGGCTGAATATTCCCGGTGATTCAAGGCAACATTATTTGCCAAGAATGGAATGGAATTCAACAACAGAATTATTTGTGCAACAGCTTAACCGCAAGCAGAATGAAAGTAAAATTTTCAATTGCAATGTGGTTAAGAATGATGTGAAGGAAGTATTGACCGAGCGCGACGATGCCTGGATTGACGTGTACAGCCCCTGGGAAGATTACCACTCAGCCAGCACGGTCACTCCGCCCTGTACCACCTGGTTGAGTTGTACATTTACCTTGGTCCCTACCGGTAATAACACATCTACACGGCTACCAAATTTTATGAATCCCATTTCATCACCCTGCTTCACTTTCATGCCGGGTTTCAGGTAGTTTACAATGCGGCGGGCTAGCGCTCCGGCAATTTGCTTTACCAGTATTTCGGTACCGTTTACTTTATACACCACGCTGTGGCGTTCGTTATCAGTGCTGCTTTTGGGGTCCCAGGCTACCAGGAATTTACCCGGGTGGTATTGGCTGTACACCACTTCGCCATTTACGGCATTGCGGTTAACATGCACGTTCAGCGGGCTCATAAAAATGCTTACCTGCAGGCGCTTGTCTTTAAAGTACTCCACATCTGTTATTTCTTCCATCACCACCACTTTGCCATCGGCCGGGCAAATAATTTTTCCGCCATCAATGGTATGCACCCGGTTTGGTATCCTGAAAAACGAAATAAGGAAAAGCCATAGACCTGCACTGGTGAAAAAAATAAGCCCCGAAAGCCAGGGAAACTGTTCGCTCAGGAACCAGATGGAAACAGCGTTAAGCGCTCCCAAAACAAGCAATGAAATACCGATGGTTGCGTATCCTTCTTTATGAATGGTCATGTATATTGTTTATACCGCATTTGGGACGATCTGGAAAATAAGGCGGCAAAATTACCCAAAAACCTGTACAAACACCCAAACTGCCGGTGTGGGTTCTTTTCTAATAGGAAGTTGAATGATAAAAGAGTTCAGTTTAAGGTGATGAGTTCCTTGTCCTGAACTTGTCCTTTTCAACCACCGAAAAGGCTTTCAAAAGCGAATTATTATATTGCTGCAAGATGCGCAAAACAATCTCAGCCTTATTTTTGGAATGCTCTTCCATCATTCTTACCAATAAAATTCCATGATTAGGGAGTTTAAGCCTGAATGCCAGTTCACCAAAATCCTTATCCTCTGTGATTAGTAGCGCCTTTTTTTGAAATGCAATATCCAGAACCTCCTCGTCTTTAATGGATGGACTTTGTTCACAAATGGCGTAGACTTCAAAACCAGCCTTCCTTAGTTGAAGGGTTATTTCATAATCAACACATTCATCGGTAACTATGGGGACTGGGTTTTCCACTATAAAGCCATTACTTTTTCGTGTGTTGCATTATCCGCCGCATATAGTAGGCAGGCCCGAATGGCTTCAATGGTTAGCCTTGGATAAGATTTTAAAAGGTCAATTTCAGAAATTCCATTGCCTAGCTTTTCCAAAATCAACGCAACAGGTATCCTGGTTCCTTTTATGACTGGTTTACCAAACATGATTTCAGGATTATGCTCAATAAGTACTTTCCAATCCATGACCTTTTTTTTCAAAATTAGCCTAAAACCTGCACAAACACCCAAACTGCCGGGGTGGCCAGTAACATGCTGTCGAAACGGTCGAGGAAACCGCCATGTCCGGGCATCATGCTGCCGCTGTCTTTTACGCCAGCCATGCGTTTTAGTTTGCTTTCCAGCAGGTCGCCCAAAGTACCTACAACCGCACCAAGCATAGGAATGGCGATGGCAAAGATCCAATCGGTTTTAAAACCCAATTTGGCAATCAGCGCCACAACTATTACGGCCAATAAAGCACCGCCAATAGTGCCTTCCCAGGTTTTTTTAGGTGAAATAGCCGATAAGGGTGTTTTGCCGATAAAGGAACCCACTACATAGGCCATGGTATCATTTATCCAGATAGAACCTATCAGCAAAATGGGTAGCATCCAGCCTACATCGCCGAAAAGTTGATCCATTCCATACTGGCGCAGACCAAGCATCATGCCCCAACTAAGTGAAATATAGGATAGCCCCAAACCAAGTTTTGCAAAGCTGGTTATGGAGGTACGGGTTTGTTTATGCAGAACACCCATCATCAATAAAATAAAGCCTGCCGCTGACAGCGGAAGTAAAAGGTTGTCGCGAAGCCTGTAATTGCCAATGCTGTATGCATCCCCGCAAAACGAAACCATGATGGCCATTCCGGCTGTAATAAAACCAAGCGTAACCCATGGATGAACCCAGATATTCTCAATTTTTTCAACCAGTTTGGCAAGCTCCCACCAGCAGCCCGCATGAATGATTAGAAATAGTACTAAAAAACTCCAGTGGTTCCAGAGGAGCCCCGTTAGCATAACAATTACAAAAAAAACCGCACTGATGGCCCTTGTGCGGAACACTTCCTGGTTAAGTGGCATATTTTAATTTTCCAGTGTTTTCGATAATAACCCATTCGCCAGTTCTGTCAGGTGCGTTGGCACATACACTTCAATTTCGCCCAGCGCTACATTGTACATGGTATCTTGCTTGTTGAGTACCTGAACCGGAATTTCATTTTTTTCCAGTTTTCCCCGCACAATTTCAGCTTCGGTGTAATACCGGGTGGTGTAAACTTTTTGCCAGTTAGATTTTGGTTTCATAGGTGAGGCAACTTGTTTTAGGAGGTTGAAGGGTTTTGCCCGGTAGGTTCAAAAGGGTAATTTCTCCTGTTCATTACTTCCTTTGGAATAACGGGAGGGTGCAGTTGGCGTAACCACCATACCAGGATAGCCACCACTACCGCCGAAAGTGCCCCTGCCCAAACCGGGAAAATGGTTGAATGGCCAAGATCCAGCGGTTTGCCCTGTTGTTGCATGGCATATAAATAAACCACTGCCGCACCGTTATATAAAAAGTGCATTAGTACACTATACCAAAGGTTGCCGGTAAGGTAGTAAACGGTACCCAGTACCACCCCCAGCATGGCCCTTGGAATGAACCCATACCAACTGAAATGTATAGCAGAAAAAATGACCGATGTAAGCAAAATGGCCACCCAGGGCTTTCCCCACAAGCGTAAAAACATTCCCTGGAGCGCCCCCCTGAAAAAAAGCTCTTCCACCAGCGCGGGCAATGCGGCTATCAGCAATAGCGAAAGTAGAAGCCCTTTGATGGAGCTTATATCCAGCATCATTTTCACCTGCGACTCATTAATATATTCTTTCTTATCAAAATAAGCTTTCCAGCCATCGGGCAAAGGGATGGCTTTATTTATGGTAGCCAACGCATCCGATACCGGTACCGCCACCAGCATAATGGCAATGCTTAACAATGCGATTTGCATGATCCAGGGTTGCCTGAGCCCTAAAACCGTCCACCCGTTTTTATAGCAAACAAATGCATACAATAAAGCGGGCAACCCGAAAATGAGGAATGAGGATACCGCCTGCATGACTTTAAGAGCTTGTGCAAACTGGGGTTGCATCATAGCCTGTGGATCGGTAGTAGGCATTTTGGCCAGCATGGCAATTCCATAACTGGCAAAACCTGCCAGTATCATGGATAGGCCCAGCGATCCGAGGAATACCGACAACTGGGAAAGCGGTTTAAACCCTTTATTGATAAATGGTTTCGACATGCTGCAAAGTAAGGGAAACCATTTCACTGATTTTACCAGATTGCTTACAAGGGACTCTTTAATCTTGACAAAGCCTATTCACTAATTCACCTAATTGACTCATTCACTTCTTACCTATTTTACTGATTTTCAGGAAAAGATCGGGAGTGCCGAAATAATTTAAACCAGCCCAATTATAGTTATTTTATTAGCTTTGAAGTGTTTAATTTAATCATTAACAGATAAAATTTGAATAGCTTAATTATGGAAAGAAATAGGGCAAAAGGAGCGTTGCTTGGAGGTTTAATAACTTTATTATTCGCATGTAATGGAAAGGTAGAAGAGCCAACGGTAGTGGATAAAGAAGCCATTAAAGCCGAAATTCAGGCGAAGGAGAATGATTTCGCCGAGCTTTACAATAGCGGAGAAATTAGAAGAATAGGCTACTATGCAGATGATGCGGTAACCTTTTTCCAAAACAGGAAGCCTATAAGAGGTTTGGAAGAAAGGGTAGAATTCTTAAAGAACGATATAGATTCAAATTATAATTCCATCTCGTTTACAACCAACGAAATTTTCCCATCATCCGATGGGAATTTGGTTGTGGAAATTGGCTATTATAAGGTTTCGGATTCCGCTAACAATGTTCTTAACACCGGCCACTATATGAGTCTTTTTGAAAAAAGGGATGGTAAATATGTTTGCCTGAGAGACATGAGCGCATCCGACATGCCTCTCCAATAAGAGTATTTGATATGTATAAAAGGTGCAGTCCAAAAATGTTTTTGGACTGCATCTTTTTATACAGGGTTTTGAAAAATAATATCATTTATTAGCGCCTTCTACCGCCGCCGCCACCACCTCTGCTCATTGCGGCGCCGCTACTCATGGTTCTTCCTCCGCTACTCATGCTGCGTGAGGCGCCGTTTGAGCTTGGCCTGTTATACGAAGAATTGTTGGACATAGATGGGCGATTAGCGCTGCTTGAAGATCCAACTTTTCCCTGGCTGGTGGAAGGACGGGCAGAAGCATTACCGGTTGACGGCCGGTTACCTGCACCGGTCTTATTATTGGATGTAGATGGCCGGGTTCCGGCAGTATTCCTGTTGCCCTGCCTGTTGGAAACCCCATTGCCATATTTACCATTTTGCCTGTTATTATTAACTATATTGGAGTTGTTGTGGTTAATATTATTCCTGTTTCCGTTGTTAATAATTACGGTATTTCCACCACCATAATGCCCCCCATGATAGCCGCCGTGGTAATGATAACAGCTATTATGGTATATGCCTATAGCCATTACCGTAAAGGCAAAATGATAAGGAGGATAATAGCCATAATAATAGGGAGGATAATAGGGGACATAGGCAGGGGAATATACGTACTGAACAATTGGCGGCGCTGTTTCAACGACCACGGTTGTTGCCGGAACCGTTACCGTTACAGGGTCTGTTCCCGTATAAGCGGGATTTGGCGTAACAGGCGAATTTCCCTTTGGCTCAATAACATAATCTTTTCCATACAATGCCTCGGCGCCTACAATTTGAAGGCTTATCTTGCCTTTTTTGTCTTTATCTAATAAAATGGATGCAACATCCTGGGTTTCTTCTTTAGTAACATCAACCTGCAATGTGAAGGTAAACGAACTATCTTTTTCCATCTTTGTTGCCACTTTAATAAAATCCACCTTTTTATCGAGGTCTAAATCGAGGTTGTTGATGCCGGTTTCTTTCAGGTTCAAATCTTTTTCAAAAGCCTCAATGGTTTTTGATTTTTGAAATAGTGTCAGTACGGCATACAAATCGAGGTTATCACCCGGCAGACCTAATAGTTTTACCGAATCTTCGTTGTTTTGAGAAAAAGCGGGCAGGCTGAATACACCTGCCGCTAATACTAAATATGGTAAAATAAACTTTTTCATTAATGGCATATTGTAGGTGTTAATTTACTGTGCAAGGTACATAAAAGCTTTTATACGGATATTGTGGCCTTCATTGGGGGTAAAAGGAAATTGTAAATTTTAAACATAAAGGGATTTTTGTGTTTCTCATTTCCAATTTTATGAGCTGCCTTATACATTCACTAATTGACTCCCATTCACTTCCTACCTTTGCAACCCATGCCAAACATAGGCTCCATACAACTCCCCGATTTTCCGCTGCTCCTCGCCCCCATGGAGGATGTGAGCGATCCGCCTTTTCGTGCCGTGTGCAAAATGAACGGCGCCGACCTGATGTTCACTGAATTTATCAGTAGCGAGGGGCTGATACGCGATGCCATGAAAAGCCGCCAGAAGCTCGACATTTTTGAAGAAGAGCGCCCCGTAGGTATCCAGATTTTTGGCGGCGACGAGGAGGCCATGGCCATGAGCGCCCGGATTGTGGACACCGTAAACCCCGACCTGCTCGACATAAACTTTGGCTGCCCGGTAAAAAAAGTAGTGACCAAGGGCGCAGGCGCAGGCGTGCTGAAAGATATTGGGCTGATGGAACGCCTGACCAAAGCCTGTGTGCGCAGCACTAACCTGCCGGTTACCGTAAAAACCCGGCTTGGCTGGGATTTTGATTGTATCAACATTATGGAAGTTGCGGAACGTATGCAGGATGTGGGCGTTCAGGCAATTTCCATACACGGGCGTACCCGCAGCCAGTTGTATAAAGGCGAGGCCGACTGGAGTTATATTGCCGGGGTTAAAAACAATCCCCGCATTCAAATCCCCGTTTTTGGGAATGGCGATATCGACAGTCCTGAAAAGGCGCTGGAATACAAAAACCG
>CAYUGH010000005.1:49090-77271 GCA_964444195.1 uncultured Chitinophagaceae bacterium
CCGAAATTGATGAACTGCTTGAGGAAATCATTAGGGTGTACGAAGGTTTTGCTTTTGAGCCCCGCAAGGTTGAAATGGAAGCCATGGCGTATAGTTGTGGATAGTAAACCTCTTCGATTCTGATGGTTTTACCCTTTTCATAGCAGAATTTACAGGTTTTGTATGAAATGTTTAAGTTAAACCTTTCATACCGGGCTTTGAATTGACAAAATTCATTTACTGATACGTAATTTAGTCTTAATTATGCAATTCTTTTTACCCCCAATTTTGCAATTCTCAAAGCATTTTCGAACAGAAACAAACATGATGAAAAATAACCTTCCCGCCTTTTTGGCATTTTCTTTACTGATGGGTTTATTGGCCACCGGATGTAAAGAAGAAAAAGTAGCTCCTGTAATAAAGCCTGACATAAATGTAATTCCGGCGGGACAGCAAACCGTTCCTATGTACACCGAATTTGTAGGCCAAACCCTGGGCATTTCAGATGTGAATATCCGCAGCCGACTGAGTGGTTATATTGTAAGCATGCATTTTAAGGAAGGCCAAACGGTTCAGAAAGGCCAGCTTTTGTACGTGATAGACGACCGTAACATTCAGGCCCGGGTGGATGCTGCCGAAGCGCAGTTAGCCGAGGCAAAAACCTATATGGTGCGCGCTAAAAGCGACCTCGACCGGGTAAAGCCCCTGACTGAAATGAATGCACTCAGTAAGCGCGAGCTCGATGCAGCAGTGGCAAACTACGATGCATCCGTGGCGCAGGTGGCTGTGGCCGAAGCATCTGTAAGGAATGCTAAAGTAGATTTTACATACACCCGGATCATAGCGCCCATTACAGGTATTATCGGTATTTCCAAATCACTGGTTGGTGATTTCGTAAGCCAGGGCGCTCTTAGCGAGCCGCTCAATACCATTTCGGCCATTGGCGCCATGAGGGTTCGGTTCCCCGTAACGGAAGCCGAATTTTTACGGTTCAGGCGGAGGGCCACAAGCGATAGTACCGAAAAGGTTGACTGGAATAAGCTTCCTATTGAATTGGTTTTGAGCGACGGTTCGGTTTACTACGAAACCGGCCGGATGGATTTGGCTAACCGCCAGGTTGATCCTGAAACAGGTTCATTATTGCTCCAGGCGCTTTTTGAAAACAAGGACGGCCTGCTTCGCCCGGGGCAATATGTAAAAGTTCGTTTTAAAACCGATGAGTATAAGGATGCCATCATGGTTCCTCAGGCGGCGGTTAACCAGTTGCAGGGAGTTTACCAGGTATTTGTTGTGGGTGACAGCTCCAAACTCGCCGCAAGGATTGTAGAACCAGGCATAAGGGTTGGAAGCAACTGGATCATCAGCAAAGGATTGAAACCCGGTGAAAAAGTTGCTGTTATTGGAAATGCCTCCATCAACTTCAAAAATCCAATAAACCCGGTTACCATGAACTGGAATTATGATTCCACCAGCCGTAATTGATATTTAACCAATCTAACCAACTTGTAACCTCACCTATATGAGTGAATTCTTTATACGGCGGCCCATAGTAGCAATGGTTATCTCCATTTTCATTGTGCTGCTTGGGGTGCTTACCTTACGTACCATACCCATTGCCCAATACCCCGAAGTGTGCCCGCCCATGATTAAGATAACTGGTACCTATAACGGTGCAAGTTCTGTTGATGTGGAGCAAACCACTTCCATTCCCATTGAGCAGCAGGTAAACGGTGTGGAGCAAATGCTCTACATGCAATCTACCAATTCCAACGACGGGGTTTCTACCATCAGGGTTTCTTTTGAAGTAGGCGCCAACCTGGATAACGCCAACATGCTTACCCAAAACAGGGTAGCGCAGGCCAACCCGTTTTTACCCAAGGAAGTGGTTTCCATGGGGGTAAATACCAAAAAGTCGCTCACTTTCCCGCTGCTGATGATATCGTTTTATTCGCCCAAGGGAACCTACGATGCAAATTTTGTGGTAAACTATGCCTATATCAACGTGGTTGACCAGTTAAAAAGGATCAAGGGGGTTGGTGAAGTAACGGTATTTGGCGGCGCAGAATATGCCATGCGGGTTTGGCTGAAGCCCGACCGGATGAGTTCGATGGGGATCAGCGTAAACGATGTAAAAAAAGCGATGGGGGAATACAATAATATTTACCCCGGCGGATCTTTTGGCGGCAATCCGGCCACTCCCGGAACGCAAAATACCTATACCGCGCAGATGCAATCCCGCCTCATTGATCCGGCTGCGTTTGGCGAGATCATCATTAAATCGAATGACCTGGGCGCGGTGGTGAAGCTAAAGGACATTGCAAGGGTTGACTTGGGTTCGGAAAACTTTTACCAGAGCAGCCGCCTCAATAAAAGTGCCGCCGCGGCCATCGGTATTTACCAGATACCGGGGAGCAATGCGCTTGATGTGGCTGCCGAAGTGGAAGCAGTGCTCGAAAAGCTGAAAGAACGTTTCCCTGCCGATATTGATTATAAATACTCATTGGATACCACCGCTCCTATTGAAGTGGGTATTGAAGAAATTTTACATACCCTGCTCGAAGCGGTTGCGCTGGTTATCCTGGTGGTATTCCTGTTCTTGCAGGATTGGCGCGCCACGCTTATTCCGCTGCTTACCGTTCCGGTTTCGCTCATCGGGGTATTCATCTTCTTCCCATTGCTTGGTTTTTCGGTAAACGTATTGTCGCTGCTTGGGTTGGTGCTAGCTATTGGGCTGGTGGTGGATGATGCTATCGTCGTCGTGGAGGCGGTTATGCACCATATTGAACATGGTCTCAGTCCGAAAGAGGCCACCTCCAAAGCCATGAAGGAAGTGGCCGGCCCGGTTGTTGCAATAGCCATCATCCTGTCTGCGGTATTTATCCCGGTAGCATTGATGCCGGGTATTACCGGTTTGTTGTATCAGCAGTTTGCCATTACGATTGCCGTATCTGTACTGTTATCGGCCTTTAACGCGCTTACGCTTAGCCCTGCACTTGCGGCGCTTATTTTGAAACCTAAGGACCATAATAAAAAGAAAAACCTGCTTGACAAATTCTTTGGAGCATTTAACCGGGGGTTTGACAAGTTTACCGGAGGCTATGTAAAAGTGGCCGGATTTTTTGCCAGGAAGCTTATAGTCAGCATTATTGTGCTGGGTGGTATTGTGGTAGGCGCGGGCTTTTTTGGCAAAGCGGTTCCTTCGGGCTTTCTGCCTGAAGAAGATAACGGCTACTTCCTGATGGGGGTTATTTTGCCTGATGCGGCCTCTTTTGAACGCACGGAAGGGGTGACTCAAAGGGTTGAAACCTTGCTGGATGGCGTGGAAGGAATTGAAAGCTACACAGTAGTAAATGGGTACAATATCCTCAACAGTACGGTAAGCCCCAATAGCGCCACCGTGTTTGTATCCTTAAAAAGCTGGGAGCACAGGGGGAAAAAAACCGACAAGGTGATCATCCGCGAGGTAAATGGCCTGATGGCAAAAAACATCACCGAAGCAACGGCCATTGCGGTATCCCCGCCGCCAATCCTTGGTTTGGGCAACGCCTCAGGCTTTACCCTCCAGTTGCAGGACCTTACCGGGGGTAGCCCGCAGTTTTTATCCGAACAGGCCACAAAATTCATTGCCGCAGCCAGGCAGCGTGAAGAAATCGGGTCTATTTTTACCCTGTATCGCGCCAATGCCCCGCAAAAGAGTATTCAAATAGATAAAGACAAGGTTGAAAAGCTTGGGCTTACATTAGATGAAGTAAACAGTTCGGTTTCTACCCTGTTGGGGGGTACCTTTATCAACAACTTTAATGCCTTTGGCCGGCAATATCGTACCTACATTCAGGCTGATGCGCCTTACCGGATGAAACCCAACGACCTTAGCCAGATTTTTGTTACCGGTAAAATGGGCGAGAAAGTGCCGCTGGCTTCATTAGCTGTGGTGAAAGATACCATTGGCCCTCAATACACCATCAGGTACAACCTGTACAGGGCTGCCGAAATATCCGGCTCTCCCGCACCGGGTTACAGTTCGGCGCAAGCCCTCAACGCACTGGAGGAGGTAGCAAAAGAAGTATTGCCCACTACCGTTGGCTATGAGTGGAGCAATATGAGTTACCAGGAAAAAGCGGCTGAAGGCAAGGGCGGCATTGTGTTTGTAATGGCGCTGCTGTTTGTATTCCTCATCCTGGCAGCCCAGTACGAAAGCTGGAAATTGCCATTCAGTGTTTTGCTGGGTACACCCTGGGCCATTATGGGCGCCATGCTCGGTCTCTGGCTGGCGCGGCTTACTTTAGGTGAAAGCTATCTCAATAATATTTTCGCGCAAATCGGGCTGGTGATGCTGATTGGATTGAACGCCAAAAACGCGATCCTGATCGTGGAATTTGCCAAAATGAAAATGGAAGAAGGGCAGGATGCATTGTCTGCGGCCATTGATGGCGCCAAGCTTCGTTTCCGCCCCATCCTCATGACATCCTTCGCCTTTATTCTTGGTGTTGTGCCCCTCCTTACGGCGTCGGGTGCAGGCGCCGAAGCGAGGAAGGTAATGGGTATGTGCGTATTCGCAGGAATGATTACCGCCACCGTTATCGGGTGTATCCTTATCCCGGCTTTTTTTGTGCTGATTGAAAGGCAGAAAAAAGACAAGAAGAAAGCTGCTGTAGTAGTTGCTGCTTCTGAACCGCATTCCAATGATGATAAAAACCAACATCCACATGCGTAGGTCATATATATATTTATCCTTTTTTATTCTAACCGTTGGGTTGGCGGGTTGCATGGTAGGGGGCAAGTTTACCAGCCCTGCCGAAAATGCCGCCCCGCCTGAAAAATTTTCGCAGGTAGAAGGAAATTCCGATTCAGCCATTTTGGTGAAATGGTTTGAAATTTATGAGGACGAGGTATTGCAGGGATATATCCGGAAGGCGCTCGACAGCAACCGGAATATGCTGCGTGCGGCTGCCCGCATTGAACAGTCGAGAGAAATTGCAGGCATTGTAAAGGCCAACCTGTACCCGCAGTTTGGTTACAGCGCCAGCGCAGGAGGTGGTGAGGCAGGTGCGGATGCCGTAAAAGTTGCAGGGGGTGTGGATAAGGGCGTTTTTCAGATGTATGGAACCATGAACTGGGAAATTGACCTTTGGGGAAAGATAAGGCATACCAACCGGGCTACCTATAGCGCTTTTATGGCTGATATGGAGAACCGCAACGCGCTGATGGTAAGCCTTGTAGGCGAAGTAGCCGCGCAGTATTTTTTGCTTATTGACCTGGATAACAGAATGGACATTGCAAAACGAACGCTTACCTCAAGGAAAGAAAGTACGCGGATCATTACCGCCAGGTTCGAAAAAGGGTACACTTCCGAAATAGATAAGCTGCAGGCCGAACAACAGGAGGCCATAGCCGCAGCATCCATTCCTACTTTTGAAAGACAGATCATTATTGTTCAAAACGCATTGCGTACCTTAATGGGTTTGCCTCCCGGCCCTCTTGAAAGAGGGGTTGCGCTTTATCAGCAAAAACAGGGGCCGCAGATACCCGAAGGCCTGCCCTCGCAATTGCTTACACGTCGCCCGGATATACGCGAAGCAGATAAAAGGCTGGAAGAGCAGTTTAACTATGTTGGGGTTGCCGAAGCAAACCGCTACCCCTCCATCAGCCTTACCGGCGCGCTTGGTTTTGCAAGCCCGAGCCTTTCCACCCTGCTTAGCGGAAGCGGCTTTGTGGCTAATGGTTTCGGTGGCATTGTGGGCCCTATTTTTCAGTTTGGCCGAAACAAACGCCGCCAGAAAATGGAAGAATACAGGGCGCAGGAACTTTACCATGCCTGGGAGCAAACCGTGCTCGAGGCTTTTGCCGATGTGGACAACGCGTTGGCCAATTACCGCACCTATACGCAGGAGCTCGAAATAAGGATGGCCCAAACCATTGCCGCCCGCAAATCGCTGGAGCTTACACAAGCCCGTTACGATCTTGGGTATTCTTCCTATTACGAAGTATTGATACAGGAAAACTACCTGTTTGATGCGGAACTGGCCGAATCGCTTACAGTGCAGCGCAAACTGAATTCGCTGGTGCAATTGTACAAAGCGCTGGGCGGGGGCTGGGAGCAGTAACCGGCTAAAAAGCGAAACTTTCTAGAAAATACCTGTAATTCTCATCAGAATAAAAGAGCTTTTCAAATCCGACTGCTCTTGAAAAAAGATGATAAGTCTCTCCAGGATAGATAGGATGATGATATTGGGGGTTCAAGTAGCTAAGGTAACAAACCTCTCCCAATTGCGCCGCCAAAGCCAAAGGTCTATCAAGGTTTTCAAAACCTTGATAGACCTTTGGCACGGCCCGGCTAAAACTCCGCGTTCTTCGGCGTCCTCGCAAAAGGTATCACATCGCGGATGTTGGTCATGCCGGTTACGAACTGCACCATGCGCTCGAAGCCGAGACCGAAACCGCTGTGGGGGCATCCGCCAAAGCGGCGGGTATCCAAGAACCAGCTCATTTCTTCCACAGGTACATGCATGGCCTCCATGCGGGCTACCAGCTTGTCGTAGCGATCTTCCCGCTGACTGCCGCCCACAATTTCGCCGATGCCGGGCGCGAGGATATCCATGGCGGCAACGGTTTCGCGGCCAGGCTCACAGCCATCGTTTTGCCGCATGTAAAAAGCCTTGATGGCGGCCGGGTATCCGGTAACAATTACCGGTTTTTTAAAATGCTTTTCTACAAGGTAGCGCTCATGTTCGCTCTGCAGGTCGATGCCCCATTTTACATCGTACTGAAATTTCTTCTTTTTGTAGTGGTTGCTGTTCAGCAAAATATCAATGGCTTCGGTATAGGTGATCCGCTCAAATTTGTTGCTCACCACAAACTCCAGCTTTTCCAGCAGACCCAGTTCGCTGCGCTTGTCCTGCGGCAGGTTTTTTTCTTCATCCTTCAACCGCTGATCGAGGAATTTCAGATCGTCGGGGGTATGCTCCATAGCATAGCGGATAAGATATTGAATAAACTCTTCTGCCAGGTTTTGGTTGTCTTCAATATCATAAAAAGCCATTTCGGGCTCAATCATCCAAAACTCGGCAAGGTGGCGGGCGGTGTTGCTGTTTTCCGCACGGAAAGTGGGCCCGAAGGTATAGATCTCGCTGAACGCCATGGCAGCCAATTCGCCTTCAAGCTGTCCGCTTACAGTGAGGTTGGTGCTTTTACCAAAAAAGTCTTCCTTAAAGTTGATGCTGCCATCCTCGTTGCGGGGAGCGGTGCCATCAATGGGCAAAGTGGTTACGCGAAACATTTCGCCTGCACCCTCAGCATCACTCGCGGTGATGATGGGGCTGTGCCAATAGAGAAAACCCTTTTCCTGGAAAAACTTATGTGTGGCATAGGCCACGGCGTTGCGCACACGGAAAACCGACCCGAAAGTTTGGGTACGCATGCGCAGGTGGGCGTTCTCGCGCAGGAACTCGAGGCTGTGCTTTTTGGGCTGAATGGGGTATTTTTCCGGATCGCTATCGCCAAGGATCTCAATCTGCTGAGCCTGTACTTCCACTGCCTGGCCACTGCCTACGCTTTCTACCAAAACACCAGACACTTTTATGCAGGCGCCGGTAGTAATACGTTTCAGCAGGGCTTCGTCGAAGTTTGCGAAATCAACTACAACCTGCAGGTTATTAGGCGTGCTGCCATCGTTAAGGGCAATAAAACGGTTGCTGCGAAAGGTGCGCACCCAGCCCATGATGGTGATAGCCTGGTTAGTGAGGGCACTAACCAAGGCATCGGACTGGTTAGTGGGGACACTAACCAGGGCGTTGGACTGAGGCTGGTTGGTGTCTCCACCAGCCAGGACAGCCGGTTCCGTTGCCAGCGCGTCTTTGATTTTGGTTCGTATGTTGAAAGCCATAACCTGTTCTTTTTTGTTTGGGGCCGCAAAGATAACAGTAACAGGCTTTCGGCGAAGGTATTAGCTGATGGGTAATTGGGACTTGTTGGTGAAACACCAACCAGGAAGAGCCGTTTAGGATGTTTGTTTGTCTCCCACATGCACTACAGTTGCAGTGAGTGACACAACGATACTGATGGAAGCACAACCGCCGGTAACCAAAAAAGCATTACAACCTCTGCGAATCCTCAGGCTGCCTGGCTGATAGCCTGCTTTACCAACTGTATCTCGCTGTTTATTTTGACTTCTTCGCCCAGCATTACGCCGCCTGTTTCCAATACGCCATTGAAGTTTACGCCAAAATCGCTCCGGTTGATTTTACCGGATACTACAAAACCGGCCCTTTCGCCACCCCAGGGGTCTTTGGTTACACCGCTATATTCCGCATTCAGCTTTACGGCTTTCGTAACTCCACGCAGGGTAAGCTCTCCATACAATGCAAAAGTATCACTGTCAATTTTTTCAACTTTGGTCGACCTGAAACTGAGTTCCGGGTATTTTTCGGCTTCAAAAAAGTCGGAGGTACGCAAATGGGTATCGCGCTGCTCGTTGTTGGTGCTGATGGAAGCTACTTCGGCTTTCAGGCTGATCTGTGCCGTGCTGAAATCGGTGCCATCGGATTCTACCTCTGCTTCAAAGCTTTTAAAAGCGCCTGATACATTTGTGATCATCAGGTGTTTGATCTTAAATCCCAACTCGCTATGGGTTGGATCGAGTAACCATTTTGTGTTTGCCATGATTTTATTTTTTTAATTTTTAAATTGAAAACACAAAACTACTTACCTTTACTTACAAAAAGTAAGTACTATACAAAAGGTTAGTAGTAACCTTCAGGAAAGTGCTCAAAGATTTTCTTATGGAAAAGTTTGATTTTAAGAATGACCGGCCTTCGCATCAGCAATGCAAGTCCACCCTGAATTCCATAGCGGATGCCCTGCATGTAATTGGGGGAAAATGGAAATTGCGGATCATTGTTGCGCTGAAAGACGGCAATAAAAGGTTCAATGAAATGCAGAGGCTGATTGATGGCATTTCGGCCAAAGTGCTTTCGGCCGAGCTAAAAGACCTGGAACTGAATGGTTTTATCAGGCGGAATGTGTTTACAGGCGCGCCTGTGGTGGTGGAGTACGTTTTAACCGAATATGCAGATACCCTGGGGGGCGTATTGCAGGCACTTAGCGAATGGGGCGTCATGCACCGCGAAACAGTGAGGAACAGCTTTAAAAGCCATTTGCCGATGGAAGTTTCGGAGGATGCCATCCAACATTCAGATATACATTGAAAACGGCCCCTGTTCCAAAGGCCCTTAATCAAATACCAGCAAGGTCAACTGCCATTGGGTAGGATTTGCAGCAGTACCCATATTGGCTGTGGAATTGGAGCCATTGGTGATCAAAAAACGGCAGCCTGTATTACTGATATTGGTAGCCACAAGACCAAGGCTTTCGAGGTTGGTGGCGCCGCTTCCTGCCTGAACAACCGGGCCAACAAAAACACCGGCAAGCGTTGCACCCCCCAGGTTGAAGGCGAGGGCCGCGCCGATAAGGTCGCTATTGGCCGCTATAGAACCCGCATAGCCCACGGTAAGCCTTACCAGCCTCCATTGCGCCGCCCCACTTCCCCTCACAATGCCCCGCCCACCTACTGTAAGGCTTCCTGCTACTGACGCATTGTTCCCAATGACGAGCGGGTTGTTGGGATTCAATGATCCGTCAATCCTCACTGCATCCGTAAAACGGATACTACCTGCTGCATACAGGGAATAAGTACTCGAGGGCGCAATATTGATGCCTACGTTGCTGTTTTCAAAATAAGCATCTCCATTTACCCGCAAACGGTATGAGCCGGGGTCTGAAATACCTACACCAATATTACCACTCACATAGGCATTGCCTGATACATGAAGGGGCTGCAGCGGCAAGGAAGTACCTATTCCAATCCTGCCTATTGAATCTATTACCATTCGCCGGGAACCGGCTGTAAAAAAACCAATACCACTGCGGGCTCCGCTTCCGGCTAGCGTGCTCCTGCCAATACCCACCAACCCATCGCTGCCAAACTGCAGCGCGCCAGCTGTGAGGTTGCCCTGGTTCAGGTTCGACTGATCGATCATGATACCGCTATCCACGGCGAGGCGGGCAAGCGGATTAGTAGTGCCAATGCCTACGCGCTGGGCCTGGGCCTGCATGTTTATAAAAAACAGGCATGCCAAAAAAGTGTATAATGTTTTAATCATGGGAAAAATTTTAAGGTTGCAGTTTTGCCGCTGGAGAATGCTGACCGGCCATTCAGGCGGCGATTGGTAATGCACAAATATACAATGCCCATATTACCATGCAATAGGGCGGCAAAGATTGACCGGAGTGCTAATTGTTGCACATGGTTTATACTTATTTCCATGCAACAGTAGTTTTTAAGGAATAATGCTTTGACATGGATTGTGCTGGCGACAAAATAGCATGTGGAGGATTTGAAGAGGAGTTAGTAATTTTAGCAGACAAAAAGCAAATTGAGAATTACTTAATGAGTAATTGGAAATGAAATGATTAGTGAAAGGCAAATTACACATATCAGCAAGTTTTTAAGTTTGGTATTACGGCACCAACCGGAAACAATCGGCATTCAACTTGACCGAAATGGTTGGACAGATATTGATGAATTACTTGAAAAAGCAAACAACTGCGGAGTAAAGTTTGACAGAGAAACTTTGGATCATATTGTTACGACAAACTCAAAGAAACGATTTGCGTTTAATGATACACTTGACAAGATAAGAGCAAGTCAAGGACATTCCGTAGAAATTGAATTGGGATATACAAATCAAAAGCCACCAAAAAGACTTTTTCACGGAACAGGTGAAAAATTTGTTCAATCAATTTTAGACACAGGACTTGAAAAGCGTAGCAGGCAACACGTTCATCTGAGTAGCGACTTTGAAACAGCAATCAAAGTTGGACAGAGACACGGGAAACCATTTGTATTTAATGTACTTGCTGAACAAATGTATAACGACAATTTTCAATTCTTCATTTCGGATAATGGCGTGTGGTTGACAGACAATGTGCCAACAAAATATTTGAAACGAAATGAAGAATGAAAAAATAAGAGCAGGAGACAAGGTATGGTACAGCCACCAAATACGACAGAAACAACCGAAATTAATTTAGAACTTTTTTAGACTATTTTCAAGACGAAAAATGAATGCCTACAATTAAACTTGCAACAGAAATTAAATCAACCATTGACATTTGTTTTGACCTCGCAAGAAGTATTGACCTGCATAAGATTTCAACTGAGCACACAAGTGAACAAGCGATTGCCGGTAAAACTTCGGGACTTATAGGTTTGAATGAAACGGTAACCTGGCAAGCAATTCATTTTGGAATCAGGCAAAAACTTACTTCAAGAATTATAGCTTTTGACAGACCAAATTATTTTGTTGACGAGCAGTTGGAAGGAGCTTTTAAATCAATATATCATGAGCATACATTTGAGCAAATGGGCGGCAATGTAATCATGAAAGATACTTTTGAGTTCCATTCCCCTTTTGGAATATTCGGAAAACTGGCTAACAAACTCATATTGACAAATTATTTGGAGAAACTACTCATTGGCAGAAATAATGTGATTAAGGAATATGCAGAAACCGACAAATGGAAATTGGTGCTGAATGGAAAATAACATCTATAGTCCGGAATTTGTAAACAAGTATCAACAATCATCAAAAAAATTAAAAACCCGCCCAAACCGGCATGCTGCCAGGTTCGAACGGGTTATTTAACCTTGTGCCTTTGGGTTTTGCCTAATTGGCTGCTGCTGCCTGTTTCTTTTTTAGATATTTTTCCTTGTATTCAGTAACCTGGGCTATTTGCCCGTCTATATCCTTGGTTGGCTGGTTGCTTTTTATGGCCATTTCACGCATTTGTTCTCCAACTGCTATTGCCTTATCATACTGGTAGTTGCGCCACAGGATGTAAAAGTATGTGTTGTAATATTTGGGATCGGGGTTGCGGGCAATCAGGTTCTCCATCCATTTGATGCCTTCAGCACCTTCATTCTCCTTGCCGGTGCAATTGCCCAGCAGGCTGGAAAGGGCAAGGGTATAGCTATCATACTTGTCGCCATACTGGTTGAGAAATTCGGTACCGCGGCGTTGATATTCTTTGATATCAACCTTTAATGTTGTGTCGAAGGTTTCATGAATTTCAAGGAACATGGAAACCTCCTTATAGCTGGCATACTTTTTTGCTTTAAATTTTGCTTTGGCATCGAAGTACTCTTTACGGGCGATGGAACCTTTGGTTAGTACCATATTTTTCAAATACCAGGTATAGGATTTGGCCAGGTAGTCTTCCACTACCGGTTTACCAACCTGTTTCCCGAATTGAGATTTATGCGATTCAACAAAGCTGAAAACCTCTGAAAATGGTGGAAAACCAATGAGCTTGATGATATTGAAAGTATGCTCGGTAGTTTTTTCCTTTTCTCCCAGCTCATTTAAATATTGCTGAAACTGGCTTTTGGCGAGTTCAGCCCTGTAAGCCGTTTTGAGCTCTTTAAAATAGAGGCTGACAAAAGCTGTATCACGCTGCCCGTTGTTCCACTTTGTAAGCAGTGAAAGAAGATTTTTTTCGGGATTGAGCGCAATTTTTCCAAGCTCTATAAATTCTTCCGGCGAAAGCGTGCCCGCCATTGAATGCAGTATCTCTCCGTTTTCATTCAGGTACATAAGCGTTGGGTAGGCATATACCTGGTATTTTTTGCCGATCTCTACCCCCTTGCCATTGTCGTCGCATTGTATTTTACAACTGATAAATTGGCTGTTATAAAAATCACCCACATTTTCTTTGATAAAAACTTCCTTGTCGAGCACCTTGCAGGGGCCGCACCAGGAGGTATAGAAGTCAATAAAAATTGGTTTTTTCTCGGACTTGGCTACAGCCAATACCGAATCGAGGTCATGCGCAAAGGTTATGCCCTGGGAAAACGAATATTGGCTTGCGGCGGTTAGCAGGCCGGTTAATACTACAATATTCAGGAAAACATTTTTTTGATTCATATTTAAAATTTTTTATCTGTTATTTAATATCCTTCATTTTGATCAAGACTGGGGTTTGTGCTAATCTCTATATCGGGCACGGGGTATAGTTCAGCACCCTTTTTCCAGGAATTGGTTGGAGAGATGGGTTTTAAAACAGCTTCTGCACGGTTGGTACGCTTCAGGTCGAGCCAGCGGTGGCCCCATTCGGTAAAAAACTCAACCTGGCGTTCATGTTCAATGGCAAGAAGGAGAGAACTCTGATCGGTGGCAGTGGTTGGCAGTAAACCTGCACGGGTGCGCACTGCATTCAGGTCGCCGATGGCGGCGGTGATTTTGCTTCCTCCCTGGCGTGCCCTGGCTTCGGAGCGGATGAGGAATTGTTCAGTAAGGCGGAACACCACGTAGTATTCAGTAACGGCGGCAGAGGCGCCCACTTTATACTTTGCCGGAAATGCCCAGCCCGGGTTGGCAGGATTGCTAAAGCCAATCCAATTTGTTTTCCGGTTATCACCAGCTTCAAACGCCGACAGGAGATGCCCCGTGATCTCATAGTTTGGCCTGGTGGTTCCGGTAACCAGGAAAGTGGCGCCTTCAATGGTATTCATATTAGCGCGTACAGGCTGTAGCTGCCAAATGGTTTCCGTACTTTCTTTTTTGAATACCTTGTCAAGTGCAGGCAACGTGGCGCCATACACGCCTGATGAAATAATGGCATCCGCTTCGGTTTCGGCCTCAGCCCATTTACCGGTGTACAGGTATGCCCTTGCCAGCAAGGCGCTTGCGGTGGCCCGGTTTGGCCTCAGTCTTTCCGCTGTAGGATAAGCATCCAACAGCAGTGTCTTGGCCTGTTTCAGGTCGGTTATTATTTGCTCCCAAACAAGGTTGGCCGGGGTGCGCGGCAGGGTCATATTGGTTTTGTAGTCTGTGCCCAATATGAGCGGAACATCACCAAACAGGTTGGCAAGGTAGAAATAGCTGAAAGCGCGGAAAAACCGGGCTTCGCCTTCTATTTGCTGTTTTCCTGCTTTGGTCATGCCCGACGAAGCCATTATGCCTTCAAGAATTGAATTGGCGCGGTATATATATTTATAACCGTCCTTCCAGAAAGCTTTCACGTAGGTATTGGGCGGGGTGAGTATATGGTCGGTAAATTCCTGGTAAGTGGGAGCAGTCGTATTGTTTTGCGTCCACGCCAATTCGTTGGCCGACATGCCCGCCAGCGCCGACATGGAGAAGCAAACAAAGGACCCGTTGCTGCCAAACTGGTCATTCATCATATCAATATAAATGGAAAGCATGGCGGAGGTGGCCGCTTTGTCATCTGCGAATATTTTGTCTGTGGTCAATACATCCGGCGGGTTTTCAACGGTCACAAATTTTTTGCAGCCCGGAATGAAAACAGCGAGCAACATGCAGGTAAAAAGCATCATGCCTTTATTACGCATATGATTTTTGAGTAGTATGATGGAGTTATTCTTTTTCATGTGTTCATTTTTAGTGCGTCCCGCACGTGCGGGGCTGGTTTTTATTTGTCACATGGAATCCCCAATGATCATTTGTGCCCGGGTGTGCAACAGTTCGTGGGGATTTCATAATATTTTCCTCTGTTTGGAATGATTAAAAAATTACCTGGCAGCCCATGGTCAGCATCCTGAGCGGAGTATCCGTGAAAGAAAATGTTTCAGGATCCCCGATTTTGTAATTCGTGAATGTTAACAGGTTCTGACCCTGGAAGTAAAGACGGATGTTTTCTGCCTTTAGTTTTTCAATCCATTTACGCTCAAATTGATAGGACAGGGAGACATTCTTCAGGCGAACAAAAGAGGCGTCGGCAACCCTTGCATCCGAGAAGTTGGCATAATAGCTGTATTGGGTAACAGGCGTGCCCGTAGTGGCGAATTTCTGAATATCCGTAATATCACCCTTTTCCTGCCAACGGTTCAGCACTTCCACGGTTTGGTTGGTACGGGCGCCGGGCGCTGAAAAACTAATGGCTGTAAGGCCTGCTTGTTTTACAAAATGAAAAAAGACATCAAGCGACCAACCCTTATAAGTAACTGTATTGAGCAAACCACCATAATGGCGTTGCGCCAAATCCCTGATAATGGTTCTGTCTGTAGTGAGGTTTATTCCATTTAATTTGATGACCCCCGTTTCAGGGTCAATCCCCTGGTAGTCAATAAATTTACGAATGGTAACGGGCTGGCCAATTACCAGGGTGCTGGCATAGCTTGAGGTTTCAATGTTGGGATATGCCTTCAGTTCGTTGCGGGGAATGGTGATATTAAAACCGCTTTTCCAGGTCCAGTCTTTGGTTTTGAAGTTGACGGAGTTTATCACAAATTCCCATCCCCTGTTTTCAACCAGTGCATCCCTGTTGGCTGTTATACTGGTAAACCCTGTTTGTGAAGGCAGGTTATACCCGATCAGTTGGTTGTCGGTGCGGTTCATGTAATAATCCGCACTCACAAAAATCCTGTTGTTGAGGATTGATAATTCAAGCGCAGCCTCCCATTTTTTATTGCGTTCCCAACCGAAATCGGGGTTTTCAAGATTTACGGGGTAAAGTCCGCTCGCATTCTGGTAAGGAATACCTGAGGTGGTAGAACTCCAACGGGCTATGTACTGGTAATTACCAATGCGGTCGTTGCCGGTAACACCAAAGCTGGTACGGATTTTGGCAAAGTTGATGAAGGATATTCCTTTCATAAAATTTTCCTCAGAAAATACCCAACCCAGTCCTGCGGCTCCAAAATTTCCAAATTGCTTTCCAGGCCCAAAGCGGCTCGAACCATCGCGCCGTCCCGAAACATTGACCAGGTACTTATCTTCCCAATTGTAGGAAACCCTTCCAAAGATGGCATTGTAACGGTATTTGGCATAACTGCTGGTAACGCTTTTTGTTGCTGCAGGGCCTGGTGTTTCCAGCAATTCATCGCTGGTGTATCCACTGGCGTTTATCCTTTGCCCTTCGCTCAGTTGCTGCTGAAAACTACCTCCTGCAAGTACCTGCAGCTTTCCTTTACCCCATTGCTTGGTATATTCTGCCTGGGGTTCCACAATCCAGTTGCGTTGCACCTGGTTGAAGAATTCAGCCGTTGCAGCAGGCGTGCCACTGTAAGGACTTTGTGAAGTGGTAGGATTGGCAGTGCGCTGGTCAAGGCGAACGATGTTTATTCCGCCATCAACCTTTACCTGGAAATTTTTGCTGAAACGATAGCTCAAATTGAGGTTGGTGAGAGAGTTTTCGGTAAGGCCTTTATATTCTTTTTTTAAGTAGGAAAGGGGGTTCGTGAAGTTGATCCCCTCGTCGCGCCACACCAGGTTGCCCGTGCTGTCCAGCGGATAGGGGGCATTGGGTAGCGTGGTTACAAGCTGACCCATATTTGTCGTGTTGATATTGTTATTATCCACGTTGTATCCTGTGCTCAGGGCAACTGCGAACTTATTGTCGTTGGAGCGGTGTGATATATTGGCATGAAGGTTAAGACGGTCATTGTTCATGTATCCATAATAAATGGGGGTTTCACGGTGGAATCCTGTACTTAGCGAAAACTGGGTTTGCTTGCTGCCGCCCGATAGCCTGACCTGGGCATCATAACTCCTTGCAGTTTCACCCATGAGCAGTTTGGTCCAGTCTGTGTACCTAGTCGTATCCCAAACGGTCAGGTCGGTTGCATTGGTTGTATTTGGAACAATATTATCGTTTTTAAATGCCTCATTCCGCATCATTACATACTGTTGGGTATTCAGCATCTGGGGTGTGCGGGTGGGGCGTCCCCAACCTGTGTAAAAACTTGCATCCACCGAAGTTTTGCCCGCTTTGGCTTTGCGGGTGGTAATGAGAATGACCCCATTGGCCCCCCTTGAACCATAAATGGCAGTGGCATCTGCATCTTTCAGCACTTCGATGCTTTCAATATCGGCCGGATTGATGCTTACAAATGGACTTGTACCTGTAGTGGCACTGGTGAGGCCACCCAACATTTGTGCCTGTACACCGCTACCAAACGTAACATTGGAGAGCGAATGGGCAAAAGGCACTCCATCTACAATATAAAGCGGTTCGGGTCCGGCGCCGAGGGTGCTTTTGCCCCGGATGTTTACACTGACTGGCGCACCCGACATGCCGCTTGTTTGGGATATCTGCAAACCCGGCAACCTGCCACCCAGCGCAAGCATGGGGTTTTCAACAGGCTGCTTGCGAATATCTTCCCCTTTCATTTTTGAAATGGATCCCGTACTCAGGCGGCGGGTGGTGGTGCCATATCCTATCACCACCGATTCATCCAGCATGTTGAGTTTGGATTGGGCGGTGATCAGAAGCAACCCTTCGGCAGTGCGCGGATACTGCCCTGTCTTTATTTCAACAGGCTCAATATTGGTGGCAGATATCATCAGGGTTACGTTTCCTGTTTCTGCCTCCAGTTGAAAAAAACCATTGTCATCTGCAGCAGTGCCGGTTTTTGTACCTGCAATTTTTACAGAAGCGCCTGCAACGGGTGTACCGTTTTCTGTAACCACCCTGCCTTTCAATTCAACAGGAAGCGGCGCCGTTACCCCCGGGCTGGTTTTTTCGGGTTCATTCTTCGATTTTATGACTACAGTTTTCCCTACTACCGAGTAACTGAGCGGCTTATCCTTAAAGCATTGATTCAATGCCGTTTCCAATGATACATTGTGGAGCTCAACGGTCACAAGACCGGCCCTTTGAATCAATTCCGATGAATAAACAAAGTCGTACCCGCTTTGTCGTTTCAATTCCTTCAGCACTTTGGTGATGGAGACATTTTTTACGGAAAGCGTTAATTGGGGATAGCCATTGGCTGAGGCGGTCACGGAGCAAAGCAGAAAAATGATGGCCAGGCCATGTGTGGTTATCCAGTACCGGATAATTGGGACAATTTTAAACGGGTTCCTCATTTTTGAACCCGGAAATTGAATGTTGTTGCAAAGCGATTCTGTAATCATAACTTTGTTTAGTTTTGGTTGAAAGATGATTGTAACTCTGATAACCGTAAGGTTTTTCATCAGCTAAAACTTAGCCAGGAGTGTTGCAGCGCTTCTGGTTTTTTATGGGGCATATAAGTGCCTGGTTCATTAATTATTGTTTGGGTGGCGACATCAGTTAGATTTTATAGGTTAAAAAATCAAGTATCATTCCATATAGTGTTAAGTTAATCGTGAAACGGTAAACGATCCCGCCCTTGCGGGATGAAATTCTCACGTCTCACCTTTCACGATTGGATGCGTCACAATAGAACTAACATTACACTATGTTACTATTTTACAATCACACGTTTTCCCTGTATTTCAAAATGAACTTCACCGGTAAGCTCAAGGATGGATAATACCTCGGTAATATTTACATTTCTTGAAATGGACCCGCCTATATGCCCGGCAGGTTGGTTTTGATAAACCACTTCCACATCATACCACCGCGACAACTGCTGCATAATTTCCTTAACGGTCATTGATTCGCCGAAAACAAAAGCCCCGTTTTTCCAGGCCATTACCTGTTCCATATCTACCGCAGCGGCAACCTGGATGCCCTGGCCCACGGATGCCTGCTGGCCGGGCTTCAAAATGACCGCTTCCAGATTTTTACTAACGTTTACACTGCCTTCAAGCAGGGTGATGAAAGCGGCGGGCTCATCATCGTATGCCTTGATATTGAAATGTGTCCCCAGGACTTTTACCGAGGTTGAACCCGTACTTACAATAAAGGGTTTGTTTGCAAGATGGGCCACTTCAAAATATGCTTCACCTGTAATTTCAACCTGCCTTTCCTTTCCTGCAAAAGTTGTAGGAAACCGGATGGATGAAGCTGCATTAAGCCAAACCTTACTGCCATCGGATAACACCATCTGGTATTGGCCGCCTCTTGGGGTAGTAATGGTATTATATAAAACCTCAACCGACGCTTCGCTTGATTGATTATATACAAGCAGGTCATCTTGTTTCACCACCAGCACATTGCCTTCTTTGGTAATGGTTCCGTTTTTCGCAGAATCTAAAACCAATGTAGTTCCATCGGCCAGCGTAAGGGTAGCCCTGGTGCTACCTGGTACAATATCATTTGTAATGACTGTTTGCTGGTTATTTGCTATGGAATTTTTTTCTTCGGATTTTCCTTTCCATACCAGGAAGCCGAAAGTGGAAATAATTAAAATGGAAGCAGCGGCAGCCCACCATTTTTTTGCATACATGGTTTTGATACTCCTTACAGGCGTTGTATTTTCAGCATTCGGCTTTATGGAAACCTGTATGCGGCTCCAAACTTCTTCCGCCGCACTTTCCGAAACGAATACCCTGTTGGCAGAAAGGATAGCCCTTAACTGCCATTCCGCCTGCCTTAATTCCTGCAAATTTTCCGGATTTGCCTGGATCCAATCGGCCCAGAAAACCTGTAGTTCAGGTGTTGGCTGTTTAACCCATTCAATAAAATTGGGGTCATCTAAAAACTGAGCAGCAGTATAATTATGATAATTCTTTTCCATATTTCACCAAATTCAATCCTGTTGCAAAGCAGGATCCGATATAGGACATCCCAGGCCAAAAAATCACCCCATAACCTGTAAATTTTTTTTGAAGGCACCGGTTCAGCCGAAATGGAAATTCATGTACCAAAATTGATTTGCCGAAGGAACACCATTTTTCTGAGCATAGAGTAGAGGCAGGATCACATTCAAGTGTTGATCCTAAAAGGTTAGCCCGGTTGGATATTTACGAAAATATTGGGTTAGGATGGCAGGCAGTTTTTAGTAGTAACAGGTAAGCAGACAGGCTGGTAAAGTTCATTTGTTCGCGTAATAATGCCAGGGCTCTGGCAACCAGTTTGTAACTGGCTTTTACGGTAATTCCCAGGATATCAGCTATTTCTTCATATTCCAGCCCGGCAAAATACCTGAGAAATATAGCTTCCTTTTGACGGGATGTGAGTTGATTCAGCGCATTAATCAGTAACAGGGATTGTTGGTAAACTTCTTCCTTCTTTATATATTCTGATTCCGCCGAAAACACCATCGCGAAATTTTGTTCAGTATTCGAATCGAAAAGGGTAAGCTTCCTGCGATTGTTTGCCTTGATGCGGTTGTAAATTATGGAACGTAACGAAACCAGCAAATAGGGCCTGATTGATCTTACCGATCCAAGGTTTGCCTTATTATTCCAGATCTTCACAAAAAGATCGTGAATGCAATCTTTAACCATTTCCTCGTCCGGTACTATCCGAAATCCATACTCGTATAAGCAATTGTAGTTGGAAGAATAAATCGCCCGGAATGCAGTGTCACTACCTTGCTTTAATGATTGCCAAATGGATATATCATCGTTAGTAGTGCTCATGAATCGGTAGAATGCGTGGGGAAAGCAAGTGGCAAAAATAATTACTGGAAATGGTTTTTCCCTGCAGGATATGAAATAGAGGAAGGAATGGGGTATTTTCCCCTAACGCCGAAATTCAAAAGCTTAGCAGATCGGGATACTTTTCTGAAAGCGTAAAACACCAATACGTATTCAATCTCACTCCTCATCCATTTCCAGCAGCAAATTTGCAATCGTAGCCGTCCACCCCGTTTGGTGTGAAGCCCCAAGCCCCTGCCCGGTATCGCCATGAAAAAATTCATAGAACAGGTGGTGATCTTTGAAATGCGGGTATTGAAAATTTGGGTCAAAACCAATAACAAAGGTGATTATAGGGAAGGCTGCAAGCGGAAGCAGAACTCCCTTTTTTACTATATTCGCAGTGAAAACAGTATATCATGGCCGGCATAACAGGAGTAACCACTAAAAAAGATGCGAAGGGTAATCTGGCAGAAATACGGATTAATACCAAAAAAAATCCCGATGCAATCGGTAAGTTAAAATCAATTGGGTTAATTGAGAAAACGCCTTTTGAAAAGAAATTTGAACAGGCAGCGGATGTTGATGAAGTTTTTGATAGGCTAATAAAACATATAGAGGATACATGGGAAGCAAAATAGTAATTCCTGCCCATGTTGAACATCAATTACTCTACCTGTACGATTTGCTTTACCGGCAGGGGTATTTTTCTTATAAGGAGAATGCATTCAACTATGTAAATGGCATCAGGGAGTTTATAAAACAAATACCAAACCTTCCCAGACGATCTCTTAAAAACAAAATTTTTGGTCAGTACTTTCGTAAGTATGTTCCTAACAGGAAAACAACCTGGTATATTGCTTTTGAAGAAGAGAACGGGAATTACATGATTACTTTTATTACCAACAACCATTCAGAGGATTACAATCGCTTTATTCGGGGTATTCGGTAATTTGTTTCCTGGTTTTAAACCCAAACAATCTCTTTTCCTGTACCATAGTCCCACCTTAAAAAGCCCCCTAATCCTCATCCATTTCCAGCAACAAATTGGCAATGCAGGCCGTCCACCCCGTTTGGTGTGAAGCCCCAAGCCCCTGCCCGGTATCGCCATGAAAAAATTCATAGAACAGGTGGTGGTCTTTAAAATGCTCATCGGACCAGATGGAATGGCTTTGGTACCGGTTGCTATCGGGATGGTACCGGTATTGCCCGGCATCATTGCGTTCAAAAATTTTCAGCAAGCGCCTGGTGAGTTGGTTGGCAATCTGTTTCAGGTTTAGTTTGTTGCCAGAGCCGGCAGGAAACTCATAGGTGTAGCTATCGCCGAAATAGGTGTAATACTTGCGCAACGAATGGATGATGAGGTAATTGAGCGGGAACCAGATGGGGCCGCGCCAGTTACTGTTGCCTCCAAACATGGAACTGGTGCTTTCACCGGGTTCGTACTGTATGGAGTAGTTGTGGCCCTGGTAGCCGAATTCGTAGGGCTGGTGTTTATGCACTTTGCTTAGCGAGCGGATACCGTAATCCGATAAAAACTCGGCCTCGTCCAGCAGTCGTTTCAGCAGGTGTTCCAGCCGGTCGCCAATCATAATGGCAAACAGGTAGTTGTTGTCCTTGTTCTTTTTGTCAATATCCGAAATGATGCGGGTGAGGTCGGGGCGGGTAAGCCTGATGACCTGCAGCCGGGTATTGAATTGACGCAGCTTTTCAAAAATATTGCTGTGCATGATTTCTACCGCCAGCAGGGGAATAATGCCCACAATGGAACGGATGCGCAGCCGCTGGCTCGCCCCGTTTTCAAACTGTATGGCATCGTAGTAAAAATTATCCTGCTCGTCCCACAGCGAAATATCCTTTTTACCAATATGGTGCATGGCCCAGCCTATATTGAGGAAATGCCTGAAAAACTTGGCGGCGGATTCCTCGTAGGCGATATTGTGCCCGGCCAGCTCAAGCGACATGCGCAGCATATTGATGGCGTACATGGCCATCCAGCTTGTGGCATCGGCCTGCTGCAATTTCTTAATGCCCGGGGGCATGTGGTTGCGGTCGAACACCCCGATATTATCCAGCCCGAGGAAGCCTCCTTCAAAAATATCGGTACCGTTGGCATCCTTCTGGTTCACCCACCAGGTAAAGTTCATCAGCAGTTTTTGAAAAGCGCGTTCGAGGAAATCCCAATCGGGGACGCCTGTTTTCTTGCGGTCGGCTTCAAACACATACCAAACACCCCAGGCATGCACAGGCGGGTTTACATCACTGAAATTCCATTCGTAGGCGGGTATCTGCCCGTTGGGGTGCATATAATATTCGCGCAACACCACCAGTAGCTGGTTTTTGGCAAAATCGGGGTCAATATGTACAAAGGTAGCGGCATGAAAGGCCAGGTCCCAGGCCGCAAACCAGGGATATTCCCATTTATCGGGCATGGAAATAATGTTGCGGCAGGTAAGGTGCTGCCAGTCGTAGTTACGCTTGTACGCACGGTTTGGCTGGACCTCATTAGGCTCGCCAAACAGCCATTTGAATACATCGAGATAGTAAAACTGCTTGGTCCAAAGCAATCCTGCCATGGCGCTTCGCAGCAACGTTTTCCTTTCTGAAGTAAGCTTTTTACCTGCCGAAAGGCTGTCGTAATACGCATTGGTTTCGGCGATCCGGGCATCAAAAACAGAGTCAAAATCCTGCCATGGATCGGCTGACTGTGTTTTACTGAGCCTTATCTTAAAAGTGGCTGAATCGCCCGGTTTAATTTTTTCTCTAAGCCAAACCGCAGCTTTGGTCCCCTGTTTCCTGGGATTTACCGTGAATTGCTGGTTTATGATATAATTATTGATCCCATCTTTTACATAGGCAGTATCGTTCGGACGGTTGTACATCCGTTGGTTGTTGGTTTCATTTTCACAGAACAATTGCTCGCCTCCCTGGTGGTAAAAAAAGAAACTACCGTTGCGGTCACTTTGGGCCTGAATGCAATGGGTGGAAAAGGAGGACATGAGAGGTCTTTTGAACCGGGGATTGTGTTTCCAGAAATTGCGGAACCATATATGTGGCAATATATGGATGGTGGCAGCTTCAGGCCCCCGGTTGAACACAGTTACCTTCATCAAAACGTCATTGATATCGGCCTTGGCATATTCTATATAGCAATCAAAATAGCGGTTTCCCCTAAAAATATCCGTGTCAATCAGTTCGTACTCAGGGCTCTGCCTGTCGGTTTGGTTTTTCCTTACCAGGTCCATATACGGAAAAGCTTCCTGCGGGTATTTGTAGAGGAATTTACAGTAGGAATGGGTTGGTGAAGAATCGAGATGGAAATATAATTCCTTTACATCCTCTCCGTGATTGCCCTCCTCGTTGGTAAGCCCGAAAAGCCTTTCCTTTAGAATGGTATCCTTTCCATTCCAAAAGGCAGGCGCCAGGCATAAAATTTGGTCGGTATCGCAAAAGCCGGCAATGCCTTCTTCGCCCCAACGGTAAGCATAGCTGCGGGCCAGGTCGTGGTTCACATAGCTCCAGGCATGTCCGCCTGGGCTATAATCTTCGCGTACCGTACCCCATTGGCGGTCGGCGAGGTAAGGGCCCCACTTTTTCCAGTTCTTGTTGCTGTTCGATTGAGATAACCTCTCCTGTTCAATATTTTTCATGTTTATTCAATCAAAGCAGGCAATATATTTCTATTTTCCGCCCAATTGAATAAAGTTATTAGTTAAGCAGTAATATTTTTAACATATTTTATAAATTAATGTGAAATGTGACGTGGATGCCTTACCCGGATTCATGGCTAAAAATAAAAAGACAGGGAGGATCCTCCCTGTCTTTTTATACTCTGATGAACAATGCTAATTACTCTGCATCCGCCACTACTTCCTGTACTTCGGGGATCATGCGCTTCATCATGCCTTCAATGCCGGCTTTCAGCGTGATCATGCTGCTGGGGCAACCGCTGCAGCTTCCCTGCAGGGCAAGATTTACCACACCATCGGAATAACTTTTGAATTGGATAGCTCCACCGTCCATTTCAACAGCCGGTTTTACATAGTTTTCAAGCAGTTCCTTAATGCGTTTTACCACATCATCGTCATCGGCCTGCACGGTATTTCCTGCATCCTGTTTGCGGTGGCTGGCTAGTTCTTCCTCATTTACAACCGGGCCGCCGTTTTCAAGGTATTCCTTCAAAAACTGTTTTACAGTAGGTATTACATCTTGCCACTCATCTGTATCAGATGTTTTGGTAAGCGTTACAAAATTGCTGGCTATAAAAACGCTTTTTATAAAGGGAAAAGCAAAAAGCTCCCTGGCCAAAGGCGAAGGCCCAGCACTTGCTTCATCCGGAAAGTCAATGCTTTTACCCGGGTACAGGAGTTTGTTGGCCACAAACTTCATAGTTTCCGGGTTGGGGGTCATTTCGGTATAAATGCTGATAACCGGGTTGCCTGTACGTATCATATAAATATTTTTTATTTCAAAAAATTGAAAACCTGAACATGCAAAATAACAACAATAAAGGGGAGCATGGGGCCTGACAGGTAAGTTTTACAAAATTGTAGGCTATATTTTCCCATTTCGAAAAGGAAATCAGGGGATGGTTTTAAGCCTCGATTGCTGCGCCCTTCTTTTTTGCTGCTGATTGTAAATGAATTGCGCGGTAGCCGTACCAACAATGGCGCCGGCCACCACATCGCTTGCCCAGTGCTTTTGCTGCTGTAGCCGACTGATACCAATGGCTGATGCGGCCGAATAACTCAGCAGGGCTACCCACCATTTACGGCCTGTATGTAAAAATATCATAGTGGCCGTGCTGAAGGAAAAGGCGGTATGGGCGCTGAAAAAACTCTCGTTCCCATTGCCGTTAAATGGGCCGTACCATGCGTAATTATCTTTCCCGGTTTCGGGCCGGGCACGGTGGGTAAGTTCTTTTATAAAGAAAGTAACGCCCCCTGAAAACAATTGCGCCTGAAGGTTATCGAGAGCAAAATTTTGCCATTTTTTATTCTTACTGATATACCCAACGCCAAGCGCAGCGCCACTTAGCCCGAACTGGAAGGCGGCCCCACCAACCACATTGCCTACTTCGCCAAATTTTACGGCCCCGTCGGTTTGCCATTTTTCAAAGGGTATGTTCAATACCTCATCCATGGTAACCATGGTGCCTACCAGCAATACCGATCCGCCAAACTGGAACCATTGTTCGGTGGTCCACCTGCCGGGAGCAGTGATATAAGCACCCACATTACGGGGGTAGCTGTTGATATAGCTTAAAGAGGGTTCTTTTTTGGGGTGTGCGGAACTATCGTCCTGTGCGGCTAAACAGAGGCATGAACTGCAAAAGAGAGTTGTAAAAATGAATTGGCGCAAATGAAGCATCTTGGGTCGATTCACAGGACAATTCTTCAAATATGCTACATTCAGTGGAATAACATAATTTATTTTTTATAAAGGGGCGCGGTCAGCTAACGGAGTTGTTTGTTTCGCGATCATTATTGATTTTTATAACAGTCATTCCATTTGTACAAAAGTCAAATGACCCCGCCGGCTGAATCAAAAACTTTTTCCTTTTTATAATTATACCACCAGTTAGGAGCTGTTTTTTTCAGGAGTGTATCAATGCCCCGCATGCCAAAAAGGTTCCAAACACCGCGTAATTTACCCGAAACAGAGGGCTGCATAGCCCTGAGGCTCATAGCAAAACCACTATCAATGTATTCCATATGGTGCCAATAGCCTGCAGGCATAAAAAGCGTGTCGCCAGGTTCAAGCACCAGATCATAGCCTCTTGCATTTTTCAGGGCCGGAAAGGCATGGTAGTCTATTTTCGACTGGTCTCCATCGGCATAATGGCTGAAATCAACCAGGCTTAATACCTCCCAGGGCTTGCGGTAAAGTTTCTTTTGTTCTTCGAAAGGGAACAATAGCACCCTTTTTCGGCCACCAAATTGCGTATGCAAAATATGGCTCATGTCAATATCGAAATGCATATGGGTTATACTGCCCTGTCCTCCCACAAAAAGCATGGGATACTTTTTTACAAACCCTTTCATCAGGTGTTCGGGCCAGGTAAAATCGGAGGTTAGTTCCGGTGCATGGTCGAAAATATTAAACAGGAAGATGCGCCAGGCTGCCGGGCCGCTTTTAACCATATCAATGTATTCTCCAAAACTGGTATAGTCATCGGCCGTATTGATGGGGGTATAGGCGTCGCTTTTTATATTGTTGTAAATACCCACTTGCTGGTTTCCCACCAGTTTTTTAAAATAGTCCCAGTTCCATTTTGAATAAGCCTGCCAGTCTTTGGCCAGGTTCTTTATTACCAATGGTTTCAATGGAAAATAATACTCGCGGCGGAATGTATCGGGGTCGATAGTATCCACCACATCAACTTTTGACAGGATCATAGCACGTAGAATAAAACGAGCAAAGATATAAGCAGAGCGGTTTTGTGATTCAATATTTGACAAAGGGTATTTGCAGGTGGCCGAAGGTTAATTTTCGGGCTTACCTTTAGCGCATGTCATTACTTATCAGGGTACACCCTGTAAATCCCCAGGAACGGTTGATCAGGCAAGTGGCGGAGCAACTGGAAAAAGGAGCCATTATTATTTACCCCACTGATACCATTTACGCTATCGGTTGCAGTATTTTTCAACCAAAAGCTATTGAAAGGATCGCCCGCATCAAGCAGGTGGATGTTGCAAAGGCACGCCTTAGCTTTATTTGCAACGATCTGAGTGATTTAAGCATTTATGCCAGGCAGCTTGATACCCCCATGTTCAGGATACTGAAACAGCATTTGCCCGGCCCCTACACGTTTATCCTGCATGCAAGCCGGCAGGTGCCCAAAATTTTTCATAATAAAAAGGCCACCATCGGGCTCAGGATCCCGGACAATAAAATAGCGCTGTGCATTGTGGAAAGACTTGGGCATCCGCTGCTGAGTACCACATTGCCGGGCGAAATGGTAGAGGACTATACCGATCCGGAACAGATGCAGGACAATTTTGATAAACTTGTTGACCTGGTAATTGACGGAGGACCCGGAGGTACTGAACTTTCTACCATTGTTGATCTGACAGAGGATGAACCAGTGGTAATCAGGCAGGGAAAGGGCGCCTGGAATTTTTAATACCTTTTTTAGTTTTTGTATGGCAAATGAGTTTGATAAAATCTTAAGAGAACTGTTCAGGAAGCCAAAAATGGCGCTCCTGCAGCAAATTATTGCCGATGATATCATACAGGTAATTCCCCTTACACCCAAGGTTCAGCAAACCATCACCGAACGGGAAGGCGATAGTGTTTTGGAAATCACCAATGCTTTGGGGAAAAAGTACATTTTGCATATTGAATGGCAAAGCACCAACGATCCCCAAATGGCCATCCGCATGGCAACTTATGACCTTTGGTTGTACCAAACTTATGGTTTGGAAGTGAAGGGGCTCGTTTTATATGTTGGGGCTTTTCCGTTAAGAATGGCGAACCACATTTCTTTCTTCCATTTCAGTTATTCATTTGAGTCTATTGATACCAAGCAGTTGGTTCCTGATATATTTTTAGGCTCTGAAGACCCTGATGAATTGGTGTTTTCAATCTTAGCAGGTATGCAAACACGGGAAGAGAGGCTGGCCATTATCCAAAAAATATTGTATAAATTGCAGTTGGTTTCAATGGAAGATAAAATAACTTTAAAAAATAAAATCACCCAATTGGAAATTTTGTCCATTCTTAGGGGCAACGAGGCACAAGAGGATGTGATAAAGGAGGTAAATAAAATGCCTGTATTTATTGATATTACCCAGGACTTGAGGTACAAAGAAGGGTTGCAGAAAGGTAAACTGGATGGCAAACTGGAAGGTAAACTGGAAGGTAAACTGGAAGGCAAACTAGAAGTAGCGCTTG